>NZ_LIGG01000001.1:589959-680529 GCF_001273925.1 Bacillus sp. FJAT-27251 | reverse complement strand
TCCATAGAGTTCATATGAATCCTCCTCTTGTAGAATTGGGGTGTTTGGTAACCTGTTGATTACAATTCTACATAGGAGGATTTTTTCTGTTTAAAACCTAATTCAATGATATACCAGTATTTGGTACAACTTTGCAAAGCTAGTGCTTATATTGCGGGAAATATAGGTATTTCCCAACTTAAGCGGAATTTCTCCGCTTATCTATGAACCTCTGATTTTATGACGGCACTCCTATCACAAGTGAACCCCAAAAGTGGAACGCATATGCGTGTCATTTTTAAAATTCACGTCGAAAAATGGAATCCCGCTAAAACAGCGTATTTCTGCCATACTAATCAAACGTTAGATTAAAGTCGCCTTGGTAGATCAACCTTGAAGAAGGGCGGCATTGAAGTTAATTTTAGAAACGAGGGTTCTTGAGTTTTCCTACCGCCTAGGCACAGCGTGGGTTGATGTCGAATTGGTGGGAATCGTGTGAAGCGCTGGTACGGTTCTCGTGCTTCGCTGCTTGAGGATTCAACAAAGCATGGACAGTCTGTGAGGTTCCGTCAACTCACAGTCTTTTTCCATCCTAAATGTCGCAAACGGGTGAAAAATGAGACACCAGAACCGTCCCCATTCATAAACCAAAACCAACAACCTAATCATTTGAGTTAAATTGGCGGTATCAAGAGGATGTTGGAGTTATTTTATGAATAGGTCTTGGAGAATCCTGCTCAGCGGGGATGAGTCGGTTTCAGGCGGAAATATGCCGTTTTTTCGCATGTGCATTGATTTAGGGTGTTTTGTTATACTACTAACATTCCCCGAAAACACCTGTAGTGGACTCATACAAATCCTTTCAAGTTTTTCAATATCCAATACAAAAAGACTAAAATAATTAAGTTATGAAGAATATCTTGCTTGAGAGTAAATGAATGAACGCAATTTTTTAGGGTTACGTTTCATCTTACTTCATCCAAAAAATATTTTTACCATTTGGTTTTGCATTTTTATGTTCACCAAACGAAGTAAAACCCTCTGCGAATCTATCAAAGATGGGAGTTAAAATTTAATATGAAAAATGCTACGACTGTTTTTTATGTATCTTTAGCCATTGTGGCCGGTCTTGTTTTAATGGGGATTGCGATGCCCGCGACGCTAGAACAAGTCACAAGCAGTGCTCAAGGTGTGATTACGGATACTTTTGGGTGGTATTACCTTCTGCTTGTTACGTTATTGGTGGGTGTGTGCTTCTATTTATTAGCTAGTCCAGTTGGCCGGATTAAGCTCGGGAAACCGGAGGATAAGCCTGAGTTTTCACGTCCAACTTGGCTTGCGATGCTTTTTAGTGCGGGTATTGGTGTTGGGCTGTTGTTTTATGGAACAGCTGAACCAATCAGCCATTACATGATTAGTTCTCCTACAGGCACGGAGGGGACGGACCAGGGAATTAAGGATGCGATGAGATTCACGTTCTTCCATTACGGGATCCATGCATGGGCCATCTATGGTTCGATTGCGCTGGCTCTGGCTTATTTCACTTTTAGAAAAGGGGAAAAGAGCCTGATCAGCCGGACATTGCGGCCGCTGATCGGGAAACATGCGGATGGAGCGGTCGGGAAGGCGATCGACGTCATTGCGGTCGTTGCGACGGTTTTGGGGGTCGCTACCTCGCTGGGGTTTGGTGTCATGCAAATCAATGGCGGAATGTCCTACCTTTTCGATGTACCTAGTTCGATGACAAACCAAACAATCATTATGCTCGTTGTGACCGTCTTATTCATGATTTCGGCTTTAACAGGCTTAAGTAAAGGGATTAAGATTCTTAGCAACTTGAATATGGGGCTTACAGCTGTCCTCTTCCTGATTGTCCTGGTATTTGGACCAACTCTGTTTATCCTTAACATGTTTACCGATACTTTGGGTGCTTATGTGCAGAACTTCATGAACATGAGCTTGCGGATTTCGCCCATGAATGAAGAAAGCCGCAGCTGGATCAATGGCTGGACGATCTTTTATTGGGCATGGTGGATTGCCTGGTCTCCATTTGTCGGCGTGTTCATTGCGAGGGTTTCAAAGGGACGGACGATTCGTGAGTTCGTTGTCTATGTCCTGATGATCCCGTCACTAATCGGATTCCTCTGGTTTACCACTTTTGGGGGCACAGCCATTTTCACGGAAGCCACAGGGCTGCTTTCGGTTTCTTCCTTAGCGACCGAGGAATCTCTGTTCGGCGTGCTGCAAGGCTTCCCAGGCAGCATGGCTCTATCCTTGCTAGCCGTGTTCATCATCGTTACGTTCCTTGTCACATCCGCTGACTCCGGCACCTTTGTTCTGGGGATGATGACAACGAATGGATCGCAAAACCCAAGTGTACCGATCAAATTGACTTGGGGAGTCCTGCTTTCAACAAGCGCGCTTGCCCTCATTTATTCCGGAGGCCTGCAAGCCCTGCAAAACACCATGATCATTGCCGCTCTGCCATTCTCAGCCGTCATGGTGCTCATGGTCACCAGCCTGGTAAAAGCATTGAACCAGGAAGCAAAAGAGCTCGGACTTGGCCAGATTCCAGTGAAACAACCGATAGCCGTAGAGAAGCGAAGAAAAGAAGTTGTTTCGGAAGCAGGTTGATGCAAGGTTTCTCTTGCTCCACTGATGCGGGGGGACGGTTCTCTCGCCTCACTATTATAGTATGAATGGAAGGCAATTCCTTTGGGAGGGCCTTCTTTTTTTGGTTCAAAAAAGTGAAAGCGCCAGGGAAGAAACTTATCTCTTCTTTCCTGGCGCTTTTTCCGTTGGCCTCTTATTTTACAGCTTCTTTTAGTTCTTTGCCTGGTTTAAAGGCAGGTACTTTGGAAGCGGGGATCGGCATTTCTTCCCCGGTTTGCGGGTTGCGTCCTGTTCTTGCCGCACGCTCACGCACTTCAAATGTTCCGAATCCGATTACCTGAATCTTTTCCTGGTTCGCAAGAGCAGAAGAGATAGTTTCAAATAATGCATCTACCGCTTTTGCCGCATCCTTCTTGGATAGTTCTGCGTGTGTAGAGACGGCGCTCACTAATTCCGATTTGTTCATGTTTAAACACCTCTTCGTTTATTTTGAAGCTTTGTAAAATCGTAGCATACCATATCTATCAAAATTATTTCCAGTTTGTTAGTTTTTAATTCTTTATTTTGAACATTATTCAAAAACTATTTTCAAAACCCTAACCCGATTCTCCGCAATATTCCCTGATCAGCCTGGCCGCCTTCGTTTGGCTTATGCCAAGGTCGTTTGCCACTTTTCGGGTTGATTGATGCTTTTCATAGGATTTCATTACTAACATTCTTTTGGTTTGATCAACAGCCTCGTCGAGTGTTTTTGGAAGGCATAATGGGGGAGCATCCCCGATTTTCTCCGTGATCACATCAGGTAAATCATGCACGTCAATCATCGAATTGCTAATGATGACTAATCTTTCAATTAGGTTTTCAAGCTGGCGTACATTCCCCGGCCAGGAATAGTGTGTGAGCAAGTGCAGGCATTCTTCCGAAATGACCTTATTTTCATTATATTTTTGGTTGAATTTATTCAGGAAATTGTAGGTTAGAGGCACGATGTCTTCTCTTCTTTCGCGCAGAGGCGGCAGGACGATATCAATCACATTTAAACGATAAAATAAATCCTCCCGGAATGCTTTGTTTTTAATCATCGTTTCAAGGTTTTGATTCGTTGCCGCGATGATCCGCACATCCACTTTTTTTACCTCGCTGCTTCCGACAGGAATGAATTGTTTTTCCTGGATAAGCTGTAGGAGTTTTGCCTGTATGGAAAGAGGCATTTCCCCGATTTCGTCGAGGAATATAGTACCTCCATTTGCGGCCTCAATTAACCCCTGTTTTCCAGAATTATTTGCCCCGGTAAAGGCACCTTTTGCATACCCAAAGAGTTCAGACTCCAATAGTTCCTCCGGAATGGCCGCGCAGTTGATTGCGAGAAAGGGGCGATTCCGCCGGTTGCTGACTTTGTGGATATATTGGGAAAGGGCTCCTTTTCCTGTGCCGGATTCACCAAGGATGAGGATATTGGAATCTGTAGGTGCTACCTTTTTACAGAGCTCCAGAATTTTTTTGATTTTGCTGCTGTTGGTGACGATACTTTTATCTTCTTCGCTAGGCTGAGTCAGATTTGACTCACTTTTTTCGTTTCCTGTATTGAATATTTTCATCTTTTGGCTTTGGGTCGAGGTAATCACAACAAGTTCAATTTCATTCTTATTATTCAATATAGGAATGGCCGTTGTCAGGAGTTCCGTACCGATGTATGTTTGCTGCTTCATATAGCAAGGCTGTTTCCTCCGATACACTTCTGGCACAATCGAGGGTTTCCAATAGCCTTTTTCAAAGAGCTCCACGTTGTATTTGCCGATTACATCACTGGGGCGGAGTCCGTAGTGCCTTTCACACACCTTATTTACATACACAATCCGCGCTTCCCCGTCTAAAACAAAAATCTCGTCCGAGGAATAGTCAAGAATCTTTAATAGAGTTTCAAGTGTCATTTCCACATTCCCTGTTGGATTTGGAATCTTCATGTGCAGCCCCCTAATCTAGGATAGTGAGTCATTTTTGATTTTTAATCTCCGTTATTCGAGTCCATTTTAACTCAAAATGATAGACATTTCAGTGAATTTTAAATATTTTCACCGTGTTTAAAGGGTTTAACACTTTTGGCACGATGCTTGCATTAGAAAGGGTGTATGGAAAATGAAAAGGAGGTTTCGTAATGGAGCATCGCAATCTTTCCGATTTCATCATCATCGGGGGAGGCCCGGTCGGGTTATTCACTGCTTTCTATGGAGGGATGCGACAGGCATCAGTGAAAATCATTGAAAGCCTTCCGCAGCTGGGCGGCCAATTATCAGCACTGTATCCAGAAAAATATATTTATGACATTGCTGGTTTTCCGAAAATCAGAGCCCAGGAGCTGGTGGATAATCTGCTTGCGCAAATGAACCAGTTTGAACCGGAAATCTGTCTGGAAGAGTCTGTTGAAAGTATCGTCCGAAAGCAGGATCAAACTTTTGCCGTCATCACCAATAAAGGGACACATCATACAAAAGCCGTGATCATTACGGCGGGAAATGGCGCTTTTCAGCCGCGAAAATTAAATATTGAAGGTGAAGAAAGGTTCGAGAAAGCCAATCTGCACTATTTTGTTCAAGATGTACATCAGTTTGCCGGTAAAAGGGTGGCCATTTTCGGCGGCGGAGATTCAGCCGTTGATTGGGCCCTCATGCTTGAGCCCATCGCGGAAAAGGTAACGCTCATTCATCGAAGGGAAAAATTCAGGGCGCATGAGCACAGTGTCAACCAGCTTGAAAGTTCAAAGGTAGAAATTTTAACTCCGTATATGCCAGTTGAGCTGGCCGGAAAAGAAAAGATCGAGAAAGTGATTGTAAAAGAGGCTAAGAGTGGGGAACACATGGCGATTGAAACCGATCATGTCCTGGTTAACTTCGGCTTTGTCTCTTCACTCGGTCCCATCAAGGATTGGGGCCTGGAAATAGAAAAAAACTCTATCATGGTCAACTCAAAAATGGAGACAAGCGTTCAGGGAATTTATGCCGCAGGGGACATCTGCACCTATGACGGGAAGGTGAAGCTTATTGCCAGTGGTTTTGGTGAGGCACCGACAGCTGTGAGTAATGCCAAGGCATACATCCATCCAGGGTCAAAAGTGCAGCCGCTTCATAGTACGAGTATTATGGGCGAGAAAGAAAAGGCAGCCTCTGCCACCTAACAGATAAAGTGATAAGGACAAATAAATCAACGGGAAACCAAGGAGGAAACTGATGATGACTTACAATAAAGTGCAAAACGCAACGGATCGTACATTCGAAAGGACGTTAACTTATGACAAATACACAGATCCCAAAGTATTGGAAAAAGAGATGGAAATGGTATTTGCAAAGTCATGGCAGCTTGTCGGCCATGTCAGCCAGGTGGAGAAAGTCGGGGATTTCTTTACTGCAGAGGTAGCTGGAGAGCMGATTATCGTGAACCGCGGCAAGGATGAAGTGGTGCGTGCCTTTTATAATGTCTGTCCACACCGGGCGACAAAGCTTGAAAAAAACAGTGCCGGGAATAAGAAAATCCTCCAGTGTGCCTACCATGGCTGGACATTCAAGCTGGATGGGCAGCTGAATAAAGCACCTAACTTCCGCGGTGAAGATGAAAGCTGCGTGAAGGATGCCTGTCTGCGGTCTGTCAGGATGGAAATTTTGGAATCGCTTATTTTTGTGAACCTGGATGATGATGCCAAGCCTTTAAGTGAATCCTATGGCGATTTCTTCGAACGGCTGGGAAAGAATCCTTTTTTAAGCGAACTAAAAAGAACCCATCAGAAAACGCGTACCTTCAAGGCCAACTGGAAAGCGTTCATGGATAACTATTTGGAATGTGACCATTGCCATGTGGCTCATCCAAGCTTTGTGGCCGCGCTTGACATGAATGATTATCAAATCATTACGTGCGAGAATTATTCGATTCAAGGAACGGTTGTCAAACCGGACAAAAAATACGGGACAGTGAATTTGGATGAAGCGGAAATGCAGGGAGGGCAATTCTATTGGCTGTGGCCGAATTTAATGTTAACGATCTATCCTGGTCCGGGCAACATGGCCTCCATTCAGATTGTCCCGATTGATCATGAAACTTCGATGGCTGTTTACACCTATTATTTCCGTGATGAGAACTTGTCCCAGGCGGAAAAGGACTTAATGGAATTTGCGGAACAGGTCCGCTCGGAGGATATCGAGCTGGTGGAACTGGAGCAGATAGGGTTCCGTTCACGCGCATTCAATAAAGGCAGATATTCATCTTCAGAGAAAGCCATTGTTCAATTTCATGAAATGGTATTGGAGGCCCTAAATGAATAGACAAACTGAAGTTCAATCTGTGAGGAAGTACTTGATCATTGATGGAGAAAAAGTGGGAACCAATCACTATGCGCCATTATACTCCCCTTATTCAGGGGAAGAAATCGCCCAGATCGCCATGGGTGATAAAGCCCAGACTCAAAGGGCGATTGATGCTGCCTATGAAGCACGCAGCGTGATGGCAAACATGCCGGCGTTCAAGAGAGCGGAAATACTTGAAAAAGTCGTTTCGCTTTTAACGGAAAAAGCGGACCAAGCCGCCGAAATCATTACGCGCGAGTCCGCAAAACCGATCATGTTTTCAAAAGCGGAAGTTTCAAGAACGATTGAAACCTATAAATTCGCGGCAGAGGAAGCGAAGCGCATTCATGGGGAGACAATCCCGTTTGATGCGGCATCAGGCGGTATTGGCCGGATCGGCTACACCTTAAGAGAGCCAATCGGTGTGATTGGAGCCATCACCCCTTTTAATTTCCCGATGAATCTGGTTGCCCATAAGGTAGGGCCAGCCGTGGCGGCAGGGAACACCATTGTCTTAAAGCCAGCCTCGCAAACACCGCTTTCAGCCTTGTTTATCGCTGAACTATTTGAAGAGGCGGGCCTTCCGCCTGGTGTGCTGAATGTCGTGACAGGGCCGGGAAGCACAGTGGGAGAAGAAATTGTCAGAAATGACCGGGTAAGCATGATCACTTTTACAGGCAGTCCAGAGGTAGGGATTGGCATCCGCAGCCGGGCAGGATTAAAGAAAACGACTTTAGAGCTTGGCTCCAACTCCGCCCTGATTATTGATAAAGATACCGATATCGATTCCATCATTGACCGCTGTATCATGGGGGCCTTTTCCAACCAGGGACAAGTTTGCATCTCCCTTCAGAGGATTTATGCCCATGAAGAGATTTATGAGGATTTTACAAGGAAGTTCACCGAAGCGGCAAAACAGTTGAAGGTCGGTGACCCGCTCGATCCCGATACGTATATATCATCCTTGATTTCGAAGGGAGAAAGAGACCGGGTAATGGGCTGGATTGAGGAAACCAACAGCCGCCATGCTGACATTGCGACTGGCGGAAACATCCGGAACGGTGTTCTTGAGCCTACGATTATTACCAATGCTGAGCCTGACTTGAGCGTTTGCCGCCAGGAGGCGTTTGCCCCTGTTGTGGTGGTAAACAAGTTCAATGCCATGGAAGAGGCGGTGAAGCAAGTGAATGATTCCCGTTTCGGCCTGCAGGCTGGAATTTACACAAATAATGTGAGGTATGCCTTATATGCCGCACGGGAATTGCATGTGGGCGGGGTCATCATAAATGATGTTCCAACTTATCGCGTTGACCACATGCCATATGGCGGTGTCAAGGAAAGCGGCACTGGCCGGGAAGGGATTAAATATGCGATTGAGGAAATGACAGAAATGAAGTTGATCGTTTGGAACCAAAACTAATTTTAAAAGGAGATTACTGTGAAAACGTATAAGATTGCTGTTATTGCAGGAGATGGAATTGGCCCTGAGGTCGTTGATGCGGGGATTGATGTGCTAAAAAAAGCAGCAGCACTTGATTCCACCTTCCAGTTCGATTTCACCTATTTTCCCTGGGGCTGTGAGTTCTATACGAAACACGGGAAAATGATGGATGAGAATGGCATCGACCAGTTAAAAGAGTTTGATGCGATTTATTTGGGGGCAGTCGGGTTTCCCGGCGTCCCTGACCATATTTCCTTATGGGATCTGCTGCTGAGAATACGGAAAGATTTTGATCAATATGTAAACATCCGGCCTGTAAAATTGCTTAAAGGGGCGAAAACATCTTTAGTGGATGTAAAACGCCAGGACATCGATATGCTATTTATCAGGGAAAATAGTGAGGGAGAATACTCTGGCGCTGGTGATTGGCTGTTTAGAGGGCGGGAAAACGAGGTTGTCATGCAAAACAGTGTGTTCTCGCGCAAAGGAACGGAAAGGATTATACGGTATGCATTTGAAACCGCTAAAAAAGAGAAAAGGTCCCTGACAAGCATATCAAAAGCGAATGCATTAAATTATTCCATGGTTTTTTGGGACCAGATCTTTGAGGAGGTCAGTGCCGAATACCCGGAAGTCGAAACGGCCTCTTATCTTGTCGATGCGGCCGCCATGCTGATGATCAAGGACCCAAAAAGGTTTGAAGTGGTGGTAACCTCGAACTTGTTTGGAGATATCTTAACAGACTTGGGCGCTGCGATCGCCGGCGGAATTGGGCTTGCAGCCGGGGCAAATATCAATCCCGAACGGAACTATCCATCGATGTTCGAGCCCATACACGGCTCTGCCCCTGATATCGCAGGCAAGGGAATCGCGAATCCGCTTGCGGCCATATGGTCAGCCAGTCAAATGCTCGATTTCTTCGGCTATGAATCTTACGGAAAACAGGTGCTTGAGGCAATCGAAGAGCTGCTGATTAAGGGCGAGGTTTTGACACCGGATATGGGTGGAACTGCTTCCACCCAGGAAGTAGCAGGAAGAATAGTAGAAATAATGGATTCCCGTATTGCATCAGGAAGGGTAAAAGTGTAAAAAGCCATTTGATATCATAGGGAGAATCTCTGATTCTTCCTATGATATACTATTCTAAAAAAACGAAACCGCTTACAAGCGGGTGTTTAAAAATTGACTATTTAAGGGGTGTTGATATGAACGGCAAGAGAGTTGTCTTTTTTTCCTCCTTAGCCATCAGTTTGGCTTTGATCAGCGTTGGCGTATTTGCGCCAAAACAAATGGAAAGCTTCTCAAACAATTCCCTTGAATTCATCTATAATAATCTCGGCTGGTTCATTCTTACGAGTGTATTTTTCTTCTTCGCCTTTTGCATGTATATTGGACTTTCAAAGTTTGGGCATATCAGGCTTGGTGATGACGGCGACCGGCCTGAATATAAAACAGCTACCTGGATTGGAATGTTATTTAGTGCTTCCATTGGCATCAGTCTCGTATTTTGGGGTGTTGCAGAACCCGTTTCCTATTATATTGACCCCCCTTTTGGAACAGGCTCCTCGGAAGAATCGGCAAAACTTGCGATGCAATTCGTTTATCTGCATTGGGGAGTCTCTGCTTGGGCGTGTTATGCGGTTGTTGGTGTCTCTTTGGCCTTTTTCCAGTTTCGCAAAAAACTCCCAGCCTCTCTTAGTTCCGTCTTTTATCCCTTAATCGGTGAAAAGGTTAGAGGTCCTTTCGGCAAAATGATTGATGTTTTGGTTATTTTATCCATAGTAATTGGGATAGCAACTTCTCTTGGGTTTGGAACTTTGCAAGTGAATAGCGGCATGAATTATCTATGGGGGGTTCCGGTGAATTTTTATACCCAGGCAGGAATTATTCTTATTGTCAGCCTGATTTATATTGGTTCAACCATTTCAGGACTCCAGGGGGCGATGAAGCATTTATCCAACCTTAATATGCTAATGGCCTTTGCCTTAATAGGGTTCGTATTGCTTCTTGGGCCAACGCAGTCCATTTTAAAAATCTTTATTCAAGGGATAGGAGATTACGCTCAAAATTTTATTGGAATGTCATTTAGGACGGAACCATACAGGGAAGGATCCTGGATCGCCAGCTGGACGCTGTTTTACTTTGGATGGTGGATTGCATGGGCACCACTTGTAGGCAGCTTCGTAGCCAGAATATCGAAAGGGAGAACCATAAAAGAGTTTATGATAGGGGCTATTTTTATCCCTGTTCTAGGGGCGTTCTTCTGGTTTGCCGTCATGGGAGGTTCAGCTATAGATCTTATTCAAAACAGCGGCGAAACAGCTATCGCTGCGGCGGTTTCCACTGATGTTACCTCTGCATTGTTCAAGTTCTTTGACTATTTCCCAATGAGTGTGCTGCTAAGTATTTTAGCCATGGTATTAGTTCTCGTTTTCTTTATTACTTCTGCCAATTCAGCTGTTTTTGTACTGGGCATGATCAGTGAAAATGGGAATCCAAATCCTTCCCACTCAACGAAAGTAATATGGGGCATTGTCGTTGGTGCCGTCTCCGGTGTACTAATTATGACTGGAGGCTTATCAGGCTTACAATCTGCATTAGTTGCCACGTCCATACCATTAGCCGTTTTAATGCTCGTCATGTGTTATTCAACCTATAAAGGGTTAAAGAATGAATTGATCGTTGAAACCGTCAGTAAAAGTTATGTGCACCAAGAGAAGATCGTAAACTTGGAAAAGACGAAAAAAGCATAATGAAGCACAGGGACGGTTCTCGTGCATCAAAACGAGTGGGGGCTGGTGAAGCAGCAAAACCGTTCCCATGATCAATTTCCAGAGAGGTGATCATATGCTTAATAAGATTAAGGGTGCTTTGTTCGGCTTTGCCATTGGTGATGCCTTGGGGGCCACGACGGAGTTTATGACAAAAGGGGAGATTGAAGAGCAGTATGGGAAAGTGACCGGGATGATGGGCGGCGGGTGGCTCGACCTTGAAAAAGGGGAAATCACGGATGACACGGCCATGACCCTGGCGGTTGTAAAAGGAATCATCAGGGATAGGAAGGAGCCTGTCGAACCCATTGGGGATGAATTTTTAAAATGGTATGACTCGCGCCCGAAGGATGTGGGGATCATCATTTCAACTGTTTTGGCCAATTTTGATGGCGATTGGTTAGGGACAGCTAAACGAGCCCATTATGACTGGCTTGGTGGAAAGTCGGCTGGGAATGGCACCTTGATGCGCTGCCTGCCCGTTGCGCTGGCATACCGGGATCTTGACCAGATGCTCGACATTACCAGGCAGCAATCCCAAATGACCCATTATGATTCCTTGGCTGATGAGGCCTGTGTGCTGTATAACTGGATTGCCTTCAGGGTTTTAGGCGGCCAACTTTTGAAAGACGCTATAAAAGAGGAAATTAAGGAAACCCGCTATGAATTAAGCCCCACTGGCGGACAGCCGGATTGCCCACCCGATGGGTTTGTGGTCCATACGATGCACTGGGTGCTTTACTGGCTGCTTCACTCCGACTCCTATTTGGATGTGGTCATCGGTGCCGCCAATGAAGGCGGGGATTCAGACACTATCGCGGCAATTGCCGGCGGACTGGCCGGACTTGAGTGCGGGTTTGACCAGCTGCCCGGGGAGTATGTTCAGGATTTGCTGGGGAAGGAAGAACTTCTTGAGATTGCCCAGGGGCTGCATTCTTTATACCAGGCGTAATGAATGAAGTTATGATCGGTGTGCGAAGGTTGGAAGGGAACATAGGCGGAGAAATTCCGGTTAAGGCAAAAAATAGGGCTTAAAAAGCGAAAATAAACGGAGAAATTTCCCTTAACCACTCTATTTAAGGCTAAGTTTAAGTATTTTGATACACATAAGCGGAAAAACTCCCCTTAAATCGCGGGAAATGCTGGTATTTCCCAAGTTAAGCGGAATTTTTCCGTTTATTTTTATATGCAGGAACATCATCAACGGTCTTTACCTTAACCCCATGTAAATAAATTGTTATAGTTCTGAAAATTACATTAAAACACGTTTTGGCCTATAGAATTTATAATGAATTACCGGTAAACTGGAAATGGATTGATTTGGAAAGGATCGCCTATAAAGAGCATTGTTGATTAGGAAGGAGGCGTCTATGGTCAAAAGTAAAAAATCTTTTTACACCGGTATCCTTCTCCTCATGCTGTCAATCGGCTTTAGTTTCCCTTTTCCGCATATATATCCATACAGTGAGTCCTTATTCTCGGTGAACAATATCACCATTACCACGGAGGATGGATGGCATCTCCCCGGAGTAATTTCGCTTGTTATGCTAGTATCCGGCTTGGTTCTCCTTTCCCGGTCTTTAAACAAGTATCAAGGCAGGGCGGTCTTGACTGCTTTTCTATTCACTGCAATTGCTCCATCTTTAATGATTGTTCTTTTTCAAAAAACAATCGCTACGGGAATCTATGCTGTTGCCTATGACCGCTATCGCAGTGAATGTACCTTTGAAACCATCAGCGCCTCTGCTCTCCGTGCAGAATGTGAACTGCCTTTTAAGAACCATAGCAGGGAACATGTAGAGTTCAGCATCAATTTTTACGAGAGATATAGATTTGAAGACGAAATACCGATGATTTCCTTGCTGAATCATAATGCTCCTTATTACGTAAGCCTTCCCGCGAAAGGGGAAAAGGTCATTAAAATCCAGACGGAAATAAAAAGAGCCCAAATGAAGGAACCGTTTGATAGTGGGCAGGCCACCGAAATCTCGCTAATGATCCAGCAAGGAAAAAGGGTCCGCAAACTGTGAGTGGAAGCATGGAGAGTTCTGCTGCTTCGCATTTGTTTCGAGCGGAGAGGTAATTTTTTTGTTCGGTATGTTCTAAGAACGACAGACCCAAATTCACTGAAGAAAGGATGTAAAGATATTGAAGAAAACCTCAGTATTCTATTTGTTTTTTTCAGGTTTTTTGATGGTCTTCCTGTTACTATTTTTAGGAACATTGCTGTATTCTTCACTGGGCTATATGTTTGGATGGAATTCATTTGATTTTAAGCTGATGGGCATCGAGTTGATCTATGCAGATATCGATCAGGAAGGCTTTTCGCTCGGAACAGGCCCAGCCCTTATCATCCTGTCCTTCATCTGCGGCATTTTCAATGTGCTGCTAACCAAAGTATTTAAAAAGCGTTTTATCGCATGAGACAAGGGGACGGTTCTCGTGCCTCATTGGCACCGGCCAGTGAGGCAGCAGAACCGTCCCCTTGCTTCTTAGTATCATAAAAGAAAATAATTAGGAGGAATATATGGCGGAAATTTTTGGTTCACATGATAATCTTTCGATAGAACAGATAGAAAGATTCGAACTTGAAAATAATATTAAGCTAACAGAACGATACAGGAGTTTTTTACTTAAATGGAATGGCGGAAAAGTTAGACCTAATTTATTTATGATATCTGATGAGCAAGGACCAAGTGTTTTGAATGTTTTTTATGGTATTGGCGATATGTATGATAATTTGACAGATTTTATAGATATAATGGATGAAAGGCTGCCATTAGGATTTCTTCCAATTGGGGATGACCCATCAGGAAATGTTATATGTTTAGGGACAAAGGATCCTTATTATGAAAAGATATACTTTTGGGGTCATGAGCAAGAACCGGAGGATCCTGATGATATGAGTAATATGTATTTTTTAGCAAATGATATTGATGAATTTTTGGATAACTTATTTGAGGATACTGAAGAATAAAAAGAAGCATCAGCCATGAATCACATTATGCAGCTTCAAACTACAAAACACTTGATTGTCAAATAGACAACAAGTGTTTTTTGTGGGCAATTTATATTTTGGAGTACAGAAAAAACGCAGGCTCTTTTTATGAGAATTGCTTCAAATTTAGCGAGGATTGCATCAATAATCAGGGGGATTGCATCAGTATCAAGCCGTTATTGCATCAATTATTTGGTTTATTTGAAAAACCTGTGTCTAAAGTGTGGCAACCGGCTGGTTTATGATGCACGAGAACCGTCCCCATGCATCACTAGACAATGTACCTCCCTCCAGCAGGGTGAATATCCTGACAAAGGAGGAGAGGAGGGGATGCAAGATGAATTTGCCCGCGGCAGACCTCGGAATCATGGCGGAACATTTGGGTACCCATGAAGGTGTCATCCATAGATTGAAAATGTATTATTCTTCCGTGCAGAACCCGGTGTTAAAAAAGATATTAGAGCTGCATATTACCGTATTAAGGGATCATGTTAGGACGATGCTTGCTCTTATTGATCCGGAACGTACCCATCCGGTGCAATTGCAAGAAATGGGATCCATAAACTGGAACATGAACTTTGGCAGGCTCAATGAGTACGAAAAGAAGATTGCCCTTGATTCAAGGTCAACCGCCAAGCTTATGGGGAGCAATAATTTTAATTCAGCATTATTGATGGAAGATGCTAATGTCAAAAATATTCACCTTCAAATGTCCTACCAGGATGTCAGCCTGCAAATGATGTATGACCATCTCATACAGCATTCCAGCGAGGAATTCATCCCCAGAGCCAGCAAAGAAATGCAGCGCTTAACTTTGCAGCACTACAATCACGTGCAAAATGAATGAGACAAGGGGACGGTTCTCGTGCATCACTGATGCACGAGAACCGTCCCCTTGATCTATTTTTGCTTATAATACGTGATAGCCAATGCAAATGCGAGGACGGTGCCTTTGACGATGTCCATGGCGTAGTAGGGTACGGACATCATGACGAGGCCGTTTGCTAAAATCCCAATCAGCACCGCACCTACAAAGGTTCCGAAAGCATTCGGCTTGCCTGCACCGAGTACCGAAAAGCCGATGAAGGCAGCGGCGACGGAATCCATCAGGTAAGGCGCACCGGAGTTGATTTCGGCGGTCATCACGCGTGAGGCGAGGACAATCCCGCCGATCGCGGCGAACAGGGCGGAAAGCAGGTAGGCGGCCACCTTGTACTTGTTAACCGGAATTCCCGACAGCCGTGCGGCTTCCTTGTTTCCGCCGATTACATACATGTATCTTCCGTGCTTCGTATACGTTAAAAAGATATGAACCACGACCACCACGACGACCATGATCAGGATGATCCACGGCACCTGGCCGATTTTCGCAAAAAACGGGCTGATCGCGCCTTCTGCCATCGTCCCGTCACTCATCACCATGTTTTCCGATACGGTCGCACCCTTCGTATAGGTCAGGGCCATTCCCTGGATGATGAACATCGTCGCGAGCGTCATCAGCATATCGGGAATCCGCATTTTTACAATCATGATGGAGTTTAAAATCCCAACAATCAGCGCGGCGGCAATCGCCGAGATAATCGCCACAAGGGTGTTTTGCGAAAACCAGACGAACATCGAAATCACGATCGCGTTCGACAGCGAGGCCACCGAGCCAACGGAAAGGTCGAAACCATTAACCGTTAACGAGATGGTGATTCCAATGGCAATAATCGTGACAATGGAAATCGAACGCAGGATGTTGACGATATTATTTCCCTGGATAAAGTTCGGATTGGCCCATGAAAAGATGGCAATCAGCACAAAGATGGTAATGATCGTTCCATATTTATATAAAAATTGAAAAAGGTCAAAGGACGCTTTTGCCGGGGTCTGTTTCTTCGATGATATGTTTGCCTCCATTTTACCTGCCCCCTGTTGAGTAGAATAATAGTTCTTCTTCATTTGTTGTGCGGGTTTCGAGTTCCTTCACGGACTTGCCATCGTAAAGCACGTAAACCCGGTGGGTGATTCCCATGATTTCGGAGAGCTCGGAGGAGGCATAAATAATCGCCTTTCCGCGGCTTGCCAGCTCCGCAATCAGGTTGAAAATGTCCTTTTTGGCGCCGACGTCGACACCCTTGGTCGGCTCATCAAAAATATAGACGTCCGCCTCGGAGATCAGCCACTTTCCGATGGCCACCTTCTGCTGATTGCCTCCGGAGAGGTTTTGCACCTTTGTTTCTTCCGACGGTGTCTTGATTCCAAGGTTGCGGATCCATTCTTTTGCCGCCGACTTTTCCTTTTTCCGGTCAAGGAAACTGAAGCGTTTTGCAAAATGGCCCAGGTTCACGGCCGTCAAGTTGGATTCAACCGATTCCTGGACAAGGATGCCTTCTTTACGGCGCTCTTCAGGGACGAGGGCAAAGCCATTTTTCACCGCTTGGTGCGGATTTCGGACGCTGACTACTTTGCCGTTCACCTTGACTTCGCCTGCGGCCAGCTTGCCTTCCGCTCCGAACAGGGCCTTGCAGAACTCGGTCTTGCCGGCGCCGACCAGCCCGGCGATGCCGACAATTTCGCCTGCTTTGACTTCCATCGTAAAATCTTTAATCTTGTCTCTATCTGTAAGTCCTTTTACCTCAAGGACTGTATGTCCAATGGTCATCGGTCTTTCGGGGAACTGCTCGCCAAGTTTTTGGCCCAGCATGTGCTCCACCACTTTGGTTTGGTTKGTCTCGGCGATTCTCTGCCTCTCGACCACTTCACCGCTTCTCATAATCGTAATTTCATCACAAATCTCAAAAATTTCGGGCAGCCGGTGGGAGATGAAAATAACCCCAACGCTGCGATTCTTTAATTCTTCTACAATGCGAAATAATTCGTTTGTTTCTGTATGGCTAAGAGGGGCGGTCGGCTCATCGAGGATGAGGAACTTGCATTCTTTCGAAACCGCTCTGGCGATCAGGACCATTTGCTTTTGTGCCAATGTTAGCTCACTTACCAGTTTTTTAGGATGAAGGTTCAAATTCATTTCCGCCAGGATGGCAGCCGCTTTTGAATGCAGGCTTTTCCAGTTGATCCATTGCTTTTTCCCCATGTTGTGGACGGTGTCCATCAGCATGATATTTTCCGCCACCGTTAAAGAGGGGATCAGTGCGGTATCCACTTCCTGATAAACAATCTGAATTCCAGCATCCATGGCACTTTTAGGCGAAGTGATGGAGAGGGTCTCGCCATCCATCGAGATTTCGCCTTTATAGTGGTCATAAGCCCCGGAAAGAATTTTCATCAGCGTGGATTTCCCAGCGCCATTGGCTCCAATCAGGGCATGAGTTTTCCCGCTTTCAACCGTAAAATCCACTCCATTCAATGCTTTTACACCCGGAAATTCGATCGAAATATTCTTCATCTCCAATGTGGTCATGATGTGTCACCATCCTTTCAAAGAAGACACTCTCTTTATCTTGTGGAAAAGAGAGTGCCGCCCTTAGTTACTTTTTATAATGTTCTTTTAACGTCTTCATCCAGTCTTCTTCAAATTCATCGGATTGGCCCCAGCCTTCAATGATGTCAGCCAGGTTGACCATGTTCACAGGGTCGTTTGATTTTTGAAGATCTTCCTGGGAGATGAGGGAAGCGGCCAGGTCATGGGTTTGAGGCGTTTCCTCGTCTGCCAGTTTCTTCGCGAGTAATCTCATGTTGACGGTACCGATTACTTTCGGGTCAACCGCTGCGGTATACTTCCAGGCGCTGCCTTCCCGTTGCATTTCCTGCAGGTCCGCATTGGAAACGTCGATTCCATAGATTTTCACTTCTTCACGGCCCGCTTCTTTCAGCGCACGTGCTGCACCGATGGCAAAAGCATCCCAGGTGGCAAAAATCGCGTCCAGCTCCCCTTTAGGGTATTTATTCAGCATCGCGGCCACGGCGTTTTGCGTTTGGACACTCGTATCAGCTGCGGCTACACCAAAGCGCTCGACTTCTTTAATGCCAGGATTTTTCGCTAAAACATCTTCGTACACTTTGTTTCTTCTAACCATTGGCGGGAATCCGTCTACCCATAGGTAGGCAATATTCGCTTCGCCATTTGTTTCTTTTACCAGTTGGTCCAGTGCCAGAGTCGCCAATGCTTCATCATCTTGTGAGACAAGCGTAACGCCGTCAATATTGGTCAAATCGGCATGCGAGTCAAAGGCAACAACGCTTTTGCCGGCATCGGCGATTTTCTGGACGTCAGAGACGGTCGCTGCATCGTCACCGTGGGAAATGATGAATCCGTCATAATTCTGGTTTAGTGCCTGGTTGATCGCATCATGGAACTTCGCTGTATCTCCATTTGCCGTGAACACATCCACCTTGAAGCCCAAAGCTTCGCCTTCCTGCTTGGCGCCCGCCAGGAATTGAGCTGTATGGTCATCTCCGCCAATCTTGCGGATGACTTTGATTTTCGGCTGGTCCCCGTTGGCAAAAACTTCAGGAACTCCTTCGATTGGTGTGCTGGATTTTGCTGCTTCCTGCGTTCCTCCGCCTGAACCGCAGCCTGTCAGTAAAACTGTTGCGGCAATGAGTGATGTGAATGTAGTTTTGATTAGATTCTTCTTCATTTTTCTGCTCCCCCTATTCTTTCTTATCAACAGTGATAAAAATAAAAAACCTCTCCAGAAAAGAGAGGTTTCATCGCACAATAGTAGGGACTACTCCTCTCTTATCTTCCAAAACAATTGCTTGTTTTGCAGGATTTAGCACCAATTCCATGCGGAACGGTTGCTGGGCGTCATCGGGCCAGTCCCTCTGCCACTCTTGATAAGAGATCGAATTTATTTTATTTTCTTTGATAAGGTATAAAGGTAATTTTATATTCTATTAGCAAAATGTCAATAGTATTTTCTAAATATTTTTATAACAGGGGACTCGCTGTGGGACGTTTATTTTCCATTTTTCCTGATTTACATTCCAAATTCCGTGATTTACATTCCATTTCAATGCATTTACTTTCCGAATAGACCAGTTTATTTTCCAAAATCCCTGATTTATTTGCCAACTTCCACTTCCTGTAAAAACCAAAAGTCCATTTACCTGTTTTCGCAGGGCATGGGGACGGCCCTGAATGGTATAGTAAAATATATGATAATAGATTATGGATCCTTCTTTTATTTTTGAAAGGAGTAGATTAGATGACAGGATTTACCGTGAACCCTTTATTAATTAGTGTATTAACTAAGAGGGAGCTTTCGGCTATTCCTCCTAAACCGTCTCTTTCAGATTTGCCTGGGAGGTATGCAAAGGTTATTTTTAAAAATCTCAATAAGATTAAACCTCCCTTGGCGTCTAACTTTACCGAGCTTGTTTGTAAAAGCTGCGGAAAGTCTGGGGAATATGATATTGGCATGATGGCATTCAATGTCGGCAAAGGTGGTCCAGAAAAACCCGAGCAGATAGAAGAATTCATTCAAATAACTGGCTATTTTAGATGCTCATTCTGCAACTCTGCCGGCAACTGGGAAACCACAAACGACTTTATGCTAAAAGCGACAAGCTTCTTGATGATGTATCAGGGAGGCATTCCGGATCATCGTTGTTCCTTTGGCGAGTATAGGCTTTATGATGGCAGCTCGCATCGTTATGCTACTGACCGAGAGGAGCACCTCCTTGCAAAATTAAAAAACAAGGAAGAGGATGAGTTTATCTGGAACAGGCTTGGCAACCTGTACCATAAAGGGAACCGGGCAGACCTGGCTGTTTGCGCGTTTGAGCGTTCGATTGAACTGAATCCTATGCAAACTGAATCATTGTATACGCTAGGCCTTATTCTTTCCGAAGCTGGAGAATCGGAAGAAGCTGCCCATTTTTTCCACAGAATGCTACTGACTGCAAAAAAATATACGAGGCTATCTCCCAACGAGTTAAGAGACTATGTAACCTCAGCTTTGATTGAACTACTAGATATAGCCTCTGAACCAGACATGAAAAGATCTCTTGTGCCTCCAAGAGACCTGGCAGATGAGTTTTGGGATAATCCTGAAGAAGATTTTTTTAAGATGGAAAGCGAAATAATGAATGCAGATATCTCAACAGAAAATTTTGAAACTCTATATCCTCTGGCTGAGCTATATATGGGTCCGCAACGGTTCGGGCTTTCCCGCAAGAAAATCCATCAGCTTCCAAGCAAGAATAAAAAGAAAAAGAAGCGAAAGAAGTGAAGCGGCAGGAGTGTTCTTGTCCCCTGTCCCGCAAAAGGAGGTGCAGCGGATGAAACGTTTTTGGGGGAAGTTGACACTTAAGGGGCAGGTGATGCTGTTTTCGAGTCTGGTTGTTTTGCTGTCGCTTTTGACACTGAGTCTGTTCATGGGGTTTAAGCTGGCCAGCCAGACAAAGGAATCCCTGGCTGAGCAGGTTAGGATGAGTGCGAGCCACCTTGCTCATAACCCGCTGGTCCGGGATGCGCTGATGGCGGGGGAGCCCAGCCAGACATTGATGGATGTGGTCGAGGAAATCAGGACGGAAAGTGACCTTCTTTATATCGTCGTAATGGATAATAATAAAATCAGGTTTACTCACCCTGTGCCGGAGCGGATTGGGCGGACGTTTGTCGGGACAGATGCCGGCCGTGTGTTTGCGGGAGAAACGTATGTCTCGGAAAATGTGGGGACATTGGGCCGGTCGATGCGCGCCTTCCATCCGGTCTCGGACGATGAAGGAAATCAAATCGGAGCTGTTTCTGTCGGGATTGCGACCGATAAAATTGCGGCTGCGGTGTTCAATCAGCAATTGATCCTGATTCTGGTCACAGCCATCTCTTTGATCATTGGCCTGATTGGCGCCTGGCTACTGGCCAATAGAATCAAAAAAACGTTGAACGGAATGGAGCCGAAGGAAATTGCCCTGGCGATCCAGGAGCGGGATTCGATGCTTGAAAGTGTAGATGACGGAATCTTGGCCATTAATAATCAGGGCGAGGTGCTGCTGGTCAATCAGACAGCGAAGCAATTCCTGAGGCGGACCGGTTACCAGGGCGAGTTTGAAGCCACGCCGGTTCAGCAGATTTGGCCGGAGCTTAAACTGCAGGCCACCTCCGCTTTTTACAATCAGGCCGTAAAAAAAGGGGATGTCGAAACCGTAGTCACATGTGTGCCGATGTATGTCAACGAGCAGTGTGTCGGGGCGCTGGCTACGTTTAAGGAACGCAGCCACCTGAACGAGATGATGAGGCAGCTTGCCGGCGCAGAGGTGTACGCGCGCAGCCTAAGAAGCGAGACGCATGAATTCATGAACAAGCTCCACATCATCCAGGCGATGGTCGAAACAGAATCGTATCTGGAACTGCAGGACTATATTGAAGACCTGTCCGAACGTTACCATCTAAAAACGGCGAGTGCGGCCAGCGATGTCGCCAAGCTTGTCGAGGATGTGAGCATCGCCCACTTTTTAACGAAAAAAATCAGCTGGATGGAACAGATGGGTGTGAGAGTCCATCTCCAGAGCGGGATTCCCTGGCCAAGCATGAATGCGAATCTCATCGACGTCTGGGTGACCGTGATTGGAAACACGTTTGAAAATGCGTGGGAAGCGATGCAGCATAAGGACGATAAGCAGCTGACGCTCACCCTTAAGCAGGCCGGGGGTGTCCTTCGGTATGTGATTGAAGATAACGGAATGGGCTTTTCGGCAAACGAACACAATTTTAAAAGCACAAAAAAGGGCGATCATGGCTACGGCCTGGCCAACATTAAAAGGAAACTTCAGCCTCTTAACGGAACGCTGGACATTTTATCGGAAAAAGAGAGAGGCACCATTATTACCGTACATATCCCATATACAGAAAGGAGTACACAACATGACTAAGGCTGCCTGCAGCAGGGACAAGGAACCTGTCCCTCTGTCCCACAAAATGACTAAGGACGCTATGCCGGGACAAGGAACCTGTCCCCCTGTCCCGCAGATAAAAGTTGCGATGGTGGAGGATGATTTGGATGTGTGTAAGTTTCATCGCTTGTTTTTGAACAAAGTGGGCGGGTTTGAACTGGTCTGTGAGGCTCATACGATTGAAGACGGATTAACACAGGTGCATCAGCACCAGCCTGATCTGCTGCTGCTTGATGTCTATATTGGCAACAGGAGCGGGCTGGATTTGCTCAGGCAAATCCGGGCGGAAGGGAAGAATGTCGATGTCATTTTGATTACTTCGGCCAATGATGCCCATACCGTCCAGACGGGGCACCGCTATGGAGTCATCGATTATCTGATCAAACCCTTCTCGTTTGCGCGCTTCCAGGAGGCCCTGAACCGGTACCGCGCCAACAGGATTCAAACCAACCAAACCTTTTCCCAGCAGGAGGTGGACCGCTTGCTGCATAAAGGCGGCCAAAACCAGGTCTACACGCTTCCAAAGGGGATTACGAAGGAAACGGCACTAAGGGTCCTTGCCTGTTTGATTGAGGCGAATGACTGGCTTACAGCCAATGAGCTTTCGGAAAGGTGCTGTATTTCCCATGTATCCCTTCGAAAATATATCCGATTCTTTGAAGGGGAAAAATTAATCCAGACCGAGCTGATCTACCAAACTTCCGGACGGCCTTTCCAAAAATATAAAGCTGCACCGGAGTCCTCCGATTTTTTAAAAGCTAGTTTCATTTAGTTAAATAAGCTGGACGTAATTGCCTCAATATTTAAAAATTATGAAGTAAACGTTTTCACAAAATGTTCACAAATTTTTAAAAAGGGGTGGTTACAATGAAACAGAGCTTTTCCCTCACCTGGGATAAAATGTGGCAGCAGCACGGCAAAACAAAGGATGCTCTCAATGTGTTTGCTTATGCCAAAAAAGGGAGCAGCGCCTTGAAAGAAGAGGCTGCGGAATATGATGGACCAGCGGAAAAAACCGTTAACATGAGGCCGAAAAAGGACAAGCCCTCCTATACAAGAGGACAATTGATCGGATTGATATTAGGGCCGCTCTTATTTGTTCTTACTCTTTTATTCTTCCATCCGGATAATCTAGCTTTGGAAGGAAAGTATGCTCTTGCGATTACATTATGGGTTGCGACCTGGTGGATCACCGAGGCGATTCCGATTCCGGTCACATCCTTGCTGCCGATTATTTTATTTCCTTTAACAGGCACAATGGAAGGCTCCGCTGTCGTTTCTTCTTACGGAAATGATATTATTTTCTTATTTTTAGGCGGATTCTTCATTGCCACAGCGATGGAAAAATGGGATCTGCATCGAAGAATCGCGCTTTTCATCATTGCCGTCATCGGATCGAGCACACAGCGCATCATGCTTGGATTCATGGTGGCGACCGGATTCTTGTCGATGTGGGTATCGAATACGGCCGCTGTTATGATGATGGTGCCAATGGCCCTGGCGATTACCGCTCAAGTGGCGGAAACGCTGAAAGGCAAGGATCGTGCCGAGCTGCCCAAGTTTGAAAAATCGATGCTGTTTGGTGTCGGGTACGCCGGAACCATCGGCGGATTTGCTACGCTGATCGGGACGCCCCCAACGATCATTTTTGCCGGACAAGTCAGGGAATTATTTGGAGCGGAAGTTTCGTTTGCTTCCTGGATGATGTTTGCTGCGCCGCTCATGCTGATTGTCCTTCTTTTGACTTGGGTTTATTTGGTTAAAGTTGCTTTTAAAGTTGGTTTTAAACAGCTTCCTGGCGGTAAGGAGCTTATCCAAAAGGAACGCCAAAAGCTCGGGAAAATGTCTTATGAAGAAGGAATCGTCGCAGCCGTGTTTGTTTTCGCTGCTTTCATGTGGATCACAAAGGACTTTTTCTGGCGCGGCGAAGAAGCGATGATTATGGAGCTTTCGGGGATTTCCGACGGGATGATTGCCATGGTCGCTACCATCCTCTTGTTCCTTATTCCTGGAAGAGCGAGTGCGCGCGTTTTGGAATGGGCCGACTCCAGGGATATCCCTTGGGGAGTGCTGCTGCTGTTTGGCGGCGGGCTCGCGATCGCGGCTGCTTTCCAATCGACCGGACTGTCTGCCTATTTAGGTGAACAACTGACTGTACTGGATGGACTTCATATGGTGCTGATCATTGCTGGTGCCACCTTGTTGATCATGGCATTGACTGAAATCACCTCCAATACAGCAACAGCGACGATGATCATGCCAATTCTCGGCTCCCTGGCCGTTGCCCTGAACATTCACCCGTTTGCCATCATGGCTTCCTGTGCCATTGCCGCAAACTGTGCGTTCATGCTGCCAGTCGGAACGCCGCCGAACGCCATCATATTCGGAACAGGAAAAATTAAAATCATCGAAATGGTCCGTACCGGCTTCTGGCTGAATGTATTCTCAACCATTTTAATCGTCCTGTTCGCCTACTACTACCTGCCAATCGTATTTGGTATCGACCTGAGCGTATTCCCGGAAAGCTTCAAATAAGGCAGGGGTGAAGCATGGGGACGGTTCTCGTGCGTCATTCCGGGAAGAAAGGCTGTTTGATTCTATCGTTTTTAGAATCAAGCAGTCTTTTTTTTGCTTGAGTTTCGGAGAAAAAGAGGAAGAGTGTGCGAAAAAACGGAAAAAACCAGCCTGAACAAGGAGAGATACCCTTGGACAGGCTGGTTTTTGGTAGGCAATCCCGGTGATAGCATCAATTTTTGCCGGGATTGCATTGATCACGGGGAATATTGCATCGATTATTCCAGGGATTGCATCAATTATCTCCGCTATTTGAAAAACCTGTGTCCAGGTTGTGACAACAGCATGCCCCGCTATCATGCAGCATCCGGGCATGCACCAAATGAAACTTGTAATGCACAGACACACTAGATCAACAAAGAGAGCTCTATGAAAGGTACAAGACCGCCCCATGTTTTACCAGGAATATTGCTATAATGATGAGTATAGAAGATGAACGGGAGGCCGATTTGAATTGAAAACTAGCACGATTTTATTTATTATCATCATTTTGATGCATACCATCAATCTAATTAATGTGACCTTGTTTGAGGGAGAATGGAATGGGATTGTTCTAATGCTGTCGAATATTTTGTTTCTTATCGCGGTGGTCTATTTCGGGGCAGAGTTTCGGGCGGGAAGGAGCAGAAGGGGGTAACTTAAAGAAGGTTAAATTACATGTGCAATTATATGGAAATAGCATTATAGTTCTGAAACATCGATAATAGCTCTTTCTCAGGAAAATAGGAAAGCCCTATGTTATCCCCCCCCTCAAAAGGGGGCTTTTTTTTCTCCGCCACTGGCAACCTTCCTTATATTTGCTGGCTGCCATTTCAGCTTATATGGCAAAGCAGCGCCCCTTTTATACGTACAACCTCAATGCCCTGTTTTTTTCGGAACATGAAAAAAAGAGCTCCTCAGAGTGGTCAATCCCACCAATAAAAGGTAAGCAAACGATTACAAAAACTTCATATAAGTGTTGAAATAAATCCAGTAAGTGTTAAAATCAAATTAGGTTATACGTACAAGTTATTTTTTATACTTAAAAATAAATCATGTACGTATAAGAACGGTATGGTTCATAATAGGCAGGCACTATTCCATGGGAAAGGCAGGGCAATAAAATGGCGAAATATTCAATAGGGATTGATTATGGTACGCAATCGGGAAGAGCGGTCCTGGTTGAGGTCGGTACAGGCAGGGAAGTGGCGACAGCGGTAAAGCACTATGCCCACGGGGTGATGGATGAGTACTTGCCGGATGGAAAAACAAGGCTTGAACATGACTGGGCCTTGCAGCATCCCTCCGATTATCTCGAAGTGTTAGAGATTACGATTCCGGAAGTATTGGCGAAAGCGCAAGTTTCTCCTGACGATGTCATTGGATTGGGAATTGATTTTACCGCTTGTACGGTGCTGCCGGTGGATGCAGCAGGAACTCCATTATGCCTGAAACCGGAGTATAGCAGCCATCCTCACAGCTATGTAAAGCTTTGGAAGCACCACGCCGCACAGGAAGAGGCCAACGCATTAAATGCCATCGCCGAGGAGCGCGGTGAAAAGTTCCTGAAGCGCTATGGCGGCAAGATTTCTTCAGAGTGGATGATTCCGAAGGTCTGGCAGATTTTAAATGAAGCGCCTGAAATTTATGATGCTGCGGATCAGGTCCTTGAGGCGACGGATTGGGTCATTTCCCAATTAACCGGGGAAGTGAAGCGCAATAGCTGTACGGCCGGGTACAAGGCGATTTGGCATAAGCAGGAAGGATATCCACCCAAGGAGTTTTTCAAGGCTTTGGATCCCCGGCTGGAAAATGTCGTGGAAGCAAAACTATCCGGGCCGATCATTCCAATTGGCTCAAAAGCAGGGGAAATCACAGTGGAGGCGGCCAAGCTGACAGGATTGAACCCGGGTACAGCCGTAGCGGTGGCGAATGTGGATGCACATGTTGCCGTTCCTGCAGTCGGCATCACGGAGCCTGGAAAGCTGCTGATGATCATGGGCACCTCCACTTGCCATATTTTATTGGGTGAAAAAGAGGAAATCGTTCCTGGCATGTGCGGAGTGGTCGAGGATGGCGTGATTCCCGGCTATATGGGATATGAGGCTGGACAGTCCTGTGTGGGGGACCATTTTGAATGGTTCACACAAAACTGCGTTCCAGCAAGCTATCATCAAGAAGCAGAAGAGAGAGGCATCGATATCCATCAGCTTTTAACGGAAAAAGCGGCTAAGCTTCAGGTTGGTGAAAGCGGTCTCCTGGCGCTTGACTGGTGGAATGGCAACCGCTCCACGCTTGTTGATGCCGACCTGACCGGAGTCCTTTTGGGAGCCACGCTTTTAACGAAGCCGGAAGAAATCTATCGTGCCTTAATTGAAGCGACTGCCTATGGCACCCGGATGATTGTCGAGACGTTCCGAAGCAATGGCGTGCCTGTTGAGGAAGTGTATGCGGCTGGGGGAATTGCCGAGAAAAACGCCCTGATGATGCAGATTTATTCTGATGTGCTGAATATGGAGATTAAGATTTCAGCCTCTTCCCAAACCCCTGCACTAGGTTCGGCCATGTTTGGTGCCGTGGCAGCCGGCAAAGACCGGGGAGGATACGATAGCATCACCCAAGCGGCAAAAGACATGGGAAGAGTGAAAGAAGATGCATACACGCCGAAGAGAGAAAATGCTGGAGTCTATGATCGATTATTCAAGGAATATGCCACTCTCTATGAATACTTTGGCCGCGGTGAAAACAACGTCATGAAGACGCTGAAGAAAATCAAGGCGGAAAGTGCAAGGAAGGAGGAGACAGTATGCTGGAACAGTTAAAACAGGAGGTTCTGCAAGCGAACCTGGATCTCCCGAAGCATGGTTTGGTCACTTTTACCTGGGGAAATGTCAGCGGAATCGACCGGGAACAGAACCTTGTCGTGATCAAGCCCAGCGGAGTCCCTTATGAAAAGCTGAAAGCGGAGGATCTTGTCGTATTGGACCTGGATGGAAACATTGTCGAAGGCTCATTGCGGCCTTCCTCTGACACCCCAACACATCTTGCCCTCTATCGTGCTTTTCCGGCAATCGGGGGAATCGTTCATACGCATTCGCCCTGGGCGACAAGCTGGGCCCAGGCGGGGCGTCCAATCCCGGCGCTTGGGACCACTCATGCGGACTACTTTTATGACGAGATTCCTTGCACGCGGTGCTTGACGCGTGAGGAAATCAACACAGCTTATGAACTTGAAACGGCCAATGTCATTATTGAGACGTTTAACAAGCGGGGAACCGACCCGGTCTCTATGCCTGGAGTGCTTGTATCCAACCATGCTCCCTTCTGCTGGGGAAAAGATGCGCACCAGGCGGTACACAATGCCGTCGTCCTGGAGGAAGTGGCGAAAATGGCTTTGCACACGTTCCAGCTGAATCCGGACATTCAGCCAATCGACCAGTTTCTGTTGGATAAGCATTATTTAAGGAAACACGGTGCCAACGCTTATTACGGGCAGAAATAAACCATCCAGGCAAAGGAGCTGACCTGCAATCCCATGTGGGGGCGGTTCAGGCTCCTGCCGATTTACATAAAAAATAATCTATTTGAGGGGGAATTACCTTGTTAAAAACGAAAGGTTATGAATTCTGGTTTGTGACCGGAAGCCAATTGCTTTACGGAGAAGAGGTCATCCGTACCGTAGAGGAACATTCAAGAACAATGGTTGAAGGATTGGACGGGGACGGGAAGGTTCCCTATAAACTGGTTTTTAAATCTGTCGTAAAAGATGCGGATGCCATTCGCCGCGTCGTGCTTGAAGCGAATGCCGATGAAAATTGTGCCGGGATTATTACGTGGATGCATACATTCTCTCCTTCAAAAATGTGGATTGCCGGCCTTACAGCCCTGCAAAAGCCGCTTCTGCATCTGGCCACTCAATTCAACCAGGATATTCCCTGGGACTCGATTGATATGGACTTCATGAACCTGAACCAATCGGCACACGGAGACCGTGAGCATGGTTTTATCACAAGCCGCCTGAACGTAAAACGCAAGATTGTCGTCGGCCACTGGGAAAACCCTGAGGTGAGAGAGCGCCTTGGCAGCTGGATGAGGACGGCCGCTGCCTTTGCGGAAAGCAAGAATCTTAAAGTGGCCCGCTTTGGCGACAATATGCGCCAGGTAGCCGTAACCGAAGGAGATAAAATTGAAGCGCAGATCAAATTCGGCTGGACCGTCAATGGCTATGGCGTGGGAGACCTCGTAGAATACTTGGACGCTGTGAGTGAAGAAGCACTGGATGAGCTGATGGCTGAATATGAGGAGAAATACGAGATTGCCCCGGAAGGACTTAGAGAAGGTGCTGTCAGGGATTCGATCCGCTATCAGGCGAGAATTGAACTGGGAATGAAAGCTTTCCTTGCTGAAGGGGGATACTCGGCGTTTACGACCACTTTCGAAGACCTGCATGGAATGAAGCAGCTTCCCGGGCTGGCCGCCCAGCGCCTGATGGAGCAGGGCTATGGCTTTGCTGGCGAGGGAGACTGGAAAACAGCAGCGCTTGTAAGGTTAATGAAAATCATCGCCGGCAATGAAGGCACTTCTTTTATGGAAGATTACACCTATCATTTTGAGCCTGGAAATGAAATGGTCCTGGGCGCCCACATGCTTGAGGTCTGTCCGACGATTTCGGCGACAAAGCCGAGAATTGAGGTTCATCCCCTGGGAATTGGCGGCAAGGAAGACCCGGCCCGCATCGTATTCGACGGCAGAGGCGGTTCGGCGCTTAATGCCACGATCATTGACCTAGGGCACCGTTTCCGTCTCCTCGTCAATGAAGTAGAAGCGGTACAGCCTGAGAAAGAGATGCCAAAGCTTCCAGTCGCAAGAGTTCTCTGGAAAACCCAGCCTTCTTTAAGCCAGGCTGTGGAGAACTGGATCCAGGCAGGCGGGGCGCACCACACGTGCTTCTCTTATACCGTCACAACCGAGCAATTGCGCGATTTTGCCGAGCTGGCCGGCATTGAATTCAATGTGATTGATAAGAATACAAACACTCATTCTTTCAATAATGAACTGCGCTGGAATGATGTGATTTACCGGTAATCAAGTCCAAGGAAGCTGTCCCGAAAGATCGTTGAATGACGACTTTCCGGGACAGCTTTTTGGTTTTATCCACCACATAAAAAGGTCAGATAGGGAAGCCCCATCTGACCTTTTGCGCCAGGATAAGAAAGTATAAAGTTTCTGCACTTAGATAACTGTCTAGCTCCAGCGCCTAGCCAGTTTTCATCCTTGAATGAACTTCTTCGAGTATCTTGCGAGAAGCGTAGCTTTGAGCAGCTCGAGTCGCTTGTCTGGCTTTGCCTCCTAGGAGCTCGAGTCGTAAGCCATAATCCTTCAGAAGGCAAAAAACGCCTTCCTGCGGATTCTGTCTTACGCTTGTCGCTCCTACCAGTCGGCTCCGCTTTTCTAATTCGGTCCAGCTGTTGAAGTCAAAGAACGACTTCATCAGCTGGCCCTCCAGCGCTTGTCGGGGCTGAGCACTAAGGGAAGCTTCTAAGAATAAGCTCCACAGGAACAATCCGCTTTTAGATTGTTCCGAAGGCGCTTGCGCTTTTCTTGTCTCTATTATTCTGCCTTTTTCTTAAGGCGGATCATATTCCATGACATCTTCGGCAATACCGCGACCAAGGTGCCGCTTTCAATATAAGACTGGTTGCTGGTTCGAGGTTTTACTTGCTCGCTGCTGATTGAATTTTTCGCTTTTGGATCGCCATTTTCAAGGACAACCTGCTCGAGCAGTTCATAGCCTTCAAATGAGCGGATATCCACGTCCACTACTAATGAATCTTGCAAATGGCGGTTGACGGCAAACAGGACTAGTTCATCGTTTTCTTCATTATAGACGACCGATTGGTCCAGATAAGGGACATCAGTGAAATCCTTGCTGTCATATTTCGGAGAATCCACGATCGAATGAAGAGCCACGCCGCGTCCATAAACAGAAGTATAGTAGTATGGATAGAAAATCGTTTGCTTCCAGATGCCGCCGCCGGTTTCGGTCATGATTGGCGCAATCACATTGACTAATTGCGCCATGCAGGCCATTTTTACCCGGTCGGAATGCTTCAGCAAAGTATTGAGCATGCTGCCGACAAGCAGGGCATCTTCAAAGGTGTAAATATCCTCCAGTAATGGCGGCCCGACCGACCAAGGCTCCACCTGCTTGTCCTGGTCATTGGAGTGGAACCAGACATTCCATTCATCAAAGCTTAAGTTCATCGTTTTCTTGCTGCGCTTCTTTGCCTTCATATAATCGCAGGTAGCGATGACCGTTTTAATAAAATTATCCATATCCAGTGTAGAGGCCAAATAGTTTGCTGTATCGTTATCCCGGTTTCCGTAATATTGATGCAGGGAAATATAATCGGCGTATTCATATGTATGTTCCAGTGTTTCTGCTTCCCATTGAGGGAAGGTTGCCATGCCGGAGCCTGAGCTTCCACAGCTGACCAGTTCAATAGAAGGGTCAACCAATCTCATCGCCTTGGCCGTTTCAGCAGCAAGCCTGCCATATTCATAGGATGTTTTCATGCCGATTTGCCAAGGGCCATCCATTTCATTTCCGAGGCACCAGACCTTGATTTGATGAGGGTCATGGAAGCCATGCTCTTTCCTTAAATCACTCCAGTATGTACCGCCTGGATGATTGCAATATTCCACCAGGTTCCGGGCGGCATCGATGCCGCGTGTACCGAGGTTCACAGCCATCATCACTTCGGCGTTGACCTTCTTGGCCCATGCTGCAAACTCATTCGTGCCCACTTCATTCGTCTCCAGTGATCTCCAGGCCAGTTCCAATCGCTTCGGTCTCAATTCCTTTGGTCCAATCCCATCTTCCCAGTTATAGGCTGAAACCATGTTCCCGCCAGGATAACGGATAATAGGCACCTGTAATTCTTTCACAAGTTGTATCACATCCTGGCGGAAGCCATCTTCATCAGCGGTGGCATGGCCGGGTTCATAGATGCCGCCGTAAACCGCACGGCCTAATTGTTCGATAAAAGACCCATAAATTCGTGGGTTGATTTCCGATATCTTAAACGACTTGTCGATCACCATTCTTGCTTTGCTGGTATTCAAAGTCATTTTTGTTCACCCTCTCTAACAATAATGGTTGATTCGTTTTTACATCCAACTTTTTAAACAAGTTCATGGATAGCCATGCCCAGCCCAATCCCGCTAAGCTTACCGTGAAAAAGGGAAGAAGGCCGGGAAATTTTAATGAAAAATACAAGACGATAAATACGTAGGCAGTGATTCCGACCGTGTAGTGGAACCGGCCGAAGCCCAGTATGACGGCATTCTTGAAAAGCTGTGCTAGCTTGCCTTCGTAATGGGCCAATTGCGGGAAAGACCATACCACCAGATTCAGATAAAATAATATTAATAGATAAAAGGCAACATGAACTACGATGCTCATATCGCCAATGCTTTTAATAGCCAGATAATTAAAGTAAAGAATCATCCCTGCAAGGGTGAGTGTCCAGCCTGCTAAGTTGGCTTGACCAAAATCCCTGCGATACTCTTCTTTAAATGTACTCCAGATTGGAACCTCTTTCTCGCCCATGATCCATTTCCTGCATATCTTTAAAACAGTCAGCGTAGCAGGGAAAATCCCGCCAGCGATCAGCCCCATCATGGTATACCAAACCCATAACAGATTGATGGCTGCCAATCGCGTGATCCAGGTAAAGATTTTCTCCAGGGTCGTAACAATGTATTGGCCGTTCATGCTTATAACCCCTTTCGGTCCCTAGTAAATCCTATCATCCTTTTACGCTGCCAGATGTTAAACCTGCGACAAAATACCTCTGGAAGAAAATAAACAGGATGATGATTGGGATAATCGTCATGACCGCCCCGGCAATCAAGGTATCGTAGTTATTTCCATACGGAGTCAACAGAGTCGCCAACCCGATTGGCAAGGTAAATAAATCATTTGAACGAATGACAAGCAATGGCCATAAGAAGTTATTCCAGCTGTTCAAGCCTTGCAGGATCGCCATGGCCGAGAACGAAGGCAGCATCAATGGGGCCATGATTTTAAAATAGATCCCGAATTCCGTACAGCCATCAATCCTGGCAGAGTCCATCAATTCAGTCGGGAGGCCCATCGCATACTGCCTGAAGAAAAATACAGCGGTAGGGGCAACAATTAACGGCAGCATGACTCCTGTGTACGTATTAATTAAATTTAGATTGATCATTAATTGATAAAGCGGCAGCATCAGGATTTCAAATGGAATCATGATGATGACAAGAACAAACAGGAAAAGCAGGTTTCTTCCTTTGAAATCATAAACGGCCAGGGCATAACCGACCATGGAAGAAAAGAACAGGGATAGAACAATCGTTAACGCGGAAATGATCAAACTATTGCCGTACCATTTCCAGTATGAAGCAGATTCTGTAAAGATATGAATATAGTTATTTAGTGAGAGCTCATTCCAATTGATCGAGAATGATATCCCGTTTCTCATTAATTCTGATGATGGGCGAAACGAGGAGAGAATCAGGCTTAACAAAGGAAATAACGCAATCAGCGCTACCGCCACAAAAAATAGGTTGACGATCCATTTAGCTAAGGTATAATTTTTTTTCATCCTACTCATCACCTCTTTTAAAAGCGCCTGTTAACACCAGATAAAGCATGCTTACGACAAAGATCAGCAGCAGGAGCACGACGCCAATGGCAGCGCCAAAACCCATGTCATTCTGTTGAATGCCCTGCTGATATAACAAGCCAACCAGTGTCAATCCAATGTTTCCTGGCGAGTTGCCTTGCCAAATGACATAGCTTTCTTCAAACACCCGAAAACCGCCAATGATGCTTATGGTCGTGACGAAAACAATGATCGGCTTCAAAAACGGAAGCGTAACGTGCCGGAACTTTTGAATGATATTCGCTCCATCGATATCAGCGGCTTCATACAATTCTTTCGGAATGTTTTGCAATCCGGCCAAAAAGTATAGAACATTGACACCCATCCATCTCCAGGAAGCCATCATGACCATCAGGAACATTCCTGACCATGCGGTATATTGCCACCTGACCGGTTCAAAGCCAAAGAACCCGATGAATTGGTTCGCAATCGCAAGGTCGGATTCCGAAAAGGTCAATCTGAAAATGACACCAGCCACAACGATCGAGGTTAAGGCCGGGATAAACAGTGCGGAACGGAAAAAAGTCTTGAATTTTACCAGCCTGGAATCCAGCAATATCGCTAAAATAATCGGGACGGTAATTAAGATTAACACCGTCAGGAGCATATAGATGGTCGAATTGGTTAACGCCTTGTAAAAAGTCTGATTGAAAATCCTCTGGTAATTTTGCAATCCTATAAATTCAACCTGCCCAGGCAATATTCTCTGAAAGCTCATCATAATCGCTTGAATCGTCGGATAGAGGGTAAGGATGGTAAAGGAAACAATGAATGGAAAAACAAAAATATACGGGACTACTTTTTTTGAGTTTAAAAACCTCAATACACTATTTCCCTTATTTGTCTCAACCAAAGGGGCATGATTGTCTGTTTTTTTCACATTGGGTCCGAACATTTTATCCCTTCTAACTGTTTAAGATTAGACATATGGACAGGGGTTAGCCTGTCCATATCGTCCTTATTATTAATGATTAATTGCCCATTTTCTGCCTGATGGTGTCAGCAGACTGCTTCAAGGCTTCTTCCGGAGTCTGATTTTGTTCCCTGATTACGTTATGCATAATATTGGAATCAATTTCGGTCAAAACATCCGGTGTATACTCGGAAAGCTTGATGCCTGCTACATTGTCTTTCACACTTAACAGGATGTCGAAAATATCTTCATGGAAATATTGATAAAACACATTGTCTTCCTTCATGGCCGGGTCTTCCCATACATCCCAGCGCGGAGGATCGAATCCTAGTTCTTTCCACAGCTGGATATTTCCTTCTTTGGATAACTTGGCAAAGTATAGGAATTCTTTTGCAAGATCGATATGCTCAGATTGGCTTGTAACAGCCGTACCTGTTCCGCCCATTGTGGCCGATTGGAGGTCTGAGTCAGACCATTTCGGCATCGGGCGAATTTGGACTTTCCCTTTAAGGTCCGGCATATACGTGGTGAAATCCTTCATGTAATACATTGGAATCACCAAGGATGCCTGGCCGCCTTCATTCATGAAGCCATAGAATTCTTCAGCGTGATATTGCCCGCCTGGAGCCATTTCGGCAATTTTGTGCTTGTTCACCAGGTCATTGACAAATCCCAGTGTTTCAATATTCACTTCGTTATCCAAGGTTAATTCTCCATTTTCGTCAAAGAAGTCAGATCCCCTTTGGGCAACGAAAGGCCAAATGCTGTACCAGTTGCCAGCAATCGTTGTCATCGGTTTTCCTGTCTTTTCGACCACTGCCTTCCCGGCTTCTACATAATCATCCCAAGTTTTGATGGAGTCGATATCCACGCCTGCTTGTTCCATGATTTCGGTATTGTAGTAGACAACTGAGGCACCAAGGTGGGTGGGAGCTCCATAGTACTTCCCATCTTTTGCGTAAATATTAAGACGTTCCTGCATAAAACCATCCAGCTCAGGCTCAATCAGGTCATTAAGCGGCTCTAATTGGGTCTGCCCTTTTAGGAAGTTTGGAAATTTGGCCAGCTCGATATCGGCAATGTCCGGCGCACCGGATCCTGATTGCAGGGCCATCAATAGATTGTTGTGCATTTGGTCAAATGGATAGGTTTCAGCCGTCAATTTGATTGGTTTGTCCGGATTTTGCTCATTCCATCTTTCAGCTGCATTGGCATAAAAAGTAGCATGTGTTCCTGCGAAGGTCCAAAAGGTTAATTCCGTTGCATTTTCGATGTCATCACCCGCCGTTTTTACGTCTTCAGAATTTGCAGGTGCCGTCTTGTCTCCTCCGCTGCATGCCGCCAATAACAGGATTAACGATAGCAGTAGTGCACTATAAACTGAAAAAGTCCTCTTATTCATTCTTCATTCCCACCTTTGGTTTTTTTATCCAATAGACGAACTAAGTCTTTAAAAATTTTTGGAACCGAAGAACCTAATCCTCCTCCCTTTTTTAGGATGATGGCAATTTTCAGACATCTGGTTGGAAACGCTTAACTTGTTACTGTTATTATAGGTAACATATACGTACGTGTCAACGACTTTTGGGTATTTTACCCTGGGTGATGGGAAGGAATATTTCATTGTACGTATAAGATTTTGGGCACTTCCCCTTACAGACCTTGCCAGGAATGCGGCCTAAAAGCTGCCGAAATGAAAAAACCCGGAGAAAAATTGTGTGAATTGTTCCCCGGGTTTTTTGTTATTTTCAATAGTGGCGACGAGGATCCCGTGTGAAATTCCTACTTCTTGGCGATGTCTTTTGTCGAATTTCGCTGGACGATTTCCGGTTCAAACAGAAAGGAATGGTTACTCTGATCCTTGGCGTTATGGGTTTGAAGACTCTTGATGAGTTGGAGTATTTTTTTAGCCGCCATTACGCCTAGTTCACTTTTTGGATGCTTGACACTCGTTAATTTTACCTCGGATACATCAGCGAAAAATGAATCGTCAAAGCCTACAATGGAAATGTCATCAGGCACACTTAAGTGATTTCTCCTTAGAACATCAAGCAGCTTCATGGCGAGTTCATCGTTATAGCAAACAATGCCGGTAGGGGCTTCTGAAGAATTCCTTAATAGATTCTCTAGCGCTTCAACAGGTTTGCTGAACTTCTCAACGGTTGCATAGGTGATAATGTTCTTTGGGTTAATGGGTACGCCATATTCACGCTGGGCCTTTAAAAAGCCTTTCATCCTTCTTAGCCCTTGTAAATCATCGTTTTTAAAGAAACCCAGTATGTTTTTATGGCCTAATTGGATTAAATGCTCGGCCTGGAGGTAGCCGCCCTTTTCATCATCCAGAACGATGCTTATCGGCTCCAGCTCATCATAAGCGGCATTGATCATGACGTAGGGGATGTTCAGGGCTTCCAAATTCAAATAATAATTGATATTTGGGTTGGAAATCGCACTTTTCGTAGGCTCGACAATCACCCCATCAAATTTTTGTTCGATGATCGTTTCCAATATTTTTCGTTCATGATCGTGGTCATTATTGGTACTGAACAGGCTCACCTGGTAACCTGCCTGGCTTAGGATGCTTTCCGCCCCGCGAATGATGGAAGGGAAGATGTAATCGGAAATATAGGTGACAATAATGGCGATGCTCTTTGGATTCGCCGTATGGACAGCCGGGGTTGTTTTGTCTGTCCGCTCTGATACATAGGTACCGGCACCCTGCTCCTTATACAGCCAGCCTTCACTCACCAGCTCTCCCAATGCCAGCCTGACCGTATGCCGGCTGACATTGAACTTTTCCATCAATTCACTTTCTGAGTGGATCTTTTGTTTAGGCACAAAAGTACCATCCTCAATCCTGGACCGTATCCAATTCTTAACCATGCCGTATTTCGTCTCACTCACACACTAACACTCCATCCGTACAACTTAAATTTGTTCGTACAAGTATAATATCATCTTTTTAATACATTAGTGAAGCAGAGGGAACGGTTCTGCTGCTTCATTTTTATTGAGGGTGGATAGTGTATTTTGGGAGAAAAGGTAGGGGAACGCACGAAAAACTGTGAATCAAGCAGCGCGGAACAGGGGAGGAACGCCGGGGGCAGGGTGTTTTTGTTTGGCTGCATCGCAAAATTCCGCTGATTGCATCAATTATTGCGGGAATTGCTTCAATTACCGGGATTATTGCATCGATTTTTCCAGGGATTGCATCAATTATCCTGGTTATTTGAAAAACCTGTGTCCAGGTTGTGACAGGCCTGTTGTCAGCTTGTCCGCTATCATGCCCACATGAGAAAACGCAGTCCAATGTGGACCAGGTGGTGATAAAAGTGAGGCACGAGAACCGTCCCCATGCTTACGTTATTTTAATGCAGTGTTCATTCTGCCTTTACATTGTTGTTTTACAATTCATTTAGTATGTGAACAAAATGGATTGGAGGAATCAGGATGAAAAGGAATTGGTTGGCGGGCTGTTTATCGCTGGCGATGGCTGCCGCACTTGTCGTGCAGCCATCCGCGGCGGGGGCGGAAAAGCTGAAGGAAGGGGAGAAATTTGAACTGACAATTCTCCAGACGAATGATATTCACGGCCATTTGGATGATCTCTTCACACGCGAGGATGGCAGCGTCCATCACAATTCGATTGCGAAGTATGCGACGATTATTGAAGAGGTTCGCGATGAAGAGGAGAATGTGCTTCTTGTCGATGGCGGGGATGTCTTCCTGCGCGGCGAATTCCAGGCCGGTCAGGGAGAGTTGGAGACTTCTATTTTAAAAGAGCTGGGCTATGATTCCATGGTGCTCGGAAACAATGACTTCCGCGTCTATCCTGCCGGCGAGGGCAATCCGGAAAGCCTCTACCAGCAATTAAAGGATTATCATCGCAACGTGAATTTTCAAATCCTTGCTGGCAATGTCGTTGACAGGGATACAGGAAAGTACATACAGAATGTGAAACCTTGGAAAGGATTCACATTTGGCGGCGTGAAAGTCGGCATAGTTGGCATCACATCGATGAAGCCTGAGCTCCGCGGCTGGAATGACGTTGCAGGGCTGGATTTCATCGAACCAGTCCAGGCGCTGAAAGGATTGCTTCTGGAAGTGAGTGAAAAGGCGGATATCAGCGTCGTCCTTTCTCACGCCGGAAATGACGAAGACCACAAGCTCGCCCAGGTTCCCGGAGTATCAGCGGTGATCGGTGCAGATACCCACAAGATCATCGAAACACCCGAATACGAATTCAACGGCGAGGTGATGGTGCCGATTACGCAGGCCGGCGGAGAACAGGAACATTATTTGGGCCGCCTCGATCTAACTTTTGAAGTGGTGGACGGCAGCATGAAGCTGGTGGAATCGGATGGATTCCTGTACGATGTCACAAATGTCCCGGCAGACCCGGAGATACAAGGCATGATCGATGAGTATCGTGCGGAGATGAGTGTGCAGTAAACGATAATCATTTGAAGTAACGGCTAAGCGGGGATGTACGCTTTTTCGTTTGGTGGCTAAGGGGCAGTTTCGGCTACTTTCGTCCCCACGATTCACGAGACCATGGTGGGACAGCAAACCTGTCCCACCTGCCCTTTTATGTTATAATATTCTCATAATTCCCTATTTAATATGGAGGATATAGATGGAGAATTCACTGACGAGAGATATCGTTTTGGCGGAGGAATATAACGCTTCTGTTAATCAAATTTGGAAGCGTTATCAGGATCTGGGGCAATATACGGGAACTGGAGTGCGTGAAACGATTATTCATTCATGGGAGGATTCGAAAAGGCTTGGAGTGAGTCCTTTTCAAAATCGAAATCATGAAATCATCCACGGGAGTGACCTGGAAGAACGGCTGGAAAGAAATGCGGAATTGCTTTCGTTTGCGAAGCCTAAAATCAATCATTTGTTCGACTTTTTAAAAGAGACGAAAACAATGCTTTCGATTGTTGATTACCAAGGGACAGTTTTATATTCGAGCGGGGAACGGAGTGTGCTGAAAAAAGCGGAGAAGATCGACATTTATGATGGAGGCATTTGGACCGAAAAATCGGCTGGAACGAATGCCGCCGGGCTTGCCTTGAAAACAAAGCAACACGCCCAAGTGCTGTACTCAGAGCATTTCTGTGAGAAAAACCATGACTGGTTTTGTTCCGCCTTTCCCATCCTATACCCATATACGCATGAGCTATTAGGCGTCATTAATATTGCCGGCGCCAATCATCAGTTAAATCCACACACCATTCAGTATATCTTTTCAGAAGCGAATCAAATTTCCAAAGCCATTCAACAGTATTTTTTCAAACATGCATTAAAAAACCATTTATTTTTACATACAGCATTGGAAGGGATTGAAGATGAGGTCCTCATCATTGACCTCGGGAAAAATGTTGTGGAAAGGAACGGTGCCGCAAAATCCCATTCTATCTTCCGTCAACTTCCCACCATTACAACAGTGCCGGAGTTAAACCAACTTGTTGAAAAAGTGCTGCGAACCGGACAATCGGTGATAAGGGAAAAAGTGAAGCTGGATCAGCAGAAACAACACTTTATTTGCTCGGTTTATCCTGTCACATTTCAGGCCGATCCATTGGGGGCTGTGATTTTTTTTAGAAAGAATGGCGAGATTCCTGCATTGACAACGAAAAAGCCTCATCCGCCCCGTTCCGCTAAAACGAAAACAACCCGCTACAGTTTTGATGACATGATCGGTTCATCACAGGAATTTGCAGCTGTTGTGAAAAAAGCGCGAAAAGCAGCGTGCATCGATTCCACACTGTTTTTATCAGGTGAAACGGGGACGGGGAAAGAAGTATTTGCCCAGTCGATTCATCAAGCCAGCGACCGGCGCCATCATCCGTTCATCGCGATTAATTGTGGAGCGGTTCCTCACGGCTTGCTTGAAAGTGAATTATTCGGGTACGAACCCGGTGCTTTTACCGGTGCCAAATCAAAAGGCCAGCCTGGAAAATTTGAAATGGCGCAGGGCGGGACGATTTTCCTTGATGAAATTGCAGATATGCCATTGGAATTGCAAGTTCATCTTCTTCGCATCCTTGAAGAGAGGGTGGTCACGAGACTTGGCGGTGACAAAACAATCCCGCTTGATGTCCGTGTGATTGCCGCAACCCATAAAAACTTGATCCAAGCCATTGAAAAAGGCGAATTTCGCGAGGATCTGATGTACCGGCTTCAGGTCATCCAATTAGAAATTCCCTCCTTGCGTGAAAGAAGCAGTGATATTCCGGCCCTTGTCCATCATTTTATTCAGGAAATGGGCAGAGAGTTTGGAAAACAAGAGGTCTTTGTTCAGGAAAAAACGATGCAGTGCCTCACGCAATACCCATGGCCGGGAAATATACGGGAGCTCAGGAATGTCATTCAACAAGCGCTCTTTAATATGGAAGGAAATCAGCTGACGCCATTCGATCTCCCGCGAGATTTAATGAAACAGCCGAGGGATGCCGAAAAGGAGAGACTGATTGAAGCCCTGGTCAAGGAAAATGGAAATGTTACAGCCGCAGCCAGAACCCTGCAGATTTCGCGGGCTACCATGTATCGGAAACTGAAATTATATCAACTGAAGGCGGAAGATTGGAAGGGGAATATATAGAAAGGTGCAGGCGGATCAGACCGCGGCTAATATAAAACTTTAACATAACCATTAATAAACGCTCTCTTTTCCTTGCAAAATAAAAAAGGAAATAGAGGGCTTTTTTTATTTCTCACATGAGACAGTTGAGACACTTGAGAAAGTTTGCGTCTCATTGATACAGATTCCAAAGGTGCGGAAGTTCAATCCCTTGCTCCCATCTATTGATATAGCAATCTTTTTGAGATTTTTTAAAAGTTGGCACGCTTCTTGCATAGAAACTAAGTGTAATCAACTTTCACTATAAGACGAAAGCAAGGTGATGAAACCAAATGAAGGAATTTGACCTCGTTGTCATTGGTGCAGGACCTGGCGGATATGTTCCCGCCATTCGGGCCGCCCAATTAGGCAAAAGCGTAGCCATCGTCGAAAAGAAAAAGCTGGGCGGCACTTGTTTGAATGTCGGCTGTATTCCTTCGAAAGCCCTTCTAAAACACAGTGAGCTTGTGGAAGAGATTCAAAAGGCCAACCGTTGGGGAATACATACCGGCGAGATTTCCATCGATTTTTCCAAATTGATGGCGCGGAAAGATCAAGTTGTCAAAACCTTGGCAGGCGGTGTTGAACACCTGTTAAAAAAGAACCAGATTCAAGTTTACCAGGGGGAGGCGTCTGTAGCGGAAGATTTAACCGTGACGGTTGGCGCCGAAAAGCTGAGGGGGAAGGACCTTTTATTGGCCACTGGAAGCCGCCCTTTTATCCCGCCGATTAAAGGCTTGGACCAAGTAAACTATGTCACGACTGATACATTCTTTGATTTGAAGGAATTGCCGGGAACGATGGCGATCATCGGCGGCGGAGTGATTTCCGTTGAGCTGGCCGTTGCAATGGCCCCGCTTGGAACCGATGTCACCATTATCGAAGTGGCTCCTGACATTCTATTAACCGAAGATGAGGATGCTCGCAAAATCATTAAAAGGCATTTGAAAAAGAAAAACATAAAGACCATTACTCTGGCAGAAATTCAGGAAGTGAGAGATGGAAAAGTCCTTTTACCAGATAAGGAAATCCCATTTGATACACTTCTGGTCGCAACGGGACGTCAGCCGAACCTTGAAGTTGCCGCCGACTTGAACTTAAAAATGGATGAAGGAGACAAGTTTGTGGCGGTCAATGAACTTTATGAAACAAGCAAAAAGCATGTATATGCGGTGGGTGACTTAATTGGCGGGTATCAGCTGGCTCACGCAGCAAGTGCGGAAGGCCTGATTGCCGTCCATGCCATGAACGGTGAAAGGCCACAGCACCTAGATCAAACGGACATCCCGCGATGCGTTTATACCCATCCGGAAATAGCTTCTTTCGGGCTGAGCGAGGAACAAGCGAAAAAAGCTCATTATGATGTGGAAGTCACTATCACTCCTCTTGCTGGAAATGCGAAAGCCATCGCGGAGGGGGAAAGAGAAGGGTTTGTAAAAATTATCTCTGATAAAAACTACGGTGAAATTCTCGGGGCTGTCATTGTTGGTGCCAAAGCGACCGAGCTCATTGGCGGGATACTGGCCATGAAGCACTCTGAAGGGACAATGAATGAGCTGGCAAGCCTGGTCCATGCCCATCCAGCCATTTCTGAAGCAATAGGCGAAAATGCAAACGCTTTATTCAAGCAAGCGATCCATGCTTAAGCGGCACCAGACCCGGGATCAATCATAAATATCATTAATTTTCAAAGGGAGGAATTATCAATGGAAAAGAAAGAAGTGCTTTGGATTTATCAAAAAATGAATGAAATCCGCTTTTTTGAAGAAGAAGTGCATCGTACGTTTGGAAAGGGACTAATCCCTGGGTTTGTCCATTTGTATGCAGGAGAAGAGGCGGTGGCAACAGGGGTTATGGCCTTGCTGGAGGATGAGGATTACATCACAAGTACCCACCGCGGCCATGGACATGCGATTGCAAAAGGCTGTGATATCAGAGGGATGATGGCTGAAATCATGGGTAAAAAAGATGGTCTTGGCGGCGGAAAAGGTGGCTCGATGCACGTTGCCGATGTTGAAAAAGGAATGCTTGGTGCCAATGGAATTGTTGGCGGCGGCTTTGGTTTGGCAGCAGGGGCGGCGCTTAGTATTAAGACTTTGGGTCGGGACAATGTCGCGGTCTGCTTCTTCGGTGACGGGGCCTCGAATGAAGGAACCTTCCATGAAGGATTGAACCTCGCTTCGATTTTAGACTTGCCGGTTGTTTTCGTCTGTGAAAACAACCAGTTTGGAGAAGGGACGCCATTCAGATATGCAAGTGCATCCGAGACGGTTGCTGAACGGGCCTCTGCTTATAATATGCCTGGCGTCCGTGTCGATGGGATGGATGTTGAAGCCGTATATAGTGCCACAAAAGAAGCGATTGCACGGGCGAAGGCGGGGGAAGGCCCTACATTGATTGAGTGCGATACGTACCGCATGTTTGGCCACTTTGAAGGAGATGAACAGAAATATAAAACCGATCAGGATCCAAACAGGGACCGCGACCCGATTGTCGAGTTCCGTGAAAAAGCGATCCAAAATGGCTGGATGACGGAAAAAGAAGCAAACGACATTAAGGAAGCAGCATTAGAAACCATCAAGGACGCTGTGGAATTTGCCGAGGCAAGTCCAATGCCAGATTTAGATACTTTGTATACCGATATCTTTGCATAAGAAGAGGAGGAATGGAAAATGACAAAAAGAGAAGTTACTTTTATGACGGCCATTACCGAAGCAATGGCACAGGCGATGCGAAAAGATGAAAGTGTCATCTTGATTGGAACGGATGTTGCCGGCGGTGCGGAAGTCGATCACTTAGTAAAAGATGATGGCCGATATGATGATGCATTTGGCGGGGTTTTCGGATTATCGAAAGGGCTGGTCACGGAGTTCGGGCGCGGACGAGTGATTGATACACCGATTGCCGAGCATGGCTATTTTGGTGCGGCAGTCGGTGCGGCGGCAACTGGCTTGCGGCCGATTGCGGAATTGATGTTTAACGATTTTATTGGCTTTGCACTTGATCCAATTTTAAACCAAGGCGCAAAAATGCGTTATATGTTTGGCGGCAAGGCGAAGATTCCGCTGACCGTGAGGACGGTCCACGGGGCAGGCGCAGGGGCGGCGGCCCAGCACTCGCAAACTTTATATGGATGGTTCGGCTCAATCCCAGGGGTGAAGGTGGTTGTCCCGTCCAATCCATATGATGCTAAAGGCTTGATGCTGGCAGCGATTGAAGAAGATAACCTGGTTGTCTTCTCTGAAGATAAAATGCTTTATGGCATGAAAGGCAATGTGCCGGAGGACTATTACACGATTGAAATCGGGAAAGCGAATGTTGTTCACGAAGGAATGGACTTGACGATTGTTGCAATCGGTAAAATGGTCCAAGTGGCGCAAAAAACGGCTGACACCTTACGGAAGGATGATATCTCTGTAGAGGTCATTGATTTAAGAACGGTTGCCCCTTGGGATCAAGAAACTGTGCTGGAATCGGTGAAGAAAACCGGCCGCCTGATTGTGATTGATGAATCCAATCCGCATAACAACACAGCAACAGACATTGCTTCTGTTGTAGCGGACAAAGCGTTTGATTATTTGGATGGCCCGATTAAAACAGTGTGCGCGCCAAATACACCTGTACCGTTTGCACAGAACCTGGAACAAGCCTATATTCCGGACGTGAAGAAAGTGTTAACTGTGGCGGAAGAGTTAATTACAGATTTGAAGAAAAAAGCAGTAAGAGTTTAGGAGGTGAATGAGGATGAGCCAAGTCATTGTAATGCCTAAATTGGGAATGACCATGACGGAAGGAACCATTGTTGAGTGGCATAAAGAGGTGGGGGAACCCGTAAGCGAAGGCGAAGCGGTGCTAACGATCAGCTCGGAAAAATTGACCCAGGAAGTGGAGGCACCCGTTTCGGGAGTGCTGCTGACGAAAAAGGCGGATGTCGATGACCAGCTGGAAGTTGGCGCGGCGATTGCTGTGATAGGGGCAGAAGGGGAAACTGTAAATGAGGTCGCGGTTGAGGCACCGGCAGCGGTTGCTGACAAGGTGGAAGCTGTGACGGATTCTGCGGCGGCTCCAGTGCGTGAGGAAGCAGCAAAGAAACCAGCAGGTGACCGGATTTTTATTACCCCGCTGGCCAGAAAGATCGCGAAAGAACACCAGCTGGATATTGCCCTGGTTGATGGTACAGGCGGAAACGGCCGGATTACGAAACGCGACGTCGAGCGTGCCATCCAAGAAGGTTCGGCTGCGGCAGTTGTCGAAGGGAAATCCGAGGCTCCTATAGCGGAACCGGCTCGGGTTTCGCCAGTAAGCGATGAAACTATTGGCGCCGGCCTTAAGCCAATGCGAAAAGCGATTGCGCGGAACATGCGCAGAAGCTTGGGGCAAACCGCTCAATTGACGATCCATCGCAAGGTGCGTGCCAATGAATTAATCGACTTCCAGAAGATGCTGAGAACGCAAGTTGAATCGGCTGAATTGGATGTCAAGCTCACGATCACCGTACTGGTTGCAAGGGCGGCCATTCTCGCTCTGCAAGAGATGAAGCAAATGAATTCCCGCTATGTGGACGGCACATTGACTGAATTTGATGAAGTTCATCTAGGCATTGCCACTTCTTTGGAGGATGGCCTGGTTGTCCCTGTTGTGAAGAATGCCCATCAAAAAACGATCGGCACCCTTGCCAAAGAAATCAAGGACATCTCAACAAAAGCAAGAAACGGCGAAGCAAGCGGAGAGCTGCTGACAGGCTCCACTTTCACTATTACAAATCTAGGGGCAAGTGGAATCGAATACTTTACACCCATCTTAAATACACCGGAAACAGGCATATTGGGCGTGGGTTCCTTCCAGGACGAATTGGCCTTGGATGAAGAAGGCAAAGTCCAATCCATTAAAAAAATTCCGCTCAGCCTCACCTTCGACCACCAAATCGTCGACGGCGCAACAGCAGCAGAATTTCTCAACATCCTGGCCAAGTACATCGAAACCCCATATTTGCTAGTGCTTTAGTGGGGGCGGTTCTCCCGCTTCACGAATTCGGGGTCAAGGGTACGCCCCCTTGTGTGAGGCAGGGGGGGACGGTTCTCTTGCCTCATAGTATGGTGAATAATTTGAAAAGACCGTTTGAATTCTCCCGGTTAGGATCTCACAGTCTTTTTGCTGATTATTTAAGGGAATTTAGTGCAGTTTTTGAGAAAAAGCACGGGAGCACGCGTAAAACAGTGAATTAAGCAGCCTGAATCAGGGGAGGTCTCCCTTTGACAGGCTGTTTTTTGTTTGGCTGCACCCTGTAATTCCGCTGATTGCATCAATTATTGCGGGAATTGCTTCATTACCGGGATTATTGCATCAATTTTTCCAGGGATTGCATCAATTATCCTGGTTATTTGAAAAACCTGTGTCCAGGTTGTGACAGGCCTGTTGTCAGCTTGTCCGCTATCATGCCTACATGAGAACACGCCGTACTGAGTAGATCCAAATGTCCATAAGCGATGCACGAGAACCGTCCCCATGCCTCGCTAAAGTTTTAAAAGATTATGCCGATATTAAGGTTATGAGAGTTAGAGGATCGGAGTGATTGGGTTGAGAATTGGCGGATTGGGTTCCGGCATGGATATAGATAGTTTGGTTTCAAATCTGATGAAGGCTGAAAGGATGCCTTTGGATAAACTGACGCAGCAGAAGCAGTGGATGGAATGGCAGAAGGATGGCTATCGTGACATCAACCTGATGCTGACGGAATTGAGGACAAGCGCTTCGAATCTGCGTCTGCAGTCATCTTTTAATGCGTACAGCATGACTTCCTCGAATCCGGATATCGCGACGGCCACGGCAACCGTGAATACGACGCCTGGCTATTATTCGGTCACCGTCAAGCAGCTGGCGGACTCGGCTAAATTGAATTCATCAAGCAGCCTTGGCAAAAAGTCGACCGACCTGGTTCCGGCAGGCTCGTTCACGCTAGCGACCGACAAAGGAAGTGCCACCATCACCACGGACGGGTCGGAAACGTACGGGGCGCTCGCGAAAAAAATGGCAGGCGCCGTCAATGGAAACGGCGAGTCATTGGGAATCCGGGCGAATTTTGATGATACCACTTCCCGTTTCTTCCTTTCTACGAAGGATATGGGGCCCAATACAAGGATTGAAATCTCGGGAGGGCTGGCCGACCAGCTGATGGGCGGCACAGCAGGAGCCTACAGCGGGCAGGGAAAGGATGCCCAGCTGGACTTCAAGGGCAGCGATGGAGCGAGCATCCCGATCACCGGATTAGCTTCCAATGCCGTGACAATCAACGGGATGAATATCGATCTTGTAAAAGCAGATCCTGGCACAACGGTCACCTTTAATGTCCAAAGTGACACAGAGGCTGTCTTCAACTCCATCAAGGGGTTCGTCGACAAATACAATGAAATCATCGGTAAAGTCGAAACAAAGCTGGCGGAACCGCGTTATCGCGATTATGCTCCATTAACCGAGGAGCAGAAAGAAGCGATGTCAGAGAAGGAAATTGAGCTGTGGGAAGAAAAGTCGAAAAGCGGTTTGCTTAGGAGCGACCCCATTTTGCAAAACACCGTGAACAGCTTGAGGCGGGCATTGATGGACCCGGTTCAAGGCATTTCAAACGGTGAAATCCGCCTGCTGTCGGAAATCGGGATCAATACGGGCGACTACCGGGAAGGCGGAAAGCTGTTTATTGATGAAAACAAGCTCAAAAAGGCCCTGATGGATAAGCCGGATGAAGTCATGAATTTGTTTACTAAAAATAATGCGACTGGTTCTGGTATCGGGGACCGTATTTATAAGGAATTGCAGACTTCGGTCAGGAGTCTCAGCGACCGAGCCGGCACTCCCGGAATGATGGTGGATAACAGCATTCTGTCCAAGCGGATCAGAGAGATGAATGAAGACATCGGCAATTGGCAGGAACGATTATTCAGGATAGAGGACCGGTACTGGAGTCAGTTTTCCGCCATGGAAAAAGCAATGAACAAAATGAACCAGCAAAGTCTGTGGATGCAGCAGAATCTGTTTGGCGGCATGTCATGAGTGGGGCGCAACAGTTATTAACAAAGCTTCTGCTGCTAACGGAAGAAATCATCACAGAGGCAGATGCGATTCATCCCAGCATGAAGGAGAACGCCCAGGAGCAATTGGAACACGTGCAATCACTGGTGGACCTCCGTGAATCTGCCATTAAGGAGCTTGACGCGATGCTTAAACTCCGCCGGGATGAAAATGGCGGGCTGCAGGGACTTCGTCAGAATGAAGTCGGCCAGCGGATGGGGCACCCTCAGAATGAAGTTCGCGAGCCTCAAACACCCCGCTGGAATCAAGCCGAACAGCAGCAGATAAAAACACTGCAAACACTTGAACGCACCCTGCAAATGAAAATGGGCAGCCTGCACCAGTCTTTTTCGAAGCAGATGCACCGCATCCATGAAACGAAAAGCATGTCCAAAAAATATATCGCAGCTTATCAAACGATCACCACGGATGGGTCATTCATCGATAAGCGGAAGTAAATTTCAGGAGGATTTCCTACCATGATCAATCCTTATCAATCCTATCAGCAAAGTTCTGTGATGACCGCTTCGCCGCAGGAGCTGACCCTCATGCTTTACAATGGGTGCCTGAAGTTCATCAGGCTGGCTAAAAAAGCGATGGCAGCACAGAAATTCGAGGAAAAAAACACCAATATCCTTAAGGCGCAGAAAATTGTCCAGGAACTTTATGTCACCTTGAATCCCGAAATTGAAATGTCCAGCGGCATGGGACAGCTTTATGATTACATCCATCAAAGATTGGTGGACGCCAATCTGCAAAATGACCTGGCCGCCCTCGAGGAAGCAGAGGGGCTCATGCTGGAATTCCGTGATGCCTGGAAGCAGGCGATGGAACTCGTGAAACGGTAGCCTTCCAGAGCGGAATCAACTGGGGTAAGCAGTCATCGGATGAAAACATATTTTACAACTATGAACGGAAAAGAGGGAATGGTGTGGATAAAACATCATTGTTAGGGATTATACTTGGGATTGTTGTGCTGGTTGGCGGAATGGTTTTGAAAGGGTCGGCCCCGGCCGCATTGATCAACCCGGCCGCCCTTGTCATCATTTTTCTCGGAACAGTGGCGGCTGTGGCGATTGCTTTTCCGATGAACGAATTGAAGAAGGTACCTGTTTTATTCAAGGTTATTTTCACCAATTCCAAAATAATGAGTGTCAAGGAACTGATCCCCATTTTTACGGAATGGGCGAATCTCGCAAGGAAGGAAGGTCTTCTGGCGCTGGAGGATAGTGCCGAGGAAGTGGAGGACCCTTTCCTGCAAAGAGGATTGAAAATGGTCGTTGACGGCCAGTCGCCCGAGCTGGTCCGAGCGATGCTCGAGGAGGAGATCGCCGCCATGGAGGACCGCCATGAGCTTGGGGCAAAAATCTTCTCGCAGGCCGGTACCTATGCGCCGACACTGGGTGTTCTTGGCGCCGTGATGGGCCTTGTTTCCGCCCTGGGCCACCTCGAGGATGTCGCCTTGCTTGGGAAATCGATTTCGGCTGCGTTCATTGCCACGCTGTTCGGGATTTTCTCAGGCTACGTTTTATGGCATCCATTTGCCAATAAACTGAAGCGGAAGTCACAGGAGGAAGCGAGAATCAAGCAGATTATGGTGGAAGGGCTGCTTGCTGTCCAGGAAGGCATTCCATCGCGATTGGTGGAAGAGAAAATGCTGACCTACCTTCCGGCAAAGGACCGGGTTCTGGAAGCAGAAGCAAGGGAAGGTGGCCGTGTTGAAGCGTACTAAAAAGCATGAAGAACATGTGGATGAGTCTTGGCTGATTCCATATGCCGATATTCTGACGCTGCTGCTCGCCTTGTTCATCGTCCTTTTTGCCGCCAGCGAAGTGGATTCAAAAAAATTCGAAGCGATTGCCAAGTCGTTCAACTCTGCGATGGAAGGCGGGACAGGCGTCCTTGACTACAATTCGCCCGTGGAACCCATTGATGAAACAGGGCAGATTCCAAAGCAGGGAGAAGCCTCGACCGAGCAGAAGCCGGAGCATGAGGAATCGGAAATGACGCCGGAACAGGACTTTAAAGAGCTTGGGGAACTTCAGCAATCGATTGAAGGATACATTGAAGAGAAAGGGCTGTCGCCAAGGCTGCAGACCGAACTGACCGCACAGGGTTTACTCGTGACGATTACCGATGAAGTGCTGTTTCGCTCGGGAGACGGGGATGTGACAAATGAGGCCAGGAAGCTGGCTGTGGAAATGTCCCATCTGCTCGTATCGGACCCGCCGAGGCAGATTGTGATTGAAGGGCACACGGATAACCAGCCAATCCGGACGGCGAAATACCCGTCGAACTGGGAGCTTAGCTCCGCGAGGGCGATCAATTTTATGAAAATCCTAATTGAAAATCCGAAACTGGATCCAAGGAAATTCAGTGCAACAGGATATGGTGAATACCAGCCGGTCGATACGAACGACACACTCGAGGGCAGGGCGAAAAACCGCCGGGTGGAAGTGCTGATTTTACCGTATCAACAACAAAATGAATAGGCAGAGGTGACCTATGGGGAAATTGAACATCTTTCTTGCCATTACCGCAGTAGTGGTGATTGGCTTGGGATCGGTCTTCTTTTTAGGGAAAGACGCATTTGGATTTGGAAGTGACAAAAAGCCATCGGTGGAAGACGTTGTCGAATTGAGCGTCGATACCGATGTCATCACCACCAACCTGGCCTCCAATAACTTTGCTGTCGTCCAGTTTAATATTTTGCTGGACAGCAAGGAAGCAAAGGCTGAGCTGGATATGAGAAAGCCTGAAGTGAGGGCGGCGGTGATTGCCATCCTTGCCGGCTTTACCAAGGACCAGCTGACAGGAAGGGAAGGGATTGCCAACCTGGAAGAGGAGCTGTATGCAAAGTTGGAGGCAATGGTCGAGTCGGGACGGGTTGAAAGAGTTTTAGTGACAGAATTCAAGGTGCAATAACGTAAAATGAGCTTAATATTTTACAGGTATTTGCCGATATATATAGAAACCGGGTGGTTTTAACATGCAGTCAGCCCAATTGGATAATTGCCTATACTGCGGAAGGTTATATGTAAAAGAACATTCAGATTGCTGCCTGGATTGCTTCAAGGAAATGGAGCAGCAATTGCTCCGGGTAACAGAGTTTTTAGCGAAAGATAAAAATCGCGATGTTACCGTTGCAATGATCAGCGAGAGTACGGAGGTTTCCGTAAAACGAATTGCTGGTTTCATCCGTGACGGCCGCATTTACGCCGAGGATTTTCCTAATCTTGGATATCCATGCGCCTATTGTGGTACATTGATTAAAAAGCAAATTCTTTGTCACAGCTGTTTTGAAGGTTTAGCGCTTGAAATCGAGCACTCCATCACGAAAGATGGAGTGGGCGGGAACCGGCAGACAGCCTATCGAGAGTCGCAATATTGGCGGTTAAAACAAGAAAAATAACAGCGTCCGCATGGTGGTGAGAGAATGAATATCGATAAATCGTCAGGTCCATTCTATATTCAGCCGTATCAAAAACAAACTCAAGTCTCGAAAGTGGAAAAAACAAAACCAGTGCAAAATGAGGACCAGCTTCAAATTTCACAGCAGGCGAAAGAGATGTTTGAAAAGAAGGGTGCAGACCCGGCCAGACAGGAAAAAATCAAGGCATTAAAAGCCCAGATCCAGTCCGGGGAATACCAGGTCAGCCCGGAGCAGGTTGCGAATAAGGTCTTTAAATTCTGGTTTGACAAATAGAGGATAAACAGGGGGAAGCCGGGTGGTTGAGTTCATCATTCAGACTCTTGAAAACATGATTATCACACAAAAACAGCTTATCAGCCTTTCGGAACGGAAAAAAACGGCTTTGATCCAGCGGGATGTGTCTGAGCTGAATGGTATTGTCGGGGAAGAAGCCAGGCTGGTCAAGCTGTTCGGCGAATTGGAAAACCAGCGGCTTGAGCAGGCGGAACTCATTCTGCAGGCACATCCGTCCCTAACCTTCGGCCAATTGGCAGATGCCGTTCCTGCCGAGTCTGGCGGAAAGCTGCGGTCCCGCATCGATACATTAAAGGAGCTTATGGCCGAGCTGCAGGAAAAAAACAAGGTGAATGAGCAGCTGCTTAAAGATTCCTTGAATTTTGTCCAGCATATGATTGGCCAGGTGGCCCATTCCGGTCAGCGCCATTTCAATTATCAATCCCCGCTGAGTCCGCAAAAAACGCAGGCGGGAAGCCGCGCTTTTTTTGACACAAAGGCATGAGGCCCATTGTAAATAGATAGCTTGATAGAGCGAAAAAGGAAGGGAAAAACATGGTTTCAACTTTTCATAGTTTAGAACTTGGAAAGCGCGGTTTATATGCCGGGCAGGCAGGGGTCACGACATCCGGCCACAATATGGCCAACGCCAATACAAAAGGCTATTCACGCCAGCAGGTGAATGTAACCGCGTCTCCTTCGCTCGATGTTTGGACAAGCGGCCAAGTGAACCCGGGCCAGCTTGGCTCCGGGGTGTCGCTGGATTCCATTACGCGTGTGCGGGACAGCTTTTTGGACAGGCAGTACCGCGAGCAATCGGCAGCATTTGGGGAATGGTCCGTTCAGCAGGATGCCTTGTCCAAGCTCGAAACCATCGTGAACGAACCGAGTGAAACAGGACTGCGGGCCGCCATGGACCAGTTCTGGGGAGCATGGGAGGACTTGGCCAATGAGCCAGACAGTCTGTCCGCGCGCGCCGTCATCAAGGAAAGTGCCCAGGCCCTCGTCGGGACGGCGCAGCAAATGGACCGTTCCATGGGTCAGCTTAAAAATGATTTGAACCAGCAGGCAAGTGCCAAAATCAATGACGCCAACGGTTATCTGGAGCTGATTGCCGACCTGAACCAGAGCATCAGGCGAACCGGCGTACAGGCGAACGATTTGCTCGACAAGCGCGATGTCTATGTGGAGGAGCTTTCGAAGCTTGTATCCATCAATGTTGTGGAGCGGGACGGGATGTACAGCATTAAATTGGCATCCGATGGAACCTCTTTGGTGGAAGGCACGAACATAGGAACAGTGCTTGATTCCGGGAGCAATGTAGGGAGCGGCAGCATCCTGGGTACATTCAAATCGATTGAAGCCGTCGATTCCTACCAGCAACAGCTGAACGATATGGTAAAAGGCCTTGTTTTTGGCGATATAAAAGTGGAAATTCCCGGAGGCAGCAATTTGGCAGACGGGACCGCGGTTCCGGCAGGACAGACCATGCAGATAACCGTAAAGGGCATCAATGGATTGCAGCAATTGGGCTGGTCCATGAAGGAGGATGCGAGCGGGAATGTCCAGCCAGGGGCTCCGCTGTTTGTGGGAGACGAGGACAATTTTACCATTGCTTCACTGGAAGTAAATCCGGCGATTGTTGCGGATATTCGGCTCATTGCTTCTTCACTGCGGTCCGAGGTGGTCAATGGCCAGCAAAAGGCCGTCGCTGGAAATGGGCAGCTTGCCCAGCTGATGGGCGGCCTGAGGAATCACGATGTTAGTATCAACGGCGAGTCGGGCAGCATCCATCAGTTTTACCAATCGATGATCAGCGGGCTGGGGGCCGAAAGCCAGAGGGCAAGCCGGTTTGCTGCGAATCAGGAAGCGGCCCTGATTGCGACGGAAAACAGGCGCCAGTCTGTGACGGGAGTTTCCCTTGACGAGGAGATGGCCAACTTAATTAAGTACCAGCACGCTTATAATGCCGCTGCAAGAGTGGTCACGACAACAGACCAAATGCTTGATACGATCATTAATCGGATGGCAGCCCGCTAAGTTGCTGACTGGAGGTAAACCACAATGAGAATCACACAGCAAATGCTGCATCAAAGCTCAGTCCGCCATATGAATCAAAATTTAAGCCGGTTTGAGAAAATTGGCCAGCAGGTATCGACCGGGAAGCTTCTTGCCTCCCCATCCGACGACCCGGTGAGGACAGGCAAGTCGATGAATCTAAAAAGCGCGATTGCGGCGAATCAGCAGTATACAAGAAATATTGACACAGCTTCCATGTGGCTGGAGGAAACCGACCATGTGATGAACCAAACGGTGAATATTCTCCACAGGGTGAGGGAACTGGCCGTCCAGGGTGGCAATGATGCGCTGTCAGGCCAGGACCGGGCTACTATTGCCGCAGAAGTCGAGCAGCTGGCAGGGCAGATCCGCGAGTTTCTGAATACGAAAGTGAATGGGAAGTATGTGTTCAACGGGCAAAAAACGAATCAGCCGCCCTATCCTGAAGCTGATTCCTATAAGACAAACTCCTTTGATACCGGGGCGGTGGCTTTTTCGGTGGCAGATGGTGTCATCATCAAGGCCAATGTGACGGCGGATGTGCTGTTTGGCCGTGCAGAGGATGAAAGCAATCTGTTCCAATCATTGGAAGAAATTGCAGAGGCCCTGCGGGAAGGCGGTGCCATCCCGCTTGGGAAACTGGATAAGGGGATGGACCGGATCCTGACTGCCTGGGCGGAAACCGGCGCGGTGAAAGGGCGGATGGAAGCTGTTGAGAACCGCCTCAAGGACAGCGATTACCAATTGCGGTTGATGCTGTCCAAAGTGGAGGACGTCGATTTGGCCGAGGCGATCACCAAGCTGAAAAGTGAAGAAGCCGTCTACCAGGCAAGCCTCGCAGTCACATCCAAAATGATCCAGTCTACACTGGTGGATTATCTGAGATAAATGAAAAATGGGCACTTCCCTTATCGCGGGAAGTGCCCATTTTTTTCGAATCAAAAGTGCTTGCCAGGGGTCAGGCACCGTTTAGTGTGTTAACACTTTGCTGTGGTGGGGGTCAGGCCCCCTCTAGTGCGTTAATACTTTACTGTGGTGCGTGTCAAACACTATTCCATTTAATACTAGTACTCGGTATAAATGCTGATACCTAGTCGATTTAATGCTAGTACTCGCATTAAGTTCGCTGCTATTAACCTAGTACGGGCATTATCTCTGCACTTACCAGCATTATCTCTGCACTTACCAGCATTAAATCGAGACTTACCAGCATTATATTAACCTCAACCAGCATTAAATCGAGACGTACTAGTATTAAATGAATATTTAATACTAGTACTCGCATTATTTAATCCCAACTACCAGGCAGATTAAGATAAAAAATCGCAAAATACCAAGATTCATTTGCAAATTGCTCATTAAAGGCAGGCAAACCTCGCTCAATTCCTCCACAATGTTCTTTTTACCTGCCCACTTATCAATCCCCAAAAAGTCCGGCCCTTAATTTTACCCCCTGATCGTATTCACAAGCCCCATCATGTCATCACCAAAGGAAATGGCCCGTCCCTGGGACTGGATTAACCGCTGTGTGGCAACCAGCTCGGTCATTTCTTCTCCCATGTCCACGTTTGAAGCTTCCAGTGCGCCTTGTTTCACCGTAATCGAACCGTCATTTCCCTGGGCCAGGTTGATCACCTGCAGAGTTCCGCTGGCAATCTGTTCTGCCTCATCCCCGGGCAGCTGAAACAGGTTCGAGCCCGTCTTTTCAAGAATACCTGGCCGGTTCACCCTGGCAACACTGAGCTGGAATTCGGCCGCAGGTTTAGCGGAGTCCTTAAAGGTCACTTGAATTGTCCCGTTCGCATCCGCCTTGATCGTATCATAGTCCCCGTCAAAAATAATAGGCAGATTATTATTGCCAAGCACCGAATTCCCTGATGAAGTAGTCAGGCGAACCTGGCCCGAATTCAGGACCGGCTGCAATTGAAAAGAACCGTCCCTGGTATACTGGACACCTCCACCTGCATCCACCCGGAAAAAGCCGGAACTCCCCTCAATCATAAAATCAAGGGGCCGGTCCGTTTTCAGCACGGAGCCCTGTTCGGACCGGAGAATGGTTTGCGCCATTTTTGCTCCGGAGCCGACACGGAGTCCAAGCGGCGTATTCCGGCCGAGTTCGTGCTGCGGACCCGCCTGTCTTTCAATCGAGTGGACAAGGGTGTCGGAAAAGCTGGCTTCCCTGCGTTTGTAGCCGGTGGTATTGACATTGGAAATATTGTTGGCAATGGTATCGACCTTTTTTTGCAGCTCGCGCATCGTGGTCGCTGCCGAATGGAATTGAATGCTCATTTTAATGTGCCTCCTTCTTAAACCCGGCCAATTTCGTTTACCGTTTTTTCCATGCTGCGGTCATAAGCCTGGATTACCTTTTGGTTCGACTCGAATCCGCGGTACGTGGTGATCATTTCCGTCATCGTCTGGGTGATATCGACGTTCGACTGTTCAATAAATCCCTGCTTCACCCAATTGCCGGTATTATTTAGGAACTCCACATCCTCAGCTGCCTGCGGTCCGGCTTCCGGATTGCCGGCCCAGCGCAAAAGTCCATGGCCTTCCTTTACAAGTTTCTCCGGTTGTTCTGTATATCCAATCCACAGCCGGCCATTGCCCTGCCCGTTCGATGAGAGTTGGCCGTCTGCGGAAACGGTAAATTCATTTGATTGCACCTGGATGGGCTGCAGGTTTTCATCCAGTACAGGATGCCCTTCGCTTGTTGTCAGCAAGCCTTCCTCGCTGAGGGCAAACTGCCCGTTTCTGGTATAGCGGATTTGGTTGTCATCCATTGCGACGGCAAACAACAGGGTGCCTTTTTCCTGTGTCTCCGGATTGACCGGCAGGGATTCATCCAGAAGAGCGAGGTCTGTCGTATTTCCTGTTTGCTTTAACGGACCTGGGACAAAAGAAGGAGTTCCTTCCTGGACATAGACACCTGTATGGAGGGTGCCGATGTATGGGTGCCTTGGAAGAGTAGCAGCTCCATTGCCTGAAGAGCCTGCGTTGGCGGCCCGAAGCAGCTGTGCCGGGAAGGCGCGCAAGGACGTCTGGTCCTGCTTAAAGCCTGGTGTGCCGGCATTTGCCAGGTTGTTAGTTAATATCTGCTGCTTCCGGTTATGGGCCATCATCCCGGATGTGGCGGTATATAGACCTCGAAACATTTCATTTCTCCCCTTCGACAAGATCTTCTATCGTTTCTATCGGCAAGTTTTCAATTTTGTTTAATGGATAAATATGGATGTACTGGAAATATGTTTGATATTTAATAGGCAATTACGCCTGTTACATTTTGATTAAAAAAAGTTTACAATTCTATATGTCAATGATAACCTTAATTTTAGTAATATTGTCGAATTATGGCGAAATTGTCGAATTTGACTAGTTAATAACAAAATAAATTATCGTCACGATAATGGCAAACTCATTCGAAAGGTGAGGACGCAAAGCCACGGGCCTTCATTCATTCACGTGAATATGGCAGCCGGGTTGCCGAAAGATGGTAGGATGATTCTGTCAATCCACCCTTTTTCGGGGTGGATTTTTTTAATGCAAAAAAAGGAGGCAAATCTATGAATCTATTTCCCCAATCGTTCCAAGTCCTGGAGAGATCTTTATCAGCATCTGCATTAAAGCAGAAAGTTATCGCTTCCAATATCGCCAATGTGGACACGCCGGACTACAAGAGTAAAAAGGTCGATTTCCAGGAGGTATTGAATGGTGCCATCAGCCAGCGGGCGATTCCCAGTTATAAGACGAATTCCAGGCATTTGCCGTTCAGCAGTGAAGGTTCGTCCTTCAACCCTGCCATAAAAACGAATCATGGAACGAAATTCAAATCGAACGGCAATAACGTGGATATGGACTACGAAATGGCCGAGCTGGCGAAAAACCAATTATGGTATAACGCACTGACCGATCGGGTGAATGGCCACTTCAATAATTTGCGCAGTGTCATCAATGAAGGGAGGTAAAAGGATTTGGGCTTGTTTAACGGAATGAATATCAGCGCTTCAGGCTTGACAGCCAACCGCTTGCGAATGGATGTGGTCTCTTCCAATATCGCGAATGCCAATACAACGCGAGCACAACTGGTGAATGGCGAGTGGGTGCCTTATCGCCGAAAGTCTGTTGAATTGACGCAAAGCGCATTTGGACAGCAGCTGCAGACCGCGATGAACAGAGGCGATGGAAAGGTTTCCGGAGTAACCGTTTCAAGAATTGAGGAAGACCGGACCCCCTTTCAGCTTTCCTTTGATCCTACGAATCCGGAAGCGGATGAAAATGGCTACGTCACCCTGCCTAATGTCGACCCCATCAAGGAAATGGTCGACCTGATTTCCGCGACACGTTCCTACGAAGCGAACGTGACCGCATTGAATGCCTCGAAAAACATGTTCATGAAAGCATTGGAAATTGGAAAATAACGAATCGTTTGAGTAAAAAATGAGGCAGGAGAACCGTCCCCCTGCATCAGAGGAGGTTATTTTATGAATAGTATTGGCCAGGTTCAGGCTCCGCTTTTGGGGAATCAGCTTATCGCTCCATCACGGGTGGAGAATAAGGGTGAGGGTTTTGGGGAGCTGTTTAAAAGTGCGCTGCAGGAAGTGAATGCGGCCCAGAAGGAGTCGCAGCTGAAAACGACCCAGTTGGCAATGGGGGAAGGTACGGATATTCATGATGTGATGATCGCATCGCAGAAGTCCAGCTTATCTCTGCAGCTGACGATCCAAATGCGCAATAAAGCCGTGGAAGCCTATCAAGAGATTATGAGAATGCAAGTTTGATTCCCATGATTAAGGTGATGACGAGATGAATGAAAGAATAACAAGATATAAAAATAAAACACTGGAAACATGGGGCAGTTTCCCGGGCAAGACAAGATGGCTGGTGGCGGGAACTTTTGTCCTTACGCTTGTGCTCCTGGTCGTAATGGTGTACATGTCTTCGAAGCCTAATCTATCGCCGCTTTATTCCGGATTGTCTCCTTCCGAGGCCGGGGAAATCAAAAGTGCCATTGAGGGACGGGGCATAGTGGCGGAAGTCAGTGCTGACGGGACGGCCATCTCTGTACCGAAGGAAGAAGTGGCCAACCTGAAAGTCGCGCTTGCCGCAGAAGGAATTCCGAAAAGCGGGAATGTGAATTACAGCATTTTTAGTGAAAACATGGGAATGGGGATGACTGACCGCCAATTTGATGTTGTGGAGCGGGATGCCATGCAGAATGAATTGGCTTTCCTGGTCAAGCAAATTGCCGGTGTGAATGATGCCAATGTCATGATTACCCTTCCAAAAGAAAATATCTGGATTACGGACGAGGAACAAGCAGCAACCGCGTCTGTTGTCATAAAAGGGGAACCGGCCTTCCAGCTGGACCAGAAGCAGGTTAACGGACTTTATCATCTGATCAGCAAGAGCGTTCCAAATCTGCCGACCGACCAGATTGTCATCATGGACCAAAGCGGCCGCACCTATGACCTGCAGGAAGGGAACGCGATTGATACGGCTCTTGGCGTTTATCAGCAGCAGCGCGAAATTCGCAAGGATATCGAGGAGGATATCCAGCGCGAGCTGCAGCAGATGCTCGGGCTGATCCTTGGCCGTGACAAGGTCGTTGTTTCCGTTATGGCCAGCGTGGATTTTACGAAGGAAAAACGGGAAGAGCAGCTTGTCGAGCCGGTCACGGATGACAATCAGGGAATTGAGATCAGTGTCGAGCGAATCAGGGAGAGCTACTCAAGCGAAGGCGGAGCGGTCAACGGCGGCACTGGAACAGGCGACACGGAAATCGCCAATTATCCAGCCGTTGACGGATCTGGAAACAGCGAATCGGAACGGACCGAAGACCGGATCAACCGGGAAGTCAACCGGATCAACCGCCAAATCGAGCTGAGTCCCTACGTGATTGATGACCTCACCGTCAATGTCGGTGTCGAACCACCGGAGCCAGGCAACCCGGCAAGCTTGACGCAGCAGACCGTCGGCGATATCCGAAACCTGCTGACGAATGTTGTTTCAAACTCCTTGAGCATGAATGGCGCGTTGCTTTCGGAAGAAGAGTTGGACAGCCGAATCTCTGTTTTTGCAACAGAATTCCAGGGCAAAGCCGTTGCAGCCGAACAAGAGGCTGACACAGGTCTTCTGAGCGAGGTATCGAGCAATGTCCTTCTTGTAGCCGGCGCCGTGCTAGCCGCCATCCTCCTGATTGTGGTCATCGCGATCTTAGTGCGCAGAAGGAAACGAAAGCAGGAGGAAGAGTTCTTTTTCGATGTGCTGGAAGAACCTGTGGCACAAGCCGCTCAGGCTGAAAAAGAAGAGATTGATTTATCGGAGTTTACATCAAGAGCAAATCCAAAACGGAAGACAATTGAGAAGCTGGCAAAGGAACGGCCTGAAGACTTTGCCAAATTGCTGCGCTCATGGATGTCCCAGGATTAGGAGAGGTGCTTATGGCTATACGTGAACGAGAGTTGAATGGCATTCAGAAAGTGGCCGTGCTGCTAGTCGAGCTGGGCCCTGAAGTCTCTGTCGAGTTGTTCAAACAATTGACCGAACAGGAAATCGATCATTTAACAATGGAAATCGCCAATGTCCGCAAAATCAAAAGCAGCCAAACCAATCAGGTTTTGAATGAATTTTATGAAATGATCCTGGCCCAGGACTTCATGAATGAAGGTGGCCTGGATTACGCAAAGGAAATCCTTGAAAAAGCACTGGGAAAAGATAAGGCTATCGAAACAATCGGCCGTCTCACCTCCCGTTTGCAGGTGAAACCGTTTGGTTTTGCGAGGCGGGCGGATCCGAAGCAAATACTGAGCATCCTGCAGCAGGAAAATGCCCAGACCATTGCCCTTGTCCTGTCGTATCTGGATTCCCGGCAATCATCGCAAATCCTTTCCCAGCTGCCGCCCGAAAAGCAGACAGAAGTGGCAAGAAGGATTGCCCTAATGGAAAGCACTTCGCCGGAGGTCATCCACCAGGTAGAGCAAATCCTGGAGCGCAAGCTTTCCGCTACCGGAACCCGTGACTATACATCGACTGGCGGAGTGGAAGCCATCGTGCAGGTACTGAGCAAGGTTGACCGCGGTACGGAAAAATCGATCCTTACCGAGCTGGAGCTGGATAATCCAAAGCTCGTGGAAGAAATCAAAAAGCGGATGTTTGTCTTTGAAGACATCGTCTACCTTGACCCTCGCTCGATTCAGCGGGTTCTCCGCGAAATAGAGGATCAGGATCTGACTTACTCCTTAAAAGCGGCCAGCGACGAGGTGAAAAATGTCCTCTACCGCAACATGTCCACAAGAAGGGCCGAGGCTCTCCGCGAGGAAATCGACTTTATGGGCCCTGTGAAGTTAAAAGATGTCGAAGACGCACAGGCTCGCATCGTGACCATGATCCGCAGCCTGGAGGAAAAAGGAGAAATCATCGTATCCAGGGGCGGAGGGGATGATGTGATTGTCTAACATCCTTCGCATCAATCAGCTTCCGCATCGCGAGCCATTGACCATTGCTGCCAGGAAAATCGAGGTCAAGCGCGAAAAAGCCGATCATCTGGCTGCCCTTGAACAAATCGATGATCCCATTAAACAGAGACAGCATCTGCAAATGGAAATCGCCGCCTTGAAAGAGCAGTACGGCCAATTGCACGACCAGATGGAAAAAGAACAGGAATCGGCCAGGTCCGCCATCGAAAGCTGGCGGCTCGCGCAGCAGCAGGAAGCGGAATCACAAGCTAAAAGGCTGGCGGAAGAGGCCGAGGCACAAGGCTTCCAATCCGGGTATGAACAAGGAATGCTTCAGGCAGAAGCAGAATACCAGCAAAAACAGCTCCAGATGCAGGAACTGCTTGAAACGGCTTATGTAGAAAGAAAAAAAATCATCCAGGACTCTGAACCTTTCCTTTTGTCGCTTAGCGTTAAAATCGCCGAGAAAGTGATCAAAGGAGAGCTGACGCAGCATTCCGAACAATTGCTCAACATGGTGAAACAATCGCTGAAGCAAGTCGAAGAGAAGGAGAATGTGGTCATACAAACTTCTCCAGAAGATTACAAAAGGCTTTTACCCTATCTTGATGAGTTTAAAACCTATATTGGACAAAATTCCGAAATAAAATTAATTCCTGTTGCCAATTTTACAAAAGGCGGCTGCATCATTCAAACAGCGGGCGGTTCCTATGATGTCTCCGTTACAAGCCAGCTTGATGAAATAAAGCAGCAATTGCTAGCTTATTGTGAGGAGAAGAGGAATCATGATGCCGGAGAAAGATGAGTACCTTGCCTTGCTAGAGGAAATCCAGCCGGTAAAAAAACACGGGAAAGTGACCCAGGTCATTGGATTGACGATCGAATCAAAAGGGCCGAATGCCAAAATAGGCGAACTGTGCCTGCTGTATCCAGGCGAAAAGGAAAAACCCATTGAAGCAGAGGTTGTCGGCTTCAGGGAAAACAGGGTCTTGCTGATGCCCTTAAGGGACGTGGCGCGGATAGGACCGGGCTGCCAGGTCATCGCCACCGGCGTCCCGCTGCAAATAAAAGTGGGACCGTCCATCCTTGGGCAGGTTCTTGACGGAACCGGAAATCCATTGGATGAAAACCCGCTTCCAAAAGGGCTGAAGAACTACTCCACCAATAATCATCCGCCCAACCCGTTAACAAGGCCAAGGATCACCAAGTCATTGGAAGTTGGTGTAAGGGCGATCGACGGGCTGCTGACCGTCGGGCAAGGGCAGCGGATTGGCGTCTTTGCCGGCAGCGGCGTCGGCAAAAGTACGCTGATGGGCATGATCGCACGCAATACCGAAGCCGATATCAACGTGATCGCACTCGTTGGCGAACGGGGCAGGGAAGTCCGTGATTTCATCGAGCGGGATTTGGGGCCCGAAGGCCTAAAGCGTTCCGTGCTCGTAGTGGCCACTTCCGACCAGCCGCCCCTTCAGCGGATAAAGGCGGCCCTTACGGCAACATCCATTGCCGAGTATTTCCGTGACCAGGGCAAAAACGTGATGCTGATGATGGACTCGGTCACACGGTTTGCGATGGCGCAGAGGGAAGTCGGCCTGGCCGTTGGCGAGCCACCTACGAGCAAAGGATATACACCGAGTGTGTTTGCTCTGCTTCCAAAGCTCCTGGAACGATCGGGAACATCGAGGCACGGATCTATTACCGCCTTTTATACCGTGCTCGTGGACGGGGACGACATGAATGAACCGATTGCCGATGCCGTCCGGGGAATCCTTGATGGACATATTGTGCTCGATCGGAAAATTGCCCAAAAGGGACAATTTCCGGCCATCAACATTTTGGCCAGCGTGAGCCGGGTGATGCATGATATCGTCCAGGACGAGCATCAGAAGGCAGCTGTCCATTTTAAAAAGCTGCTGGCATCCTATGAGGCATCAGAGGACCTGATCAATATCGGCGCCTATAAGAGCGGCACAAACAAGGAAATAGACGATGCGATTCGTCTCTATCCGCTTATTAAAAAATTCCTGCAGCAGGATATCTATGAAAATACGAGTTTTAATGAAAATATTCAGCAATTAATGACAAATTTCAGAGGTTGAAGATGGCGAAATTCATTTATCCATTCCAGAAAATCCTGGACTATAAAGAAAATGAAAAGGAATTTGCACAGATTCAAATGGCTCAAGCCATTAGCATGCAAAAGGAAAGCCTCCGCAAAATCCAGGAAATCTATCAAAAAATCATCGAAGCTGAGAAGGAAAAAAATCAGAGACAGCAAGATGGCGTCAATATTTTTGAACTAAGGATGCATGAACTTTATATCAATCAGCTGAACGAACAGCTGATGTCGGCCGAGCGCGAACTTGAGCAGATGGAAAGCCGTGTCGCCAAAACACAGGGGCATCTGCAGGTCAAAGTCCAGGAAGAAAAAACCTGGAGCAACTTGAAAAAGCAAAAGTTAAGCCAGTTTGAACATCAGGCGAAAGCTGCGGAACAGGCCTATTTTGACGAGTTGGCCGCCAGCAGGTATTACCGTGCATCTGCTGTGGAAAGAGGGTGAGCTTATCGACGCACTAAGTCTCTCCTTCAAGGCGCCCGTACGCCAGGAGCAAAAGTCCACTACACCCGTAAGTGGCCAGTCAAACGAACATTCAGCTTTCTCCATGGTTTTCCAAACCGTTTCTTCCGGCCGGCAAAAGGCTGAGGGAGAAAACCAGCTCCGTGAAATGCTGGTGAAAATCGAAGAAGCACTGAAAGTTTTGCAAGAACTGCCTAAAGAAACGCTGTCGTCCGAAGAGATGGAAATCCTCGCGGGGATGCTGCAGATGTTCGCGCAGCAAATATCTTCCATCAAGGGCGGCAGGGAAAATCAGCAGCCAGGTTCTGTTTCTCAACAAACGGAAAAGCTTCCGAAATGGTTATCTGCTATAAGTTTCGAACAGGATGTCCCTTTTATGGGGGCAGATGAAAAAAAACTTTCCATGCCGCTTTCTGAATATGAAGGGGCAGACAACGTCATGGCTTTTGAGGAATTGGAACAGGCAAAAAGCGTGATCGCTCTTGTGAAGGAATTGGAACAGCAGGCGGGAAAACCGTTTCAAGGCGTATCATCACAAAGGCTGCTTCAGCAGTTAAACAGCCTTTTGCAAGAAATGCCACATCCCGCCGAACAAGCTGAGATAGATCAGGAACCTTTGGAAATAGAGTCGTCCCTTCCATTAACCGGAGGGCAGAAGACAAGCGGAAACATCCTTGACCAGGCTCCTCCTCAACCGGGGAATGGCGGGAATCCATCAGAACCGCTTCCGGGGCAGACGAACAGCGCGCCCTTAACGGGAATGGCCCTGAACGGCGTCCAGGAAGGGCCTGCTGCCCCTAAAGCTGAAAGCAGCCAGCAGACTTCGGCTGTCCGTTTCAGCCATTTGATTGAAGACCTTGGCGAGGTCTTTAGGGGAACCATACGTCTCCAGTCGAGTTCCGAAGCAGCGCAAATGAGGGTGAATATTTTTCCAGAGCATCTGGGCCATTTGGATATTGTCCTGACTTCAACGGAAGGCAAGGTGACGGCGCAAATCTTCACGGCCAGTCTTGCCGCGAAGGAAGCACTGGACCTTCAAATCAGCCAGTTAAGGAATGCGCTCATTCAGCAGGGCGTTTCCGTTGAAAAAATTGAAGTTGCCCACCAGCCGTCACACCAGTCCTTTGGCGAGCAGCATGCCCATCACGACCAGCGTTCTTCACAGCAGCAAAGACAGGGCATTTCCCAGCGCAGCGGCTATTTCCCGGTGGAAGAGGAAACACCTGCTGAACGCCCTCATTACGCCGCTGGATCGGTGCAGGTGGATTATACCGTTTAATGAAAGGAGAAAGTCCATGAATGTAAACAGTGCAGGCACGGCCAATATCCAGAATGGGGCTCCGGTAAAGCAGGCCGAAGCACAAAATGGGCTTGGCAAAGATGCTTTCATGAAGATTTTAGTCGCACAGCTAAAACACCAGGACCCCCTGGAACCCTTAAAAGACGCGGAATTCATTGGCCAAATGGCCCAGTTCAGTTCCCTCGAGCAATTAACGAATTTAAACCAGTCCATGAACCAGTTTATTGGGCTCCAGGGAAACAAGATGAGTGAACACGCAGATTTGCTGGGCACGACCGTCTACTGGGAAAGTGATGCTTCAGGCGTCCTCCAGTCTGGAGAAGGAGTCGTCAGGGCGTTGGCGATCAAAAATGGAGAGTTGATGGCAGAGTTTGAGAATCAGGACCTCTCCATCCCGATTGCCCATATCCACCGCATCGAAAAGGATGCCAAATAAACTAAAAAGAACATTGTCCAACATTAGGACAGGAATGGAAGGGGAATAAAAGATGCTTCGTTCAATGTACTCCGGTGTTTCGGGGATGAAAGGCTTTCAAACAAAATTGGATGTGATTGGGAACAATATTGCGAATGTGAATACAGTTGGCTATAAGAAAAGCCGCATCAATTTTCAGGACCTGTTAAGTCAAAACGTTTCGAACAGCAGCGTGAATCCGATGCAGGTAGGGCTGGGGAATAGTACTTCCTCGATTGACGTCCTGCATACACCGGGCTCGCTCATGACCACAGGAGTGAATACCGATGTTTCGATTATGGGTGACGGATTCTTTGTCGTCCAAAACCAGCAAGATAATGGCCAGCCCATCTCCTATTTAACACGTTCGGGAAATTTTGTGGTGGATAAGGAAGGCCAGCTGCTTACAACACAAGGCTACCAGGTTATGGGACGCAGCGGTGCGAATAATGCTGTGGTTGGACCGATTACCATTGATCCAGCTGTCTACGATTCCTTTGCCATTAACCGCGCAGGCGAAATTTACGGAAAACGATCAGCGGACGGACAGGAAATCCTGATTTCGACGCTGGGAATCGTCACCCCAGAGAACCCGGCTGGACTTAGCAAAGTGGGCGGATCTTTATATGCCATGACCATAAGTGCGGATGAAAATGGCGTCATCGATAATGCCGATATCCAAACAGCAAGAGGAGCCAATACCGAAGTCATTTCCGGCCAGCTCGAAATGTCCAACGTCGACCTTACGGAAGAGTTCACGGAAATGATTGTGGCCCAGCGCGGTTTCCAGGCGAATTCACGGATTATCACAACTTCCGATGAGATCCTGCAGGAAGTCGTTAACCTGAAACGATAAAAATAGGAGGACCAGACCGGGAGGGATACTCCTCTCCCGTCTGCTTTTAACATGATCCAGTTAACCAGATTCAATCAGTCAACGATTACCTTGAACGCCATTTATATTGAAAAAATCGAGTCCACGCCGGACACGGTGATCACCCTGCTGTCAGGAAGCAAGGTGCATGTATTGGAAAGTGCGGAAGAGGTAGGAGATAAAGTGACGGCGTTCTATCAGAAAGTAAACCTTTTGCATGCTTTGCAAAAACCAAACCGGAATGAATGAGGAGGCAGGGAGTGTTGGTGAATTTACAGTCAGGTCATGATGGTCCGCTTCCCGCGTCCGCCGGCAAAAGGACTGGGGCAGGAAAAGGCAGGAAAATTAAAACATATGATTTTAAAAATGCGATGCGCTTTTCACAGGAGCAGATCCGGACCTTGTCAAGGATCCATGAAAACTGTGCCCGGCTGCTGACATCCTATTTTTCGACCCAGCTTAGGACATTTGTCCAGATATCCGTATCCGAAGTGGTCCAGTATTCATATGAAGAGTTCATTGCAAAAGTCGAGAAAAGTTCCATTCTGGGAGTGTTCAAGGCTCCTCCCCTTCAAGGAAGCATGGTGATGGCGATACCGCCGAACATTGCCTATCTCATGCTGGACAGACTGCTTGGCGGGCAGGGAAGGGTATCGATGCTGAACTCGAATTTGACCGATATCGAAACAGCTGTTATTCAAAGGGTCTTCACGAGAGCGTTAAGCAGTTTCCAGGAGGCCTGGTCTTCCGTTGAGAAGCTCTCGCCGGAATTAACGGAACTGGAAGTGAATCCACAGTTTTTGACGATGGTGCCGCCTAACGAGACCGTCATTGTCGTTTCCCTGCATTCCATCATTGGCGATGCTGCCGGGACCATCCATATATGCCTGCCCCATGTGGCCCTTGAGGAAGTGCTTCCCAAATTGTCGGCCCGGCATTGGCTGGCGACACAAAAGAAGGCAATGGCAAGCCACGAAGCGGAAGCGATGGAAAAGAAGCTGAAAGGAACAAAGCTGGACGTTAAAGCCATCCTGGGGAGGTCGACGATCGACATTAGCGAGTTCCTGCAGCTAAAAACAGACGATGTGATCCGCCTGGATGGGAACTACCACGATCCGCTTACCGTGCTGGTGGACAATAAACGGAAATTCCTTGCCCAGCCGGGGATATCAAAAGGCAGGTCGGCTGTCCAGGTTACGCATGTGATGGAAGAGGGAGATGATTTTGAATGACCAATATAAAGCTGTCTGCGGAAGAAATCAATATGCTGCTGGGCCAAGAGGGGCCTGAAGAAAATGAACACAATACGGAGGAGGAGTTTCCCGCAATGAACCACGAGAAAGAAAATTCCCAGCCTGGCACTTTGGGGGGAACCCCGAATGTCCAGCCTGTACAATTTTCAAATCTGGATGATAGTGCTCCCCAACTCCMGGGAAGCAATAATCTCGATCTTTTGCTTGATATCCCTCTTCAAGTGACCGTCGAGCTCGGGCGTACGAAAAAGATGGTAAAGGAAATCCTGGATGTTTCCCCGGGCTCCATTATCGAGCTGGATAAACTGGCGGGCGAGCCTGTTGATATTTTAGTGAACAATAAGTTGATTGCGGTCGGAGAAGTTGTCGTCATTGATGACAATTTCGGCGTAAGGGTTACGGATATCCTGAGTCCAATGGACCGGATTTCCAAGCTCCGTTAATTTGATCTTCTAAGGAGTGCACCAGATTTGATTCAAAAAGCAGTTATGGTTTGCCTGGCGGTTGCCTTATTCGTAAGTTCCTGCCACCCTTTTGCGGCGGCAGCGGAAGAGCCGAATGTGATGGATTGGCTGAATGAGGAAGAATCCGGGAAACAGCCGGCCGAAACAGCGCCGGATACCAATGCAGCTACAGACAATGCAGGTCCGAACAATGCCATGGACAAGAGCCCGATTCTGTTAATCAGCCAGCTGCTGTTTTATACGCTCCTGATTGTGGCCATGATTTATGGACTCATCAAGTTTCTGGCCTCAAGGCAGAAAAAGCTGCAGCCCAACCAGGCTATCGATTTGATTGGCGGGACGGCACTAGGAACCAATAAATCGCTTCAGCTTGTAAAAGTGGGCGGGAAGGTGTTCCTGCTTGGAGTGGCCGATCAAATCACCCTGATCAAGGAGTTTTCAGGTGAAGACGACCTTGGAACCTTTGAGAATAATCCGAAGGAACCCTCGTCATTCGCGAATTCGCTGCTGGGCTTAAAGAAAAAACAAAGCCAAAGCGGCCAATTCGATCAGCTGTTCAAGCGGAGCCTGGATAAACAAAGGAACAGGCAGGATCAGCTTGAACAGGACCTGGTTCCAAACGATAAGGAAGGCAGGAACACATGATGGAGAGTCTTCTGCTTTCAGTCGCGATACCGGGAATTGATTTTGGGACTGACGCTCCCGAAGATGTGGGGATTACGCTTCAGCTGCTGTTTTTGCTGACGGTTTTGTCGCTCGCTCCCGGGATTTTGATCATGCTGACCTGTTTTACCAGGATTGTGATTGTCCTGTCCTTCGTCCGGACGGCGCTCGGAACCCAGTCGATGCCGCCCAACCAGGTCCTGATCGGTCTGGCCTTGTTTCTAACCTTTTTCGTGATGGCACCTGTGTTCACTGAAGTCAATGAAACGGCCCTGCAGCCCTATCTGGCGGGGGATATGCCCCAGGATGAGGCTCTCGATGCGGCCATCCTGCCTGTTAAGGAATTCATGGCAAAGCACACGAGGGAAAAGGATCTGGCGCTGTTTTTTAAATACGGCCAGCTGGAGAAACCAAACAGTATCGAAGAGATTCCTTTGACGGCGTTGATTCCGGCATTTGCCATCAGCGAGCTGAAAACGGCTTTCCAGATTGGGTTTGTCATCTTTATTCCATTTTTAGTGATTGATATGGTGGTCGCCAGTACCCTGATGGCAATGGGGATGATGATGCTTCCCCCTGTCATGATTTCCCTGCCGTTTAAAATTTTATTATTCGTGCTTGTGGATGGCTGGTATTTAATTGTAGAGTCGCTGCTTGTCAGCTTTTAAGAAGGGGGAAACCTTATGACGCCGGATATGGTCATACACCTGGCCCAACAATCCATCTATACGATTATGAAGATTTCTGCTCCTTTGCTGTTAATCGCACTGGCTGTCGGACTGCTTGTCAGCGTTTTTCAGGCGATGACTCAAATCCAGGAGCAGACGCTGGCATTCATTCCGAAGATTCTGGCCGTGTTTTTGTCGATTGTGGTTTTCGGGCCGTGGATGCTGACGACTTTATTGGATTTTACACGAGAATTGTTTCAGAACCTTCCACATTTAATCGGGTAGTGAAGACATGAATATCGTTCTTGAGATGCTTCCTAACTTTCTGCTTGTTTTTGTCCGGATTACGTCGTTCTTCCTGATTGCACCCCTGTTTTCGATGAGGGGAGTGCCATCCCAATACAAGATTGGACTGGCCTTTTTTATTGCTCTGTTCGCTTTTTCACCCGGTCTCGAACAAGAGCCGATCATGATGGACGGAAGCTATCTGTTTTTGATTGTAAAAGAGGTATTTGTCGGGCTTGCCATCGGCTTTATCGCAGCGATGCTGTTATACGCCGTCCAGGTAGCCGGGGCGTTTATCGACTTCCAGATGGGATTCGCCCTTGCCAATGTGATGGACCCGCAGACCGGTGCGCAGGTACCGATTATGGGGCATTTTAAATATATGCTCGCACTGTTGTTCCTGCTTGCCGCCGATGGGCATCACCTCCTGCTGGATGGAGTCATGAGAAGCTTTGTGCTGATCCCCTTGGAAACTGTTTCTTTTTCGCTGGAAAACGGGGAAATCGCCCTTCTTGTGAGCACGATGTTTTTGCAGATGTTCCTGATTGCCATGCAAATGGCTCTGCCGGTTGTCGGCGCCCTCTTTTTAGTGGATGTCGCGCTCGGGATCCTGGCGAAAACCGTTCCGCAGCTCAACATCTTTGCCGTAGGTTTTCCTGTTAAAATCCTGGCCGGGTTTATGATGCTGATCCTGGCGATGCCGTTTTTCTTTTATGTGCTTCAGAGTCTGTTTAAAAAAATCATGATCAGCCTGTCAGGGTTGGTCAAGTTATTAGGGGCATAAAATATGGCTGGTGAAAAAACAGAAAAAGCGACCCCCCAGAGGAGGCAGGAATCACGAAGGAAAGGGCAGGTGGCCAAAAGTGCCGAAGTGCCCGCGGCCCTGATCATGCTCGGGAGCTTCCTGCTGCTTAATTTTATCGGGGAAGAGCTGCTGGAAAGCCTTCTTGCACTCTATAAGATTCATTTTAATCAGTACATCAACTGGGAATTGACTCCCCAAACCATCAGGATTTTGCTTCAGGAAGTAACCTTCAAGGTGTTTACCATCATGCTGCCGGTGGCGGCAGTCGCCATCGTGTTCGGCGTTTTGGGGAACTTTGTCCAAGTTGGCTCCCTGTTCACAACCGAACCGCTGAAAATGAAGCTCGAAAAGCTCAATCCGATTGAAGGGGCGAAGAAAATCTTCTCCATCCGCAGTCTGGTGGAGCTGCTCAAGTCTTTGCTCAAAATCGCGATCATCTCAGCGGCGGCTATTGGGGTGCTGTGGCAGGGAAAGGACGAGCTGTTTCTCCTGTCGCAAAAAAGCATTGGCCAATCGCTGTCCTATCTGGCCAAAATGGTGTTCCAGCTTGGTTTGGCCGCTTCAATTATTTTATTATGCCTGGCGATATTGGACTATATGTACCAAAAATACGAGTTCGAAAAAAGCATCCGGATGTCCAAACAGGATATCCAGGATGAAATGAAAAAATCGGAGGGGGACCCTCTGATTAAATCAAGGATAAAAGAGAAGCAAAGGCAGCTGGGCATGAACCGGATGATTCAGGATTTGCCCAAGGCAGATGTCCTGATCACCAACCCGACGCACTATGCGATTGCCCTTCAGTATGATCCCGAAACGATGGATGCCMCAATGGTGATTGCCATGGGAAAAGACCATCTTGCGCTGAAAATTAAAGAAAAAGCGAAAGAATTGAACATTGTGATGATGGAAAATAAACCGCTCGCCCGTGCCCTGTATCAGCAAGTCGACATCGGCGACTATGTTCCCGAGGATTTGTTCCAGGCCGTGGCGGAGGTATTAGCATATGTTTACAGATTAAAAGGAAAGATCACCTAGGGAGGAGAACGTGCTTGAAACTCAAAGATTTATCGGTCCTGGTCGCAGTCATCATGATCGTGGTGATGATGGTGATCCCTCTTCCGCCGCTGTTATTGGATATATTGATCCTGATCAATATCAGCCTCTCCTTGACGATCATCCTTGTGGCCATGAATACCCAGGAGGCGCTGCAATTTTCAATTTTCCCGTCGCTGTTGCTGCTTACCACCTTGTTCCGACTGGGATTGAACGTTTCCACAACTCGGTCGATCCTGACCAATCAAACAGGAGGAGAGGTTGTTGAGACATTTGGTTCCTTCGTTGTCGGCGGCAGTCCGATCATCGGTCTGGTGGTCTTCCTGATTTTAGTGATTATCCAGTTTCTTGTCATCACAAAAGGATCCGAACGAGTGGCCGAAGTGGCGGCCCGCTTTACCCTGGATTCGATGCCCGGAAAGCAGATGAGCATTGATGCCGACCTTGGCGCCGGGCTGATTTCCGAAAGCGATGCGAGGAAACGAAGGGAAAAGATCAGCCAGGAAGCCGATTTTTATGGAGCCATGGACGGTGCGAGCAAGTTTGTCAAAGGAGACGCGATTGCCGGAATCATCATTACCCTTATTAATATTCTCGGCGGCTTGCTGATCGGTGTGGTCGTCCATCAGATGTCTTTCGGCGAGGCAGCGCAGCTGTTTACGCTCCTGTCGATTGGGGATGGACTGGTCAGCCAGATCCCGGCGCTGCTGATTTCCACTGCATCAGGGATTGTCGTTACAAGGGCTGCTTCGGATGGCAACCTTGGCACCGATATCACGAGGCAGCTCTCCGCCTATCCGAAAATGCTTTATGTGGTGGCGGGTACACTTGCTTTAATTGCGGTCTTTACTCCGATCAACATTTTTTTAATCCTGCCGATTGCGGGCCTTGTCGCTTTCGCCGCCTATAAAATGGACCGTGCCAGTGCGGCCGAGGAAGCGGAAGTGAACGAAACGGCCGATGACACGCAGGAGCTCGAAAAATTGAAAAGTCCTGAAAGTGTCATGGATCTCCTTCAAGTCGATTCCATCGAATTCGAATTTGGCTATGGGCTGATTCCGATTGCCGATAAAAACCAGGGCGGCGATTTATTGGACCGGGTGATTATGATCCGGAGGCAAATCGCGATTGAACTGGGCATTGTTGTCCCTGTCATCCGGATTCGGGATAATATTCAGCTTCGTCCCAATGAATACACCATCAAGATCAAAGGAAACAAGGTGGCCGCCGGCGAGATCATGCTTGATCATTACCTGGCCATCTCCCCTGGCATCGACGATGAAAATGTGACCGGGATTGAAACCGTCGAACCGGCCTTTGGCATGCCGGCTCTGTGGGTCAATGAGGAAATGAAGGAAGAAGCCGAGCTTTCAGGCTATGCGATTGTCGATCCGCCATCCGTCGTCTCGACCCATCTGACGGAAGTCATCAGGAGGCATGCGCATGAGCTGATTGGAAGGCAGGAAGTCAAATCATTGATTGACCATGTAAGAGAGACCTCGCCAGCCGTTGTCGAAGAGCTGATTCCGCAGATGATGACAATCGGCGAAGTGCAGAAAGTGCTAATGAAGCTTTTAAAAGAAAAGGTCTCCATCCGGAATTTGCTTGTCATCCTGGAGTCGCTGGCCGATTATGCTGCCCAGACAAAAGACATCGACCTGCTGACCGAATATGTGAGGCAGTCGCTTTCGAGGCAGATTTCCCTGCAGTATGCCAACCAGAATGAAATCCTGCAGGTGATCACGGCAGGAGCAAGCCTTGAAAAGAAAGTGGCGGAATCGGTGCACCGGACCGAGCAGGGGAACTATTTATCGCTTGACCCGGCCACTTCGCAGACGATCTATCAGACAATTTCCGAGCAGGCCCAGCAGCTGCAGGCCTCTGGCGTCCAGCCGATTTTGCTGACCTCGCCTGCCATCCGTATGTATATCCGCCAGTTTCTGGAGCGCTATCTGCCGGACCTTACCGTGCTTTCCTATAACGAACTGGAACCAGACATTGAAATTCAAAGCGTCGGAGTGGTGAATTTATCATGAGGCTAAAAACATACACCGTCAACAGCATGCCTGAAGGAATGGCGCAGATTAAAAAAGATATGGGCGAAGATGCCCTGATTTTAAATACAAAAAAGGTGAAGACCCGCGGCTTTTTCGGATTTTTCACGAAGGAAAAGCTCGAAATTATCGCGGCGGTCGAGACAGAGCCGGCCAAACAAGTGCCGAAGCCGGTAAAACACGAGGCCAAGCCGGCCGAACACATGCCATATCCAAAAGAGGCACCGGAAGCCATGGGGCATCCCGGCCATGCCTTTGCCCAGGTAATGGCAGGAAGGAAAGCTGCACAGCCGGAACGGAATGGACTTTATCCCGAACCGGAAGAGAGCACCTCGAACGAACTCATGCGCGAACTGAAGAATATTAAAAAAATGATGGTCCAGGTGATGGAGGAAGACCGGCTGCCGCAACCAATCCAATTGGTTAACGAAAGATTAACCCGGCAGGAAGTGGCTCCCGAAATTCGGTCGGACATCCTCGCAAGGCTGATGGCGCAGGCGGGGCAGCAGGATGGGKTCACAAGTGAACAAGCGCATGCCGCGGCACGGCGTGAAATCATTCATATCATCAACACTCATCAAAAAACTACTGAGGCAAAAAACAGCGGAATGATTTGCTTCGCTGGTCCTACCGGGGTAGGCAAAACGACGACCATCGCCAAGATAGCGGCGGACTATCTTCTCAACGCCAATCAAAAAGTGGGGCTGATCACTTCGGATACGTACCGGATCGCCGCGGTCGAGCAATTAAAGACATATGCCGGAATTTTGAATATCCCGATCAAAATTGTCCAGTCTGCGGCCGAAGTGAGCCAGGCAGTATCGGAGCTGAGTGCCTGCGACATTATCCTGATGGATACAGCCGGGAGAAATTATCAGCAAAAACAGTACATTCAGGAACTGGAAATGCTCCTTGGCGGCCATCGCAAGGTCCAGACCAATGTCGTGCTGAGCCTTACTTCCAAATATGAAGATATGAAAAAAATGATTGACAACTTTCAGGCGATGGAGATTGACCAGCTGATTTTGACCAAAAAAGATGAGACCAGTTCCTATGGCAGCATCCTCAACCTGATCCATGAATACTCGATCCCATTGCGGTATATCACCGATGGACAAAACGTCCCGGATGATATTATCAGTGTTACTCCTGAGTTCATTGCAAACCTTTTAATGGGAGACGATGAGAATGATTGACCAAGCCAGACAATTGCGGGAAAAAGTCCGCCAAAAGGAATCCCAGGCGGAGCAAAGAAGGACACGCATCATTGCCGTCACTAGCGGAAAAGGCGGTGTGGGAAAATCCAACTTTGCCGTGAATTTCGCGCTGAGCCTCGTGAAGCAAGATAAAAAGGTCCTGATTTTCGACGTTGACCTCGGATTTGCTAATGTCGATGTCCTACTGGGGCGGTCCCCCAATGAAACGATTGCGACCATGCTGGAGAAGGATTTGTCGGTATGGGACATTATCGAGGAAGGCCCGGAAGGCTTATTGTTCATTTCAGGCGGCACAGGCTTTAATGACTTATTCTCGTTTGACGAAAACAGGATGAATAAGTTCCTGCACGAATTAAGCGCCATCCAGGGACATGTGGACTATATCATCCTCGATACCGGCGCAGGGCTCTCACAGGAAAATTTGCGGTTCATTTTGGCGGCCGATGAGGTCATTTTGGTCACCACTCCTGAACCGACAGCCGTGACCGACGCCTATGCCGTCGTGAAAATGGTCCACTCCACGGACCAAAACGTCGTCATGAAGCTTATCATCAACCAGTGTACAAGTGAAAAAGAAGGAATCCAGACAGCCGCCAATTTTAAAAAAGTGACAGAGAGGTTTTTAAATAAATCCATTAGCACTCTTGGGTTTATTCCCAGTGATGCTCATGTCGCCAGTTCGGTAAAAAGGCAGGCTCCGTTTCTGCTAAGCTTTCCGAACTGCCAGGCTGCGAAGGCTGTACAGCACATTGCCTGTGAATTCCTGGAGCAGCCGGCTCCTCCTAAGCTTGGAGTCAAAGGTTTCCTATTAAAAATGCTTTTTAAAAACCAGTCGTCATAGGTGGTGAAACTTCTTTTGAAAACTAAGATGCCAGAAGCAGACCTCGGCCAATGGGAAAAGTGGAAAACAGAGCGAGACCCTGATGCGGGGAATTATTTGGTGGAGAAATACCACCACTTAATGGACTATGTGATCCAGCGCTTTATGATCAGTCTTCCGAAAACCGTCCAAAAAGAGGATATCCAAAGCTATGCTTATGAAGGAATGCTCGATGCCATTGACAAGTTCAATCTGGATGGGGATTTCAAGTTCGAGACCTATGCAGCCTGGAGAATAAAGGGAGCGATCATCGACGGCCTCAGGCAAAGTGACTGGCTGCCCAGGTCTGTAAGGGAAAAAGTCAAAAAAGTTGAAAAGGCCTATGCGGTCCTGGAGCAGAGAAATGGAACTTCGGTCAGTGATGAAGAGGTATGCGCGTACCTGGGAATCACGAAAGCCGAGCTGAACAAAACGGTTTCCGAAGCGGCCTTGTCCTCGATGATTTCCATTGATGAAACGATTCAGGATGATGAAAATGACCAGGTAGGAAGATACAATCTGATTAAAAACGAGAGGGCGGAATCCCCTGAAGCCCATTTGTACGCACAGCTTCTAAAAGAATCCCTGGCAAAAGCGATCGAACTTCTGCCGGAAAAGGAAAAGCTGGTCGTTACCCTTTGTTATTTCGAGGAATTAAAATTGACGGAAATTGCCGAAGTGCTGAATTTAAGCGTCTCCCGCATTTCCCAGCTGCATTCCAAAGCCATGCTGCGCCTGAATGCGGCGATACTCTCTGTCCAGGAAAACTATTGATGAATTTTACAAGATTTATAGAAGGTTAAGGTGAGCAGTGTGGATTGGATACTATTGGGATTAAGCGTGCTGCTAAGTGCCGTCTCGATTGCGATATTGGTGCAGTCCAGGAAGTCGAAAGAAGCTGGTGCAGCGGACGATGTACAAGTTATTCAGCAAAGCATGGAACAATTCGTGGCCAAAATGGAAGCGGAAAATGACCAGCTTTATCAAAAACTGGTGCACTACATGAAGGCAAATCAAAAGGCAGCCGGTGAAAGAATCCGGCTTCTGGAGGAGAAGGTCCGGGTGCTTGAGGAGGAACGGGGACAGACCGCGGTTGTCCAGGAGGTTGAAGAGGACAAGGTTTTGCAGCTGTATAAGCAAGGCTTTTCAGCAACACAAATTGGCAAAGTCCTTCTGATGGATCATGGCAAAGTGGAGCTGATCATCAATCTGTTTGAAAAACGGCAAAACCACCAAGTAAAAGGAAGTGCTTCATTTGCGAATTGAAAGGCAGGCGAACTTTCCGGTCGGGCAGCTGCAAAAGGGAGCGGGAGAAAGCAGGTCAGCCAGTACTTTTTCCAGCATGATGAACAGGTCGCAGTCCAAACTGCAGCTGGAATCCCTGATGCCCCATCTGGAAAAACAGGGACAAACCCTGGTCCAATCCAGGACCATCGAACACCTGCAGGATTATAAAAAAGCCGTCAAAGAGTTTGTCAGGGAAGCGGTGAATTCCGGGCTGCAGCTATCCGATAAGCAAAGCTTTCATCACAGCGGCAGCATGAAGACCCATCAGATTGTCGAAAAAGTGGACCAAAAGCTGCTTGAGCTCCATGACGAGGTCATGKGGAAGGAGGAACGCGGGCTGGAAGTCCTGCGGCTGGTGGGAGAAATCAAAGGTTTGCTTATTAATTTATACATGTAACGGGAGAGAAAGATATGCGTGAAAATCGCCGCGAGTTTTTCCGGGTAGAGTTTGAACCACTGAAGGAGGGAGAGGTCTCGATTCAGGAGGGAGCCTTTTTCCCGGTGAAAATTGAAAATATCAGTGCTGGAGGCATGGGTTTTATCTCGGCCGCAAAAATATTGATGCATGAAAAAGTAGAATGCCGTTTTACGATTCTGGACACTTCATTTTTGATAAAAGGCTTCATTGTCCGCAAGGTGGTTCACATGAATTATGCGGAGTACGGTGTGAAATTTGCCATGAACCAGAAGACCGCTTCCGCCTTGTTCAGGCAATTGAATTATTATCAGATCCGCCAGAGAAAAGGGAAGCGGTAAGGCTGAGGCATGGGTCCAGGAAAGAGGGGGTTGTTTATGAAGATACAAACTGTGCGATTTGGTGAAATGGAAGTGGATGAAAGCCGGCTTATTACTTTTGAAAAGGGAATTCCGGGCTTTGAAGAAGATAAAAGATACGTCCTGCTGCCGGCAGATGAGCAAGGGGAAACGCCGTTCTTCTTTCTGCAGTCCGTCGAAAGGGCAGAATTATCCCTGCTGCTGCTGGATTCGTTCTCCTTCTTTGAAGGCTACGACGTGGAGCTCGGCGATTCGCTCATCGGGAAGCTTGAGATTGAAAAGCCGGAAGACGTCCTCGTGCTGACGACGGTTACGGCCAAAGGCGGGCTGAAAGAAGCAACAACCAACCTGAAGGCCCCCATTGTCATTAACCACAGCAAGCGGCTCGGCATGCAGGTTGTCCTTGAGAACAAATCCTACATGGTCAAGCAGCCTTTGTTCCTGCACCAGGAAAAAGCCGCGATTGGGCAGGTGTAGCAGATGCTTGTACTAGGAAGGAAAAAAGGCGAATCCATTGTCATTGATGATAACATCGAAATTACGGTTACCGCGATTGAAGGCGACACGGTTAAATTGGGGATCAGCGCGCCAAAGCATATTGCGATTCACCGGAAGGAAATTTATTTGGAGATTCAGGAAGAGAATAGGCTGGCAGTTGCGAGTGAATTGGATTTCGGTGATGAGCTTTTGAAGATGAAAAAGTGAGGGCGTTTGTTCGTTCGTGCTGGAAGGCTTGGGGACCTTGTTGGGGTCCTTTTTTTGCTTTTTGGGAGTGTGGTCGGCCTTGAGGCGGGTTTTCAGTGCTTGTTTTTGGGGGCGAGGCCGTATTTTGGGTACTGAGGAGGCTTGTCAGTGCCCGTTTTTTGGTTTGGGGCGGATTTTTGGGTACTGAGGAGGCTTGTCAGTGCCTGTTTTTAGTGGTGAGGTGGATTTTTGGGTACTGATGGAGCTTGTCAGTGCCCGTTTTTGGTAGTGAGGGGGATTTTTGGGTACTGAGGAGAGTTGTCAGTGCCCGTTTTTGGGGGCGAGGCGGATTTTTGGGTACTGAGGAGGCCTATCAGTGCCTGTTTTTGGGAGTGAGGATGTATTTTGGGCACTGAGGGGGTGTGTCAGTGCCCGCTTTTGGTAGTGAGGTGGATTTTTGGGCACTGAGGAGAGTTGTCAGTGCCCGTTTTTGGTAGAGAGGCGGATTTTTGGGTACTGATGGGGCTTGTCAGTGCCTGTTTTTGGTGGTGAGTTGGTTTTTTGGTCACTGAGGAGGCTTATCAGTGCCTTTTTTTAATAAAAAGGGCACATTTTGGGTCTTGAGAATCTTCTTCAGCTTGACGGCTATATTTTTAAAAAAAAAGAATTCTAAAAGCTATTAAACTATTTGGCCAAGCCTCCGATATAAATAATGAAAGGATTTCCAAACGGACTTGGTGTCCTCTCAAAATAAAAAACTTTTATTACACGGAGGTAGTTTTACATGATTATCAACAACAATATTCAAGCGCTTAACACCTATCGCCAGTTAGGTACTGCAGCTAGTGCCGGTGCAAAATCAATGGAAAGACTTTCTTCAGGTCTTCGTATCAACAAAGCAGCTGATGATGCAGCTGGCCTAGCAATCTCTGAAAAAATGCGTGCGCAAATTCGAGGATTAGATCAAGCTCAACGTAACGCACAAGACGGTGTATCTATGATCCAAACAGCTGAAGGAGCGATGGATACGCAACACTCAATTCTACAGCGTATGCGTGAACTATCCGTTCAAGCTTCAAACAGCACATTAACTGATGCGGATAAGCAAAATATCCAAGAAGAAATGAATCAGTTAATAGATGAAGTGGACCGCATTGCGAACACTACTGAATTTAATAATACTAAATTATTAAATGGACAAGTTTCTGAACAGTCGAAGTTTGCGACATCTTCAGGAGGGGATGTGTCAACCGTTGTTGCTAATGCAAATGCGGCAACTGGAACTTCAGAAATTACACTTAGTTCAACAAAGACAACTGTTGCTACGGGTTCAATATTCTCTACGGGCGGTTTACAGGTTGATAATGGTACCGGTGGAGCACCGATTACAGACGGTAGTGCTAAACTTACAAATTTGTTAGATTCTAGTAGTAATTCTTTAGGGCTTGAGGTTGGAGATGAAATTACAATTTCTGGGGTTGTTGGCGGTGAAGTCAAAAACTCTACGTTTATCGTTACAAAGGATAGCACATTAGACGATTTTATGGCTAGTGTTCAAAACACACTAGGTGCTAAAGATGTATTTGTTTCAGATGCGAATGTTTATGATAATAACGCAGTTGGTCTAGATACAGGATCTGTTAATCTAGGTTCTATTGTTGTGGAAGGAGAAGCAGGAGCCGCTTTTGATATCTCTTCTCTTAAAATTACTGCTAAATCAGAGCTAGGTACAGATAAAACGGCTTTTAATTCCTCATTTACTGGAGATGGAATATCAGTCAATGGTGGTTTACTTCAAAACCAAGTAGCCACTAATGTTGGAGACTATGTTGCAACAGTTGATATGGGTAGCGATGGCAATTCAGCTGGAGACGCGGCAATTGCTGTTCGTGCAAACGCAACGATTAATGTATCGAACCTAGAAGTAACATTTGATGATGCATTAATTGCGGACAGCTCATCTACTATTAAAATTGGTGCAAGAGACCAATCTGCACAAATTCAAATTGGTGCAAATGAAGGCCAGCACCTAAAGATTTCTATTGATGCTACAACGGCGGATGCTTTAGGTCTAAGAAAGGATGGAGTAAACCTATCCGTAATGACTGAAAAATCTGCTTCAGAAGCAATCACAAAAATTAACGATGCCATTAATACAGTATCTAGCCAACGTTCAAAGCTTGGTGCTATGCAGAACCGTTTGGAGTATACAACAACAAGTCTTGCATCTACTGCTGAGAACATGACAGCTGCAGAATCTCGCATCCGTGATGTTGATATGGCGAAAGAAATGATGGAATTCACGAAAAATAATATTCTTTCCCAAGCTGCACAGTCTATGTTGGCACAAGCGAACCAACAGCCGCAGCAGGTATTACAGTTATTACGTTAATCTGGATATAAATCCATAAGAGGCCTCAATCTGTAGGCCTCTTATATTCAGTTAATTAAGTTTTTTAGAAAAAAGTGAAAAAGGAAAGTCGAGATCTATTTGGAGTATAGCGATTATTCCAGTATATGGAATATGAAATTTTCAAAAGATATCGTCCTTTTTTATTAGGAAAGGGAGGTAGTTTTTTTTGGCGCAAAAGCATTTTAAAAAGTTAGCAATGCTGCTTTCGATGCTATTGGTTGTTCAGTTATTTTTACCAATAGTATCTGTATTTGCAGCTAGTGTAGCAGTACCAACAAACTTACAAGCTACTGTTTACAATACAAACGACATTAGTTTGAAATGGACTGGGGATTACTATTCAAAGTCTTTTAATGTTTACAAATTAGACGKGGAACAAAAAGAGTTAGTTGGGAAAACATCGAATAGAAACCTTTATCTATCAAAGGTAGAAGAAGGGACATACAAGTTTGCTGTTAGTGCCTTTTCATCAACGGGGGAGGAATCCGCTCTATCATCCTCTGTAACGGTTGATATTGTTTATCCAGATGTGAACTCCCCAACAGGACTTTCTTCTATTATTTATAATAGTAATGACGTTTTGTTAAAGTGGAATAGTGCATCTAATGCAACTAACTATAAAATCTATCAAGTAATCGATGGACAAAAACAACTAGTTACAATTACAAATAATACAAGCCATTATTTATCTCGGTTGGCAGAAGGAGATTACCACTATGAAGTATCGTCATATAATAGCCGGTTCGGTGAATCAGATACTCGTAGCCAAATCCAGGTATCCATCGTCTTTCCCGAGCTTCAGCCACCTCAAGGATTAACCTATAAAATTTATAACGGGAATGATTTATTCCTTGATTGGCAAGATGCGAACAATGCAAATAAATATAATATATATAGAATCATAGACGGTAAATCTGAATTAGTGACAACTACAAAAGAGAGTCAACAGTATTTGTCACAAGTCCCAGAAGGTAACTATGTATATGAAGTAAGAACAGTCAGTGACCGTTTTGGTGAATCTGATGAAGGAAGCCAGTTGGACTTAGCTATTGTTTATCCAAAGATTCAGGCGCCACTAGGATTGGCCTATAAAATTTATAATGGCAATGATATCTTTTTAGATTGGCAAGACGCTGAAAATGCAAATAAATACAATGTTTATCGCGTTATTGACGGCCAAAAAGAGTTGGTAACAACAACAAGTGATAGCCAGCAATATTTTGCGCAAATGCCAGAGGACGATTATCTTTATGAAGTAACAACAGTGAGCAACCGCTTTGGCGAATCTGAAGAAAGCAGTAACATCACATTTCCGCTTATTTATCCTGAGATTCAATCCCCATATAACCTGACATATGAAATTTTTTATGGAAATGACTTGTTTTTAAACTGGGATGATGTTGATTATGCAAATAAATATAATGTCTATCGGATTGAAGATGGGAAAAGGGAATTAGTCATCACGGCAAAGGATAGTCAGCAATATTTATCACAGTTACCTGAAGGTGATTATGTTTATGAAATAACTGCAGTAAGCAACCGCTTTGGCGAATCTGTTGTTGGTAGCCGACTAGAAGTTACCATTATCTATCCAGAGATCCAACCTCCCAATGAGCTTACATACCAAATCTATAATGGTAATGATGCGCTACTAAAGTGGGAGAAAGCAGAGTATGCCAATAAATACAATGTATACAAAGTCGTCGAAGGCCAAAGAGAGTTAGCTGTTACAACACAAGATCCACAAACTTATCTCTCTTTATTGTCCGAAGATGATTATGTTTATGAAGTGACAACCGTGAGTAACCGTTTTGGTGAATCAGAAAAAGGTAGGGAGGTATCTTTTACGATTGAATACCCTACTATTGGTGCACCCGAACTCAGCCTAGAAATGACCGACAGGGATAGTGCGCAGCTTACTTGGAGAAAGGTTGATTACGCAAACACATACTCCGTTTATGAAATAATAGATGGCGAGAAAAATTTAGTTAATAAAGGAACTTCAACCTCCTATCAAGTTAGTACTTTATCTGATGGCAATCATGAGTATGTAGTTGTAGCCAATAGTAATCGCTTTGGCGAATCACCAGATTCCAATAAAGTGATTGCAAAAGTTAAACCAGAAACGCCTGCCCTTTCAGCACCAAATCCAGGTGAAACAAAGGTAACTGATGATACCGTTTCTTTAAGCTGGAACATCGTGGATGACGCAGAATCCTATAATATCTATGAAATGGTAGATGCTGAAAGAGTTTTAGTTGGTAACACAAAAGATACCTTTTTTACCATTGAAAATCTTAAAGCTGGTGACCATCAATTTTATATTGTCCCTGTTTCGGATTCAGGGGTAGAAGGAGAAGAATTTGCCACTGTAACAGTGACCGCAGAAGACTTCGACACCACACCGCCAGTTACAGAATCCAACGTAACTGACGAATGGCTAAAAGAAAACTTCTCTGTCCAACTAACAGCAACCGACGATAAAAGCGGTGTGGACAAAACCTATTATTCTATTAATGGCGCCGAATTTGCTGAAGGTACCGAATTTGCAGTCACTGAAGAGGGGATTCATGAAGTTTCCTTCTACAGCATCGACAAAGCAGGCAATGTAGAAGAAGCCAAAACCGTCGAAGTTAAAATCGACAAAAACGCACCAGAAACCACTTCAAATGTAACAGGCGAGTGGTTAAATCAAGCCTTCACAGTTGAACTAACCGCAACTGATGACCAAAGTGGCGTAGCCAACACGTATTACTCCGTAAATGATGCAGAATTCGCTGAAGGAACAAGCTTTGAGTTAACCGAAGCAGGCGTGTACAAAGTATCCTTCTACAGCATCGACAAAGCAGGCAACGTAGAAGAACTCAAAACCGTCGAAGTTAAAATCGACAAAACCACACCAGAAACGGTTTCGAATGTAAAAGATGGCTGGCTGAAAGAAGCCTTTACCGTAGAATTAACAGCAACCGACGATCTAAGCGGCGTAGCCAACACGTATTACTCCGTAAACGATGCAGAATTCGCTCAAGGAACAAGCTTTGAGTTAACAGAACCAGGAATTCACCAAGTTTCCTTCTACAGCATCGACAAAGCAGGCAATAAAGAAGGAACCAAAACCGCCGAAGTCAAAATCGACAAAACTGCACCAGAAACGGTTTCGAATGTAAAAGAAGGCTGGTTAAATCAAGCCTTCACCGTTGAACTAACCGCAACGGATGACCTAAGCGGCACAGCGAAAACTTATTATTCTATCAACGATGGAGAATATGTGGAAGGCACGAGCTTTGATCTTAGCGAGGAAGGAATCCACAAGGTATCCTTCTACAGCACCGACAAAGCAGGAAACGTTGAAGAAGCCAAAACCGTCGAAGTCAAAATCGACAAAACCGCACCTGAAGTGTCCTGGAATCTCGAAGAAGAATATGCTTCAGGCACGAACCTGGATATTGCCTATGACGCAACAGATTCTCTTTCCGGCATTGCCGCTGAGAAGGTAAGTGTTAATGGGGAAGCTGTTTCAAAAGGAGACAGCATTTCATTCGACCAGCCTGGGGAATACAGCATCCAGGTGACCGTAACCGACCATGCAGGCTTGAAAACAACTTTGGAAAAGAAAGTGGCTGTCTATATCCCTGGCAACCTGGAAATCACGCCAGGAACGATTAAAATCAATAAAGGCGTGTTTACCGCAAGAGTGACCTTGCCTAAAGGAGTGCAACCAAACTTCGACCTTTCAAGTGTGACCCTGAATGGGGAAGCAGCTGTTGTGGACAAAGGAAAAGGTTCCGCGCAGCAGGCGTCTAAAGGAATGTTTAAATTCAACCGTGAGGATTTTGACTGGAACAAAGGAGAAGTTTTAGTCGAGTTCCGCGGCACCGTGAATGGACAGCTTGTTGTTGCGAGGACAACTGTTACCGTGAAATAATCCAAAAACACCGTTGATGGAATCTCATCAGCGGTGTTTTTTAATAAGAAAAATCCCGTACACCGCTAAATAAACCGGCCAACCATCCCGATATATATACTAGAGACAAGAATGTCGCAGCCGAATACTGACAAGGTTATTGAGAAAAATGATAAGAAGGTGCAACCATTGAATTTGCCTCCAATCGGAACGGGGACATCCATCTGGATGGATGCCGTCCAAAAAAATCCTAAATTGATTGAGCAATTGATTCCTACCATCGTAAATGAGCCGATCTTTTTTGAACTTTTTCGGGGGCTTTTGGAACAGACCAAAACTTCGGCAGGAGGTCCATCTGCAGAGCCAATCCTTCCAGCGCCGGCGGTGGAAGTGCCTGCACCGCCTCCTGTTTCGGTCAATCTCAAGCCGGCCAATCGCCATCAGCCGGATATGAGTGAAATTAACACCGCCATCCAGGAAGCGTCCGAAAAGTACGGGGTGCCGGTTCCGCTGATCCGTTCCGTTGTCGATGCGGAAAGCAGCTTTAACCCGCTGGCCCAATCGGGGGCAGGGGCGCAGGGACTGATGCAGCTTATGCCAGCCACAGCCCAGTCTCTGGGGGTTCGCGACCCTTTTGATGTGAAGCAGAATATTGATGGCGGCGTCCGTTATCTAAAACAGATGCTCGACCGCTACAACAAGGTTCCCTTAGCTTTGGCTGCCTATAACGCCGGGCCGGGGAATGTCGATAAATATGACGGCATCCCTCCTTTTAAGGAGACGCAAAACTATGTGCAAAAGGTCATGAAGCGGTTGTCGCCATATGCGTAAAAAAGCCCTTTTCCTACCCGGAAAAGGGCTTTACTGCAAGGTATTATATTGCTGCATGTTCTCTGGAATTTCAATTGAAGAGCCGATTACCTCTACTGTTTTTCCTTCCTTTTTTATCGAACGCAAGGAAGTGAGATACCGGACCCCGTTTACCTCGAATTCGCACTGGACAGGTTCCTCGCCATTCCATGCCATTTCATAATAGTGAAGTCCCGGATCAGCGACATGGCCGGGAAGAATATCATGCAATGTCCGTCCGATGACTTGTCCGGGGGAGAGATTGATTTTATATAGCAATTCACCATCGCAAAGGGTGTGGATAAATTGCCCGTCCAGCTTAATAAATTTAAAAATCATCCCTTGCTGCTGCCTCATTGTCGCCTGCCATTCCTGCCTTGCCGCTTCCAGTGCGGCTTCGAGCTGCTGCTGCCTGTTGAGCTCCTCGGGTATCCCTTCCTGTTCGAATAATTGTTCCACCTTCACAAACATTTCCTCGAATTCATCTGGGGGCAATGGCTTGCTGACCAGATAGCCCTGGCATAGATCGCAAAGGTTTTGCTGAAGAAAAATCAATTGTTCCTTTCCTTCGACACCTTCCGCCACCACTTTCATATCCAGTTCGTGCGCCATTTTAATGATCGTTTTCACAATGGTCGCATCCTTAAAGTCCTTCATACACGTCCGGACAAATGATTGGTCAATTTTGAGTTTATCAATGGGAAATTCCTTTAAGTAATAAAGAGAGCTATATCCTGTCCCAAAATCGTCCAGACTGATTGAAACCCCTAGCCGCTTTAGCTTTCTTATAATAGGGAGGACACGCTGGACATCCATCAATATGCCCTCTGTTATTTCAAGCTCCAAATATTCAGGGGCGAGTCTGGTTTCTTTCAATATCTGTTTGATTTTATCAATCAGCTGTGGCTGGTAAAGCTGACGGGCAGACAAATTTACGCTCATGATCATTGGCGGCAGTCCGGCTTCCTGCCATGCCTTGTTCTGGAGGCAGGCCGTCCGCAGGACCCATTCTCCAATGGGCAAAATCAATCCGGATTGTTCCGTAACAGGGATGAACTCAGCCGGAGGCACCAGCCCTCTCTCGGGGTGCTCCCAGCGAATCAAGGCCTCGGCGCCGATTATTTTCCCTGTAACCAGGTCAATATTCGGCTGGTAGTGAAGGCGGAATTCCTTTTTTATGTGGGCCATCCACAGTGTGTTTTCCAGTTCTAATGTTTCACGATAATATTCCATGTTCAACATGCTACCACTCCCGAATACAAAGTCAATTAATACGCAATTTTCCAATAGAGTAAAAGCGGCTTGTTTTTGAATGGAATCATGGATTGGTGGTTCACTTCTTTACAGGCTCCACGACTATCGCCTGGGAGCCCATCTGCCGCCAGGACTTAAGAAAATCTGCTTTGTTCACTTGCTGATTTTTTATGCCATATGGATTGTTGAGATAAATGTTTTCGTGATCATAGCCTGTAATGACGGCACTGTGCATGTTGTAGGTGATTTCTAGAGTACCTTGCGGTGTTGTCCATGATTGAATCGTCGACACCGGTGAAAAGTTCGATGTCGTGATCACCCAGACTGGGAGTCCTTCATTCAATTTTTCAATGATGGTATCAAAAGGGTGATTCGTTAAATCGATTACCTTTAGGTTTGCGGGAAGGTGGGACTGTGCCAGGTTAAAAACAGGTCCATGGTAAACGCCCAATCCTGGACCGTTCTCCATATTGCCGACAAATCCATTGTTTGGATTGCCGTATTTGCCGTCGCTGTACCTCAAAGGAACCCTGGGGATTTGTTCGGCCAGTTCATTTTTGGAAACCTGGACTCCCCAAAATTGAAGCAGCATCGCCAGGCTAGTGACTTCGCAGCCATTATACAGCCTTGGGGCATCCATCTGGTTGATCAATGGCACATCCATCATGATTTCTTTGGCAATGGCAGGCTTCTGGTAGGGAGCCGGAATGGTTTGATTTTTATCAGGAGCTTTTCCGATATCCATTAATACACCCAAAAGGATAATGATTAAACTTAAGGAATATTTCAACAGGACGTTCATTTCTGCACCTCGTAAACTCGTCTTACTCCATTGTGATTTCACTCTTTATCTACATCGGTAAAAGTGCTGAAAAGTTTAGTGTGAAAGCAGCCTCCTTTTATAAGGATTAGTAAGCTGGCAGTATAAAAATATTGTAAAAACTGTAAAGGAAGTTGAAATTTATACCGTTAAAGTAGGTAAGGGCGAGAGCAGGCTTGATTGGTGTCATTGGAAAGTTTGATAGACCGAAGGCATCCTTAGCTTTTTACAACATTGATTACTAGGAGAGAGAAGTTGTGATTTCTTATGATTATTTCACTGTTCAGGAGAAGGGAATTGGGGTTCAGGATATATGGGAGGCTCTGGCTGGCGGGCATTTTATTACTTATTACCAGCCGATCGTGGAGACGGAAACAGGCAGGTTGGCCGGTGCGGAGGCGCTGGTCAGATGGAAACACCATGAGCTTGGGAGTATTCCGCCTTCGCAATTCATTAAAATAGCTGAAGACACTGGCCTGATCATTCACATTGGCAAAAGGGTCATAAGGAAGGTCTGTGAGCAGCTGGTGGCATGGCGGAAAGAGGGAATGCCGCTTATTCCGGTCAGCATTAACATCAGCGCCCGGCAATTTTCCCAAAAGGATTTTGTTCGTGAGGTAAGGCTGCTGCTGAATGAATTCCAATTGCAGGGCAGGCTGCTGATCTTTGAAATTGCTGAAACTTCCTTAATAAGAGACGAGGCCATTGCGGCAAAAAACCTGAATGAATTAAAAAGGATTGGGATAAAAATCTATTCCGATCGTTTTGGAACCGGCCATTCTTCCCTTTCTTATTTGAATTCATTTCCTCTCGATGGAATAAAAATTGACCGTTCGTTTATTGAAAATATCTCCCGGGAATTTGATAATGCAGTGATTACATCCAGTTTGATCAAGATGAGCCGGAGTCTTGGGATTAATGTCATTGCGGAAGGCGTGGAAACAGAGGAAGAACTGGAGTTCCTAAAAGGACAAAATTGTCCGCAGGTGCAAGGATTCCTTTTCGGACAGCCATGTTCAGCAGAAGAATTCGAATCTCTGCTTCTAAAGGAAGTCGTGACTCCGATTAAAAAGGATAAGATTCATCCGGGAACACATACATATGACATTAAAATTCGGTACCCATTCCGGTGCGAAATGGCCCTGACCGGGTATTCGGCCGCCCCGCCACAACAAGAGCCAATCACCATCGAAATCGAAAACATGGGACCTGGCGGATTGCGGTTCGTATCCAATCTGAAATTATCCGTCGGGCAGGAAATGGTTTACACTTTTAAGCCAGAAGAATTAGAGGGGAAAATTCAGGTAGCCGGTGTCGTCATCTGGAGCGAAGAATCGCCCAGCGGAAACCGCCAATATGGCGTGCACTTCAACCTCAGCAACGACCAGCGCCACTGCCTGGCCCCACTGCTCAACCAATACTCGAAAATGTACTTTTAAAACAGGGGGACGGTTCTCCTGCATCATTTTTCCAATATGACGCAGGAGAACCGTCCCTTTGCCTCGAATTTTGAATTAAAATAAAGACAAGGTGCGGTGAGTTTATCTATGAACCCATTATTAATGGAGTTTCCAACCGAATTTTATACAGAAAGATTAGTGATCCGGATGCCGAAGCCAGGTGATGGAAAAGCGGTTTATGAAGCGATTCAGAACTCCTTGGAGGAATTGAAGCCATGGATGCCTTTTGCGCAAAACGGGCAGACGGAGGAGGAGACTGAAAGTAATATTAGAGAATCGCATGCCAGTTTTATAAAACGCGAGGATTTACGGCTGCTGATTTTCCATAGGGAAACAGGTGAGTTTATTGCCTCGTCCGGCCTGCATCGCATCAATTGGTCCATCCCCAAGTTCGAAATCGGCTACTGGATTGATACCCGGCATAGCGGAAAAGGCTACATAACCGAAGCCGTTCAGGGAATTTCCGACTTCGCCTTCCATGAGCTTAAGGCCCGCAGAGTGGAAATTAGATGTGACTCCCAAAACGTCAAAAGCCGGAGAATTCCTGAAGCGTTAGGGTTCACTCTGGAAGGCATCCTCAAAAATGAGGGCCTGTCAGCGGATGGGAAAGAACTGAGGGATACGTGCGTCTATGCGATGGTGAAGTAAAGCGGGAGTTTTGAAAGGACAGCAGGAAATGCATMCGATTGATGGAGTGATATGATGGATTATGAATTGATGATTAAAAGAATGCAGACGATTATTGATAAAATCGAAGAGCTTGGTGGAGAAATCCGTGAAGTTATCCTTGATGAACCAGCTTCGCCTGAACAAATCGTTAGAATTGAGACAGAACTTGGAGTAAAGCTGCCGGAGAGTTTCAAGAAGGTTCTTATCGAGTTTTCCAGCTATTTCAGTTTGCGCTGGTTTCTGCCTGATGAAATGGAGCGGAACGAAGAATTTAGGGAGATTTTCTGCGGGACACCGAATTGGGGGTTGAAATACCTCGCCCTTGCTGAAGAAGGCCGAATCGGCTGGGTTGAACAGGCCTTCCCTAATCCCGAAGATGAATACGATGCCGTTTGGCATAATAAATTAGCGTTTTGCGAAGTGGGCAACGGCGATTACCTGGCTTTTGACATGAGTTATGGTGATGATGCCTCGATTGTCTATCTTAGCCACGATGGCGGGGAGGGACACGGTTTTAGGCTGGGTGATAATTTTATTGAGTTCATTGATCGCTGGTCAAGGTTAGGCTTTGTGGGATGTGAGGATTGGCAGTGGATGCCTTTTACAGCAGGTCCTGAAAGCGGGTTACTGCCCGACAGCGAGGCAGCCCAACGGTTTAGAGCCTGGCTTGGATTAAATATTTAAAACGCGGGGACGGCTCCGGCGCTTCATTTTTCCGCAAAAATGAAGCGGGAGAACCGTCCCCATGCTCTACGGGTTAGAAAAATAAACGGAAGAATTCCGCCTAAGTTGGGAAATATCAACATTTCCCGGAATATAAGCGGAGTTTTTCCGTTTATCTTAAAAAAATCCGAAGATTTAGCCCT
>NZ_LIGG01000001.1:567748-589414 GCF_001273925.1 Bacillus sp. FJAT-27251 | reverse complement strand
GGGAAATACCATCATTTCCCGGAATATAAGGGGAGTTTTTCCGTTTATCTTAAAAAAATCCGAAGATTTAGCCCTGTTTTTAGAAGTTAGTCGGAAAAAATCCGCTTATTCTGCCACTTTAGCCTCTTCTAAAATGCATTAACCGGAATTTCTCCGCCTAAGGATCCCCTTGGCTTCACGAAAATCAGCTGCCGCATCATCAGGAGTCGCCATATACAAAAAGGGACCGTTCATTCACGAACGGTCCCTTTTACCGTGACTCCTAATCCTTCTTCAGACGGGCAGCCAGGCGGTTGCCGGCTGATTGCAGTCCCTGCACAAGGATTATCAAGAGGATGACGGTGATATACATGACATCCACTTCATAGCGCAGATGGCCGTAGCGGTAGGCTAGGTCGCCAAGCCCGCCGCCGCCGACCAGTCCGGCCATGGCGCTTGCGCCGATCAATCCGATGGTCGCAATCGTCAGTCCGAGGATGATCGATGAACGTGACTCCCTGATCAGCACATGCCAAATGATATGCCTTGTCTTGATGCCCATGGCTTCATAGGCCTCAAGGACCCCACGGTCGACTTCCAGCAAGGCGGATTCCATCAGCCTCGCAATATAAGGAGCGGTGTAGACAACCAGCGGAACAATCACGCCTTTCACACCGATCGATGTACCCACAATCATCTTGGTAAACGGCAGGATGAAGAACAATAAGATGATGAACGGTACGGAACGAATGATATTAATGAAAGCATTCAATGCCTGGTAAAAGAACTTATTGCCCAAGGCTTTCCCTGGGCGGGTAAGGACAAGCAAAACGCCTAAAGGCAATCCGATCAGGATGGAAAAGGCCAATGAAATTCCAACCATTTGGAAGGTCTGGATGGTCGATTCCCATAGGTCGCTGCCCCATAACTCAAGAAATTCGTTTATTTTTTCCTTCATCCAGAACCACTCCTTCCACCTGGACCTGTTGCTGTCTTAAAAAGGCCAGGGCTTTTTCAATTTCCGCAAATTCACCTTTTAGATGAATGACAAGCTGCCCGAACGACTCTTCCTTCAATTGGGCAATGCTGCCTGACAGGATGTTCGGATACACATCGAACTTTTTGCTTACCAGCGCTAGGGCCGGTTCTCCCGAAGCCTTTCCAAAGAAGGAAAGCGAGACCACATGGCCTGTTTTGTTCAGCTCTGCAAGCATTTGATCGGGGATTTGATGCGAGAACAGGGTGTTCACAAATTTCTTCGTTGTAGCGTGCTTTGGCGCCGTGAAGAGGTCTTTTGTGATTCCTTCTTCAATTACCTCGCCGTTTTCCATCACCGCGACACGGTCGCAAATTCGCTGGATGACATTCATCTCATGGGTGATGAGCAGGATCGTAATGCCTAGTTCCAGGTTGATTTTCAGCAGCAGATCGAGAATCGCTTCTGTTGTATCAGGGTCAAGGGCGCTTGTCGCTTCGTCACTCAGGAGCACCTCCGGCTCATGGGCAAGCGCACGCGCAATGGCCACTCTTTGCTTTTGGCCGCCGGAAAGCTCGGAAGGATAGGCGTGATGCTTTTCCTCAAGTCCGACAATCTTCAGGTATTTCGTGACTCTTTCTTCGGTTTCCTGTTTGCTTAAACCGGTCAGCTTTAACGGAAGGGCTATATTTTCATAGACAGTGGCGGTTTTCAACAGGTTGAAGCCCTGGAAGATCATCCCGATTTTGCTTCGGGCTTCCCTGAGCTTTCCGGATGATAAGGTTGTCAGGTCGACCCCATTCATCACGACCGACCCTGTATCAGGCTTTTCCAGCAGGTTGACGCAGCGGATCAAGGTGCTTTTCCCTGCACCGCTATAACCGATCACACCGTATATTTCGCCTTTTTTTACCGACAGTGATACGTCTTTCAAGGCGTGGATGGACCCTTTCTTTCCTGTAAAACTTTTCGAGATTCCCTTAAGTTCAATCATGGCTGTACACTCCTTCCTTTTAACCACCTAATAGCATGAGGTGGAGCGAAATATGAAACATCGCCCCACCTCTGTGTTGAGTCTTTTTACCAGGAAGGGATGATGGACCCTTCGTAGGTTTCTTCAATGAATTTGGTTACTTCCTCAGAATGGTAGATATCAAGGAATTTCTGGATCGCTTCATCGTCTTTGTTTTCCGTGCGCACCGCTACAAGGTTCACGTATGGAGAATCCTTTGTTTCCATGAAGATGGCATCTTTTGAAGGGGTGAATCCGGCTTCCATCGCAAAGTTGGTGTTGATGGCCGCAGCGTCAAGCTCTTCCAGCTGACGGGCAATCTGGGCGGAATCCAGTTCGATGAATTCATAGTTACCGTTGTTTTCTGCGATATCCCTTACGGTAGCATCAATGCCGGCATCTTCTTTTAGCTTAAGCAAGCCCGCTTTTTCGAATAAAAGAAGGGCGCGTCCGCTGTTTGTCGGGTCACTTGGCAAGCCGATTTTAGCTCCGTCTTTCAGGTCTTTAATATCCTTTGCTTCCAGCGAGTAGATTCCCATTGGGAACGTAACGGTTTCTCCTACTTTGATCAGGTCCAGATTGCGGTCTTCGTTCATGGCATCAAAGAAAGGCTCTGTCTGGAAGCTGTTCATATCCAGCTCTTTTTCCGATAAAGCAACGTTAGGCATGACATAGTCGGTGAATACTTTAAGCTCGATTTCCAAGCCTTCCTCAGCAGCGAGTTCTTTTACTTTTCCGGTAATTTCTTCATGCGGTCCCGCTGTTACCCCGATGACCAATTTGTCGTCGCTCAGCAAGCCTTCCGCTTCTTGTGAAGCAGAGCTGTCGGTGCTTCCGCAAGCCGATAGAATGGAGATAATAAGTGCAGTTGAAATAGCCAATAATGATTTTTTCATGTGAGTTCCTCTTTCCTGATGTATTATTTTTATTTAATTTTTATCTGCTATTGCATAATGGGTGTTCTCAAGCTCATGAATAGTGGATAGCAGCTTTTCCTTCGATACTTCTGAATCCATGAAATGGATGGATTCATGGGGCAGGGTGGCCCTTTGTGCGATTTTTCCCAAAAGCTCATGGTTCTCATGGTGGATTCCCAAATCTTTCAGGCTGGCCGGGAATCCCCACTCCTTGTAAAAATGGAGCAGTTTGTTCAGCTCATCTTCCTTTTCTTCCAAAGCCAGCTGGACCAGGATTCCGTAGGCAACCAGTTCCCCGTGCAGGAAGCTTTTGGCTTCTTTTGCGAGTGTCAGCCCATTGTGGACGGAGTGGGCGCCGGCAATTCTTCCTGCCTTGCCGCCAAAGCCGCCTACCATTCCGCCGGTCAGGATGATCGCTTCAATGACGGAAACGAGTTCCTTCGTGACATTTTGATGCTCAGCGGACTTGATTGCCTCTGTAGAATCCTTCAGCAGGACATCCCTGCATAGGGCTGCCGAGAACCTGGATACCTTCAGCCAAACCGGGAGCTCCTCATCTTTGTAAAAGGAGGAAATCAACGCTTCCGCTTCATAATATTTAGCGAGCGTATCGCCAATGCCGGCGCGCAGAAACCTTACCGGTGCTGCCGCGATGATCGCCGGTTCGATGGTGACAAGGGTATTGGCAACGGGAAATTCGGTATAATGCGTAAATGCGCCATTGTCATCATAAAACACGCTGAGCGGGGTCCAGGCGGAACAGGTGGATGCGATGGTTGGGACGAGGAGGGATTTAACCCCGGCCTTTGCTGCGGCAGCTTTCGCCATATCCAAAGCGGTTCCGCCGCCAATGCCAATGACGGCGTCGGCGGAAGACGCCGACAACGTATCTGCGATTTCATCAACGGCCGCCAACGTGCAATGGCCTTCCGCAAATGTGAAAGAATCGCCGGCACTCCTGGTGACTTCCTCCGGCCAGTAGGGCTGGACCGCCTTCCATGCCTTTCTTCCGCACACAATGTGTATTTTTCTTATATGGAGCTCCGCTAGCAGCGATGGCAGCTCCTTCAAGGCGCCTTCGCCAATCCTGTAATGGCCCGGGGCCCCTTTCACAATTGCAATCGACATAACCTTCCTCCTTTTCTGTTTTTTTTGGAAATAAAAAAACCTCTCATCAAGAGAGGTCTGCACACTTAAACAAAGTATATTACCTCTCTTATCTTCCAAAATACATCCGTATTTTGCAGGAATTAGCACCTGTTCATAAAAATGAATGGTTGCCGGGCTTCATCGGGCCAGTCCCTCTGCCACTCTCGATAAGAGAACAACTATAAAATTCAATGTTCTGATAATATCCCTTTCCCAGCAATAAGTCAACCCCTATTTTTGACGCATGAGGCAGCAGAACCGTCCCCATGCCTCACCAAGCTTCCTGGATAAATTGGCGGAAGGTGTGGATATTGGGTTCTTCCGAGCGTATTTTCAGGTGGATGGCGGAGGTGGTGACGGGATCGGATACGGGCTGGAGGATGGTGATGGAGCCTTCCTCCAATTCGTTTTTGATGACGTTTTCGCCCAGGATGGCGTAGCCGTTGCCGTTCAGGACGGCGCGTTTGATGGTTTCGTCGCTGCCGCCGACGACAATCATCGACTGGGGCTGCTGCTCGCTTTTCTTGAAATAGCGGTCGATGATGGTGCTGAAGCTGCAATCCCGGTCGTAGGAGAGAAATGGATACTGGCTGTAAATCTCCTCGACGCTGCGCTCTTTGCAAAGCCTGGAGGAGGCGACCAGGAAGGTTTGCTCTTCTTCCAAAAAGGTTTGCATCATATCGGCTTCTTTAAAATGGCTCGCAATGATGGCGATGTCGGCCACATGGTCCTTGACACTTTGGATGGCGTGTACGCTGTTCAGCGGCAGAAGGCTGACCCGAACGGCGGGGKACATGCCCATATAAGTCGAAATCAGCGAGGTAAGATGGTGCCTGATGTAATATTCAGATGCGGCGATCGTCAGGATGCCGGACGGACCGTGCAGCTCTTCCATATCCTTTTCCATTTCTCCAATCAGTGTGAACAGCTTGTCCACATGGCCTTTCAGCTTTTGGCCGGCTGTCGTCAATTGTGTCTTCTTGCCAATCCGCGTCAACAGGGTATGATTCAGTTCTTTTTCGAGAGATTGTATCTGCAGGGTGAGGGTCGGCTGAGTATATCCCAATTTTTTGGCCGCTTTTGTGAGATTCAGTTCCTCTGCCACCACCTGGAAGGTTTTTAAATTCCGCAGTTCCATGAGATCCCCCTTTTCTTTCCGGTTATGATGAATCGTGCACATGCCGGTAAAATGGCCCAGACAGGACAAGTTTTTATAATTATACACGATAATCCATATCCATTCATAAATTTTTTCAATGCTAAAACGTAAAACAAAACGGTAATTAAAGGATGTTTCAACAAAGAAAGCCCTTTCCTATAAGGGGAGAGGTTCTCGCTGCCAGAAAACCATCCTGCTGTGCTGTTTGTGGGATTTTTTAACTATTAAAAATCCCTATGGTTCGAAGTTGACCGTTCCTGCATAACGTGGGAAATTAATAAATATTCGCAAAAGTAGGAGAGGTAGTTATGATAGATTGGAAGAGTATTAACGATGAAGGCCTGCTGGCACCGACGATGGCGAAGGATTTCCCTAATCTGCCGGTCGTAAAGTCGGAAGGGCTCTTTTATATAGGAGTGGACGGCAAAAAATATCTGGATTTCACATCGGGGATTGCGACGGAAAACACGGGGCACCGGCATCCGAAGGTGGTGGCAGCCATCAAGGACCAGGTGGACCATTTGGTGCACGGACCGATTGGAATCATCAATTATGAGTCGATTTTGAAATTGGCCAAAAAGCTGAGGACGGTTTTGCCTGCACCGCTGGACTGCTTTTTCTTTGGCAACAGTGGAGCGGAAGCAATTGAAGGGGCGGTGAAGCTCGCAAGGCATGTGACGAAAAGGCCATATGTCGTCTCTTTCCTTGGCGGATTTCACGGAAGAACGATGGGCGCGCTCAGCCTTACGACTTCCAAAAGTAAATATAGAAGAAGCCTGCCTGTCGGCGCCGGGATGACGTACCAGCTGCCATATGCGCAGGTGAGCGAAACACCGGAAGGGGCCGACCCGGAAGTGTATTGGTCGGAGCATATTGAGAAGGATTTTGAACGCTTGTTCAATCATCAGGCTGCTCCCGATGAAATCGCCGCGGTGATTCTCGAACCGGTGCTTGGCGAAGGCGGCTATGTGGTTCCGCCAAAGGCCTGGCTGGAGAAAATCCGCGAAATCTGTGACCAGCACGGCATTTTGCTGATTTTTGACGAGGTCCAGACCGGATTTGGCCGCACGGGAGACTGGTTCGCAGCGAACCGCTTCGGAGTGACTCCGGATATCATGGCGATCGCCAAGGGGATTGCCAGCGGACTGCCGCTAAGTGCGACGGTCGCTTCGAAAGAGCTGATGGAGCAGTGGGCGGTTGGCAGCCATAGCACCACTTTTGGCGGGAACCCGATTGCCTGCGCGGCAGCTTGTGCCACGATTGATGTGATGAAGGAAGAGGGCCTGGTTGAAAACGCCAGAAGCATGGGGGAATATGCTTTAAGCCAGCTTTCCGCCATTAAGGACAAGCACCCTGTGATCGGGAATGTCCGCGGCATCGGCCTGATGCTGGGAATTGAAATCGTCCAGCATGATTCCGGGGAACCGAACGGGGAAGGCTTGATGAACATTCTGGAAAAATGCCTGCATAAAGGCGTCATTTTTTACCTGAGCGGCAATAAAGGCGAGGTCATCCGCATGATGCCGCCGCTGACGGTCGATAAGGAGCATCTGGATCTCGGCATTTCATTGCTTGATGAAGCGATTGCGGAGTATGAAGCGGAGCTTGGAATCCGCTAAAAGGTCTCCGTTGAATAACAGAGGATTTTTTAAAAGGGGGGATAAGGGTGAAGGCACAAGCAAGGGTTGAGCCGAAGCAAAAGGTTGCGGCCGAATATTTAAAGTTTCTCATTCCATCATTGATCGGGGTGCTGCTGTTTCTGGTCCCGGTGAAATTCAACGGGGAAATCACTATTGGTGTAGGAATTCTGGCTTCCATCCTGAAGAATGCTTTTGGCGCCTATCTGCCAGCGTTCATTGTTTTTCTGTTAGGGTTGTCGGCGGGGATGTCAATCCTCACGAAACTGCTGAAGCCGAGTTTTGTTATGGACAACCACTTTTTAAAAGGGTTATTTGATATCGGGAAGTTCGGCATCGCTGCAAGGGTGTTCGGGTTCCTGGTTGGAATTCTGACGATTTTTGAAGTGGGGCCGGAAGTGATTTCGTCCCGGAATACAGGGGGCGTCGTTCTTTATGACCTGGCTCCCGTTCTGCTGACCTGGTTTTTATTCGCAGGAATTTTGCTTCCGCTCCTGGTCGAGTTTGGTTTGATGGAATTTATCGGAGCGCTTGTCCAGAAGGTGATGAGGCCGCTGTTTACGCTTCCCGGCCGTTCTTCAATTGATACGCTTGCTTCCTGGATGGGAGCGGGAACCGTTGGAGTGCTGGTTACATCCAAGCAATACGATCAAGGCTATTATACAAAGAGGGAAGCGGCGGTCATCGCCACCACCTTTTCCATTGCTTCGATCGCCTTCAGCCTGGTCGTCGCCAATGTTGTCGGCCTGGGGCATTTGTTCATTCCTTTTTACCTGACTGTTGCGTTTGCCTGTGTGGTGGCCGCAATCATCATGCCAAGGATCCCGCCGCTTTCAAGGAAGCCGGATACCTATTATGAGCCGGTCGGCCAGCAGATTGATGAAAGCATTCCTGAAGGAGTCTCTAAATTGAAGTGGGGCTGGCAGCAGGCGCTGGATAAGGCCAAGCATGCGCCAAGTCCTAGCAAATTGGTTTCCAATGGTGTCGAAACGGTTCTGGATATCTGGCTCGGATTGATCCCGCTCGTAATGAGCCTGGGTGCAGCCGCCTTGATTGTCGCGGAATACACGCCTATTTTCCAAATCATCTCGTATCCCTTCGTTCCGGTGCTGGAATGGATGCAAGTCCCTGAAGCGGATGCCGCAGCGAAAACGATGCTTGTCGGATTCGCCGACATGTTCCTGCCGGCCGTCATCGGAAGCGGAATCGAAAGTGAGCTGACCCGGTTTATCGTGGCCGGACTTTCCTTGACGCAATTGGTCTACATGTCGGAGATTGGAATCCTGATCCTTCGCTCCAACATACCATTAAGCATCCTGGAATTATTCATTATCTTCATCCAAAGAACGATCATCACATTGCCAATTATCGTGATCATCGCGCATTTGCTGGTGTTTTAGAGCATGGGGATTGTTCTCCTGCCTCATTTTTAGGGTAGAGCATGGGGACGGTTATCCTGCCTCATTTTTAGGGACAGGCACCAAGTCCCGTCTGTTTTGGGGAAGCATGGGGACGTATCCATGCTTCCTTTTGCTATAATGATAGAAATCAAAATAAGAAGAAAGAAGGCCGTTTTAGATGACAGTTGCAAACCGGGATATTTTATTGAAGAACATTAGCAAAGAAACGGATTTTCCGCTCTCTTTTGAGGAATGGGAGCAAAAAGCGGCTGAAAACATGCTGCCGGGCGGCTATGGCTATGCCAGCAGCGGTGCGGGGAAGGAAGAAACAGCAAAGCGGAATGTCGAGGCTTTTTCCAAGTGGGCGATTGTCCCAAGGATGCTGAACGATGTTTCCAGCGTGGATATGAGCATTTCCATTTTTGGCCGCCGTTATCGCAGCCCATTTTTGCTTGCGCCGGTCGGCATGCAGGGGCTTGCCCACGAGGATGGCGAGAAAGCCACGGCCAAGGCCGCTGAGTCCATGGAAGTTCCCTTGATTGTCAGCACCGTTTCGACTTATTCCCTTGAGGAAATTGCGGCGGCGGCTCCTGCAGGGCCCAAGTGGTTTCAGCTGTATTTTTCAAGCTCTAATCCCGCCCTTTCCTACAGCATGGTCGAAAGAGCTGAGAAAGCGGGCTATGAAGCGATTGTGATTACCGTTGATACCGTGATGGTCGGATGGCGTGAAACCGATATGCGCAATCAGTTTTCACCGCTTTCGCAAGGATATGGAACCGGGAACTATATCCATGACCCTGTGTTTATGGATTCCTTGCCAAACCATGACCAGGAAACGATCATTGCCGGAATCCTGGAAAACGTCCAGCATCCAACGCTGACCTGGAAAGAGGTGGCTGAGGTGAAAAAGCGGACGCGCCTGCCTGTTTTGCTAAAAGGCATCCTGCACCCGGAAGACGCGGCAATGGCTTTGGAATGCGGCGTTGACGGAATCATTGTCTCCAATCATGGCGGCCGCCAGCTTGATGGGGTCATTGCTTCCATTGATGCGCTGCCGGCTATTGCTGAGAGAGTGAATGGGAACATTCCCATTTTGCTGGACAGCGGGGTGCGGCGCGGGATGGATGCGGTGAAAGCCTTGGGGCTCGGAGCTACTGGCGTTTTGATTGGAAGGCCGTTTTTGTATGGATTGGCTGCAGCCGGGCAGCCGGGAGTGGGAAAGGTCATCGAGCGGTTCATCCAGGAAACGGAAGTCTCCCTGGCTTTATCCGGTATGTCAGACCTGACGCACATGTCCAGGCTGAAGATGATTAGAGAGTAGAATATGGGGACGGTTCTCCTGCATCATTTTGTAAAAATGAAGCGGGAGAACCGTCCCTTTGCTCAATCATAAACGGAGGAATTCCGTTTAAGTTGGGAAATACCATCATTTCCCGGAATATAAGGGGAGTTTTTCCGTTTATATGCATCTAATCCTAAAATTTAGGCCTATTTTGAGAGGTTAACCGGAATAAATCCGCTAATTTCTGCTTTTTGAGCCCCTGCAATATGCATTAACCGGAATTTCTCCGCCTATGAATTCCTTGGCTTCACGTAAAGTCAGAAATGAAGCAGGAGAACCGTCCCCCCTGCTTCACGAAAAATCAGCAATGGAGGCTGGCCCCCTTGCTTTTTAAAAAGAGCTGCTTAGGGAATAGTAAGAGCCTGAACAAAAGGAGGAATGTTTCGTGAGCAATCGTTTTGATGGAAAAGTTGTCTTGATTACAGGTGCAGCGTCCGGTTTGGGACAGGCTGCTGCTCTGCAGGTAGCGAAGGAAGGAGCCAAGCTTTCGCTGGTGGATTTGAATTCTGGGGCGCTGGAAGAAACGAAAAGCAAAATAACAGAAGTGGCGCCGAATGCGGAAGTCCTCCTGATCACAGCGAATGTGGCCGATGAAAAAGCGGTAGAAAGCTATGTGAATGAGACCGTAGAAAGTTTGGCCGAATCGATGGATTCTTCAACAATGCCGGAATCGAAGGGAAGCAAAACCCAACCGAGGATTATGGCATCGAGGAGTTCCAGAAGGTTGTCGACATCAACTTGAACGGTGTTTTCTATGGGATGAAATATGTATTGAAAGTCATGAAGGAACAAGGTTCTGGTTCCATTGTCAACACGGCTTCCGTTGGCGGCATCCGCGGGGTAGGAAATCAATCCGGCTATGCGGCAAGCAAGCACGGTGTGGTCGGGCTAACGAGAAACTCCGGCATCGAATATGGCCAATATGGAGTCAGTATTAAAGCTATTGCACCTGGTGCGATCATGACCCCGATGGTGGAAGGTTCCTTAAAGCAAATGGATCCGGACAACTGGGAAGAAGTAGGCAAGCAATTTGTTGAACCAAACCCAATGAAGCGCTTCGGAAAACCGGAAGAAGTAGGCTATCTGGCCGCGTTCCTGCTTTCCGATCAAGCCAACTTCATCAACGCCGCAGTGATCCCAATTGATGGCGGACAGTCTTACAAATACTAAAAAGGACGGGGGTCTGGCCCTGTAAAAAGGTGCCTGACCCCGCGTCCCATTACTCCGGCTCTTCCTGTCCTTCAATGTCCACTTCTGTGCCCATCATTTCGTTTTCGATCTGCTTCAATACCTGCGAGGATGTGTCGTCTTCGATTCCATCGTAATGGAACGTATCATGAATATCCTCTTCTTCCAACGTTGCCATAATTTCATGGATATCGTTGTTGTCACCGGAAATGGAACCGAATCCCTGGTTTTGTTTTTTATAATTTACAAACCCGCTAGGAAGATTATTGCCCAAATTCACACAGGAAGCTCCTTCGACGGTACCGATGGAAATATGGCCGATAAAAAATGACGGGGAAAATCGTTTCAAGGTCAATCACCCTTTTCCTCAGTTATGGTATACGGCACCGATTTATGATTGACTTGGACTTGGATTTCATTAAGTTCTTCCTCTTCTCGAGGTTCAGGATTCTCATGGGAGGGTGGCTGTTTAGGCTTCGATTTAGGATGGACTCGGGGAGAAAAGGTATTGCCCAGATTGAGCATTCCGCTGATTTCTTTGATATCAAGCTTATCAAGATGAAAGGCCAATTCTTCCAGGGTCAATTCGTTGAGATGGAGTTCCTTCACATCCACTTTTACGATGATGGGAGGATTGGTTCTGTCATGGATGGAGGCTTCAAGCGAATTGATTTTATCTGCCAGCTTTTCAAGTGTATGCATCATCTTTTCTTGTTCCATCAATCCAATTCCTTTTTAGGTTTTTTTCTTCATCATCGAGGTATTTCCTCTCACTTTATTTTGTTTGCCTTTTACCGTTCCGAACCCCTCGTTGATGGAAGACTGGCTCTTCCTCCCTTTATGTATGTTCGTGCCGATAAACAATCCGGATGAAGCTGTTAAGGCATCAATTTTTAAACTCCCATATTTAATTGAAGTCATCATAATTCTCCTTCATCTGGAATCTTTATCATTGCGGAAAGGAATGGTAATCAATAAAACGCCATTTTCCAGGGTTGCCAGTATCTGTCCTGTTTCACAGTTGCGGGGAACCGGCACCTCCCTTTTAAAAGAGCCATAAAAGCGTTCGTTTCGGATTTTCTTATAAGAAGCCTTCAAGTGTTCATTGTGAATTTTTCCTTCCAGCACCAGAAAGCTGTTTTTCCATTTTAAAGAAAGGTCCTCTTTCCGGACTCCAGCCAAATCGGCGGAAATCATCAAATGGGCATCTGATTCGTATACATCCACCCTGGGCCCCACGAAGGGAGCAATTTCATCTAATAGCTCGTTAAAGTCCTCTCCCAGCGTCTTTTTGATAGCAGAATGATCATGAGGTTTTACCACTCATTTGACCTCCCCGTATGGATGGACTGTGATCCTTGCAGAAAAAGCCTTTACTTTAACTATATGCCTTTGCCAGTTCGGTATGTTAAGGAATTGCCCAAAGATTCCCACCTCCGGCTTTCCTTATAAAAAAAATCAAGCCCTTATGATTAAAGAGCTTGGCTTTGCACACTTGGAGCAATATTTTGGTTATTCATCATTCCATCCACACCGTCAGGATCGATTACGTTAGCTACATTCCCTGTGTTAAATACATTTCCTGCAAAGAAACCATTCCCGTTATTGGTCTTCCTGTGTGCCGCCCATGCTGGTAATTGATTTTCACCAACTGCAACCGCTGAATTTGTATTTTGAGAATTTATATTGATTGCACCCAATGTAAAAGCAATGGCCACATAAATCCTCCTCCTTTTTGCCTCAAAATCAGCCCTTTAACCGTAATCATTCATTTCACTGTCAATCACGTCGCTATCCAAAATAAGCGAAGAGTTTTGTGTATTTTGGATGTCACCGGCGAATCGTCCTTGGCCCGCATTGCGCTTACTGTGGGCACTCCATGCATTCAAGTCATTTTCTCCTACGGAAACGGCCGCGCATGTATCCAATACATTTACGTTGATTTCACCAATATCAATTTCATTTGAATTTCCTGCTCTATTTCCATCATATAAGATACAAGGATAATTTTCGATTGGGGTATCAATTCCATCCTGATCCATTACGTAGCTAATGTTATTTTCCACCTGAGAACCACTTACCGATCCAAAACCATAATTATTTTTTCGGTGAGATGACCAGTTTTGTGCATAATTCGTCCCTATGAAAATTCCAGAAGCGGTGTCAATCGTATTGACAGATATTTGGCCTAGCTGAAACTGATTCATGATTGGTTTACGATTCAATCCATTCAGTCCTAAATATTCGTAGTTATTGATTAGTTTATGCTTGAACGCTCCTGATGGTTCCCTTCATCATTCAGGAAAAGGGAAAAGGGGTCTGACCCCGTCCGTGACACATTTTATTTCGATACCTCATATTTATATACAGTTGGAAATAGGCACATTTTTGGAGGGATATCATGCAGCGTTACATGTGCAAAGGGAAGATCCATCGGGCTACCGTAACCGAGGCGCACCTGGACTATCCCGGGAGCATCACCATCGACCGGGAACTAATGAAAGCAGTCGATCTCTTGCCTTATGAGATCGTTCAAGTGACCAATCTTCGCAATGCTACCCGCTGGAAAACCTATGCCATTCCCGGGGAGGCGCATTCGGGCAGGATTTGTTTGAACGGCCCGCCAGCCCATCTTTTTTCCAGGGGAGACCTGGTGATTATATTAAGTACCGGGATCTTTACTGAAGAGGAAATCCGCACTTTAAAAACAAAGGTCGCCTATGTGGATGGCGAAAATAAAATCACTCAGCTTCTGGAAAATCCATTGATGGAATCATGGGAGGATTAAGGCATGGCACCCATTGTGGATCCTAACAGGGAGTCGATCAATAAATGGGAGATGCATAAATTGCTTGTGCGTCATTCGATAAAAAAGGTCAAAATCCCCGATACGGAATTATTGTCAAGAGAGGCTTTGAGATCCATGCTTCAGGAATATCACCTTCTTTATATAAAGCCTGTTGACTCCTGGGGCGGGAAAGGCATCAGTACCCTGGAGCAAAGCGGGAATTCCTTTGTTTGGACGATCCAGGGCCAGGAAGCCGCCATCCTTCACAATTTTAATGAAGCCTGCGAGAAAATCCGCCAATTTTACGATGATAAAAGCACCATCATCCAAAGGGGAATCCCAACAGTCTCGTATGGCGGCCATCCCTTTGATATCCGGCCTCATTTGTATAAGGAGATGGATGGTTCATGGGTGTATGCGGGTGATTTGGTGAGAATTGGCGGGGATGGATCGATTGTATCGAATGTTGAAATCAGCAATGGTTCCGTAAAGCCAACCGATGAAGTGATTTCGGCATTATTCCCTGATCCTGAACGCCGATTTTCAACTGATACATTGAAGGAAGTCTCCATGGAAATCTGCCATATGCTTGACCAATACCATTTCTTCACGGAAGTGGGAATTGATTTTGGGTTGGACCAGGGCGGAAACCTGTGGATGATCGAGGTGAATACGAATGATTTGCAGGGAGAGCCTGACCCATATTTATTCTCGCTGCTTCCTGACCAAAGCTCCTTTAATAACATCATTGATAATAAAGCCAAGATTCATGATAGATGGATGAGGCATATGATGGAATCATTTGAATCCTATCTGACGGAAAAAGGGGAAGAACCAGATTGATAAATTTACATTAAGCAGGTGGTTAGAATCGAAAAATCCATCTATTTAAATTTCCTGTCCAAGTTCGGCGTGGGAGGCGCCCATCCGGGGGGAATCCAACTCACAAAGGAACTCTTCAAGGCTGAAAAAATCACCCCTGGAACCCGCATTTTAGATGTAGGCTGCGGGACTGGGCAAACCGCCGCCTACTTGGCTGCCCAATACGGAGCCATCGTTACTGGGATCGACATCAACCCTGTCATGGTCGAAAAAGCGAAAGCGAGAATGGCAAGGTCCCAATTGCCGGTCAAGATCATCCAAGGCTCAATCGAGGAATGTCCCCTAAAGGATGAAGCATTTGATTTGATTCTGTCTGAATCGGTCCTTGCTTTCGTCCATAAACTAAGGGCCCTTGCCGAAATACTCCGTTTATTAAAAGGCGGCGGCCGTTTTATCGCCAATGAGCTGACCCTCGAACATCCCATTGATCCGGGAAGCAAGGAGGAAATCACCCGATTTTACGGACTGGATTCCCTGCTGATGGAAAGGGATTGGCTGGCTTTTTTGCAGCAAGCCGGATTTAAAGGGATCAGGATCCGCAAACAGGACCCTTCTTTCCAGCAGAATCCCATTCCCGAATTCTACTATTCTAATTATATTGAACCCGAACTGTACCCCGTGTTGAATCAGCATGTTTATATTATGGCCAAATATCAGAATGTTTTAGGGCATAGGGTATATGTATGTACGAAATAGTTTCAAGGGCTTCCGTTTGGAAGCCCTTTTGCTTTTGCATAAAAAAGACCTGCCAACAGTCGGCAAGTCTTTCCTTCCTGCAGTTAAATAAAAAACGGTCCAAAACTTCTGATTCCAAAGAACGGAAAACCAAACAATCCAAATGGGCCAAAGAACGGAAAGAATTGTCTGCTGCCATCCCCGGTATGCATCGAGTCGTGATGGTGATGCTCGTGGTGCTCATGGCCATGATGTTTAGGCATCAAAATGTACATTTTATCTCTGTCATAGCTGTGAAGAATCCCTTGGATAACGGTGCCATCCTTTAGCTCAACCTGAACAAATTGAAACAAATGTCTTCTGCATTTTTCATGGTGATCATGGTCCCTTGCGTCATAAAGGGAATTCTGGTAACTATTTGGCTGCATGAAGCGACTTCCTCTGATTTACTTCCTTTCCAAATTATTCACAGGCAAGTTTTTGGGTGACCAGTTTTTATATGTCAGCACCAATCCTTCTTTCCATTAAAATGGACACTTCATGAAAGCCAAGCTTATGATAAAGCTGTTTTGCATCATTGCCCGCAAACACATTGAGCTGCACCTTATGATGCCCCTGTTCTTGCAAGGCGTTCATCCCTTTGATGCACAACTGCCTTGCAATCCCGCTCCTGCGATAGTCCGGAAGCACATAAACCTCTGTAATGACCCCAACCATTGTCTCGCCAAAAGGGCTCCATGTACTCGTCATCCCGATCCATCCTTTGATGACGTTATTCTCTGAATAAACCAGATAAAAACCATCGCCTTCTGAAAAGAGGGGTTCTGGAATTTCAGCCGCCTCAACCAATCCCATGGTCGATTCCTGGAACACTTCCCGGGAATAGCCGAGGATTTCCTGGAGTTCTTGTTGGGTCGCTTTTCTTATCGCCATCGTACATAGCCCCTTACATCCATTGTTTCAAACACAGCACCTGAACACACGGAAGCCAAGATTCTTTTTATACCTTTCTGTTAATTCCAGATGCTGGTCAAGGATAGAATATAACTCCTCATCCAGCTGTTCGGATAGTGAAAAATCAGACGCATTTTCGAATTCTGGTTCATCAAACGACAGGGTAAACTTCTCCATATGGATATGCTGGAAATCGGCCTTTTGGAAAAGGGTGTTCCACTGGGCTTCGGTCAATATCCGGGGAATTCCGTAAAACTTGGTTAAGGTTGCCCGTTCCTCCTTGGGAAGTGGTGTCTCAAGAACCATTTCAATCGCCAATAAAACACCATCAGGCTTCAAAACCCGCCTTAGCTCAGGGATGGTTTTCGTCACATCCGTGAAGGAGAGGACAGATTCCGAGAGAATCATATCAAAGGATTTTTCACCAAACGGCAAGTTTTCGACACTTCCATGCCTGGCTTCGACCGAAAGATTTTTAGATTGGAATCTTTGTTTCGCTTTTTCCACCATCATTTCATTATGGTCCAAACCGGTTATGCTGCATTTGTACGTTTCCGCGATATAGGCAGAAGTTTGTCCTGTACCGCATCCGGCGTCCAATATGGTGCTTGTTTCCGTTATTTCTTCCTTTGACAAAATCTCTTTGGTCAATTGAAGTCCGCCAGGGTGGGCGCCTCCAATACCAAAGGATGCCAAACAATCAAGATATGTGTATTTCACCTTTCCACCATCTTTTGCTTAAATTTGACCCTTCCTTTCAGCCTGAGCTGATTTATTAAAAACCGGCTCGATAAAAAGTTGGGTGCTATATCATATGTGCAAAGGAACTGTTTGGGATAGCGGGCGCCCGGATTGGGCTTTTTGAAGGTATTTATCTTTACGCGAAAGTAACTGCATCCTGCGCCAGGCATATCTTATAAGAATGCTAACTCGTTAGGGGTGTTAAAATGAGCGTCATTCGGACGGATCGATGGCTGGCGGAAGCTTATGATCGGCCAATTGAGATTTGCGGAAAATTAACAGGTCTTTTTGATGGTGCCTATGCCTCCGAGATCTATGACCATTTATTGCTCCATGGAATGTACTATCCTCTTCCGAATGGAAAGGAGGTAATCAAAAAGTTACAGGAAAGAAACGTGTGGAGGATGGTGGGAAATGAGGCAGAGGTGCTGCAGGAGCTGTGGGAAGGCCCGGATATTCCGATTTATATTTTCCCCTCCGATACAAGTAACACAACGATGAATCTTGAATTTAATGGGAAGTCGGGACTAGCTTTTAGAGATAAATTATTTTTATTCATTTCGGAGGAGAATGATGCGGCTGAAATAAAATCATTGCTGACACATGAATACAATCATGTTTGCCGCTTGACTCATTACCCAAAGCATGAAGGTGATTACACATTGCTGGATAGCATCATTTTGGAAGGATTAGCCGAACATGCTGTCCGGGAACGTTTCGGGGAAAAACACTTGTCATCCTGGATATCACTTTATACAGATGAAGAGCTGCTTAAAATGTGGGAAGCATACATTGCGCCCAACCGCTCTATTTTAAAAACAGACCGCAAACACCATCAGCTTATGTACGGATCCCCTTTATACCCTAAGATGGCGGGCTATTCTGTTGGTTATTACCTGGTTGGGAAATATGCAGCAACCCATTTTTCATCATCAAAAGACATGCTCTCCACCGTATCGTGCCAGTTTTCCCCTTGAAGAAACGATAGAAAAAAGGGTGCCGTTTTGTTCCGGCACCCTTTTCTTGTTTCCGATTCATTAGTAGCAGCAAGAACCGATGATGATGAGAAGGATAAACAACACGACAATTAACGCGAATCCTCCGCCAAAGCCATATCCGCCACCATATCCACCATAGCCATAACCGCCGTAGCCGCCAAATCCGCAGCATCCAAAGCCCATTTGATCCACTCCTATCTGTTTATTTTTTTACGAATTAGTAACCCCACCAAGAAGCTCCAATGATGATAAGAAGAATAAACAATACAACTACTAGGGCGAAACCGCCAGCGTAGCCTCCGCCTCCGCTCATGTATATCACCTCCACGCTATTTACAATAGTCTATGTGAGGCCACGCTCATTGGCATGGATAAAATCCCAACTTTTTATTTTTTGGGCTATTTAAAAATTTTCGTCATTCCGCTTAAAGTCTGGTGTGTCTGTCCTATACGGCTTGTAATTGAACCGCATAGGATATTCTGTACTCAATTGGAATGGAGGGATTTTATGTCAATCGGATATTATCATGGTTTATGTAACCGATATAGAGGCAGGGCGGTTGTCATCAGGACACGCGATGGCAGGGTTCACAGGGGAATTATTCATCGTGTCACGGGAAACAGGGTGTACCTGCAGCCGATGCGAGGCGGAAGAAACCTTGGGGGCTTTGGATACGGTTATTACGGTGGCGGCTGGGGATTCGGCTGGGGAATCGCAATAGGCGCCATCGTCGGAATCTCTTTGGCTTCGTTCTTATTGTGGTAAGACTAAGGGACAGAGGGACAGGTGCCTTGTCCCGCTGTCCCTTAATCATCCTCAATCACAATATCCGTATACGGAGGGTTGTCCTCGGGCGGGCTGGAGTCATCATCGGAGGATGACTCATCCTGGTGGAGGTCATCAGGCCGGTTTTTGCCGGTCTGTTTATTTGCCATGTCCTCTTTCATTTCCTTCATTTTTGCCATGTCCTCCTTAACTTGCTCCGTGACTTCCTTGGGGATGGTATCTTTCCCGTATGTCGCGCCAATATTTAAGGCTCCGCTTAAACTTTTGATCCCCAGCTGGGCAAAGTTATTGTTTTGCTCATATTTTTCAACGTATAACTTGTCAACATATAAAGTTTGCAGCATTGGTTCGTCCTTTTTCGGAGAAACTTCCGATTCGTCCATTTGTTTCATTAATACCTCGTTTTTTTCCGAAAGCTCCTCGATTTGCTTCAGCAATCCAGCCTGGACCTCATTTGCCAATAAAAAATGGTGCTCCAGAAGCTGTATTTTCATTTCGATCTGCTTATAAAAAACTTCCCTCTCATCATTTGGAGGTGTGGAACGATCCTCGGTTGGCGTCTGCCGATTTTCTTCCAGACTTGATGGATCCGGGGAAGAAGCTTTTATCCTGTCGTGGAGGACTGTGACATGATTTTCCAAGGTCTGGATCTTGTCCACCAACTGTTTCTCCCTTTGGAGATATATGGCCTGTTTTTCTAGCATAAGCTGTTCGAAGAATTGGATGAGATGTTCATCGACTTTGTTTTCCTTTTTGCTTGGAGGAGGGGGTACTTGAGCAGGCCGCTCAAGCAAATTTTCCAGTGAATGCACTCTTTGTCCCAGTTGCTCCAATTTATGATTCATCACCTTGAACTTCTGGGCAGTCTCGATGTTTTCTGCCTGAACATTCCTCGCCGGGGCCTTGACTCGCTCGCGTTCCTGTTTTTCCCCGCTGTACATGGAGGCTCGAATCTTTCTCTCAAACTCCAATAAGCTCTTTAGTTGAACTTCAAGGGCATTGATCCTTAAAACCTGCTTTTCCCAATCAGCTGGATTTTTCTTTTGGCCTTTTTGATTGAACATCCCTTTCATCGACATCTTGTCTCCCCGCATTCAATCTGTTTATTTTCCCGACCCTTACTCAATATCCACCCGTTCTGCTTGTGCAAATTGCCGTTTATACGAAACAAACAGAAGTCCATTGTAAAATTTGGCCCGGATTTGGTTGGGATACGCAGGTTCAGGAAGCTGGATCAAGCGTTCAAAGGGTCCGTGATATCTTTCCCGCTGCACAGGCTCTCCTGTCGTCATTTGATGGTCGTCTCCTTTGATTAACAGGCTTGTTCCCGAAACCGACAATTGAATATTTTCCTTTGCATAGCCCGCCAAGGCCGAAATTAACAAAACTTCCTCCTCGGTCATGTAAATATCCGTGGGAGGAAATTTATTACTCTGTCCCGTCTTTACAGCACTTTCACCCGGTTTGGCTGAATTGAATTGAGTTTTCATCCATTCATCAAAGGAGGATTGATCAAATATCCCGTCCCAAAAATCACCGGTTTGATATTTTTTCGCTAAATCCATCCATTCCAAGATTTTATTCATATCCATGATGGACCATCCCCCTTGTATGAATCCCCGTACCTTTCTTCATATATAATTAATGGTATTTGTGATTTAGTAAATCATTCATAAAAATTGTCCATTAGCCGGACCTTGTGGCTGGAAACATATTTTTCAGGCAGCGCTCATATAGTTTAAGTACCCTGGGATACGGAGTGGAGGGGTGCGTCATCCACGGGCAGCCCGGGATCAATGCAAAGAAAGGAGCATGACTCATGTTCTTTTTACCAACAAACGTCAATATTGCCGGTATGAAATTGAATAATATCGATCATGGGAGTTCTGTCTCCTTTAGTTCCACCCTGAAAAAAAACAGGAATGTAAAGGCGAAGAAAAATCAGGGTTGGGGCCAGCAGCTGGGGGATGGGTGTTTGAAGATTGGCATAGCAGGCTCTACTTTGGATCATGATGTTGAGGATTCCAACGCAGAGAAAAATACTGTTCGACCCCTTTGAGCAGGAACAGTTAGGAGGATTTTAATGGCAGGTCCTGTTCCATACATCAATATCAATATTAATATCATTAAAGTCAATTCATTTGAGAATGCATCGGCAATCAATGTGGGGCAAAATCTTTTGGCAGAATGGCATAATTCCGATAAAAAAAACCAGGGGCTGGGTCAGAATATGGGGGATGGAACCAATTTTGTCGGGACGAGAAGCGCTGTGGATGACCGGGATCAAATTGATTCCAATTCTTCCTTTGAAACAGCTAATCTTCCTACTCCATTAGGAGGAATGAAATGAATTTTGCACCTGTATCACTCAATATTTTAGGAATTAAGGTAAATGCCGTTGACCATGTAGCCGTCATCAATCTGGGTCCGAGCCAGCATTTGGATCAATTTGTCTCGTATAAACGGAACCAGGGGATCGGAGAGCAAAATGGGGATCTCTCGCCGACAATCCTTTCCAGCTCCTGGGTATCGGACCCGGATGTCTCTGATAGCAATGCAATGAAATCAAGCTTTTTATAGGGCGTTTTGTTTCATAAGCTGCGAAAAGAAGGAGGATTTCTATGTTTTTCGTTTCTCCAATGGCCATCAATGTTCTTGGGTTTAAAATAAATACAATTGATAACGGGGCAGTAGCCAATATGGGAACCCTGCAAATCATTGACCAGCTTGTCACCTATAAGCGAAATCAAGCGTTTGGAGAGCAAAACGGTGACTTGTCCCCGGTAGCTGTACCAGCAGCCACCGTCATCGACCCCGATGCCAGTGACAGCAACGCCATCAAAAACAGCGTCGTGTAGGGACAGGGGGACAGGCACTGGCGTGCACCCCAAAAGTTAGAGTCAAAATCTAATCTTTTGGGGTGTTTCTTTTGACTAAAAAATATAGTGATGATTTGAAATTAATGGTGGTCAGAGAATATCAAAAGGGGAAATTAGGAATTAGACCACTGGCCAGGAAGCATGGGATCAAGTCAAAGTCAGAAGTTGACAGGTGGATAAAAGTATATGAGAGATTTGGTGCT
>NZ_LIGG01000001.1:528384-567033 GCF_001273925.1 Bacillus sp. FJAT-27251 | reverse complement strand
CAATATCAGCATAAAAAGTGGGTTAAGGCACTTAAGGAAAATAAGGTTTTTCAAAGTATGTCACGAAAAGGAAACTGTTTAGACAACTCCCCCATGGAGAACTTTTTTKGCATTCTAAAACAAGAGATGTATTATGGCGAGGCATTGTGTACGGTTAAAGAGTTAACTGAGAGAATTGGGAGATATATAGATTATTATAATAACAAACGTATTAAGCAAAAATTGGCTGGTATGAGCCCGGTTCAATACCGGAACCATACCAGCCAATTAGCTGCATAATCAAAACTCTAACATTTGGGGGTCAGCTCACACCCTGTCCCCTTTGCCCCAAAATCGTCACAATTCCCTCGAGTTACTGCAGGAGTTATAAAATTTGCATGGAATTGAAAAAGTAATCCCTTTTTGGTTTCTATCCTTTTCCCTGATCAGCTTCAACTTCACTTAAAGACCCCTTCTGAAATTCAAGAAAATAAATCCCCGCTTGTAAAAAATAAATCCCGAAAACAAGAGTTAAATGACCGATTCGTATTGAGGTGATGTTTATTTGCCAAGAAAACCAAGGAGAAAGAGTGTTAATGGAATTTATCATATTATGCTGCGAGGAATAAACAGGCAGACTATTTTTGAGGATGATGCCGATAAATCGAAGTTTTTGGAGACACTTGAAAAATATAAAGAGATTAGCAGATTTGAGCTATATGCCTACTGTTTGATGGATAATCATATCCATCTATTAATAAAGGAATCGGGGGACACGATTTCAGAAGCCATGAAGAGAATCAGCTCGAGTTATGTATATTGGTATAACCTGAAATATGATCGGTGTGGGCACTTATTCCAGGACCGGTTTAAAAGCGAAGCGGTCGATAGTGCACGGTATTTTTTAACCGTTCTAAGGTATATCCATCAAAATCCGCTGAAGGCAGGGATTGTTCAAAACGTTTTTGACCGCCAGTGGACAAGCATCCGGGAATATGTTCATAAAAGAAAAATTGTCGATATTGACCAGGGACTTGATTTGTTTTCTCCCGACAGGAGGACAGCGATTCAAATGTTTATGGCCTGCATGATGGAAGCCAATGAGGATCAATGCCTGGAGCACCAGATAAGAGTGAGGATGCCTGATCACAAGGTAAAAGAATTCCTCCACGAATTAGGAATCAAGGATAACAGCACCCTGCAGCAAATGGAGAAGACAGAAAGGGATCTGATTTTGGCCCAACTAAAAGAGCTAAAAGGGACAACGGTAAGACAAATTTCGAGAATCACCGGGATATCCAAAAGTGTGATTGATCGTGTGGGACATGGGGACAGGTCCCTCGTCCCGGCGAGGAAGGTGTGAAGGGGGACAGTGAACCTGTCCCCCCGTCCMGCATGAATTAAGCTTCTACCAAATGCCTCAGCACAAACTCTTCGACAACCTTGGCCACGCCGTCGTTCATATTGGTGTCTGTGACATGATCGGCGATTTCCTTAATATCGTCAGGGGCATTTCCCATCGCAACGCCAAGGCCGGCGAATTCGATCATCGCCTGGTCGTTGTAGCTGTCGCCCATGGCAATCACTTCTTCGCGCTTGATGCCGCAAGCCTGGATCAGCTGGTTCAGGCTTGTCCCTTTTGTGACACCTTTTTCGGTGAACTCAAGAAAGAAAGGCTTGGAACGCATGACACTGAACTCTTCTGCCAGTTCCACCTGGAGTTTCGCTTCGACAGTTTTCATTTTATCAGGATCGCCGACCATCAGCACTTTCACGACTTCTTCCTCGACACCCTCAACAAAATCTTCCACCAGTTTGACCGGCAGCCCTGTGAGCTGTGATTCGATTCTCGTGTAAGGATTATCGGTTTCGGCAATAATTTCGTGGCCCACGTACGTATGGAGGTCAACGCCTTCGTGCTGGCTTAGCTCATAAAGCTTTTTAACCTGCGGCAAAGACAATGTACTGCTGAACATTTCCTTTTTAGTAGAATAATTGATGATCTTTCCACCGTTAAAAGAAAGGATGAAGCTGCCGTATTGGGCCAAAGACAGCTCGTCGGCAATGTGCAGCATCCCGGGCGTAGGGCGGCCAGAGGCAAGAACGACCTTTACCCCTTGCTCCTGCGCCTTCATCAAGGCCTCTTTCGTGCGCTCCGAAATCGTATGATCATCACGAAGCAGCGTATCATCCAAATCCAAAACAATCATTTTATAAGACATTTAAATTAGCTCCTTCTCGTTGCAACATTGCCTCCTATTGTACTACCCGTTGCCTGGACTGTCACTAGCAGAACATGGGGCAGAACCGTCCCCGTGCATCTTTACATGATTTTTACGTGGGCTTAACCTTTTTTGCCTGGCATCAAGTTATCTTTAAAGAAAGGTGAAGGAGGGAACGCGGATGAAGGTGGAGCTGCATTGTCATACCAATATTTCTGATTGTCCATTAAGTGTGGAAGAGGTTTTGTCGCTGGCGCTTGAGCAGGGGGTGACGCATTTGGCGGTCACCAATCATGATACGACGCTGGGACTGGAGGAAGCCGTGGAAGCAGGGAAGAAGGTTGGGATTGAGGTCATTCCCGGGATTGAGATATCAGGATTTGATTTCGAGCGGGGGCGCCGAGTCCATATTCTCGGCTATTATGTCGAGCCGGGGCATCGGGCAATCGAGGCGGTTTGCCAGCCGCTGGTCGAACTAAGGCATAAAATCTCGGAGGAGATGGTCCGCCGGCTTGTTGCCGGGGGCTACGAGATTACATGGGAGCACTGTCTGGAGCTTGCGCATGGCGGTACCGGGGTGTACAAGCAGCATATTATGCATGCCCTGATCGAGGCAGGCTATACGGATACGATTTACGGTCCCCTCTATAAAAAACTCTTCAATCGGGGCCATAATGGAGAGCCCCCTGGAATCGCCTTTATCCCAATGAAATACATGGATGCCAAAACCGCTGTTGAGGCGATCCGCCGCGCCGGCGGTGTTCCGGTCCTTGCCCACCCGGGTCAGTATGGCAATTTCGAAATGGTGCCTGAGCTTGTTAAGGCAGGCCTGCAGGGCATTGAGGTTTGGCATCCCTTGCATGACAGCATGCATGAACAGGCCGCCAAAGAGCTTGCTGAGGAATACAACCTGCTTATGACAGGCGGTTCCGATTTTCACGGTGGTTATGGGGAGGAGCCTGTCCTAATTGGCAGCAAAAGCCCGGGAGCGGGAATCATCGAAGAGCTTAAAGCAAGAAGAGAAATGGCTGCAAAGGAGCTGAAGGCCTGAATGACGCTAATCTACCAGCCGAAAACAGAACGGAAATTGTCGAAAGCTCCAAGCATTGATTCAACCAGCCTGGTCCTTAACAGCCATGCAGGAGAATGGACCTCAATTGGTTCCCATAATAAAATCATCGAAAGCTCATTCGGAGATTACACCTACACCATGGACGATGTGACGGTAAATTATACGGAAATCGGGAAGTTTTGCAGCATCGCCTCCCATGTCTGCATCAATCCGGTCCAGCACCCGATGGACCGGGTCACGCAGCATCATATGACCTACCGGAAGGTGATGTACAATTTTGCGGAGGGCGATGATGAAGCCTTTTTTGACTGGAGAAGGACGCATAAGGTGAAAATCGGCCATGATGTGTGGATTGGCCACGGTGCGATTATCATGAAAGATGTCACGATTGGCACAGGAGCGGTCATCGCATCGGGCGCGGTCGTCACAAAGGATGTCGAGCCCTACACCATCGTCGCCGGTGTGCCTGCCAAGCCGATAAAAAGAAGATTTTCCAGCGAAACCGCCGAACGCCTGCTTTCGATTGCCTGGTGGGACTGGCCAAGGGCAAAGCTTGAACAGCATTTTGATGAACTGAATGATGTTGAAAGTTTTATCCAAAAGCATGGATGAGGGGTAACGAACTTTGGTGTTTGGCCCTTGAAGGGCGGCCTCAGGCTTTTGCGGGGGATTTTCCAATAAAAACATCCACATTCTCTTAAAATGGTGAAGGGATACACGAGAATGGGTCTCGAAAGGAGCATCGTCTGATGGCAGAGAAGGCATTGCTGGTCGACCGGATGATTTCGGAAATACGGGAAGGAAAATATAAACCTAATGAAAAATTGCCTTCCGAAAATGAATTGGCAGATGAATATAAGCTGCCAAGAATGGTGATTCGGAAAGCATACGAACGTTTGCAGGAGCTGGGCTATATTTTTTCGAAGCAAGGAAAAGGCAGCTATGTGCAAAACCGGAAGCTGCAAATTCCCCTGATCTTGACTGGAGATGTCTCTTTCAGTGAAAAAATGCAAGAGCTGAAGCATGATTTCAGGACCATCACACTTGGCTGCGAAGAGATTGACTATGATTCGGCGGTTTACCATGCGTTGCATGCGGACAGTGGGGAAGCCGTTTATAAGGTCAGCCGGCTGCGGATCGTGGATGACTGCCCGATCGCTTTGCATACCTCGTTTCTGCCTCAATCTGTTTTCAATAATATTGAAAACGAGGGAAAGCAGATCAGCTCCATTTTTCAGTATTACCGGCAGCAAGGTTATACCGAATTCGAGCCGATGCGCAGCCAGCTGAGCATCGTATTTCCAAATGAGATGGAACGGGAGCTGCTGAAGTGCCCGAGCCTTGTCCCGCTGTTGCATCTGGAATCCGGCTGTTTGGATAAAAAAACCGGCACGGTCCTGGAATATTCTAGGATCCATTATCGAAGCGATTGCTTTACGTATGTGATATAAGTGAAAATTATAACCAAAGGGCCGTCTGATTTGTTCGTTAAAAAAGCACGAGGAGAAAGCAGTTTTTGTTTTCTCCCCGGGCTTTTTTTGCTCTCTTGGTGACCGAGGGAAGGACCAAAAGGAAGTGATCGGTAACCAAAGGGCCTTCTTGGTGACCCGGGGAGAGGACCAAAAGGAAGTGATCGGTAACCAATACGCCCTCTTGGTGACCGAGAGAAGGGACAAAAGGTAGAGAGCGGTAACCAATACGCCCTCTTGGTGACCGAAGAAGCGGTTTTCAAGCAATCCGGGTCCGAATGAGGGCGGTATTCGGACAGCTCAAGGGGATTTCCCTCACTCCGAATCCGAATAGCCCAGCGATTCATCCAGCCCTGACTGATTCTGCAGTCCCCCCAAAGCCCCCTGCACCCCCATTCACGCCCCCTTTACAAAACCTGTACAAACTTCACTGTTTTTTTACGTTCGCCAGCTTGGCAACAAGATAGATTTAATTTGTAGAACAAAGACATGCGGAGGTCTTTTTATGAAGAGAAGAAGGAGAACGGAAGTCCTGATCCACGGCTCTCAAAAGCTATCATCCCAGCTGGCCGAAAACATCAGGCAGAACTACCAGGTCGAGGTGATCCAGTCCCCGGAAAACGGGCTGGTCATGATGAAAATGCGGGAAACCTCGCAAAAAAGCCTGTTTTATCCGGGAGAGGTATTTGTTACAGAATGCAAGGTGCAAATCGGAGAAACCATCGGAATCGGCATCGTGGCTGGGGATTACCCGGAGCTGGCCGAAAATCTTGCGGTCATTGACGCCGCCTATGAAGCTGAGCTTCCGGAAACAGGCAGCTGGGCCGGACTCCTTGAACAAGAGGAGCAGAACATTCGCCAGCAAAGGGACGGTGCCAGACAGGCCATTTTAAAAACAAAAGTCGATTTTGAAACAATGGACGTGCAGTAGCCAACAGGCCGCAGCCAGAATGCTGACAAGCTGCCAAAACTGCACGAAAACCAAACAAGGAGGAAAAGACAATGAAGCTGGATGCCGTTCATGACCTTCAAGCGGTCTATCGCAAAATGGTGGACTCTGCCTCTAGGCCAGGCCATATTTCAGATTTGAGGAAGGAAGCCGAATTGGCTGGTACAACCGCCGGCTGCTCCCCTTCTTTGCTCGTCATGGCCTTGACCTTATTGGACCAGGAGGTAACGTTCAGCGTTATTTCCAATCAGGCCGAAAAAGTTTCCAAACTGATCAATCAGCTCACATATGCCAAACAAACGGAAACCGCGTATGCAGATTATATCTTCATCCTGGGGGATGCCAGGAKGGGAGCGCTCACGGAGGCGCTCGAAAAGGCGAAGCCCGGGACACTAAAAAACCCGCATGCTTCTGCCACGATCATTGCGGAAGTGGATTCTGTCATCAGCGGCGATCCGCTGTTTTTGACCGGACCGGGCATTGAAGAAACGGAAACGGTCTTCATGAATGTAAAAGACAGCTGGGTGGAAGCCCGCCGGGATAAGAACAAAGAATTCCCGCTGGGAGTGGATTTGATGTTCGTTGATCAGCACCATCAGCTCCTTTACTTGCCGAGAACGACGCAAATTACCGAAAGCCAGGTGGTAGCCTAAATGGGATATGTAGCGGTTAAAGGCGGAACGATTGCGATTGAAGAGTCCATCAAGCGGCTGAAATATGAACGAATCCAGCAGGGGCAGGCGATTGAAACCGAAAAAATCCAGGCCGGCATGCGGGGGCTGATTGACCAGGTGATGTCAGAAAGCAGCCTCTACAATGAAGAGCTTGCCGCCCTGGCCATCAAGCAGGCGGAAGGAAATCCGGAAGAAGCGGTGTTCCTGTTAAGGGCATTCAGGTCGACCGTGCCGCGGAAGCATTACTCACGTGTGATACAGTCCGGCGAAATGAACGTAGAGCGCAGAATCTCGGCAAGCTTCAAAGACATTCCAGGCGGCCAGATTCTTGGAGCGACCACTGATTATACCCACCGATTGCTGGACTTCAGCTTATTAAAGGAGACAGACGAAACGGTGCAGGAGTGGCTTCATCATTATCATAACGAAAGCTCAAAAAGCGAAACCGGATCGCAAGCTCTGCCCAAGGTAATCGATTATCTGCGGAAGGAAAAGCTGATTCCTCCTTGCGAAAACAACGACACAGAACCCGATGATGTCACGAGGGAAAGCCTTGAGTTTCCATCAAGCAGAAGCCAAAGGCTCCAGATTTTGACCAGGGGAGAGACCGGTGCGGTGACGTCGTTTGCCTATGCGGTCATCCGCGGCTACGGCGCTTTGCATCCGACGGTAGGCGAACTTCGCGTCGGAACATTGCCGGTCACAATTGACCATCCGGCAGGCGCGGGCACTGAGGAAGAGGATGCCTTTTACATCGGCGAAGTGAAGGTCACGGAAGTGGAAATGCTGATGCCGGTGACCGTTGAAAAGGAATACGGCAAAAAAGAGCTCGAGTTTGAAATCGGCTATGGCCTCTGTTTTGGGCAGAACGAAACGAAGGCGATCGCGATGGGGATCCTCGATAACTGCCTTGAACATCCAAACACTGAGTTTCCAAGCCACAATGAAGAGTTCGTCCTCTTCCATATTGATTCAGTCGAATCAACCGGCTTTATCTCGCACTTGAAGATGCCTCATTATGTGACCTTCCAATCGAAGCTGGATAGTGTGCGGAAGACGAAAAAAGAGGAAAAACAAGAGGTGACCACGTGATGAATACAGCCTACAACTTTGCCTTCTTTGACGAAGGCTCAAAACGGGAGATTCGCAGAGCGACGCTGAAGGCAATCGCGATTCCCGGCTACCAGGTTCCATTTGCCTCAAGGGAAATGCCGATCGGACGCGGCTGGGGTACCGGCGGCCTGCAGTTGACTCTTTCCCTGATTGGCAAAAACGACGTGCTGAAGGTCATCGACCAGGGATCGGATGAATCGGTCAATGCCGTCAACATTAAAAAGCTTGTCTGCGATACGACGGGAGTGGAGACGACCGAGCATACGGCGGAGGCCACGCTGATCCAGTCGCGGCACCGGATTCCCGAAGTTCCGCTAAAGAAAGGACAGATCCTCGTTTTGCAGGTGCCGCTGCCAGAGCCGCTCCGCTATTATGAGCCAAGCGAATCACAAACCAAAAAGCTTCATGCGGAAAAAGAATACAGCGGGGCCTGGCTGATGCTGTTTGAACAGATTGTGAAATATGGCAGCATGACAACCGGAGCCGACCATCCCGTGCTCGTGAACGGCCGCTATGTGATGGCGCCGAGCCCAATCCCGCGCTACGATAACCCGAAAATGCAGCAAAACGATGCGCTCATCCTGCTCGGGGCAGGCCGGGAAAAGAAGGTGTACGCCGTTCCGCCTTACACAAAGGTGGTGTCGCTTGATTTTAACGATTATCCATTCCAGCCGGAAAGCTTTGGTGACAAACAATGCCGATTATGCGGTTCAACCGGCGTGTTTCTGGATGAGCTTGTCGATGAGGCGACAAATGAGACGGTCCACCAGTGCAATGACACAAGCTATTGCCTTGAAAAATTAAATGAAGTCGAAAAAGTTGGAGTGAACTAAATGGCTGAGTTTGAAGTCCCAGTTTTATCGATAAAAAATCTGAACAAGCAATATGGCCCTGGCTGTCCAAAGTGCGAAGGCGGGGAATCGGCTTCCCTTGTTAAAAATTACTGCCAGGTTTGCGGAACCGTCTATGCATGCCGGGATGTCAGCTTTGACGTATACCCTGGCGAGGTCCTCGGGATTGTCGGCGAAAGCGGCAGCGGGAAATCGACCTTGATGCAGTGCCTTTATTTTGACCAGGAAGTAACGGACGGCGAGGCGTATCTCGCAGACTATGAAAATGGCGAAAAGAACCTGTTTCAGGAGTCTTCCCAGCAGCAGCGCTATATCCGCAACCATGTGATGGGCAAAGTCTATCAAAACCCGATCCTCGGTCTGAAAATGAACTTCTCCTCGATCGGCAATATTGCCGAGAAGCTGATTGCGGCCGGAAGCCGCGATGTCGGCATGATGGAAGGCAAAGGGACGGCGCTTTTGAACAAGGTCAACATCCCGGTGCACCGCCGCAAAGAGGCTCCGAAAAACTTTTCGGGCGGAATGCAGCAGCGGGTCCAGATTGCGAAAGCATTGTCCAATAACCCTCCGTTGCTGCTGCTCGACGAAGTCACGACCGGGCTCGATTTGTCGGTGCAGGCAAGTGTGCTGGATCTAATCAAGAACCTGCAGCGGGAGCTGAACATCAGCATTGTCCTCGTGTCCCATGATCTGGGCGTCATCCGCATGCTGGCCGACCGGACCCTTGTCATGCTCGAAGGAAAGGTGATTGAGCAGGGGCTGACCGACCAGATTCTTGAGGACCCGCAGCATCCATACACGCAGCAGCTGGTACATTCTTTGCTGTAAAAATGGGATTTCATTAGGACGAAATACTCTGTAAAAATTGGATCTCGCATCTGGACGAAGTTTGCGGGGAGGATTTCCATCTACATATTGAGGGGGAACTACGTTGTTTGTCATCACAAATGGACAGCTAATTACCGAAGAGGCGATTCTGCAAGGCTATGACCTTTTAATCAAGGACGACCGGATTGAGAAGATTGCTCCAAAAGGCGAGATTCAATTCCATGAAGGCATGGAGGTGATCGATGCAGCCGGCGGGTATGTGGCGCCTGGGTTCATCGACATCCATTCCGATTATATTGAGCATATGGCGGCGCCCCGGCCGACTTCGCTGATGGACTTTGAGCTGAGTTTACGAGAAACCGAGAAACAGCTGATTGCGCACGGAATCACGACGATGTTCCACTCGCTGTCCCTTTACAAAGGGTCCGAGTATTCCTACAAACCGATCCGCGAATCGGAAAATGTCAGCAAGTTCATTAATCTGATTGATCAGAGCCACAGCACAAAGCATTTGGTCCGCCATCGATTCCATGCCCGCTTCGAGATTGACAATGTGGCGGAAATCGACAATCTCAAACGCTATATCACGGAGGACAAAGTCCATCTTGTTTCTTTTATGGACCATACACCCGGCCAGGGGCAGTACCGCCATCTGGAAATCTACCGGAATACTGTCAAAAGCTACAACAATATGAGCGATGCGTCGATCGATGTGCTAATCCATAACCATCAGACAAAGGAAAAGCTGTCGATCGATGACATCTCGGAGATTGCCCAGCTTGCCCATGAGCACGGGATTGCGGTCGCTTCCCATGACGATGATACCCTTGAAAAATTGGAGCTTGTCCGCAGCTTTGGAACGACGATCAGTGAATTTCCGATCACGCTTGAGGTGGCACGCAGGGCGCAGGAGCTTGGCATGTATACGATTGCCGGTGCGCCGAATGTCCTCCTTGGCGGGTCGCACAGCGGGAATCTGTGCGCAGCGGAAGCCATCCAGTATCAGTCGATTGATATATTGTGCAGCGACTACTATCCGGCCGCGATGCTTCATTCCATTTTTACCCTGGTGGAAAAGTACGAAATGGACCTGGTCGACATGGTGAAGCTCGTGACCCTCAATCCGGCCAAGGCTGTCAACATGGATCATGAAATTGGCTCTGTCTGCGAAGGGAAAAAAGCGGATTTGCTGATTATCGAAAAAATCGGGAGCGGCTTCCCGGTGATTACGGGTGTGTTTGTGGACGGCAAGCTGATCCAGAAAACGAATTACCGCATTTAAGGTAGTTCGAGGTCCAGCCTCCAGGGCAAAGTTCCAGCGCCCACTAGCGTAAGAAGGCCCGGGGTTCAGCGCCCCCAAGTCACCGAAGCAGTTAAAACACGGTCTGAAATAACACAGGAAAGCAGGTGAGCGGATGGAGACGCTCTTGGAAATTCGGGATTTATCCAAAACGTTTGAGCTTCATAACCTCGGAAAGCAGATTCATGCGGTCAGCTCTGTGGACATCGCCCTGAAAGAAGGCGAGTTTGTCGGGATTACCGGAAAAAGCGGCAGCGGCAAATCAACGATTTTAAAATGCATCTACGGAACCTACCGCATCGAACATGGGAGCATCTGGTACCAGTCGCAAAGGTTTGGCCGCATCAATCTGGCGCAGGCGTCAGAGCGGGAGATGCTGCACCTCAGAAAGCATGAGATCGGCTACGTGTCGCAGTTTTTAAGCGCGATGCCAAGGACCACGGCCAGGCAGCTTGTACAGCAGGCGATTGTGGAGATGGGCAGGGACGCTGAGTTTGCGGCAGAGGAGACGGAGAAGATCCTTGCGCACTTTGAGCTTGATGTTGAGCTATGGGACAGCTACCCGGCCACTTTCTCGGGCGGTGAAAAATTGCGGCTGAACATTGCCCGCGCGATGGTGAAAAAACCGCGGCTGCTGCTTCTTGATGAGCCGACCGCCAGCCTGGACCATGATTCAAAGCTCAAGGTCAGAGAGCTGATTGAACAGCTGATGAAGCAGGGCACGACAATGCTCGGAATCTTCCATGACCTTGAGTTTATGAACAATCTATGCGACCGCGAATACAACATGCAAAATGGGGTGTTCTCCCACGCTGCCACTTTTACGAATTCTTAAAAAATAATAAATAGTTCATTAATGGTAGATTGATGTTGGGCAGATATAGTAGGGAAGGGTAAAAAAATAAAAATGTGTGAGGAGATTTATAATGAAGAAATCATTATGGCTGTTCCTGTCCCTCGTTTTAATGGTCATCATTTCAGGCTGTTCTTCCGAAGCGAATTCAGAGGGCAAAGACAAGGATACATTGACGGTTGCCTGGCTTCCAAATGAATCGGGTGCGGATCTGACGGAAGCTCGTGATGAAATTGGGAACATGATTGAGGAAAAAACGGGCAAAAAGGTTGAACATCAAACGACAACAGACTATATCGTCGCCATCGAGGCGATTGCCAACGGAAATGCCGACATGGCGTTCCTGGGAGCGCAAGGATACATAGAGGCACATAACAAGAACGACAAGGTTCTTCCATTGGTTGTTCCTTCCGGTGAATCCGGTACATTGGACGATGCCGTCTACTACAGCTGGCTCGCAGTGGAGAAAGACAGGGCGTCCGAATACCAGAATGGCGATGAATTTGCCATCGATAACATCGAGGGCAAAAAATTCTCGTTTGTCTCCAACAGTTCAACATCCGGATTTAAAGTCCCATCAACAGGGATTGTCGACTATTTCAGCAAGAAGGGCGAACATTCCGGCCTGGCAGCAGAAGATCTGCTTGAAGGCGGAAGCGAACAGTTCTTCAGCGAAGTTTTATACGGCGGCTCCCACCAGGGCTCTGCAGTCAACCTTTTATCCGGTAAAGCAGATGTAGCTGCTTTCTGCGATACATGTGTGAACAACTATGTCGAGCTGGTGGAAGGCGAAGAAAATCGCCCGGGATCGGTTTATAAAGTCAAGGAAGATGCAGCGGAGCCATTCAATACGGTGGCCGGGAAGGAATTCACGCTCATCTCCGTCACTCCGGTCCTGAACGCGCCATTTGTGATCAATACCGATACAATCAGTGAAGACCTGCAGTCGGACCTTCTTGGAATCATGACTTCCGATGAAATGGCTGCGAACGAAAAGGTATTTGTTCCGGAAGAGAGTGAATTCTCCGGCCTGTTCAAGAAAACCGGTAACGAGCGTCTGGTTGAAGTGAATGATGAGTGGTTCAATCCGATTCGCGAGCTTTCAAACTAAAGCAGGATGAAGGAGAGTTGACAGATGACAGCCTTGTTGGAAGTGCAATCTCTATCCAAGCAATTTCTCGGCAGTGAAGCAAAAGCGCTGACGGATGTTAACTTCTCCGTGAGCGAAGGAGAGTTCGTCTCGATTATTGGCCCTTCGGGGGCGGGGAAATCCACTCTCCTTCGCTGCATCAACCGGATGATTGATGCAAGCAGCGGGGAAATCACCTTTGATGACAGGAACGTCATGAAGCTGAAGAAAAAGGAACTGAAGCTGGTCCGGACGAAAATCGGCATGATCTTTCAGCACTATAACCTTGTCGACCGCCTGAGCGTAATTGAAAATACGCTTCACGGGAACCTGGGGAAAAAGTCGGCAATCGCCGGGGTGCTTGGTTTGTACAGCCAGGAGGAAAAAGAGCAGGCTTTGAAGATTTTAAGCGTGCTTGGCCTTGAGGACCATGTGTATAAGCGGGCAGACCAATTGAGCGGCGGCCAAAAGCAGCGGGTCGGCATAGCAAGGGCGCTCATCCAGAACCCCCGGATGCTGCTGTGCGATGAGCCGATTGCCTCGCTCGATCCCAATTCGGCGAAGGTGATCATGGACCATTTGCGGAATATATCCACCTCAATGGGGATTACGGTTTTGGTGAATTTGCACCAGGTGGATGTGGCGTTGAAGTACTGTGATAAAATCATTGGCATCAACGGAGGCCAGGTGGTCTTTAATGGGTCTCCGGAAAGTATTACAAAAGAAGATATTCAGCGTATTTACGGTTCGGAGGCTGAAGATCTGATTTTTGACCTGGGAGGCATCCATGCAAGCTGATTTTTTTGCTAAAAAAAGACGGCATTCACTGGGCTTCCTTCTTGCCCTGGCGGGGGTTACGCTAATCGCGATCGTGGTGACGGAGTACGATGTGGCGAAAGGATTCACTTCCGTTCCTGATGCGGTTGGCTGGGCACTGGGCAATTTTTATCCCACACAGGAATCGCTGGTGAAGCTTCCGGGCATTATCGACAAGCTGATTGAAACCTTGCTCGTTTCGGTCGCCGCCACGACGGTGGGGGCAGCGGCGGCCTTGCTGTTCGCCATCCTTGGGTCGAACACAACAAGGGTCAATGCGTTTTTCGGAAGCATCAGCCGGGGAATCGCCACCGTTTTCCGTAATATCGATGTCGCCGCCTGGGCGATGATTCTGCTGTTCTCCTTTGGACAAAGTTCATTGACCGGCTACTTTGCCTTGTTCTTCGGTTCATTTGGATTTTTAACGAGATCGTTTGTGGAAACGATTGACGAGGCAAGCAGCGGCTCGGTTGAAGCGTTGAGGGCGACTGGCGCGGGTTATTTTTCAATCATCTTTCATTCGGTGATTCCCTCAAGCCTGCCGCAGATGATCAGCTGGGTTCTGTTCATGATCGAGACGAACATCCGAAGTGCGACCTTGATCGGCCTGCTCACCGGATCAGGGATCGGCTTCACGTTTAACTTGTATTATAAAAGCTTGAATTATGATGTTGCAGCGCTTGTCGTTCTGGTAATCGTCGCCGCGATTCTCTGCATTGAGGCGGTATCCAACTATGTGAGGAGGGTGATTCTTTAATGGAAGCAAACGGACAGGTGACAACGGCCGGGCAGCTGGTGAAGCAGCGCCCCCGCAGGCGGATCAGGGTCAAAACGTGGAATAGGTCCACAGTGGTTACAAGGGCCACACTTTTGCTGCTCGCCGCGCTTACGGTGTACGCGTTTTTTAGTTTTGATTATAAAGAGATTGATTTTGTACAAGCGATGCTGGCGACCTTCGCCAATTTGAAGTCCATGTTCCTTGAGCCGCATCTGCAGCGTTTTACCTTTGGCCATGCCTTGTACCAGGTGCTTGTCACCTTGGGCCTGGCGTTTTTAACTACCTTGTTCGGTGCCGTGATTGCCGTATTTTTCGGACTGCTGGCGGCCGAGAACTTGTCCTCCAAATGGGTTTCATCGGTGGTCAAGGGAGTGGTTGCGTTCATCCGCGCCGTCCCGACGGTTTTGTGGGTGCTGATTTTTGCCGTGGCTGCCGGCCTCGGAAGCGTCGCCGCCGTGATTGGGATGACGTTCCACTCTGTAAGCTACCTGGTCAAGGCGTATTCGGAGTCGTTCGAGGAATTGGACAAAGGAGTGATCGAAGCCTTGCAGGCAAGCGGTGCCGGCTGGTGGCAAATCATCTTCCAGGCTGTCCTGCCATCGTCCCTGACCTACATGATTTCATGGACCTTCCTGCGTTTTGAAATCAACTTCGCCGTCGCCGTCGCCATGGGTGCAGCCGCCGGGGCAGGAGGAATCGGGTTTGACATGTTCATGGCAAGCAATTTCTATCTCGATATAAGGGAAATCGGAGCCATCACCTACTTCATCCTCGCCGTCGCCATCCTCCTCGAAATCACAGCCGCCAAACTTAAAAAAAGGCTGACGTGAGGCAGGCCATCTCTGTTCAGGACTTCACAAGCGGAACAGGTTGGGTTCTTGAGTGTAAAATCTAATTAGCACACAAAATAGCAGTCCTATTCTCAGTGAATTGGGCTGTATTTTTTTCGCAAACCAGGATGACCAGTGTTATTGTCAGAGTGCAAATTCGTTGATAGATTGATATGCTGGGGTTTAAAGAATTCCATATGGATGATCTTTCGTGGTGGCAAGGAAATGATAGGCGGAGAATTTCCGGTTAATGCATAAAACAGGGCTATAAATAGCTGGAATAGGCGGAGAAATTCCGCTTAACTACTCTAAATGGGGCTAAAACCAAGGGTCAAAATGAAGATAGACGGAAAAACTCCCCCTATATGCCGGGAAATATTGATATTTCCCAAGATAAGCGGAATTGTTCCGTTTATTTTTCAAATTCGGTGGATTCATACGTAAAGGAGGGTGGGGCGCAAATGGGAAGCATCGGGACGGTTCTCGTGCCTCATTTTATGGAGCAGGGGGAACTCTTGCCAACCCTGATGTTGACGAATTTTCAGAGTTTTATATAGTTAAAATGTAAACACTAGAAATTCCTTATTGAAAAAGGGGCTCCATAATGAAAATCATGACGAGAGAAGAACTGGAACATTTGTTTAACAAAATGCAGCCTGTACTTGATTTATCTGCTATCATCACGGTCGATGATGAAGAATTAACGTTGCTATTGCATTATTATTTGTTTTTAACACAATTTGAACAGGAAATAGCAGCCATTTCTTCCCTCACTTACGAAACGGTCCTGTACAGCCAGTGCTATTGGTTTCATATGTTTAAAAAAGGATATTTTGAAAAATTCGGGTATGATGCAGGCATGGATGACGAGGCATCCCTTCTTGTTGAAAATTTGGTCAACGAACTTGAGGGAGAAGTAGATTGGGAGCTGCTTGAAAGGATTCATACGTAAAGGAGGGGGGCTCAAAATGGTGGAATGTCCATTTTGTGATGGCCAGGGGATTGTGCACAGGGCTGAGGTGAAAAAATTAAATCGTACCATCTTTATTTGTGATGAATGCGATACAATCTGGCTGGACGGAATTGAAATAAACGAAGAAAATGCTCGTCGCTTTGACCAATTCATGAGTGAGCATGGACTTCCGCCATTATGGAGCGAGCTTGAATGAGCAGTTCAGTTCTCCCGCTTCCTTTTATGGAAGCAGGAGAACCGTCCCTGTGTTTTACTTCCGTATTACGCTGTAAATGGATGCTCCTACAAGGTCTCCTGCTTCTTTCAGGCGTTCGGCGCTTAAATATTCCATCGTGTCCAGCGGGGTGTGGTAGTAAGGCTCCAATGCTGCCGTGCCTGGTTCGCGGCGGATGAAGTTCACCGCTGGGATTCCGACATCATAAAAGGACTGGTGGTCAGAGGCGCCGCGCTGGTAAAGGATCAGTTCCGAAGGAGTCCCGATCCGCTCAGCCGTTGCCAGTGCTGTATTGGTCGCGATATTGGCCTTGCCGTCAATCGTATTCATATAAATGGCACTTGCGTTTTCCCAGGCGGTGCCGACCATGTCCATATTGAAGTTGACAAGGCTGCGCTTTAGCTCATCCTGACTTAATTGATTTGCATAGTATTTGGAGCCGACCAATCCAATTTCCTCGGCCCCAACAAAAACAAACCGGATTTCCTTATCGATTGGATAGCTCTTTAATACACGTGCCAATTCAAGTGCAACGGCCGTACCGGAAGCATTGTCGCTGGCGCCAGGAGCAAATGGAACGCTGTCGAAGTGGGCGGAAACGTAGACAATCTCATGATTGCTGCCTTTCTCTGGCGTTCTGGATACGATGATGTTTTGCGATTTCACATTCTTCAGCAGCTGAACATTAAAGGTTACCGTTTTGTTGGCGGCGGCCACATCCTTTAGCAAAGCCTCGCCGCTTTCCTTTGTAAGTCCTCCGACTGGAATATTAAAGCTTGTGCCCCCAAGCGATGGATTTAAAGGGGCAAGCCCATCAGCGTTATTGTAGATGAGGACACCGGCAGCTCCTGCCTGAATGGCGTTTTTAACCTTATCTGCAAATGTCAGAACGCCACGGGAGATAAGGGCGATCTTTCCTTTTGCCTCGGGAGTAAAGTCTTCAGCCTTACCTAAGCCAGCATCGAACAGCCCAGCCGTAATTCCATCACTCGGCGTCCCGCCTGAACCAGCCGGAATCGTAACGAGCACCTCTTTGTTGTCACTGGTTTGCAGGTGGCCAACTCCTTTATCCGGGATGCCAAATTCCTGTGTTTCCACTTCGTACCCGTAGGAAGCAAGTCGTTCCCTAATGAATTCAGCCGCTTTTTGTTCGCCTTCCGTCCCGGTCACCCTTGGACCAATTGTTTCTGCCAGATAGCGGGCATCCTCAAACATCCGCTCGGTGCTCACCCTGGCAATCACTTTCTGATCATGAGCTTTGGCGCTGGGGTTTACAGCCCTGGCCTCGGCCGCCTCAACAGGCTGGGCCAAGGGAGCAGCCACAACCGAAAAGGATGAAGCTAGTAGAATCGTCGATAAAATCACTGCCGTCTTTTTCTTCGCTTTTTTCATCACTATTAACCTCCTTTGATATGTACATCCATTAGAAAGTTCTATCTGCATATTGAAAACCCTTTCATAAACAAGAAAATGAGACTATTAGACTAATTGGCCTTTGGGGGCTTAGCCTTTGTTTCTGCGGGTGGGCAGGCAGGGGATAACCATTAAGCTGCACCCTTGGAATGTAACAGTTTTAAAGCAGTGCCATGCCGATTCGAAGCGTATCGCATGGCGAATGGCCAGTCAGGCAAGTATAGCGCCATATCGCTGCACGATACGAGTGAAACTGTGAGCGATATAGCGCTGGCCGATACGAAAAAAATCACGAGCGATATAGCTGTGGATCTGCATATTGCGTGGCGATACACGCCTGTGATTTCTAAATCTTATTAAGAAGTTTTGTTGTAGCCCAAATTTCAACAATTTCCCGAGAAATATCTGTTATTTTGAATGGATATGTCGGCAGGTATCACTCCTTGATTAGTTTTCGACAGAAAAATGTACCTTCGTCTTTATGCCTGCAATGTTTTTATGAGGGAGGAGAACCGTCCCCATGCATCAAAACCCTTCTTTAAGACTAGTTATTTTTCTGGAAGGATGTGTAAAATTAAAGTAGAGCTAAAAGGAGGATGAAGGTGAAGAAAAGAAGACTAGTTGGTTTCGCAATGATTTTTGCATTTTGCATCTTGCCTATAGGAGGATATTATTGGGGGACGAATTTGGCCTCCGATAAAATCACTGAAAAGCTAACGCAGACATTAGAGGATAGTGAACACTTGGAGGAATGGAAGGAAAGCATTGAAAAGGATCCTGAAGTGCAAAAGTTTTTAGAGCAAGCAATGCCAGTCCCGGGAATGGGCAGCTCCAGAGAGGCTTCTGCAGAGGCACCAGAAACAGCAGACCCTGAAAATACGGTTCAGCCAAGCAGGGAAGGAGCTGAGAGGAAAGAAGAACTGCCGTTCACAACAAAAGAAGAAGCGGCCAGGGTTCTGATCAAGAAGGTGGGATTGACCCGCATCCAGGAAATACATACGGAAGTGGAAGAAGGCAGCGCCAACCGGGAACAAATCATGGCAGAGATACAAAGCAAATTATCGGAAGAGGAGATACAAGCCTTAAAGGTTATTGCTTATAAGGAACTTTCCGGGAAGCAGGAAAAAGAGGAATAGGTGTATCACTGTATCGGGTAAAAGAAAGACTCTCTTCATTAGTGTGGAAGAGAGTCTTTTTGTTCCTATTGGATTTTTAAAACACGGTCGGTTTCACGTCCATAGCCATCCACTTCAAGGCGATCCTTGTACACGCGGACGATGGAGTAGGAGTTGGTGTCATCCGTTTCCACCATACCCTTCAGGTTTACATAGTGGATCCCGTTTTTCACGCCATAATTGCCAGCATGGTTGTGTCCATTGAAATAGGCAACGACATTCCCAGCAGACTCGAGTTCCGCCATCAACACTTCGTCGTTCCACACATTGTGTTCATTTTCCGGGTAAACCGGCATATGTCCCAGGACCACCACTTTTTCGTTACGCTGTTCCGCCTTATGTAATACTTCCCGCAGCCAGGTAAGCTGTTCCTCGCTGACCCCGCCATTCCAGGTTTGCGCATTGATTTCATTATTGGCTTTCAGCGTATTGTACATTTCCTCTGCTTCCTGATGCTTATCGGAGCCTTCCGGGTTTGCGTAGAGGCTAAGGTCGTTGGTATCGAGCACAACGAAGCGCCAGTTTTTATGTTTAAAATCATAGTACTGGTTCGGCATCCCGAGAATATCGACCACTTCGTCTGTTGTGACAGGGAAGTCGTGATTGCCAAGGACATGGTATTTCGGGCCATTAATCAAATTGAAGATTGGAAGGATATCCGAGAAGCTCGAAAGGTTCCGGTCGATAAAATCGCCCGTCTGCACAGTAAAATCCACCTCTTCCCGGTTAAACGTCTGGGCGGCTTCCATTAGCTTGTCCAGTGAGTTGCTGTAATAGCGGGTACCGTTAATGTCACAGTCGCAATACTGGGCATCCGGGACAAGCCCAAATTCGAACTTGGGCTTGTCCACGTTCTTCGCGAACGCCGCGGGGCTTGCTGCGGTAAGGGCCACTCCCAGTGCTGCGGCAGCCGTAACCGCTCTGAGTGTCTTTCCAATCCGGTTTTTTCTGCTTTTTGCTTCTGCCAATTTACATTCCTCCCCAAGAAGTTTTCATTTCCTCTAGATGGTATCAAAGGGAGGCAAATGCGCCGTTAACTCTATGTAAAAAAGCGATTTACGTTACATTACATGTTTATTAATGTACAACCTTTGGACCGTGCCGATTGTCCGTGGCTTATCAAAGGGCTGCGAAAATCAAAAAGGGTGCCCGGATGGACACCCTCTTGTCTTCTATGAATTCAGCGTTTTGCCAGAATTAATCCAATCAGGAACAGATGCGATGAAGGAGAACCGTCCCCTTGCCTCGCTATTTCACATTGGAAACGTAGTTGGCGTGGACATAGCCTGTCCGCTTTTGGAATTCAATCTTGTACCATGTTCCTTCTTTTGAAAGGATGGTGATGGTCTGGTTCTTTTTTACCGTGCCGATCACTTTCCCAGTGGTTGATGCGGTTGCCCTGACATTCAGGGTTGTGGCTGTTACTTTGCCTGTCATTTTCTTCGGCGCTGGCTTAGCTAATTTTTGGGCAACCGTCATGCTGCGCTTATTGCTGCTCGAATCCACTGCGGTGATGGTGATGGAATACGTGCCGTTGGCCAGCTTGGATGCATCCCATGATGCCCAGCGGATTCCCTTTTTGACAGCCAGGCTATTGGCAGGAGTCGCCACTGTTTTCCCTTTTGAATCCTTCACGACAATGGTCATTTTAGCATCTTCGTTGATTTCATACTTGAGAAATGCCTTCTGTGTTTTTGCATCATAGGAAGTCGCTGTATTTTTGATGGTTGGTGCGACTGTATCCTTCGGGACAGGCTTCGCCAGGGTGAAAGGTGCGGTCACGGCAGCCTTGTTGCTGCTCGCGTCTTCGGCACTGATCACAAATGTGTATTTCCCGTTGTTTACGTTCGCCACATTCCAGGATGCGGTTTGGGCACCTGCTTGATGTTGGATTCCATTTAAAATAGTGACGATGACTTTTCCATTCAGGTCTTTCACCTGGACGGTCATTTTAGAAGCTTCGTTGATTTCATACTTGAGTGAAACTCGCTGTGTCTTTGCGTCATAGGAAGTCGCCGTATTTTTGATAGTTGGAGCGACTGTGTCCTTCGGGGCAGGCTTCGCAAGAGTGAAAGGTGTGGTCACGGCAGCCTTGTTGCTGCTCGCGTCCTCAGCGCTGATCACAAATGCGTACTTCCCGTTGTTTACGTTCGCCACGTTCCAGGATGATGTTTGGGCACCTGCTGGTTTTTGTACGCCATTCAAAATGGTAGCGACTACTTTTCCGTTCAGGTCCTGCACGTAAACTGATATTTTAGCAGCTTCATTGGTTGTGAAGCTAACATTTACCAGGTTCGATTTCGCATCAAAAGCTGTTTTTATCTCATTAATGATTGGTGCCGTTTCATCCTTTGCAGGGACCGGTGCTGGTGCTGCCGGTGGTGTAACTGGAACTGGAGCCGGTGCCGGGATGGCTGGCGCCGGGTCCGGAGTGACCGGTGCAGTGATATTGGCTGTCTTGTACATTTTTTTCAGCGTTGTTCCCTCAAAGTAAAAAGCGAGGATTTCCTGATAGGTTTTCCCTAATTCTCCTGCTTTCTTCGCGCCATACTGGCTCAGTCCGACACCATGCCCGTATCCTTTGCCTGAAACTTTGATCGTATCGCTTGCTGTATCGACGGAGTCGACCAGGTAGCTTTTCATCAGGTCAAGGCCGATAATCGCCCGGATTCTTGAGGCCGATACATTTTCGAGCTTGATGGTTTGCTCTAGCGCTTTTCCTTGTTCCTTTACCAGGAATTCAATATGGATGGTACCCGTGCTTACACGGCCGCCGGACTTTGTTCCTCCCAGTGACAGAACCGGAACAGACGTAATCTTCACATCTTTGCCGGCATATCCGTTAGCCTTTATCCAAGTCTTGATGTTGGTGATGACTTTTGTTTGCTCGGCTTCGTTAGTGGCGGACCACCATGTGTCGGCCTTTGATAGGTCAAGCTTGGAGGTATCAATCTGCTGCTTCTTCATATTAAAAGACCAAACCGTTTTCGGGTCAAAGGGGTCTTCCTTCACCTTCAGGTAGGCACGCTGCGTACCACCCCAGACATTCGCGTTTGATTCGGTCCTTCCTCCGTTGCTGGATGAAAACAGCGCATCGGAATTGATGGGATTGCCGTTATAAGCAATCACCTGGCCTTCTGTCGCTTCCACTGCCTGCGTGGCACGCTGATGCCATTTATAGCCGGCATACACCTGGAAATTAATGGTGTCATCAGGAGTTTTATTTACATAACCCATCGCATAGGTTCGCGCTGCCACAGCCTGTGATTTTAATGCTTCCATATTCCATAAAGCGGGCATTTCAGCTGGGACAACGCCTTTTAAATAGTCTTCGATGCCAATTGTATTGAAGGGACGGACAAACTTGCCGTTTTCGTTCGTAAAGCTGAAGCTTCCCAAATATAGATGTCCATTGATTGAGATGGGGCCTTTACCTGTTTGGGGCTTTATCTCGATTTGCGCTGCACTTCCAAGAAGCTGCGATCCTTTCATAAGGTCCACATTCGTGCCAGTGACCCTCACACTATAAGTCTGGTTGGCTTCAAGAGTAACGTTGGCTAGATTCGTTGAATACTTGGTTTCCGGTATCAGCGTCAAAGCCGCTTTGCTGCCAACATACTGGGAGTTGGTAAGCTTGACACGAACCATGGGCTCCGGTGCCTCGGAAGCTGAAACAAAAGGCGCAGGAATAACTGAAATAACCAGGAGCAGTGACAAAGCCAACAAAAATAACCTCTTCAATCCCTTCAAAATGGTACCCCTTCCTCAATCTCTATTATGGTCAAATTATACCATTACAAAATAATAGTATTCTATACAAAAATAGACAGCAATCACCAATTGTTGGTAAAATTCTGAGGCATGGGGACGGTTCTGCTGCCTCAATTTCGCAGGGATAAAAGGAAGGCCTCTGGATTTTACGCAGAGGCCTTCCTTTTTTATATATGGGGGAAGTTTAGTTTACTTTTAGGAGGAAGGGGAAGTGAAAGAACAACGAAATCCGCACTTGCTTCCGTGTGGGAACGTAAAAGGTATTTCCATTAAACGAGTCTATTAAAAAGGCGCTGTTATTATTCATTGTTGATTCCCATAAAGACATGAAAATTATTAAGGGGAGAATTTCCGGTTATTGTATGCAGAGGCACCTTAAGAAACAGAAATAAGGGGAGAAATTTCCCTTATCTTCTCAAATGAAGGCAAAATTCATGATTCTGATCCCTTTAACCGGAAAAACTCCTCTTATTTTAAGGGAAATATGGATATTTCCCGAATTAACCGGACTTTCTCCCTTTATTTTTTGAATAAGAGTGAAATCAACATTCAACTATAACAGAGCGATTAAAAAAGGAGGATGATAAGGATGGCGGGGCAAAATCAGCATGTTACTCCAAATGAGGGAGGCGGGTGGAAAGTCCTCGGTGCAGGGAATGAGGAATCCACAAAAGTAACCAAAACAAAGCAGGAAGCCATTAATCAAGCCCGGAAATTGGCAAAAGAAGAAGAGTCAGAACTTTTCATCCATGGTAAGGACGGAAAAATCCAGTCGAGAGACAGCTACGGCAACGATCCCTTTCCGCCAAGAGGTTAAAACACGGGGACGGTTCTCCTGCCTCATTCTATCAAAGAAATGAAGCGGGAGAACCGTCCCTTTGCCTCTATTGAAAGTCGATATCAATGGTTTTTTTAGGGGTGCTTTGCTGCTTTGGCATCCTGACTTCCAGGACTCCGTTACGATAGGAGGCCTTTACACCCTCCTCCGATACGGCGACAGGGAGGGTAATATTCCGGCTGAAGCTGCCGGATAGCCTCTCCTTGCGATACATATTCTCATCGCTCACTTCGTTTGCCCGGTTAATGGTCCCGCTGATTTTCAAGTGGTTGTTGTCGATGACAATCTGGATATCTTCCTTGTTTTCGACTCCGGGAATATCGCAAGTCGCAACGACCTCATTTTCTGTCTCATGAACATCCACCCGGATGCCGCCGAGATTGAGTTCATTTTGCAGCGTCTCGGGAAAATCCGAGAGAAAGCGATCGAACTCCTTCCGGATGTTGGAAAGCTGTCTAAAAGGATCAAATGGAGGCATTGACATGATTCATTCTCCTTTCCTAAATGGGCTTACAGGACTTTTATTCCCTGTTATTTGGAATGTATTCAGGCAGGGTGGTCCTCATGCAAGAGGAATCGCTCTCATATCGGAGGGCGATATAGAGACAGGGGGACGGTTCTCGTGCCTCATTTGATAGAAAGGAAAAGCCTCTCCCGTATTTTAAAGTGTACCCTTTGTAAAGGACATTCTAAAAAAAACCTAGGCAGCTTTAAGAAGATGATCTCTGTATTGAACAGGGGTCATCTTTTTTAGGTTCCATTGATATCTCTGGTTGTTGTAGTAAGTAATATACCTGCTAATTTCATTTTTAAGTTCGTTCAACGTCTTACATCCCTTTATATTAACCTCGTCTTTAAGGTGGCCAAAAAAGGATTCTATGGGGGCGTTATCCCAACAGTTACCCCGTCTTGACATTGACTGACGCAACCCAAGCTTCTTAACGAATTTTTGAAAGTCAGGGTGGGTATAGTGAACCCCTTGATCCGAATGAATTAATGCTTCCTTTGCTTTCTTGAAATTACGGTTCTTCTTTAGCTTGTGTAGAGTGTTAGTGGCTAGTTCCATCGTCATCCGGTCAGACAAATATTCAGCCAGTATTTGACCTGTAGACCCATCCTTTATGACGGATAGGTAAGCTCTTTGTCCGTTCGAGTAATTTAGATAAGTAATATCAGTGAGCAGAACTTTGCCGGGGATCTCTTGCTTAAACTGACGCTTTAACAGGTTTGGCACCACTCTGTGCTCTTTTGTGGCCTTCATCATTCTCCTATAAGGATTGGCTTTTCTAATGGGGCAGATAATCCCGTATTTCCTCATAATTCGCCGAATGCGCTTCAAATTGTAGACAACATTAAATTGACCCGCCAGTGTCATCTTGATTTGGCGTGCGCCTTTCTTACGCTTTTTGAAATGGAAGGCTTTTAGAATCATTTCCTTTACGAGCTGGTCCTGCTCCTCTTTTTGCTCTCTCCGTTTTTGTGAGTCCACTGAAAAATAATTGTAATAACCGCTTCTTGAAACACCCGATATTGTACATAGATAGCTAACCATATTCTTCAGCTTGTATTTCTCAATCACTGAACGAATAAGGATATACTTTTGGCAAGGGGGAAGGACTACTTCTTCATCCTCCTTTCCGCGAACCGTATCTTTTTTAGCAGCTCGTTCTCCGCCTTAAGCAGGTTGATTTGTGCCTCCAGACAGGCATTTTTCTCCTCTAATGTCAGTTCTCTGTCTCTCGGACGCCCTGAATTTCCCGACCTGGTATCGCGTAGCCCAGCGACCCCATTCTCCATGTATGCTTTCTTCCATCTCTTACTGGCTGACCTAATTCTCTCCGTCCCCAGGATCTCTGCATCAAACCCACACTCTTCAAATATTTCTCTCGCCAATTTGCCTGTTTCTTTTTCCGCTATAAATAATCTCTTAAAATCATCTGTATAGGTGATGCCTTTTGAAGATACAGATTTAACATATTTGTTAGCTGAAAGCTTTTTGATCTCTTTCTCTGTAAAAGTCTTTTTACTCATAACCGTTCTCCAGTCCCTCATGTTGTATTGCTTAATTATACAAAAAAGTACCCTATAGGTAGACTTTTTTTAGGTGTCTACTCTATAGGGTACATTCTATTTGATGGAGAGGCTTTTTCACGATATTCCGTGGAAAGAGAGCATAAAATGTGTGGTTTACACCGGCGGGGCCAGCATCGCGTATAAACAAATGGATACTAAGATGATGAGCACTTTTCTCATGGTATCCTCCGAGTCGTCAATTGAATAATATACTTATTGTAACATAGCAATCGACACAAATTTAATGGTACAAACTGGTGCAGTTTTTCCAGCTTATTAACGAAAACGATGCATGAGAACCGTCCCTCTGCCTCACTAGATGATAAACCCGCTATACACCATACCAATACTAATGACGATATGAAAAACGATGCTTGGGTAAAGGCTGTTTGTCTTGAGGGTGAGGATGGCGTAGATGACTCCTGCTACGGAAATGAGCAGGCTGAGGGCGATGGAAAAGCCGATGGCGAGATGGAGAAGGCCAAACCCGATGCTTGTAACCAGAACCGCATAACCCGTGGAGGTCACGTCTTTAAGAGCCGACAGCATGATCCCCCTCCATATCACTTCCTCAAAAACCGCGTTAATAAAAGAAAAAAGCAGGCAGAACCATAACAGCGATTTCAGATACTCCCAATCCTTTTGAAGAATAAAATAACCATAGATGACCAGATTAATAACAATCCCAATCAGCCAAAACGGAAACGTATGAATTTTATGAAACGGTAAGACAATCGGGTTCTTCCAATCGGGCTTCTGATTGTACCAGCAAACCTTCTTATGAAAGAAGAGATGGACAAGGACCATTCCCAGAATCATAAAACCAAGGGAAAGGCGATTCAGGATGACTTTGGTTTCCTTTGGGATTCCCATCGTTCCAACGAAATTATTAAAAACCATAAAAAGTGCAAAACAAACTAAAAATGATAACAGCAAGGAGGTTACGAACCGTTTTTCTTTATTCGCAACGAGCCAAATCGCAAAGCCTGCTAATATCAATAGTGAAAAACCAACATGTTCATAGGAAATAGCCGTAATCCCCAGAAAAAATAAAATGGCCATCATACCCGAAATCTCCCTATTTCCATTTTTGTTTATTTTACCATAAAATTACTATTTTTGATGCAGGGGGACGGTTTTCGTGCCTCAATACATAGAAACCAGCTTGGCAGTTCCCTGCTCCAAGCTGGTTTTTTGCGTTTTATAGAACGAAATCATTCCCATTATTTTCTTTCAAATGATTCGACAAAAACCAACTATATGAATAGCTTCGAATATAGTAATCTATAAATAAATGATGGTTAAAATTGTAAGCAGAGGCATGGCGGGCCCTGCATGAGGCAGGAGAACACTCCCCATGCTTCGGAGAGGGATGATGAGATGAAGCGGGTTTTAGTGGGGTTGATTTGCTGGATTTTGGCAGCTGGCCCTTTGGCTGCAGGCGTTGAGGCAAATGGTACTACCAGCCAACCAGGGGTGGCTGATGCCTCTGCTGGGGAAACAGATCAGGTGATTGTGGTCCTTCAGCCGGGTGCGGCAGCTGACAGTTTGGAAGAGTACGAGATTGTGGACAGCGAGCTGGCCAAAGAAGAAAATCTCGTTACTGTCGAAATTCCTGCACAGCAGAGCACGGAGTCTTTTATGGAAGAGCTGGAAGAAAAACGCGAGGTGCTCCTTGTTGAGCCTGACTATATCATTCAGCGCAGCGAGGTCCAGCGGAAGCATATTCCGAGCGACCCTGACTATCCTTCCCAATGGCATCACCAAAGAATAGAGTCGGAAGCGGCCTGGACAAGGACCAAAGGCTCGAAGGAAGTGGTTGTTGCCGTGATTGACGATGGCGCCGATCTCCATCACCCTGACTTGCAGGGAAGAATTCTTTCCCCATATGACGCGGTCAAAGGGATGGCTGGCTCGATTCCTGCTGGAGAGCACGGAACCCATGTGGCCGGAATTGTTGCCGGCTCCATGGACAATGGGCACGGAGGCACGGGGGTCGCCCCCAACGCCCGAATCATGCCAATCAATGTGTTCCGCGGGGAATTCGCGTATACATCAGATATCATTAAAGGAATCAATTACGCCGTCAGTGCGGGAGCGGACGTAATCAATATGAGCCTCGGAACTTATTATTATTCTTCGGCCTTTGATGCGGCCGTACAGCAGGCTTATCAGAGCGGGGCCGTAGTTGTCGCAGCTGCCGGCAACGAATCCGCCCGCTCCGTCAATTACCCGGCGGCGTTTCCAAACGTGATTGCTGTCAGTGCCACGAATTCATCGGACGCCAAAGCCTATTTCTCCAACTATGGCCCCAATGTTGACCTTGCGGCTCCCGGTTCCAATATCTATTCCACGCTGCCATACGGCTTTTACGGAGGGATGAGCGGCACCTCGATGGCTTCACCTGTTGTGGCCGGAGTGGCCGCTCTCGTGTGGAGCAGCGAGCCTGGCCTGACCAACAAGCAGGTGGAAAGCCGCCTGTATGGTACGGCAGATGATCTGGGCACACCTGGCAAGGACGAGAAGTTCGGCCATGGCCGCGTCAACGCGAAGAAAGCGTTGAAGGTAAAAGAACTGAAGCAGCCGCTCGTTCATGCAGTCAGTGACATGGATGGAGCCGTGACCGGAATGGCGTACGAAAGCGGCACTGTGGAGGTGAGGAGCCAGAATGTACTGCTTGGTTCCGCTCCTGTGAATGGCCAAGCCGATTTTACCATTCCGATTCCCAAACAGCATGCTGGAACACTTTTAAAGGTAAAGGTCGTCGATTCCTACGGAAATGCCAGCAAGCAGGTCGAGGTCAGTGTCCAAAAACGGACTGTCCTCGCTAGCCCCGTAGTGGGCGAGATGTGGGAGACCATGAAAGCGGTACGTGGGTCAGCGCCGCCTTTCGCCGGAATTCAGGTGAAAACGAAAGGTGGCGTATACACCGGTGAAGCAGATGAGCAAGGGAACTTTGAAGTGGCAGTTCCGCTGCAGCCCGCCGGAAGTACGTTGGAAGTAACGGCGAGCGATAGTGAAGGCAATGTCAGCAGTGTGGTGTATGTCCAGGTTCTGGATAAAACGGCGCCAGCTCCACCAAAGGTAAACTCCGTGACCGATGCTTCAAAAACGGTAAAGGGAACTTCCGAAGCGTATGCGAAAATCGAAGTGAAGTCGAGAGGCCGTTTGATCAGCGCAGGGGCAGCCGGAGCGGACGGCAAGTTCGAAGCCGGCATTCCGGTTCAGAAAGCAGGCGCCGAGTTGACTGTTACGGCCCTTGACAAGGCAGGAAATGCGAGTAAGGCTGTCACGATAACGGTCAAAGATGCCACTCCTCCCGGGAAGCCGGCTGTGAACACCATCACCGATAAAAGTACTAAAGTGACAGGAAAGGCAGAGCCATATGCGGCCGTCGAAGTGAAGGTTAATGGAAAAAACATTGGTGCGGGGAAGGCAGGAAGCGACAGGAGCTTTTCCGTAACCATTCCTGTCCAGAAGGCAGGGGTGAAGCTTCATGTAACGGCCACGGATGCTGCCGGGAATACAAGCGGGGCCACGGTTGTTACGGTGAAGGATGTCACTCCGCCAGCACTCAAGGTGAATGCCGTTTCTGACCGCTCAAGGGAAATCACCGGGTCGGCAGAAGCCGGAGCCACGGTAAAAGCAGCCATCGGAAACAGCAGATACAGCGGCAAGGCGGATGGGAAGGGTTCTTTTAAAATAGCCATACCGCGGCAAAAAGCGGGTGTGAAGATTTCCGTTTCGGCAGTGGATGGAGCTGGCAATGCCAGCCCTGTAAAAACAGTGGTCGTCTTGGATAAAACCCCTCCAGGTCAGCCAACCGTCAATGCGGTGTCAGACAAGTCGAAAGCAGTGACCGGAAAGGCGGAGGCAGGAGCTTCGGTCACAGTGGGGATTGGCAACAAGAAATACAGCGGCAAAGCAGATGCCAAGGGAGCTTTTAAAGTAGCCATCCCGCTGCAGAAAGCAGGTACCAAGCTCAGCGTAACGGCCAGGGACAAGGCCGGAAATACAAGCAGCGCACGGACAATGACGGTCCTTGGCAAAACCCCGCCAGCTGCGCCAAAGGTCACCACAAAGGTGAAAAGCTCAACCAGGGAAATTTCCGGAACAGCCGAACGCAACTCAGCCATTACGATTAAAGCAGGCAGCAAGGTAATCGGCACCGCCAAAACCAGCAGCAAAGGGAAATTCAAAGTGAAAATCAAGGCGCAAAGGAAAAACACCCAGCTGAAAATAACCGCGACAGACAGCGCCAAAAATGTCAGCAAGGCAACAGTAGTGAAGGTGAAGTGAAGCATGGTGGACGGTTCTGCTGCCTCAAAAAGCAAGGTCAGATGGGCGAGTCCATCTGACCTTTTTCTATCTGCTAAACTCTGGTATTGCTCTTTTTCCTTTTCCTCTGAAGAAGAAAGATGGCGATTGCCAAAGCGGCGGCAGCTGCAAAGACGAGGACGGTAACCGTAACATAGAAGGGATCGTTATTAACCTCTTCAGGAATGACACGGCTGGCGATCGGACCCAAGGATAAAAACAGCGGGATGATAATGGTGAACCAGGTTTTTGAATAGATGGCCGAGCCGATGAAAATGGCCGCGCACAGGACGATGATCCAGTTGTTTTCGGCCGGTGAGGCGACATAGATAAGCTCGAACCCCTGTGTTTTATACCATAACATCAGGGCTACAAACAGACCGGTAACAGCCATGGAAGTGCCGACCAGCAAGACATAGCTCCATTTGGAATGGAAAAACTTCGGCAGAACTTTTAATAAAAGCAGGCCGTAAATCAGGATTCCTGCTGCCCCCATTATCAATGCCAGCCAAATGGTGCCTTCCGAGATGGAGAATTTCCCTTCAATAGCCGGACCAAAACTGAAATAGGCCGCCAGCAAAAGAATGAACATCGGCACCATGCCGGCCATTTGGCGGTAATCGGTTTGCATCGATTCGCCTATGCTCTTCATATACTGCTTTGGGCTTTTGCCGGTAATATGGCTGACATCCTTGCCCTCCGCCTCGGCCTCCATCAAATGAACCTCCAGCTCTTCGGTAATCTCATTGATCTCCCGGTCATTCTTGCCTTTTGACACCAGATAAAACCGTAGTTCAGTCAAAAACTGCTCTGCCTGTTTAGAAACCATGTCCTTCATTTCCCCCTTTTATTCAATACATTGTTCACCGAGGAGCTTACCTGCTCCCAGCGGGTGATAAACTGCCCAAGCTCCTGCTCGCCTTTTTCCGTTAAAGAGTAGTATTTCCGCTTCGGGCCTGCCGTTGACTTTCTTAATGTCGTGCTGACCAGTCCTTCCTTTTGCATGCGCAGCAGAAGGGGATAGATCGTGCCCTCGCTGAAGGAGTGGAATCCATAAGATTCGAGCTTGGCCGCAAGCTCGTATCCGTATATTTCCCCCTCTTTAATGATCGCCAAAAGACATCCATCCAGGATTCCTTTTAGCATTTGCGTCGTATCAGCCAATGGTATGGCTCCTTTCGATATCTTGTATTGCAAGGTATACACATAGTATATAACGCGGTATCTTGCAATGCAAGGTAAAATAGGGGGTCTTCTGCTGCCTCCTTGGCAGTCTTAGCACACCGAAAATGGATCTAGGCCAATTACGGATGGTTGGTTTCTTATTTAAACACTTTTATTGTTCATTGTTCATTTTCATAAAGGTATAAGAATTATTAAGGGGAGAATCTCCGGTTATTGTACGCAAAGGTACCTTAAGAAGCAGGAATAAGGGGAGAAATTCCCCTTATCTTCTCAAAGCAAAGCAAAATCACATAGATTTCGACCCTATAACCGGAAAAGCTCCTCTTATTTCAAGGGGAATTTGGGGATTTTCCGAATTAACCGGACATTCTCCCTTTATTTTTTCAATGAGAGTGAAATCTATAACTGAGCATATTTAAAAGCTGTATGTAGCAGCAGGGAACCTTGTCACCGGCGAACTTTCCATAGTTGTTTCAAAAGCAGAGAAACTATCATTTCACCTGGGACAAGCTACCCGCCGTTCTCCCAGTAAAGAGCTTTTAGTCCCGAGGTTTGATAAAGTAATGTTTTATTAACATTAACTTTCTAAAAAGAAGGTTAATGTATGTAAAATAATGGATTTCAATCTTCCAATTCCCTGCAGGTTAGGTATGATTATCACTGAAACATACTATAGCAGCCAAGGAGGAAAAGGGAATGAAAAAATGGTTTTTTGCTTTGATGGCAGCATTACTGATTACAGGTGCGGCAACGGGCTGCAGCAATGATGACGATTTGGATGATACAAACACAGAAGAAACGGAAGAAATGGAAGATACAGGAACGGAAGAAGGCACTGAAGAGGAAACAGAATAAAAGTAATATCAAAAGAAAGTACACCTTTTCAGGAAGGTGTATTTTCTTTTGGCCAGAAGTGCGTAGTCACAGGAGAACCCATGCTTCCTTTCCCATTTTATGATAATCTATAAAAGATTGATTCATGGACGAAGGGATTGAGCTTGTGTTCGAATGGCGTAATATTTTTAAAGGGATGATGATTGGGGCGAGCGATGTGGTGCCGGGTGTGAGCGGCGGCACGATTGCCCTGCTGGTTGGGATTTATGAGAGGCTGATAGAGGCGATCAATGGCCTGTTATCAAAAGAGTGGAAAAAGCATGTGATCTTCCTGATTCCTGTGGGGATTGGGGTTGGAATTGCGATTTTGACGTTAAGCCATCTGCTGAGCTGGCTCCTCGAGGTTCACCCTCAGCCGACGTTTTTCTTTTTCCTTGGGCTGATCCTCGCGATTATTCCCGCCTTGTTGGTTGAGGCGGATTATAAACGAACCTACAAAGCCGGACATTATGTCCTGCTGGCAATCGCCGCGGCAGGAGTTGCGCTGACAGGCTTGGTCGGGGAAGGCCAGGGAACGGTCATGACCAATCTGGATTTCGGCGATTACCTATTCCTCTTTTTTGCCGGCTGGCTGGCAAGCTCGGCGATGATCCTTCCGGGCATCAGCGGATCGATGGTCCTGCTGCTGCTGGGTGTGTATGTGACAGCGATTGATGCCATCAAAACATTCAATATCCCTGTCATCATTGCGGTTGGGACCGGGGTCGTGATTGGACTGCTGCTGACAAGCAAGCTGATCCGCTACTTGTTCCTGCACTTCCGTGTAGCCACCTATGCTGTCGTGACAGGCTTTGTCGTCGGCTCCATTTTTGTCGTCTACCCAGGCTGGCCGGGAGATGTGCTGCTAATGGTCATCTGCATCCTCGCTTTCATTATCGGCTTTGCCGTCGCCTATATGCTTGGAAAGGTCGAGCGAGGATAGGAGCTCGACGGAATACATTTGGAGGGAAGGCCTTTTACGAAGGTCTTCTTTTTTTCTTATTATGCGATGCTTCTATCAATCAAACGTTTGATTAATTTCCCGTGCAGGCCGGAATGACCGCTTCTCAATGCCTTCTGCCCGGCCTTCTGAACAGCTTCCGAACCATTCGGAACACATATTTGATGATGAGGTAACCTATGAAAAATAAAATAAACCCCCACAAGCCCATGACGGCATCCTGGAACTCCATATTCCCGCGGCCGGTAATTTTTTGCTGAATCTCCACCGCGAACACAATCACCACGAGAACCGTGAACGTATAGATAAATGAAATCGCTGTGATGCTATGCTTCGCCAATAGTTTAAAGAAATGGTGGACAATGAAAAAAGAAAGAATCCCCAAGACCCCGAACACCCAAAGGTGCAGCTCCTTGTCCGACAGGTTCAGGCCCAGTGCATTGCTGATACGCAGCAGCTGATCATGAAAAATGTTGACGATTTCTGTAAGAATCAAGATTGCTTCTCTCACATTGAATCCCCCATTTATTTTAATTTATGGATCTGCCATCTATTGAATACTATCATTTTAAGAACAGGAAGAGCAAAATGGATATTTTAATTAGTTGAAAAGGCAAGGGAATATAATACAATAAAAGGAGAATACACAAGGGAAAAAGGGATGTTGCCATGATTATCAAACGATCCGTTCCATTCATAAACGATAAACCTTATAATACAAATTTATTGACGAGGGATTTGATCGCGGGTTTCACCCTATTTGTCATGCTCGTGCCGCAGGGAATGGCCTATGCGATGCTGGCCGGCCTGCCGCCGGTGATGGGCCTGTACGCTTCGACCCTTCCTGTGCTCATATACGCGCTTTTTGCCTCTTCCCGCCATCTTTCTGTCGGTCCGACGGCGATCACTTCGCTGCTCGTCTTCTCGGTCATCTCCGTGTTTGCCACACCGGGAACCTCTGAATATATCACTCTCGTCATCTTGCTGGCGCTGATGGTGGGCGTGTTCCAGTTTTTGTTTGGCCTTTTCAAGCTGGGATTCATTGTCCGCTTCATATCCCCGGCCGTCCTGGGGGGCTATACCTCGGCTGCGGCGATTGTGATTGCCTTAAGCCAGCTGAAGCATCTGCTCGGGATTGAAGGAGGCAATTATTTCCAGATTCATCTGCTGCTTTCAGACGTGGTAGGCGGGCTTGGGCAGATTCATTGGCCAACCTTTCTCGTCGGAACAGGGAGCATATCCTTGCTGATTCTCCTAAAAAGAGCGTCTCGCCGCATCCCGGCCGCGCTGCTTCTCATTCTCGTTTCGATTTTGGCCGTCTATTCGCTGGGCCTGCATGAAAGGGGCGTTTCCATTATTGGGGAGGTGCCGAGCGGCTTCCCGTCGCTAGTGCTTCCGGCAATTTCCGTGGAGGTTGTCCGCCAAATCCTTCTGCCGGCGCTGACGATTGCCTTGCTGGGCTTCATGGAATCGCTGGCGATTGGAAAGGCGATTGCTGACAAGGAAAAGTACAAGCTGGACCCGAACCGGGAGCTGAAGGCGCTGGGGGCTGCCAATATGCTTGGGCCCTTCTTTCAGGCCTTCCCGATTAACGGAAGTTTTTCCAGGAGCGCTGTCAACCACCAAAGCGGGGGAGTCACACAGCTGGTCTCGGTTTTTACAAGCCTGTTCATGACCCTGACTCTGTTCTTTTTCACCTCGTTCTTTTACTATTTGCCGAATGCTGCCTTGGCGGCCATCATCATGGTGGCTGTGTATAAATTGGTCAACTTCGCCCAATTCTGGCATCTGCTGAAAATAAAAGCTGTCGACGGCTGGATTTGGGTGGCGACTTTCGCGGTGACGCTGTTCATCGGGATCCAGTGGGGGATTTTGCTTGGAGCTGGACTTTCGTATCTTCTGCTGCTAAGCAAGCTGTCACAGCCGAATATTAACGAAGTAGGGTATGTGCATGAAGATAAGACTTTCCGCAACGTTGCAAGGTTTCCGAGAGCGCAGACCAAGGACGGCCTGATCATGCTCCGGATTGATGCTTCCATCAATTTTGCCAATATCCCTTACTTTGAGGATAAGGTGAGGCAGCTGCTTGCGGCCAGGCCTGAAACGAAAACGATCATTACCGATTTTAAAAGCGTCAACGACATGGACGCGCCCTCGTTCGGCGTCCTGGAGGACATCATCGTGCAGCTGAAACAGGAAAAAGGAATCCAATTCTACTTTGTCGGCATGAAAGGCCCCATCAGGGACACAGCTTCCAATGCTGGATGGGACCACAAGTTCCCGGAAGAAATCCGCTATTTCTCCCTGGAGCAGCTGCTGAAAGATAAAAACATCCGCTTCCATGCTCCGCCCAAGGACAACATCGAACAAGCACCCTTCATGTACATGATTTAGAGCAGGGGGAGTGTTCTCCTGCCTCATTCCTCCGAAGGGAGGATGAGGCGGAAGAACACTCCCCTTGCTTCATTTCAGTTGCGTCAGCTGGTAGATGACCTGGTCGTTATGGGTGGTTTGGATCAGGCCGATGTTTGGGGCGTAGTATTTTTTATAGCCGCCCTTCTCGGTGACTTCGACAGCTTTTTTAAACAGGCCCGCTGGAGTCTTGATGGGCATATTTACGCCGGTGATGCTGCTGATGTCATTTTCCTGCCCCGTGTTGCGGTCCCAGAACTGCCCGGTTTTAACCGGATATTGCAGATCCATGATGGCCGAAGACTCCGGCGGCGCGTGCATCAGAAACTCCTCGTTCTCCGTGAAGGCAATCCTCCTCGTACCCTTTGGATCAGTAATGGTCCATTCCTGCCATCCCTCATGCATCTGGTCAAAGGTGAAGGTTTCAGTACCGCCATCCTTGTGCTTGTAAACATACGTCAAGCTCGTGTCGGGAAGATAGCTCGCCCTCTTTTCCTTTGCGTGTGCCGGGAMCCCCGCCATTGTGAAATAACCCGCTAGAATGTGGATGATGGCCAATATTAAAAACTTTCTCATGCTTGTAACCTCCTTGGAACCTGATTTACTGTTCATTCTTTGTTCTTTTGGATTTTTTATGTATTCTTGCGTTATGACCTTAAAAGATTCTTAACAAAAGGCTTCAGGAGACATATGCCTTTTTTCTTATCTTCCAACAGTGCAGGCTGGCAGCTGGGTCGCCAGCACGCTGTATCCTCCTTGCTGCGCTTCCAAAGTCCCGCCAATCAGAGCCGAAAGTGCTCCTTCATTTAGAATAAACCAGGACTAATCCCCTGTTTTTGAAGGGTTTACTATTTTTTTACATAAACACATCTTGAATTAAACATCCCTTCCTTATGATGGAAACGAAATCACTAGGGAGGGATAAAAGTGAAAAAGATGGATCTTTCTTCAGACAAGCTGAACCGCAGGGGGTTTTTAAAGAAATCGGGAATTGGAGTGGGAATGGCCCTGGGAGCTACGCTCATCCCTTCATTTGCGATGAATGCTGCGGCTGAAACCTCGCAAAGCCAATCCAACAATATTGATTATCCATTTACATTGGGAATTGCTTCAGGAGACCCGCTGCCGGACGGGGTGGTTTTATGGACAAGGCTTGCTCCGGATCCGTTGAATGGCGGGGGAATGCCGAACAATCCATTTCCTGTTCAGTGGGAAGTGGCCATGGACGAGAATTTCTCCAAGGTTGTAAAGAGAGGTACAGAGCTTTCGAAACCGCAGTTTGGCCATTCTGTCCATGTTGAAGTTGATGGCCTGCAGCCGGCTACCTGGTATTATTACCGTTTTAAATCGCAAAGTGATTTCAGCCCGACAGGCCGGACGAAGACAGCACCAGCGTTTAACAGCCAGGTGGATGAGCTGAAATTCGCGTTTGCTTCGTGCCAAAACTGGCCAGTTGGCTTTTACACGGCCTATCAGCATATGGCCAAGGAAGATCTCGATTTGGTCGTCCATTTGGGAGATTACATATACGAAGGAAAGCATGACTCTTCCATCCGTCCGATGGACCAGGTCTATCCGGAAATTTACAGCCTTGAAGAATACCGCAATCGATATGCATTGTATAAGCTTGACAGCGATTTGCAGGCTGCTCATGCCAATTTCCCGTGGATCGTGACGTTCGATGACCACGAGGTGGATAATAACTACGCGGGCGACATTCCGCAAGACCCTCCGAAGCAGCCAAAAAAGGAGTTTATGGCCCGCAGAGCGGTTGCCTACCAGGCCTATTACGAGCATATGCCCCTGCGCCGTACATCCGTGGTGAACGGAAGCGACATCCAGCTTTACCGCCGCCTTTCCTTTGGCAACCTGGTCGATTTTAATGTGCTGGATACGCGCCAGTACCGGGATGACCAGGCGAATGGGGACGGGTGGAAGGTTCCGACACCTGAATCGGACGACCCAAGCCGGACACTTCTCGGCGAACAGCAGGAGCAATGGCTATTGGGCGGCCTGGCTGCGTCACAGGCGAAATGGAAGGTGCTTGCCCAGCAGGTGTTCTTTGCCCGCCGCGATTATGATTTTGATCCAGGGGAGCTGTATGTCAGCATGGATGCATGGGACGGATACCCTGGTGCCCGCCAGCGGATTCTGGATTTCCTTGCCGCTAAAAATATTCAGAACACCGTTGTCCTCACGGGAGATGTGCATACCAACTGGGCAAATGAAGTAAAAGCGGACTTTGATGACCCGGATTCAAAAAATGTGGCCGTCGAGTTTGTAGGAACCTCGATTACGTCCAATGGGGATGGGTCCGATGTCAACAGCAACACACCGAAGATTCTGGCGGAAAATCCGCATATCAAGTTCTTTAACAATCATCGGGGCTATGTTCGCTGCACCCTGACCCAGGATGCATGGCAAACCGATTACATGGTGGTCCCATATGTATCCAGGCCGGGAGCGCCAATCAGCAAGCGCGCCTCTTTCGTTGTTGAAGACGGAACCTCTGTCCTGCTTGAAGGCACAAGGGAGACGGCCGCGGCAGGCAGCGTAAGTTTCGCTTAATTCCTCCTTTTCTGGTTAAATAGAGAGAGTATAGAAAGGAGATGGCGACTTGCGTTTACAAGGAAAGAAAATCATCAGTCTCGTTCATCATGAATTTGAGGACCTCGAACTATGGTATCCAATCCACAGGCTTCGGGAAGAAGGAGCGGTTGTCGAGCTTGCCGGAGAAAAAGCGAATGAAACCTATATCGGAAAGTACGGCGTGCCCGCAGAATCCGATTTTGCCTACGGCGACATCAAGGCGGAGGACTATGACGCCATCCTCGTTCCGGGAGGCTGGGCACCCGATAAAATCCGCCGCTTCCCGGAAGTGCTGTCGCTGCTGCAGGATATGGATGCCGCTGAAAAGCCGATCGGCCAAATCTGCCACGCCGGCTGGGTGCTGATCTCGGCGAAGATTCTTCAGGGTAAAAAAGTAACAAGCACACCAGGGATCAGGGACGACATGGAAAATGCAGGCGCGGTTTGGATCGACGAACCGGCTGTCACCGACGGACACCTCGTTTCCAGCCGCCGCCCGCCTGATTTGCCTGATTATATGAGGGAATTTATTGCAGTATTGGAGAAAAAGTAAGCAAAAAGCAGCCTGGACTGAGGGGAGAGCCCTTGGCCAGGCTGCTTTTTGATTTGGGGACGTGGTGGGGACGCAGGGACAGGTTCCTTGTCCCAAACAGAGGGAAGAGTAGTTAGACATCCTCCTCCTCATCCAAGTGTGGGACACGGTGTGAGCTGACCCCCAAATGTTAGAGTTTTGATTATGCAGCTAATTGGCTGGTATGGTTCCGGTATTGAACCGGGCTCATACCAGCCAATTTTTGCTTAATACGTTTGTTATTATAATAATCTATATATCTCCCAATTCTCTCAGTTAACTCTTTAACCGTACACAATGCCTCGCCATAATACATCTCTTGTTTTAGAATGCCAAAAAAGTTCTCCATGGGGGAGTTGTCTAAACAGTTTCCTTTTCGTGACATACTTTGAAAAACCTTATTTTCCTTAAGTGCCTTAAC
>NZ_LIGG01000001.1:466256-527809 GCF_001273925.1 Bacillus sp. FJAT-27251 | reverse complement strand
AGCACCAAATCTCTCATATACTTTTATCCACCTGTCAACTTCTGACTTTGACTTGATCCCATGCTTCCTGGCCAGTGGTCTAATTCCTAATTTCCCCTTTTGATATTCTCTGACCACCATTAATTTCAAATCATCACTATATTTTTTAGTCAAAAGAAACACCCCAAAAGATTAGATTTTGACTCTAACTTTTGGGGTGCACGCCAGTGCCTGTCCCCATTTAAGAAGGGCTGCTTAGTTTAAAAAGGATATGTATTAATAAGAGCGAATTTAGTATATAAAGGTGTTTAGAAGATTTATGGAGCGAAGGGGCAGGTTACTAAGAAATCGCTGCTTCTGTCATAATTGACAAATACTGTGAATTGAATTTAAAGAAAAACAAGTGAAGCAAATAGATTTTTTGAAAATAATGTCTGAAAATATAATAATTTTTAGGAGATGAGGTAGTGAGTGAAATAGATAAACGAAACAGATTAAGTGAAGAACCTTTTACTTATCAAACAACGAAAAAAGGAACGGTAGCAATCTATTACAAAGGGAAACAAATTAAAATTATAAAGGATAGTGAGGCAGAACGCCTTTTAGCAAGAATTAAAGATGTTGAAGATAATATAATAGAAATCCAGTTATTGTTAGCTAAAATTACGGGAAACTTTAAACGTGGTAATGAAAAGAAGATAGGTAAAAGTAAAAGAAAATAAACTTAACTAAGCCATTACTTCGTAGATTGAACAAATGGAACAAAATTAGAGAAGGTACTAGTTGCACGGGTGCTAACCTTCAATAAGAATCTAAAACAAGGGTCCCAATTAAGATCCTTGTTTATTGTTATTTATTAAAAATAATGTTTTACATGGCTTTTTAGAAAAAAAGTACATCCAGTGTTATCAAACCATATAAGGCTGAATACCTTCAATTCTTATCGGGGGTATTAATAAAAAGGATATTTATGGTAGGATAAAACCGTGCTATATGTTATGGTTAGTCTAATATTGCCCTAAAAAATGGGTCTGGTGAAGAATACGGATAGGCAACAGTAGAGTGGAATGATTGCTAAATAGGTATAAGAAATAAAAAATGGTCATTTGAGGGAATGTATGTTGCTAAAGTTGTTAACTGCTATTTTGTTGTCTTATTTTCTGGGAAGCTTGACGGCTGCTTATTACGTAACAAAATGGATGATAGGAAAAGATATTCGAAAACTTGGGAGCGGTAATGCTGGAGCCAAAAATGCCGGGAGACATTTGGGTAAAAAAGGATTTTTATATACATTGCTCCTTGATATGGCAAAGGTCATCGTTGCACTTACTATAACGACTATTTTCTTTCCGGAAAATAAAATAATGTTGTTAATTAGTGCTTTTTTCTTGCTGGTAGGGCATATTTGGCCGATGCAACTAGGCTTTAAAGGCGGAAAAGGAGTGGTCGTTTTTTTAGCGTCAACGTTGTTTCTTGTTCCAATTGCGATTCCTGTTTTGGGGATTTGTTTCGGAACCGGTTACCTATTTACTCGGAATTTTACGATGGCTGGTTTGATTTCAATGGCGTCCATTCCCATTACAGCTTGGATAATGGGAGAATCCTATTTTGCAATTGGCCTTTTCATTTTGCTCCTGATTCTTGTACACCAACATATTAAAAAATGAACAGGTTTCTTTTTATCTAGGGGAGGTAAGAGAATGGAACCAAATTCTCTCACATATAAAATAGCTTCGGAACCGGAAGAGATGGAACAGATCTATCAATTAAATTATGAAACATTTGTCGAGGAAATCCCTCAGCATCAGCAGAACCGGGACCGTCGTTTAATAGATAAGTTTGATCGTGAAAATGTCTATATCATTGCAAAAGATGCAGGAGAAGTGATTGGAATGATTGCAGTGCGTGGCAATCGTCCCTTTTCGCTAGACTATAAGTTGGATGATTTAGATTACTATTTACCAGCGCATGCAAACCCCTGTGAAGTCCGGCTGCTCTCTGTGAAAAAAAACTATCGAAAAACCAGGGTTTTCTTTCAATTGGTCAACGAACTGGTTAGCTATTGCTTGGGAAAAAATTATAACATGGCACTTATTTCAGGTACTGATCGGCAAATCAACTTATATAGAAAAATTGGTTTCGAACCGTTTGGACCAATGGTTGGGAAAACGGGGGCCATGTTTCAGCCGATGTACTTGACACTGGAAAAGTTTGAGACGTCAACAAAGGCTTTTACAAGGTTGGTGAAGCAAAAAAAGCATCCTTTGAAACGAATGAACTTTCTGCCTGGCCCTGTAGAGGTTAAGAAAGAAGTTGAATATGCATTCAGAAAAACAGCTATATCGCACCGCTCGGATGAATTCAGTAACGAAATGAATGCAGTCCGGGCAAAGCTATGCGAACTCGTGAATGCGAATCATGCCCAAATTGTCATTGGGACCGGAACTCTTGCGAATGATTTAGTAGGCGCTCAATTGAAAAAGCTCCCCGGAAAAGGTCTGGTCCTTGCAAATGGAGAGTTTGGATACCGGTTAATGGACCATGCGGACCGGCTTGGGTTGAAGTACTACAAATTGGCGAAGCAGTGGAATGAAAGGATCTCGATTGATGAAATTGAAGGCGTTCTAAATACATATGATGATATCGATTGGATTTGGACCGTACACTGTGAAACATCGACTGGCTATCTTTACGATTTAAATCGAATCATTGAAGTAGCCAAAAAGCATCAATTAAAAGTATCCGTAGATGCCTGCAGTTCTGTTGGAATCGTTCCCATTGATTTAAAGGATGTATATTTAGCAAGCACCGTAAGCGGAAAGGGACTTGGTTCCTATCCCGGGTTAGCAATTGTTTTTCATCAGGAGGCGATTGGGCCTGATAAAGAAATACCGAGATACTTAGACTTGGGACAGTATGCCAGTGCGGACAGTGTACCGTATACCCACTCTTCAAACCTGCTTTCTGCCTTGCACCAAGCGGTAAAACAAGTGGATTTCGAAAATAGACATACTTTGGGGCATGCTGCAAAAAGACGATTAAGTGATGCAGGATTCACAATCCTGGGGAATGAAATGTTTTCTCCCGGTATCGTGACGATTGCCCTTCCAGATACGATATCTTCAAAAACGATTGGTGACCAACTGAAGGAAAAGGGCATTATGGTTAGTTATGAAAGTAGTTACTTAATGGAAAAAAACTGGATCCAGTTTGCATTTATGGGGGATTTAAGAGGGGCGGAGATTGAAGCCGCGATTGCCATTTTTGAGAAAACGGTGGGTTGTTGTGTTGAGAGGGTTTGACGCAATCGTATTTTATTTTCAGATCATGATGCAAAGGTTTTTCAAGTATGACAAACAATCCTTTTTACCTAGAAAAAGAATTCTTACGTTTAATGTTTGAAGAATGACGACTGTAAGTGATGCTTATCCTTCATAAAAATTGTTATAAAAAATGCCTGGAGTCAATCCAAGCATTTTTCTTTGCGCATTTACTTCCCAAAATTGTATATTCATTCTCCTAATGGCGATGTGAAACATCCTGTTAACTCGAGTTTGCCCCTCACAAGCGAACCCATGGCTGAATTCTCAGGCCATTTTCATTCCCTAATTCACTGCCAAGGCCCGTTTGCCCATGGCGTTGTAGATTTTTATGAACTTATCCTTTGGTATTTTCACATTTTTCACTAGCTCGCTGTCATTGAAATACACATAGTTTGCGTCGACCCCGGTTACAACCACGCAATGCAGCGGCCGAGCCGCGTTGATCGTCTTGCCTGCAGGCGTTTTCCATGTGCGGGCTTTCGGCATTTCATGGCTGATCGTAAACCATGCAAGCACTGGCTTGCCGTTGCGTATATATTTTTCTATTTCGGAGAAGTTCTTTCCTGTCAGATTCACTCCGCCGGGTCGGTACTTGTCGAGCACTTTTTTCAATGGCCCTGGGTTGATGGTATACCCATTTCCGTAAGGTGTTCCGACAAAGCCTGCATTGGGATCGCCCCAGATTCTGATGGAGCCATCCGCATTTCTCACGAGCTTGGTTTTGTCATATGGCATTTGATTGGCCAGTGTCGTTTTGGTTACTTTTACCCCATGATACTGCAGGGCCATTGCGAGTGCCGTTGCTTCACAGCCGCTTGGCAGCTCTGGCCGCTGGGCGATAATCGGCACTTTCAGCCGGACTGAGCTAGTGGCAGCATTGCCCGTCGTCACGTAATCCCCGCTGACATACCCTGTTTTCCCATTGTAGGAGATTTTATACCAGCCATTGCTTTCCCTTTGGATGACATTCAGGAGAGTGCCATTTTTTAATACTCCAATTTTACTATATTGTGTGCCTGGGCCGGTCCTCACATTTAAGGCAGCCGTGTTGACACGGTAGGTATTGGCCCGAAGGTAATCCCCGCTGACATACCCTGTCTTCCCATTGTAGGAGATTTTACACCAGCCATTGCTCATTCTTTGACTCACCTGAAGAGTTGTACCTTGTTTCACCTGGCCAATCCGTGAAAAGTTCGTGCCTGGTCCTGAACGAACATTCAAGGTTGTTGCGGTCACCGTATAAGAAAGGCTGGCGGCTTCCACTATGGCGGTGTTTGTTTCTGAAAAAGGGGGCTGCGGCATCAGCAAGCTGCTGGCGAGGATGGATGAGATGATGATTACCTTTGAAATCTTTTTCAGCAAATGACTGGAGCGCCGATTCTGGTTATCTGACTGGGCCATGACATACCTCTCCTTTACTAGAGTCATTTGTCCAATAGAGCAATCTATTATTTAAATATTACTGGGTACCTGTAAATTCCAATAATTGGTTTGTTCTACTTATATGATATCACTCTCAGACATTTAGGTGCGGATGAAAAGGCGAAATTTTTTGACACTTTTGGAATAAATCCAAGCTTAACGGAGAACGAGAAAATTTTTTAGGAAAAGGTTAAGCGGACCTTAAAAAAACAGCCTGTCCAAGGGCGAATATACCCTTTGGACAGGCTGTTTTGAGTTGGCTGCGCCAAAATTCCGCAAATCGGCTCCATTATTGTCAGGATAGCATCAATTATTGGCTGAGTGCATGGATTACTGGTTGGGTTACACTGAGTAATGGATGGATTGCATCAATTAATTTCAGGTTTGCATCGATTACTCGACTTATTGCATCAATTATCCCGGCGATTGCATCAATTATCCATGTTATTCGAAAAACCTGTGTCCAGGTTGTGACAAAAGCAGTCTCTCATTGGTAAAATACAACCTGCTCCACATTTTTCACCCACTCGGCAGCTCGGGACCCATCAGGATTGGCTTTCCAAAGAGTTCTGTTTCGGTCCGTAATGGAGGTTCCTCTAAGCCAAACAATTTTGTTTATTCCATTAATGAACTGCGGCGCATAGTCACCAAACCCGGGGGGCGGGGAGGTGATCTTCCTCTGTTTATTTTCAGCAAGATCGATAAAATAAAGCGCAGGCAGCGGATGCTTGCTGAAATCATTGGTCCATTCCTGCTCTTTTATTCTTTCGGCAACGAGGGAAGTGTTGGTGATCCAACTGAAATCCAGGTCGGCGTAATCGGCAGGAGTCAGGCTGCCTGAAACCGGCATGTCCCTGACTTTCAAATCCTTGTTTTTAAATCCGAACACAATCCGTCCGCCTCCGGCTATGAAGGCAACGGTATCGGCGGAAGGAGCCCATTTTGGTTCACCAACCTCGAACACGATTTCATCCAGCACCTCAAAGTTATTTCCTTCATGATCAATCACGCAAAGCATGTTGCTGTCCATGGACCACGAGGCGGTCGGCGAAACGATGAAGGAAATCCACCTGCCGCTCGGGGAATAGTTGAAATGTTCAGCATTAACGGCGATAAGCTTGTTCTTGGCAGTAGTTCCGACCTCCCTTGGCAATGTAAAAAAGGGCTCCACTCCGCCGAAAAGCTCAATCTTTTCATAAGGCTTGGCGACTTTTTTTGTAAAAAGAGCGGCGCTCGACCAGCCATCAGGGCGAAGCGTCCCGGCCGCAGACAGCAGAAACCCCGAGCCGTCCGGAAGCCAGGTATAGTCACTGACACCAGCTGCAATATTGTAAAACTGTTTTAAGTTGGAGATATTTAAAATGCCACGGGCATTAAAAGCCAGTTCATTTCTGTTGGGGGCCCACTTTGGCGAATAGCCATCATGGAAAATCTTCTTATTTTCACCGCTTTTCGCGTTGTAAATCCATACCTCGGACTGTTGCTTTTCGTCTGTGGCAGGCTCTATGGCTACCGATAGCTGATAGGCGAGCATGTTCCCGCCAGGCGACCATTTTGGTGTGCCGAGGATTGTGCCTGATCGAGTGATCTGGGTTTCCTCGCCGTTTTTTAATACCCACAGGTTGCCTTCACGGATGAAGGCGGCTTGGATGTTGGCGGCGGAAGCGGAGGATGGTGAAAGCGGAAGCAGGATCGCCAGAAGCAGCGTGAGCGTTAGAATCCTTTTCATGGATGAATCTCCTTCTGATGTGTTGTTCCTACTATCTGCAATAGGTGTTTTTTTATGTGGTTGTTAAAAGGAAAGGCAGCAAAAAAGCAGCCTGACTTGGCCAGGCCGCTCTCTTACCTTAGTTGATGATGTACGAGAACCGTCCCCCTGCCTCACTTACCTCACTCTGGCAAATCCAAATCCGGAGGCATGGTCGTCGCCTGTTGCGGCGCCGTATCCGCCTTTGATGTCATAGAGTTTGGCTCTGCGCTGCAGTTCGGAGCGCAGCTGGGCGTTGCTCCAGGAGGAGTTGGACGACCAGAGCTTTGCGGCAAGTCCGGCTACGTGCGGAGTCGCCATGGATGTTCCTGAGATGGTATTGTAGTTTCCATCATACCAGGTGGAGAGAATGCTGCTTCCTGGCGCCGAGATTTCCACATCGCGCTCATGGATGATGTAATCATTATCGGTTGCCGAGTTTCCTCTTGATGAGAAGTTCGCTACCCTGTAAGTGCCATTCTGCTGGACGTTTTCGAGGGCCGCCACGGCGACCGCTTTTGTCAATGCGCCCGGGTATCCAATGGTATTGTCGGCATATCCGCTGTTGCCGGCCGCAGCCACTACAAGGGTTCCCCGGCTATATGCGTAGTCAACGGCGCTGGCGATCATTGAATCCTTGCCGCTTGAACCGAGGGACATATTAATGACGACTTTCGAACCTGTTCTTACTGCTTCGTCTGCAGCATGGCGGATCGCGCCGGCAATGTCATCGGAATAGCCCGAACCGCTGTCGGTGAGTACTTTATACGCCCAAAGCTTGGCCTGAGGCGCGACACCGTAGACTCCCAGCCCATCTGAAGCGCCGTGTGCAAGCGCAGAGCCGGCAACATGCGTACCATGGCCATTTCGGTCTGTACAAGATCCATTTACCATAGGGGATAAAAGCTGAGTGAAATCTTTGCACTGCTCACCCTGGCCTCTCAGATCATAGTGATTGGTATAAACGCCAGTGTCCAGGACCGCGATTTTGATTCCTGAGCCCCCGGATGTCGCAGTAATGCCGGCATCATTATAAATCGCCTCAATGCCCCAAGGAGTCCTGTCGCTTGGCAGGGAAGAGAGGGCTGTTGCACTGGCATCCTGCTTTGCCGGGTTTTCCCTGCTGTCGAGCTCTACTTCAGGTACTCTATCAATCTTAAGATTTTTATTCTTCAATAATGCCTGGTACTGCTTTTCATTCACATTGGTTGTAAATCCTTCACTGCCAAAATCCCAGCGGACCCCAAAATTCCTCTTTGCATCCGCCATCTCCGAATTTGGCCCTTTAATCACAACACGGAGAGACTTGTTTGTTTCCGGTGCCTGTGCGCCGGTACCGGCCGCAAACAAGGAAAGGCCGAGGGAAAGTGCAACAAAGGCAGATCCAAGCTTTGTTCTCTTTTTCATTTGGTTTCTCCTCTCAATTCTGGTATGTACAGCCATAACCAGCTGTAATATTTAGTTTATTTTAGGACTTTATTCCATTTCAATAGAAATGATTGGAAACAAGGTTGGGAAAATATCCAGCATGATTTTTAAAAGATTACGATGAAAACAGCCTCTAGACAGGACTATTTTGCTAAAAAAATTTGCTTATATGGCGGCATTGTCCCTATTTTCCTATTAAAAAATTTCCCAACATGCCACCGCAGGTTATTGATTGTAATGTTTGGAATATTTACATTACGATAAAAACACAGCAAAACATAAGCTGATGTTAAATGGTTGAGAGGGGCGATTGAATGAAGAAGAAACGACTGCTTGGAGCTGCTGCACTTAGTCTGACGATGGGGTTATCGGTTTTTGCCTCAGGGGCATTCGGACAGGGAGCAGATGCCAAGGAAACGTACCGGGTATGGATCCAGGGTCCAAGTTCCGCCAAATCACAAGCCAAACAGGATTACGGGGTGCGCTGGGAATTTGGCAGCGATGGCTTCACAACCACAGTAAACGGAAAGCAATATCAGGCCTTATTAAAAAATAAAAATCTTAAAATTGAGGAAGTCCCGGAGGTTACTCTGGAAACAACGGTTGAAACAGCAGCAAAACCAGGTGCTGGAGCTGCATCGCTTCCTAGTGACCAGACTCCTTGGGGAATCGAAGCCATCTATAATGACAGCTCTATCCAGACTCCTTCTGGCGGTGACAACGTAAAGGTAGCGGTCCTGGATACAGGCGTCAATATCAATCACAGGGATCTGGCCGGCAGCGCGGAACAGTGCAAGGATTTTACACAGAATCGTTCGCCTTTGGTCAATGGCTCCTGCGGTGACAAGAATGGACACGGCACTCATGTGGCGGGGACGGTCCTGGCACATGGCGGAAGTGACGGACTTGGACTATACGGAGTCGCTCCCCAGGCAGACCTTTGGGCATACAAGGTTCTGAATGACAGGGGCTCAGGCTATTCCGATGATATCGCCGGCGCCATCGAGCATGCAGCCAATGAAGCAAGCAGAACAGGCTCCAAAGTGATTGTTTCCATGTCGCTTGGCTCCAGTACGAAGAATTCACTCATTACCAATGCCGTTGACTACGCCTACAGCAAGGGAGTTCTTGTTGTCGCGGCAGCCGGTAACAGCGGTCCGAACGCAAACACGATCGGCTATCCGGGGGCGCTGACAAATGCCGTGGCCGTTGCCGCCCTTGAGAATGTGCAGCAAAACGGAACGTACCGAGTGGCCGACTTCTCTTCGAGGGGGAACCCTGCCACAGCTGGAGACTATGTGATCCAGGAACGGGATGTCGAAGTTTCCGCCCCTGGCCGTGCGATTGAATCCACTTGGTTTGATGGATCCTACAATACGATCAGCGGAACGTCCATGGCTACGCCGCATGTTTCCGGACTCGCCGCCAAGATTTGGGCCTCCAACCCTTCGATGAGCCATACCCAGCTTAGAAGCGACCTGCAAAACCGCTCCAAGCTTTATGACATCAAAGGAGGCACAGGAGCCGGAACAGGCGACGACTATGCATCAGGATACGGTTTCCCGCGGGTAAAATAAATCAGGGTAAAAGCCATCTGAGCTAGTTCAGATGGCTTTTCTTGTCAGGCTGCTGCCGGCAAACCCATTTTGAGGCATAAGAACACTCCCCTTGTAACGTTTAAACTTCCCGCGCGACATATATAATAAGAAGTGAATCTACTTGGAATGAGGCGGAACAATGAAAAAAGCATGGATGCTGTTCCTGTTGGGTATCTTGCTTGCAGGATGCGGAACAGGCGGCAAGGTGCCGGCCAATGAGCCGGCTGAGGAAACGAGCGGCAAAGGGAGTGGGGGAATCGTGGCAGGKGAAATGGAGGCCAGCTTGACCGAGCAAGACGCATTTTTGTTTGAATATGAAGTGAAGAACCAGACCGAAAAGGAAGTAACGCTTGAATTCACCAGTTCCCAGCGATTCGATTATTCGGTATCGACCAAGGACGGAAAGGAGCTGTTCCTTTTCTCGAGCGTCGCCAGCTTTTTGCAGGTATTGGGCACCGAGACGATCAAGCAAGGAGAATCGCTCACCTACGAAATTGACCTCACTGACCTCAACCTCGAAAAAGGCCAGTACCTCCTGTCAGCCTGGATGACCCCGCAAGACGGCCCAAAATACAAAACCATAACACAGTTCACCGTGGAATAGAGCAGGGGGACGGTTCTCGTGCATCAATTCAACAAAAGCAGCCTGGGCAGTGGCAGCACTGTTCAGGCTGCTTTTATTAATGGCAGCAATTTTCGAAATCTGCTTTTCTATTATTTTATCTAAAAACCATTTTTAACATACTGGCTCTKATTCTACCCTGAAGGAGACGGTTTACAGCCTATCGCAACCTGCCCAATTTAATCAATCGTTTGATTAAGGGCTAAAACAGACATGTTCCTGAAATAATAAGAGCGGGGACAGCTGAAGTGTCCCCGCCCCCTTATTTTACAAGCATCTTCACCGCTAAGGCAAAGAGGAAGGCGATTGCCGTGCACCCGAGAATATAGGCTGAAATAAAACCCACAGCTATCCCGCCCCATGGGTCTCCGGTAGACGCAACCACAAAGCTTGCTATAAAGCCGAGAATCCCAAAAGCCAGGCTGGCCAGAACTGGCCTGAATGTTTTCTTCGGGCGGAAGTACAAAATGGCAAGCACCAGCAGCAGGGTGTAAAGTCCCCCAATCGTCCAACTGTTTACCGCTGCATCGAGAAATTTCACCGGACTGTTTGAACTCTTTACCTTCGGAAGAACCAATGAAAGCTCCTCTACATCCCCGTCGTCAAGCCCCACAGTATGAACCCGGTACTCCTCCGGGCTCCCCGGCCAGTTTCGATCATGCAGAAAGATAATCTTGTCTTCATTATGGTAAAAGACGGGCGAGACAACAGAACTTTTCAGGTCGGTCAGCCGGGTGGACTCGCCGTTTTCCAGGTTCCGGACATACAGTTCATACTCAAACAGCGACGAATTCTTCGATTCGGGCGATACCGCTGTATAGGCAGCCTTGTCTCCATCCGGCGAAAAGGTCAGGTGAAAAGGTTCAGAGGGCATCTGTGATGTCAGCTCAGAACCTCGTTTGCGTCCTTCTTCGATATTGTAGACATACACATCTGTAAAATCCTTGAAGTAGATTTCGGTGCCATCCTTGGAGAGAGACAGGCTTTCCATCGTAAAATGATCAGAGTCTGTCAGCTGTTCCAGGCCTTGGCCATCAATGCCTACGGAATACAAATCAAGGCCTTCCTGTGTTTCACCTTCCGCTTTTAGAAATTCTTCGCCTTCAATTCCAGCAAAGAACACCTTTTGTCCGTCCGCGGAAAAGAGCGCGTCCGCTACATGCAGATCATCACCGGATAGTTTCTTTGGGGCGCTGCCGTTGTTATTGGCCACAATGAGGGACTGAATCCTCTCCTTGTTCTCCGAAACGTACAGAATCTTCCTGCCATCCCTTGAATACGCGGGGTGGCTGTGGCGGCCTTCCTTTGGAAACGTGATTTGCTCACTTTTCATCGTATCCATATCGGCACTATAAATCGCTTCCCTGCCATTTTTATAATAGGAAAAGGCAAGACGCTGATCGTCAGCAGACAATGCCAGCCTGCTCCCAAGGCCAGTGTGATATTTGTAGACATCGCCGTCCCGCATCAGGAAGTAGCTCACTGAAAAGGCCAGCAAAAGAACCGTAACGACGATGCCAGTTAACAGGTATTTTTTATTGATGTCTTCTCCCTCCTTATTAAACGGAATATATTCCGAATAATGGAAATTATGTATATGTCTTATTGTAGGGGAATGTGGCGTGCTTGTCACCCTCTTTGCTGTCGAAAGACGATATTTTCCGGGGAATAATGGAGGATTTAGGGGAGTGAACAGCATGTAAAAAGGGAAGGAGATAGGTGTCAGGAGGGGTTAGTATGAATAAAACAATTTTTATAACAGGCGCAGGGAGCGGGCTTGGCAAGGGGGCAGCGCTCGGGCTTGCCCGGAAAGGCCACAGGGTGATTGCCACAACGGAAATTACGCCCCAGAAAACCGCTCTTTTAAGGGAAGCGCGGGAAGAGGGGCTTGATTTGGAAGTGTTCAAGCTCGATATCACCAACTTTAGGGACAGGGCGCAGATCGAGGACTATGATTTTGACGTGTTTGTCGCCAATGCGGCGATTAATGAAGGCGGGCCGCTCGCCGAGGTGCCGATGGACCGCGTCCGGGCGCTTTTTGAAGTGAATGTGTTCGCCACCCTTGAAACAGTGCAGCTTGCCGCCAGGAATCTAGTAAAAAAAGGTATCGGCAAAATTGTGTTCATGAGCTCGATGGCAGGAATCTCGGCCACGCCCTATGTCGGCCCCTACACCGCGACCAAGCATGCAATTGAAGGGATCGCCCAAACGATGAAATCGGAACTGGAAGGCTTTGGTGTCAAGGTGGCGACCATCAACCCGGGTGCTTTTGATACAGGATTCAATGATCGCAGCGGAGAGGAAATCTGGAAATGGTTCGATGATGAAAAGAACTTCACGAAAAAAGAAGACATCCTCAAACAGCAGGAAGGGCTGAAGAACCAGTTCGACCCGGAGAACATGATTGAAAAAATGATTGAAATCATCCCCGCAGATTCCCATAAATTCCGCACGGTTTATCCCGAAGATACCGAAAAGCAGCTAAAGAAAACCGAGCAGGAACGCTGGGAAATGGAGATATAGCAAGAGGACAAGGGGGCGCTCCCCTTGTCCTTTTGGTAAAAAAGGCTCAAAATAAAATTTAAAATATTTGGAAAATTGGTAGCTTGGTAGCTTGTACCCTCTCATTCTAGTGAACTACGATATGGATGTAAGAATCTGGGGTTTGCTAGTTTAACAGCAAGCCAACTAATGGGAGGGGAAAGCATGGTTATGCGAAAAAAGGGGTTAAAGGTAGCAGCTTCACTTTTAGCTTTGTCGATGGCCTTCGGTCCAGTCGGGATTGCGGCTGCTGATGGAAGCGGCGGCAAATCGGCTTATTCACAGGATCAGAAAGTGGTGGCAAGGGTTGACGCGGCACGGGCAATCGAGCATATCCGCTATCTGTCAGAGGAAATTGGCCCTCGTCCTGGCGGGCTGCAGGCGGAGCATGAGTCCGCTCAGTACATTGCCAACGTCCTGAAGGGCTATGGCTATGACGTAGAATATCAATACTTCCCGGTAGCCGATCAGTACATAGCACAAGTTGCTCTTGCCGACGGAACGAAATGGCAGATGGCCGCTGCTCCGAATGGAAGGGTGAGCAAGGAAGCTGTCACTGGGGAAGTGATCTTTGTAGAAGGTGGCGGCAGTCTTTCTGATTTCCCGGCTGATACGGCGGGAAAGATTGTTGTCATGCCGCGAGCTTCGACAACAGCTGGATACCGTACACAAGTTGACAATGCAGTTAAATCCGGTGCAGCAGGCGTCATCCTGCAAAGCCTTGTCGGAAGCCGCGGAAACTACGGTCAGACATTCAATCCAAGCTTGACGACTAATGTTGACATCCCAGTCTTTGGAGCGGCGTTTATCCAGGGTGAATGGCTCAAGGAGCAGCTGGCGGAAGGGCCGGTTGAAATCTCCCTGACTGCTGAGCATTTCACTAACCTGCAATCTGTTAACGTCATTGCCACCAAAGCTCCTAAGGTGAAAACAGCAAATACAAAAGAAGTCATTCTCGGAGCCCACCATGACAGCGTTGTCGGTGCGCCTGGCGGGAATGACAATGCTTCCGGAGTCGGCTTGATGCTGGAGCTTGCGCGTGTGTATAAAGGCTATAACACCGATAAAGAGCTGAAGTTCATTGCCTTTGGTTCCGAAGAGCGCGGCCTGCTTGGCGCKAGACACTATGTGGATCAATTAAATCAGGAACAGCGCGAAAATATTGAAGCGGTATTCGTTCCGGACATGGTTGCCACAAGCTATGAACCAGCGAAAAACCTATATGCGATGACGCCAAATGGATCGAAGAATATTGTCACGGATTCTACTGTGGCAGCAGGAGCCCGTCTTGGAAATTCCGACATCCTGCCAGGCACATTCGGTTCAAGTGACCATGTTCCGTTCCATAATGCCGGCATTCCTGCCGCCTTGTTCATCTGGATGGGAATTGACAGCTGGGACCCGCTAGTCTACCATATCGAGAAAGTCTACCATACACCGCAGGACACAATTGAAGACAATGTCTCGCCTGAAAGAATGAAATCAGCCCTCGACATCATCGGAGCCGGATTGTTCGATGTGGTGAGGAAAGACGTGCCCGCATTAAACAAAAAATAGCCCCCGCAAAGAGAAACGCCGCGCTCAGCGCGGCGTTTCTTCACTGCGCTAAAGGGTGCCTGACCCGCAGTGCGGTGCAGTGTTAAAGGGTGAGAGGCCTCTTTGATGAGGCGCTAGAACCTGCTCCGTGCTACACTTGGGATAAACGAATGGAAGGTTGATGGGATGAGAGTAGCGATTTTTGATTTTGACCGCACGCTGTTTCCGGAAGAAACATTTCCTCTGCTGATGAAGCACTTGAAAACCCACCCTCGGAAATACCGCTCCTTTATGTCGAGAATGCTGCCAGTATATGCCGCCTATAAATGCAAGCTTTACCCGGAGCAAAGGATGAGGGAGCATTCAATGCGCAGCTATATCACATCTTTTGGAAAGGCTACGGAAACGGAGGTAAACCAGTTCTTTTTCCAGCTTGGGAGCATGATGAGCGAAAAGCTGAGTGAACCGGTGCTCGCGAGGCTGCAGCAGCATCAGAAGGATGGCTATTATATTATGCTGGTGTCGGGCGCTTTTCAGCCTCTCCTCAATTCGGTGGCCGCCAAACTCCCATTTGATGAGATCATCGGCACCAATTTTCACAAAAACGACCTGCAATACATAAATGGCAGCCGCAAAAAAGAAGCCGTATATGAGCACCTCTCCCATATGGAAGTGGATTGGGAAAACAGCTTTGCCTACGGAGACAGCTATTCGGACTTGAATGTGCTGGAGCTCGTGGGCAATCCGGTGGCCGTTCAGCCTGAGCCGCGGCTTTTAGAAGTGGCGAGCAGCAGGCGCTGGGAAATCCTCGCGTAGGCGGATAATTGTCGAAAGGTTGCCCTGTCAGCTACAGTGTATCCTTCAGGCAATGAACACAGCCGAAGAACTTTACTCTGCAGACTAAAACAAGTAAAAACCCACCAAATTTGGCGGGTTTTTTCTTGTTTTAATCAAAATTGGCTAGTAATCTCTTGAATTTTGAAGGTTATAATCCCCCTACAGGCAATAAAAGTGGCCAAGCATATTTTTATTCCCCGTAAGCAGCAATATATTCCCCCTAAATCCTGTTTTATTCCCCCTCAAGTATGATATATTCCCCCTAGAGGGAATATAATCAAGGGCCAAGCCCTTATAATCCTCGTACTGGGAATAAACTCATGGACCCACCCCCATTTCACTTTATTACTGTAAAGTTACAGTTCTTTAACAAATCGCAGGATAAGACAGAATTTCCGCGGCGGTGGCGAATTTTATAAGTATAGAGATAAATAGGGGGCAATCTGAAGCTATTAGGGGGACTTACATATGTTGGAATTTGAAACCAATATTGATCAATTTGCCACTATAAAAGTAATTGGCGTTGGCGGCGGAGGAAACAATGCCGTGAACCGGATGATTGAGGACGGCGTGCAGGGAGTAGAGTTCATTGCCGTGAATACAGATGCGCAGGCGCTCAATATGTCTAGAGCGGAGGTCACGATGCAGATTGGCGGTTCGCTGACCAGAGGCCTTGGCGCCGGAGCCAATCCGGAAATCGGCAGGAAGGCGGTCGAGGAAAGCAGGCAGCAAATCAAGGATGCCTTGCAGGGTGCGGACATGGTGTTCGTTACAGCCGGAATGGGCGGCGGAACCGGGACTGGAGCCGCACCGGAAATTGCCCATATCGCGCGCGAACTTGGCGCCCTTACAATTGGGGTGGTCACTCGTCCTTTCGCGTTTGAAGGCCGCAAGCGGGCACAAAATGCGGCAGCCGGAATTGAAGAGATGAAAAAAGCCGTCAATACCTTGATCATCATTCCAAACGAGCGGTTGTTGGAAATTGTCGACAGGAAAACGCCGATGGTTGAAGCCTTCAGGGAGGCCGACAATGTCCTCAGGCAGGGTGTGCAGGGCATTTCCGACCTCATTGCCGTACCAGGCTTGATCAATCTGGACTTTGCCGACGTAAAAACCATCATGTCCAACAGAGGGACAGCGCTGATGGGCATCGGGGTGGCGTCTGGGGAGGACCGGGCCGCCGAAGCCGCCAAAAAGGCGATTTCCTCGCCGCTGCTCGAGACTTCAATCACAGGCGCAAAAGGCGTCCTGATGAACATCACAGGCGGCACGAACCTCAGTTTATATGAAGTCCAGGAAGCCGCCGATATTGTAGCGGCCGCAACCGATGAGCAGCTGAACATGATTTTTGGCTCGGTCATCAACGAAAACCTGAATAAGGAAATCATGGTGACTGTGATTGCGACCGGTTTCGATCATGAGGAGGAGGATGCTCCGCCATCGAACGCCTCGCGCCGGCCAGGCGACATGATCGCGAATTCCCGTCAGCAGTATGAGGCCTCGCAGTCGAGACAGCGGGAGCCGATTGCCTACACAGAGCAGGCCAACAATGCCCAAGATCCAAACTACGGCCAAGATCCAAACTTCAGCCAAGGCAGGAACCATGGCCGACAGAACCACCAAGACCAGCAAGGCAGCAACAGCCAGCCTTCACCTGCCCCTTACGAGCGGCAGCCTCAGAGGCAGGACGATTCGCTTGATGTCCCAGCCTTCCTGCGAAAGCGAAGCAGAAGACGATAACCCAAATAACAGGTAAAGGCCAAATCTCCTATGATTTGGCCTTTTTTATAATGGAAGATAATTTTTTGCAAAGGGGGTACTCCAAGCTATTTTTATCCCTGAATAATCTTCCTCAATGACCTTGCGGAAGCGCGGGCTTGAGCTGCACGGGGTGTCCAGGCCAAGCAAGGTGCTTGCGCTTTTTTATTTTAACAGGTAGGCTCAGGTTAAAAAGGGAGGTTGAATGATGGAGCCATTAAGAAAGGAAGACCATGTGCCCGCCAAACCCAATAAAGAAATGAGCCAGCAGAAGCTGTTCAATGTGATTGGCGGGGTCCTGCTGCTTCTGTGGGCGGCGGCCGGCTTGACGGAAAGGTTCGGGGCAGGCCATGTGTATCCGATCAATGATAAAATGACCGAATTTCTGATGTTCATCGCCGGGGTGGGCGTCCTCTATTTTGTCCTGACAAATGCCTACTTTTCGGGGAAACTCAGCAACCGGGTATTGACGGCCGTGCTTATCGCCTTATTTGTCGTTAATGCCATTCTGCTATTCTTTTATATATGAAAAAAAGCCCCCAAAACTGGGGGCTTTCCTCTTATTCTACGATTGTAACTTTAACTTGCTTCCTTCCCCATGCGAGTGCATCGCTTTGTTCAGGGATGAATACATCGATTCTGTTTCCTTTGATTGCTCCGCCGATGTCCTCAGCTGTTGCATACCCGTACCCCTGAACGTATACTTTCGTTCCAAGTGGGATCACATTTGGGTCTACGGCAATGACTTTTGCATTTGGATTAGCTTTCAGGTCGACACCTGTTTTCGTGATACCGATGCAGCCTGCGCAGTCAGCTGTATAAGCTGTTGCTTCGACCATGATTTCCTTGCCTGAAGGGGCAGAAGTCTGGGCTGCCGCAGTTTGTGCAACTGGGGCCTTTGCTTTTGCCTGTGCTGTCGTTTTAGCTGGTGCAGCGTTTTGAGCCGGTGCTTTTTTCGCTTTGGCTGAAACATTTTGAACGTTTTGAGCTTTTTCTGTTTTTACAGGTACAGCATTATGTACGTCCGTATAAATGGTTAATGCCAAACCAGGGTGGATCAGGTCGGATGATAGAGAGTTCCACTTCATCAGATTATCCACTGATACTCCATAGACTTGAGAAATATTCCAAAGGGTGTCCCCTTTACTAACCAAAACTGTTTTGACTGGTGAAACTTCGAGCGTTTGATTTGGATGGATCACGTCACCTGATAGATTGTTCCATTTTTTAATGGATGCAACGGATACTCCGTATTGTTTCGAAAGACCGTACAGGGTGTCTCCCTGTTTAACAACAACTTGTTCTGCTTGCACGCTTCCCGCGGCTGTGATAAAGAATGCCGCTGCTGCAATCAAAGATAAAAATTTTCGTTTCATTTTTCCTTGCCTCCCATCGGCTTTCTTTTGACTACGATGATTATACTAACATAGGAGTCTTACAATAAAAGAACAACGAGATATAAATTGGGTGACGAACATAACAGGCCTGTAACACAATGTAACAAATTTCGAGACCTGTAATATCTGGTTTCCCGAGATTTGCAGATGATTCCTATCGGGCCTAAATGGTAAGATGGTAGTATTCGACACAGCACCGTCTGTACAAAACGCGTATGGGGGATGAAGCATGGCTGGCGTAAAATCTGTAACAATCGATGGGGAAGGCATCTTTCTATTCAACAGTGCACTCTATGTGTTTGAATCGTCCAAGGGGTGCAGCCTGGAACTGGATATGATCGTAAGCGAAGTGGTTTTGCGAAAATACAAGGACAACGAAAGCCATATTATTGAAATAGAATTGGAAGATAACAGAGTCATAAGTTCGTTCATGTTTTTAAAAATAGTGCCGGGGAGGCTGCCGCACCTGAACTTGTTTTGCGACCTCGAAGACCCGGACGAGTATCCCGGCCTGCTCAAAGTGCACGAAAACGACCTGGAGTTCCCAGACGTCGAACAAGGCATCACGCTCGAGGAAATCAGGAAAGTGGAAATGCCCAATGAGAAGGTCACCTTGAAGCTGACACTGCCGATTGACCAGGTCGAGTGGCTGAAGGGAAAGAAAACGAAGGAATTGAATGCGATTTTTAAGGAATGGCTCGGGGAACACCTGAAAAAGTGAGAGAGGATGGCCTGTGCAGGCTGATTTTCAATAATTGATTCCGTTATGGAGTGAATTACTGCGATTATTTGGGGTATTGCCACATTTACGAGGCGAATTGGGATCCATTTTTTCCGGTATTGCCTCGTGCATGCGGGAATTGCATCAATTATCCACGGCAATGCATCAATGAATAAAAGAATTGCATCAATTATTGACAGGATTGCATCAATTATCTGGTTTATTAGAAAAACCTGTGTCCAAACTGTGACAAAGGGGCAAATCCGAGCACTTCAACACGACTCCGCTTTAGGATTTCCCAAGGCGAGATGCTAAAATAAAAGAAAACAAGTTCGGGGTATTGTTATGTTACATGCACAATATGTGAGAAGAGTAAGCTTAAAAAGAGACATCATTCCGTCCTTCAGCCGGTACCCGTTCAGCCTTCCGAGCGTGAAGGGGATGGACGAGCTGCCCCTCCACCCAAAAGTGACTTTTTTCATTGGTGAAAATGGCATGGGGAAGTCGACGCTGCTGGAGGCGGTGGCGGTTGCTCTCGGTTTCAACCCGGAAGGAGGAACCTTCAATTTTAATTTCTCGACCTATGATTCCCACTCTAAGCTCGCGGACTATCTAAAACTTGTCAGGGGAGTCGACAGGCCGCAAGACGGGTTTTTCCTGCGGGCCGAGAGCTTTTACAATGTGGCTTCCAATATTGAAGAAATGGACGAAGAGCCTGGAAAGCAGAAGGTCATTGACTCATTTGGCGGGGTTTCGCTCCACGAGCAGTCGCATGGAGAGGCGTTCTTTGCAACCTTCCTTCATCGTTTCCGCGGCGAAGGGATCTACATACTGGATGAACCGGAGGCCGCGCTGTCGCCGCTGCGGCAAATGTCGATGCTCACAAGGATCCATGATTTGGTCCGGAACAATTCGCAGTTCATCATTGCGACCCACTCGCCCATCATCATGGCCTACCCGGATGCACTCATTTACGAATTCGGCGAAGACGGCATACATGAGCGAAGACTGGAAGAAACGAATCATTACCGCCTCATGAAGCAGTTCTTTGAAGATAAAAACAGGATGCTTCACCATTTATTGGAAGTAGGAGCCGGACATGACGATTATTGAAAAACTGAAACTGGATAGATTCACCAATATGGCGGTCGTCAACCAGCCTGAGGACTATCAGCTGTTTGCAAACAGCCCGCTAGCACAAAACCATGATGGGATTTTCATCTTTGTTAAAAATATCGATGAGATGGCGGAACACACCAGGTTGATCGTGGAAAATGCCCAGCTTCTGGCGGAGAAAGGCTACCTCTATTTTGCCTATCCGAAAAAGGGCAACAAGCGCTATGACACCTACGTCCACCGCGATGAAATCTTCCCGGCACTGAAGGTTGGGGAAGATGGCTATGTGGGCAGCAGTGACATCAAATTTGCCCGAATGGTCTCAATGGACGATGTGTTCACTGTTGTTGGCTTGAAGCGTGAAAAGAAAAAGGCTGTGAAAACGCCGGCTGCGAGCCAGTGCGTCGGGGATTATGAGGACAATGTCAAGGATGTGGAAGCGCTGCTGGCTGACCATCCGGATCAGCTAGCTTTTTATCAAAGCCTGACGCCAGGCTATAAACGGGACTGGGCGCGCCACATCTTCTCGGCGAAGCAGCAGCAGACCAGGGATAAGCGCCAGCAGCAAATGGTGGAGGTTTTGGCCGAGGGATATAAAACGATGGATATGTACCGGCAAAAAAAGAAATGAAGGGTGAGACCAAGTTGAAAAAATATATTGTTTCGATGCTAACGCTCTTATTGATCCTGGCAGGCTGTGGATCCAATAATGAGGATTCCAGCCAGGCGGGGGAGGTTCCGGAAATCATTGAAGTCACCATCCTGACGCCTGACAGCCTGAACCCGAACGAAGAGGTTTCGCTTGAAGCCAAGGTGACACAAGGAGACGAGAACGTCGAGGATGCCACCGAAGTTAAATTCGAAGTCTGGAAATCGGGGGAAGATGAGCGTGAAATGCTGGAAGCCCAGCACCAGAGCGACGGCGTCTATGCCGTTAGCAAAACGTTTGAATCAGAAGGCGTCTATACCATTGTCGCCCATGTAACCGCGAGGGATATGCACAACATGCCGAAGAAGGAAGTGACCGTCGGCAATCCGGAAGCCGGGGACGGCCACCATGAAGACGAAGGCCAGCGCGGTGAATCGGACGGCGAAAACAGCCACCATCACGCTCATTCCGAGGTCGTGATTGAACTGGAACCTGGTGAAGCAGAAGCTAATCAAGAAGCAACCCTTACTGCTAAAGTCGAGAATGAAGGCGAACCCCTCACAGAAGGCGTCATCCGGTTCGAAATTTGGAAAGAGAACGAAGAAAAGCACGTTTATATCGAAGCAGCCGAAACAGCGCAGGGAGAATACCAAGCTTCCTATACATTCACAGCGCCAGGCACCTACAATGTGCAGGTACATGTTAACAAAGGTGAAATCCACGAACACATCCAGCAAACCATCAAGGTCAAATAAGAGGCAAGGGTTCCCCTGCCTCTTTTTTTAATATAATTTTTCAGTAGGGCCTTAATCAAACGTTTGATTAAATCTGTTAAACCACATAAGGGCTCATCCAGTATTGCCTGGGATAAAATGAGTTCCTTCCCGGCTGGAATGCTATTCCGGTAAAACGGCCTTTGCTTTTGCCTTGTACCACCAGCGGTATAAAAGGAGCACAACGGCCAGAAAGCCGGCATACAGCGAAATCCCGGCCAGCAGGGAAGAACGCGGGGCAACCAGCTGGCTGCCCAGGTAGGCGTAGGCAACCATGCCGGGAATCTTTCCTATCATGGTTGCCACTAGATATGTTTTAAACGGCATCGTGCTCAGTCCAGAATAGATGTTGACCACAGGAGGCGGCACGATGGGAACGATCCGGCTGAACAAAACGGCAACAAACGCATTCTGGCTGATAATCCGGTCGAACTTTTTGATTCCGTTGAAACGCGTAATATAGCTTTGGAACCTGGTGACGAAAAAATGGCGCGCCAGCATAAAAAAGATCACTGACGCTCCCACCGTTCCTACCCAGTTGATGCAGGCCCCGATCCAAACTCCATATTTTGCTCCCATCAAGCCGGCGAACACACTAAATGGAACTACCGGAACGACTCCAAAGAAAACCGCCAGTAAAAACATCATAGGCAGCTGGGCCAAATCCCCGCGGTTAAGCCACTCCAGCAGGGATTCCCTGTATAAAAAAGCAATCAGAAGAAGAATTCCATAAAGGAAAACAAACAAAATCCCCTTTTTCATCATAACGACTCCCTGTCAGCCCAATTACCAGGATTATTTCCGATTTACAGGCGAAATATAAGCAAGGGGACGGTTCTTGTGCTTCATTTCAAAATGAAGCACAAGAACCGTCCCTGTGTTTTAAAACAGCCGGTCTGGAGACAGTTTTCCTTTTATAATGAGTTTTTCCCTTTTTTTATCGCGCCAAATGTCGATGATCAGGACGAGTGTATAAGCTAGCAGCATGTTGATGATGGTTCCTCTTAATAGCTCGATGAGCACCGCGAGCATCCCGCCATCAAGAAAAACGAAAAACAGGCTGATTCCCAGATAAAACAGGTAGCCAACTAACATGAGCTCCACCAAAGCCAATGCTCTCACCATTCATCCTCCTTGTTATGTAGATTTTCCATTACCCGGTTTCCCTTTTTTAATGAGTTAAAACCCGCCAGGCAGAGAACAGGCCGGTGGTCCCAGTGAATGGGCTATAGGATATGGAAGTGAAGATAGCAAGTTATATTATTGCATGAAAAAGTGGCATGTAAAGTAGGTTGCCTTAAAAATAAGGAAGCCAGATGAAGGATCAGCCGTCACAAATGGGATGGAAGCCCGCAATTCCATTGCCGGTCTGTTCAGTCAAATTTCCCATTATAGGTCCGGTATTCATACTCAATCGTTCCGTCGGGAAGTACCTTGTACTTGATTTTAGCCTCCTCAAAGGCCTGGATGAGCGAGCTTTTTTCCAGCTGCTGCCTTACATTCAATTCATTGATATGGGATGTGAGTTCACCATTGTATGTCCCGCCTCTTTTTACGAGCATTTCAAGATAGGTGAGGATGAAAAGGCGCTGCTGCATAACCTCCGAAAAGCTTTCTTTATGCTTTATAAAGTTGTCTGGGGCTTTTAATTGGCCTGATGCGACGGTGAGGGTGCTGAGTTCCTCTTTTTTCCGCTGAAGATCAAGTAGATTTATGGAGGAAAGCTGGGAGGCTTGGGGCAAAAGGCTTCCTAAGATCACGTTGCTTTGCAAATTATATTGATCGCCTGCTTTCAGATAGTCGTACATCTTTCCATCCTTGTAAACGACCACATCATGGTAGAGCTTCGTCGGTATGCTGGAGAAAGTGAAGAGAAACAGGACGATGCCAAGAAGGCTGTATGTCCACCATGGCCTTTGTTTTCTTATTTTCCTGATGGGGAGATAGATGCTTTCCTCACCAAAATCATGACCTTCCCGATTCATCTTTTTAACCTGGTTCCTGAAATGCTTCTGCGCTGGAGTCGCCATGCACATCCCCCTCACTTTAGTCCTTTTTTATCACTTCCTTCCCATTTTACGGCAATGGTTCAATGTAACTCAATGGTTTTTTGGCGAATCATGGGGAATTAGGATGATTTTTGAAGAAAGGAAACCAAACAGAGGAAAAGTTTATTAAGTTTAGTGAACTCCGCCCTTCCTTTCATTATGCTTTGAACATAATTCCAGTTCTGTTGTTGCATACTACTTGTACCAAAAGGGGAATTTTGCACAGGGTTAGGTGGGGAAATGCTGAGAAGGAAAAGAGTCAAACAACAACAACCCACAAGAGGGTTCGAAACGACAGAAAAAACGATAGAGGAAGTATTCAAAAAGGCAAAGAAGTCAAGTGACTTTTCAACCATCACACCAATTGAAGAAGACCATCGTTTACAAATCAGTTTTTATCAAACACTGATTGATCCCAATATTTTCCAAAAGTCCGTTTTGCCTTTTTTAAAGGAGAAGGCCTCTGGAATAAAAGAACTCTCGGATTTAAAAGGTATTATTCCAATCGATGGAATCAAAATCAAACAAGATCCCTTGGAGGTGGAAAAGGCTCTCCACGAGGGAACGATTGTTATCTATTTTAAAGACAGCATGAAGGAATTCGCCCTTTTAGACATTGCACATCCCAGATTAGGCCAGCGGGAAACGAATGATACACAGAATGAATTCAGCGTCATTGGACCAAAGGTTGGTTTTATTGAAGATATAACCACCAATCTCCATTTAATACGGGATCATCTAAGTACTTCGGATCTGATCTATGAGGAGATTACCGTTGGCACAAGGGCAAGGACAAAGGTGGTCATCGCCTACCTGGATGKGGTTACCAATCCCGAATACGTCAACACCGCCAAACAGCGGGTTAAGGAGCTTGATATCGATGTCTCTTATGACAATACCCAGCTTGAACAATTAATTTCCGACCATAGCTCCACTCCTTTTCCTTTATTCATAACGACAGAGCGGGTTGACCGGACGGTAGCAGCGCTTATTCAAGGCCAGGTTGTCCTCATTAGTGACAAGTCCTCCTATGCGGTCATTGGGCCGGCCGCATTAATGGATTTTTTTTCAAACCCGGAGGATTTTTACCTTCCGTCCGTCATCGCATCGTTCTTTAAGTTGATCCGGATCTTTGGGATGCTGTTTTCGATATTTGCCACTCCCTTCTATGTGGCAATCCTAACCTTTCATTATGAAGTAATCCCAAAAGATTTATTAGGTCCGATTATCTTTTCACGGGCTAATGTTCCCTTCCCGCCTGTGATAGAGGTGTTATTTTTGGAGATCACCATTGACCTGCTGAGGGAGGCAGGGGCCAGGCTGCCAACGAAGATTGGGCAGACCCTTGGGATTGTCGGCGGCATCGTCATTGGGCAGGCAACGGTTGAAGCAGCCCTTACGAGCAATGTTTTATTAATCATTGTCGCCTTGTCAGCATTGTCTTCCTTTACAACCCCCATTTATAAAATGTCCACTGCCGTCCGGCTGTTACGGTATCCTTATATCCTGTTCGCGGCCAGTTGGGGAGGCTTAGGCATCTATGTGGGACTGCTCTTTTTAATCGGGCATTTGGCCCGGCTTAAATCATTGGGAGTCCCGTTTATGCTTCCAATATACCCTTATCGTAAAGGTGGAGTCCTTAATTCCTTTGTAAGGCCCAATTATGCTAAATCCAATAAACGTCCTTGGTATTTGCKGCCTTTGAGTGTCAAGAGATATTCTCCGGCAGCAGATAAAGACCCGGAAGAAGGGCTGAATACGGAATGATTTTTTCAAAAAGGCTGGGTGGAATATGAAAAAGTGGCGAAGACATCTCATTCTAATCCTGCTATGCGTTTGTATCTCTGGCCTTTTGGGATGTACTAGAACGAGGATCGTCGACCGGATTAGCATTGTCCATGTTTTCGGGTTCGATCAGGCAGATAATGGGGAACTCATTGGAACCGCGTTAGTTCCGAATTACACCACTAGCAAAAGTGGCGATGACATTCAATATTATGAAGAAAAAGCAACGACCAGTGTCCTGTTTGCTCCAAAAATGGCGACACAGACCAGTACTCCCGTCGAACTTGGCAAAATCCGGGTGCTGCTGTTCGGGAAAAGCTATGCGGAAGCAGGCATTTCAGAGATGGTCAAACGATTCATTCTTAATCCTCTGGTTGGAACGAATATCCAAATCGCTGTTTCGACGGAATCCGCCAGGAAGACGCTGAACATATTCAAACAGGAAAAATCGCTTACGTTATCTGAGCGGCTCCAGCATAATATGCAGGGTCAGTATCTTCCCAGGATGAACCTTCATGTTTTTCTGAATCAATTTTATGGTGCAGGAATGGATGCTTATGTTCCCATGGTGACCATCGACGAAGAGAATCGGATAAAGGTCGACGGAATTGGAGTCTTTAAGGATGATAAACTGAAGCTCCATTTAAATCCGGAACAAACAACGATCTTTTCATTTATTGAAGATGAACGGACACAAGCAACCTATAAAGTGGACCTGGAAGACAAGGATCGCAAAGAAATCATCGCGGTTCGGGCCTTCCACAGTAAAAGCAACTGGGATTGGAATCGGGAAAAAGAACAAATAAATCTTCACTTGCAGCTGCAGGTGACCCTGACCCAGTCTCCGGAGCGACTTAGTGTGGAAAAACAGAAAGATGTCATGGAAATGAAGAGGATTGTTGAAAAAAGAATAGAAAAAGGGATAACGGACTTGTTTGCAACCTTGAAAGAAAACGGAGTGGATCCTCTCGGAATTGGAAATATCGTGCGGTCAAAGGATAGTACCTGGAAGGAAACATCCTTTTATGAGAAATATCCCGAATTGCCGATTTTTGTAAATGTTGATGTGCAATTCTTACATTCTGGCCTTGAAGGCTGATCTTTAAGGATGGATTCTTATGAACTCAAACGTCAAAGAAAATAAAATGGTCTCGCCTTACTTTCTGTTCTATCTCATGCATTCCCCCCAGACCGGGGTTGTGATCCTATCCTTTCAGACCGATATCATCAAGGGGGCAGGCCATAATGCTTGGTTGTCAGTCCTGGCAACGGGTTTACTGATGCATGTTCTCTTTTTAATGATGCTATATATCCTGAAGCATTCAAGTGCCGGGAATCTCTTGTCTTTCCACAGGGACGTTTTTGGGAAATTTTTTGGCGGGATGATGAATCTCATCATGGCGATCTATTTTTCCATCCTTAGCCTGTATACTCTGTATACCTACATTGATGTTCTCCAGATTTGGGTGTTTGATGGGATATCCAGCTGGGAATTCTCCCTGCTCTTTTCCTTTGTCATTTTTTACATCGTTGCGGGAGGATTCAGGGTTATTACGGCCGTTGCATACTGGGGAGTGGTCATTCCAAGTTTCCTGCTCTTTTCGCTGTTATATTTGTTCAATTATATTGAGTTTTCCTATCTCTCGCCTATCTTTGATTCTGGTTGGAAAGACTATTTCATTTCAGCGAAAGAAGCGGCACCGCTCTATATAGGATTTGAAACGGTGCTCATTTTTTTCCCGTTTATTAAAGGCAGGGAAAAAGCATCCAAATGGGGACACCTTGGCTTGCTGTATTCCACTTTTGTCTATACGGTGGTCTCGCTCATCACATTTTTGTTCTTTACCCAGGAAAAGCTGAAGCAATTAGCGTGGCCAACCTTGACCATGATTAAAATCATGCAGTTTCCATTTCTGGAGCGGTTTGAGTTTATTTTTATTTTCACATGGCTGTTAGTGATTATGCCTGTGATCTGCATCTATATGTGGTCGGCCATCCGGTCGATAAAATGGACTTTCCCCAAACTAAAGTCGACACACCTGTTAGTGGGTTTGCTTGCCCTTTTCCATTTTGTGAACAGCAAGTTTGCTGACATGCAATATGGCCAGCTAATAGCCCAATTCGTCCGCTATAATGGTCTCCTCTTCCTCTTTGGCTATGTTCCGTTCCTGTTTTTGATTGCGGTTGTCAGGAAAAAAATGAGCAGGAAAAAGCATTGAACACGGTGTCAGTGCTTTTTTTCTTATCTTTCAAATCGAAAAATGGAAAAAAACTAGTGCCAACAAGGGGTATTGGCGCAAAAAAGGAAGAAGCCAGGTAAAAATTTGCGTTAACAAGGGGCATTGACGCAAAAAAGGGAAGAGCCTAGATAAAAATTTGCGTTAACAAGGGGTGTTGACGCAAAAAAGGGAAGAGCCTAGATAAAAATTTGCGTTAACAAGGGGTGTTGACGCAAAAAAAGGAAGACTGGGATGAAAATTTACGCTAACAAGGGCCCTTGGCGCAAAAAAGGAAGAAGCCAGGTAAAAATTTGCGTTAATAAGGGGCATTGACGCAAAAAAAGGAAGAAGCCAGGTAAAAATTTGCGTTAACAAGGGGCATTGACGTAAAAAAAGGAAGACTGGGATGAAAATTTACGCTAACAAGGGTCCTTGGCGCAAAAGGCAAGAAGAATCCCGACGCAATTTGCGCCAACAAAGAGCCTTGCCTCACAAATAATCTTTCCAGCCATGTTGTGGAATATCGTTTAAGTTTTCCGAAAGATAAATTGTAAACCCTTTCGCAATTCTATATACTCAAACTGTATAAAACTATGTATATATGATGCCAGAGGAGCTAAAGACGATGAAAAAAGTGATTACGTTTGGCGAAATCCTCCTTCGCCTCTCAACCAGCACAGGAGAGCGGCTCTCACAGGCTGGCCAGATTCAAATGCATTACGGCGGAGCGGAGGCGAATGTTGGAATCTCCCTGGCCCGTTTCGGGCATGAAGTCTCTTTTGTCAGCAAGGTGCCGGACAATCCGCTTGGCCTTGCTGTCGAAAGGCATCTGAGGGCGCACGGCGTCTCGACTCAATTTCTGTTAAAGGGCGGAGAGCGCCTGGGCACATACTACCTTGAATCCGGGGTTGGCCCAAGAAGCGCGCAGGTCACATACGACCGCAAATATTCAAGCATTTCCCAGATCGCCATCGACGAGCTCGATTTTGATGCCATTTTTAAGCAGGCAGACCTTTTCCATGTGACCGGCATTACCGCGGCTCTTGCGCCGCCGATGAAGGAAGTGGTGCTCCATTCCCTGAAAAAAGCGAAGGAGCACGGAGTCACGACAAGCTTCGACTTCAATTACCGTGCAAAATTGTGGAGCCACCAGGAAGCCGCAGGCGCGTTCACAGATTTCCTTCCATATGTGGATATCTGCTCATGCGGGGAGCTTGATGCGCTTTCCTTTTTGGAAATTGAAAAAGCGGATGCTGCCTTAACGAAGGCCGAAAAGCTTGAATACTATTACGGTAAAATCAGCGAAATGTACCCCAACATTCAAACGATGTACTCGACGTTCCGCGAAGTGATGTCCGCTTCAACGAACACGCTGCAGGGGAATTTCTACACAAAGGGCAGATTGTACCAGTCCAGGGTGTTCCAGATTGACCATATCGTCGACCGAGTCGGCGGCGGCGATGCCTTTGCCGCAGGGGTCCTTCACGGAATCCTTGAAGGAAAAGCATCGGATGAGCTGATCACCTTCGCCACGGGTGCGTCCGTACTGAAGCATACCATCCACGGCGACTGCAATCTGTTTGCACCTGAAGAAATCGACTCCTTTGCAAGCGGCCCTTCCGGTAAAATTGTTCGGTAAACTTACAAGGGCATTCGGCCACCTCTGCGACTTGGGGTTATAAAATTGGGCTGCCGGCGATATGCTGGCAGCCTTTCTGTATTGGCACAAGCTCTCCTTCCGTTAAGAATGTTTCTCCTATAAAGCAACTGGGAAGATATACTTGTGGAATCATTTTGTTTTGTTGTAAAATTTTGCTATTCTACATAGGGAAGGAAACTTCTGGTACACCGAAGGAGAGAGACTAGTGACGTATATTCTGTTAATCATTGGGTTTGCACTGTTGATCAAGGGTGCGGACTATTTTGTGGAAGGGGCATCCAACCTGGCTAAGCTGATGCGGGTGCCGCCGCTGTTGGTCGGTCTGACGATTGTAGCATTCGGAACCAGTTCGCCGGAAGCGACGGTCAGCATCATTGCCGCGCTCGAGGGCAGCAGCGATGTTGCCATCGGTAATGTCGTCGGAAGCAATATCTTTAACATCACGCTGGTTGTCGGCATCACGGCGATGATCAATCCGTTAAAAGTCGAAACCGACACGATCCGGAAAGAAATTCCCTTTACACTGCTGGCCAGTGTGGTGCTGTGGGTACTGATCAGCGATGTTGCGCTCCAGGGGTTTGGCACCAATCTGATCACGCGCACCGAAGGAATCATCCTGCTCCTGTTCTTTGCCATCTTCTTGTACTATATTTTTGAAGTCGCAAGAAACAACCGTGAGCCGGTGAGGGCAGAGGACGTAGCTGGCGTTACATGGGGGAAAAACACTTTATTCACGCTTGGCGGGCTGGCGGCGATCATCTTCGGCGGTGACCTGGTGGTCGACAATGCGACGGAGATTGCACTTGCGGTTGGCATGAGCGAAACGCTGGTCGGATTGACGATCGTCGCGGTCGGAACCTCGCTGCCCGAGCTGATCACCTCGATTACCGCTGCCATGAAGAAGGCAAGCGAAATCGCACTCGGCAATATCGTTGGCAGCAACATTTTCAACATCCTGTTTGTGCTCGGTGCCTCGGCGACCATCTCTCCATTGGCCGTAAACGGGAAAATCTTCACCGATACGGTGGTCATGATTGTGCTGACCCTCGTCTTGCTGGTGTTTTCACGCACCCGGTTCAAGATATCCAAGGTGGAAGGCATCATTTTGGCCGCCGTTTACATCGGCTACCTGATTTTCATCATTTTAAGGAACTGATGTTTATAAAAAGACGGCCTGGCGGTGACTTTTTAGAGTCCCAGCCAGGCCGTTTTTTGGTTTATGCATCAAATGTCTGCTTTTTTGCATCAATTATAGGGAGTTATGCTTCAATTCCTGAAATTTATGCATCATGAAATCAGTTTAATCGAAAAACCTGTGTCCAAATTGTGACTATCCCCCGGTTGCCTCGCACCTTGCTTCGCTTTCCTCGAACCAGGTACCCATCCTTTACGAAATCAGGCCAATTCTGTTACAACTTTGTAACCCTTTTTTCCTGGCGAGGATTTATGATGTAGGTAAAAAGAGCTTGATATTGGGGTGGGGGAAATGGAAGAAAAGTTGTTTAACGAATTATATGAAAAGTACCATGGGATGCTGTTCCAGTTTTTATTTTATATGGTACGAAGCCGGGAGCAGGCGGAGGACCTGGTCCAGGAGGTATATATCCGTGTCTGGAAGGCGCATGGGAAGTTTGAGGGGAAAAGCAGCGAAAAGACCTGGCTGTTTGCGATTGCCCGCAATGTGGCGATCGACTATTTCAGGCAGCAGCAAAGTCTGAAGCGGAAGGCGATGATGGTGTTGGGCGAGATGACCGACCAGGTGAAGGACACCTCGCCGCTGCCGGAGGAAATTGCCGAGGAGCGGGAGGAAATCCGCCTTGTCTACAGCTCGCTAAACCAATGCACCGTCGACCAGAGGATGGTGATGATCCTGCGGTATCAGCAGGAGCTGACCATCGCCGAGACAGCGGAAGCGCTGCACTGGACGGAAGGCAAGGTGAAAACCACCCAGCACCGGGCATTGAAGAAGCTGAAGAATTTCATGAGTGGGGGAGGCGGACAATCCCCATTAAAGGCCAGCTAAAAATATTTCTATTTTCCATCTATTTCCTCCTCCTCCGTTGTAAAATATAAATAAAAAGGATACTAGAGAATAGGTGGTTGTGGCCATGAGTGATGGGAAAGTGCTGGTCGTGGAGGATGAGAGTTCGATTCGCAAGCTGATGGTGTTCAATTTGCAGCGGTCCAATTTTATAGTGCTTGAAGCGGACAATGGGAAATCCGCTTTAAAGCTTGTCCAGGAGGAGGAGCCGTCGCTCGTGGTGCTGGATCTGAACCTTCCCGATATGGACGGTTTCGAGATTTGCGGCCAGCTGCGGGAGCGCTATCCAGCCCTGCCGATCATCATTGTGTCGGCAAGGGGGCAGGATATGGAGAAAATCATGGGGCTGGAGCTTGGTGCAGACGATTACATTGTGAAGCCGTTCAACCCGCTCGAGCTTGTGGCGCGCATCCGCTCGGTCCTCCGCCGGGCCCATCTTGATTCGCAGCAGCCGCAAAAGCCGCCAAAGCTTGCGGCAGGTCCGTTTGTGCTGGAAATCAAAAACCAGCGAGTCTATAAAAATGGCAAAATGCTCAAGCTGACGGCAAGGGAATTCCAGCTGATGAGGCTGTTCCTCGAAAGGCTGAACGAGCCGATTACCCGCGGCGACCTTCTGGATGAGATTTGGGGGCTTGATTATTTCGGCGATGTCAAAACAGTCGATGTCCATATTCGCAGATTGAGAGAAAAAATTGAAGACACTCCGTCAAGCCCTGTGTTCCTCAAAACCATCTGGGGCTTAGGCTATTGCTTTCAGGAAAGCGGGCAGGAAGGATGAAGAAAGGAATAAAACGGCGGCTGGTCTGGAGCTATCTATTATTGATTCTTTTTACCGTCATTCTCTTTGAAACCATCATTCTCTCGGCCCTTATCTATTATTACCAGGAAGGAGTCAAGCAGGCGCTCAGGGACCAGGGGGCGATGTTTGCCTCCTTTTATGAGCAGGAATTGATGGAAGGATCCTTTTCCGAAAATGCGGAGGAATTTTTATATCAATACCGGTTCCTTGTGGATGCCCATGTCCAGCTGATCAACATGAACGGAAAAATCGTTGCCGAGACGCATCAAAGCACGAACGGAAACATGCTCTATTTCGAGGATGTCCAGAGCAGCCTGAACGGTTCGGTCGCTTTTCTTACCAGCAAGCTTGACGGCGAAAAGGTGATGAGCGTCTCTTTCCCGCTGGAGTCCGGGGGGACGAGTGTCGGCGCAATCCGGCTGACTACGTCCCTCGAACCGATGGGCGAAGTCTATCTTAAAAATGCAGTGATTCTTTTATCGATTGGCGGAATTGTTATCATTGTTGCCGCGATCCTCAGCTTTTTCCTCGCAAACACTATCACGAAGCCGGTCAGCCAGATCACACAGGCTGCGGAACAGATGGCTTCCGGTGAGTTCTCGACCAGGATCCAAACGAAAAAGAATGATGAAATCGGCAAGCTCGCGGAAACGCTCAATTATATGGCCGGACAGGTCCAGGAGCATGAAAAGGTGAAAAATACGTTCATTGCCTCCGTCAGCCATGATTTGCGGACACCGCTGACCTCCATCAAGGGCTGGGCCGTTACGCTCCATTCCCTGACAGAAGATGAGTTCCACAGGGAAGGCCTTGAGATTATTTCCAATGAAAGCGACCGCCTGAACGCTCTTGTGACCGACCTGCTTGATCTATCGAGCTTATCGAGCGGAAAACTGAGCTTTATGTTCCATGATGTGAAAATTGGCTTGCTCATTCAGGAAGTGGTCCACCAGCTCCAGCCGAGAGCGGAGGATAAAGGAGTGCACCTGGAGGCAGAAATCAGCGCGGAAACCGGAGTGATGAAGGCAGACGGAAACCGGCTGAAGCAGGCGCTGATCAACCTGGCTGATAATGCACTGAAGTTCACGCCTCCTGGCGGAAAGATTCTCCTTAAGCTGGAGGAAGAGGCCCATGACGCGGTCATTTCGGTGGCGGACAGCGGCAAAGGCATCCCGGAGGACGAAATGGCCAGTGTCAGAAACTCGTTTTATAAAGGTAAATCAAAGGGCGCCGGAACCGGGCTTGGATTGGCCATTTGTGAAGAAATTGTCAAGGGCCATCACGGCCAGTTTTCCCTGACAAGCAAGGAAGGCGTTGGCACGACGGCCGAAATCCGGCTGCCGTTGTAGTTTTTACTCAAAAATTGGATGATTGTCCAGCCCTAGCGTTTTATGGAAAGGAGGCGTAGCTGTTGATGAAAAAAAACAGGTGGGGAGCCTTGCTTGTGGCGGGCACCCTGCTGCTCTGCGGCTGTGGATTGCTGCCTGAGCCTTCAAGCCTGATTCAGGCCCCAAGCACGGTGAGCGCAGAGGCCGGCAGCAAAGAAAACCTTGCCGCTCTCGCCAGGAGCCATGTTCCAAGAGGGACGGTGCTCTCCGTGCCAAGTGCCCCGATCGGCGAGGACTCGGTATTGCCGGCCGATTTTGACGCCGACGGAAAAGACGAGGTGGTCGTACTTTATCATGCAAGGGACAGCCACAACCAGGTTGGTGCGTTCGTCTTGCAGCAAAAAGGGCAGGACTGGAAAAAAGCATTCACCGTAAAAGGCTCCGGCTATGAAATCAGCTGGGCGAGCACCAATGATATCACCGGTGACGGCGTTCCCGAGCTGCTGCTGGGCTGGAAGGTCGGCAACCTCGCCGGCAATGTCCTTGAAATCTACCAATATCAAAATGGCAAGTTTCAGCAGCTGAAAAAGCTGAATTTCCACCAGCTGGAGGTGATTGACTTTGAAGGCGATCTCCAGTCGCGGCTCGCAGTCTGGAAGAAAGATGTGGTCGATGCGTTTCAGGTGGATTTGCTGAAGTGGGAAAAGAACGGCTTTATCCTTGATAAGCATCGTTATCCTGCCTACTTTCCAAGGGTGGTCCAATATTATGAAAGGCGCACAGAGGCTGTTCCGGACGCTGCCTATTACTGGTATTACCTTGCCGATGCCCATTTGAAGGCTAAACACCCCGAAATGGCCTACCGGAGCATCCAGAGGGGAATGCAGCAGAAAATCGTCATTCCTTCCTATGAAGCCTTCACCGAGCTGCAGGAGAGCATTTTGGCGCAGCTTGAAGGCCATTCCAGCGACTTTTTGTATGAAGTCCGCAGTGCCGGTTTTACGATGAGTGTCCCGAAAGAGATGGTTCCCGACTTGATTGTAAAAGAAGAAAATGGCCCCGAGTCAAGCTACAGGGTGACCGTATCCCGCAGCCCTTACCGAAGTTTGTTCACGGTTGCCGTCTTCTCGAAAGATATGTATATGGAAAGGGAAGAAGACTCCCTGGAGAAGATTGCCGAGACCGATGAGCTGCTGTTCTTCGTTGAAAAAGAAGGTGCTGAAAATAGCAGGATTTCCGATGGAGAGGCTGCTCTCCGGGATAAGCTGGTATCGAGCATCAGGCCAGGATTGGTGTATCCAAGCTATCGCAGCCTGGAGGAGGACAGCATCATAAAGCTTGTAAAACAGGCAACCGATCAATATTGGTATGTGGTCAGCGGCGGAAAGATGCCCGACGGCGAACTGGAGATGTTCACCCACAGTGATCTCGATTACCGGTATATGGGGACCGACCTCGACAGCATTCATAAGCTGACTGCCTATTTGTCGGAAAGCTTCACCTCGGATTCGATTCAGTCGTTTGTGAAAAGAATGAAGTTCATTGAGCATGAAGGACGGCTCGCACAGCCTAACGCCGATGGCGGCTCGCTCGCCAACTTCGAAAAGGCCGAAGTCGTCCAGGTGAGCGGAAACAGTGAAGTGAAAAAGGTCGATATAAAAGTGCCGCTCGGCAGCTCCCTAAGCTACGAGCTCGTCCCAATCGAAATCCAGAAAACCGAAGCCGGCTGGCGGATCACTTCCGAGCCGGGCACGTTTTGATGGTGAAAACCCCTCAACCAGCTTTGGTTGAGGGGTTTTTAAAAATTGCATCAATGATTCGATTTATTTGCAAAACGGGTGTCCAAAATTTGAAAACCTAAAAATAAATCGAACGAAGAAGGAAGTTCCTGCCAATATATAGTATAAAAACCAAGGGGGTGGGGGAAATATGCAAACTCAATGCGAGTATCTTAGCCTGATTGAACGGACTTTAGCTGGAGAGCAGGCTGCATACGGTGAAATTTATGATCAAACTGTGGGAGATGTCTTTAGAACTGTTCACTTTCTGATTGAAGACAAAGCAGATGTCGATGACCTGGTGCAGGATATTTTTGTCGAAACTTACAGGTCGCTCAAAAAGTTCGATACCGAGCGTCCATTCAAGCCATGGCTGATGGGAATTGCAATGGTACAAATAAAAAGCTACCACCGCAAAAGGTGGATGAGTTTGAGGATCACGAGAAAGGCGGAAGAAAACCCGCCAATTTTTGCACTTGATTTCTCCGACGCAATCGTCGAGAAGATAACAAATCAAGAATTAGTAAAGCTTGTGGAGAAGTTGCCTTTTAAATTAAAACAAGTGATTATTCTTCGTTACCTGAATGATTATTCCCAAGAGGAGATAGCAAGAATTTTGGGTATCCCACTTGGAACCGTCAAATCAAGGATCAACAGTGCATTAAAAAAGCTGCGGGAAAATGGGAAGGCAGCCATCTTTTTGAATAGAGGGAGGGGTCTATATGAATATTGAAAGCAGGCTATCTCAAGCTTTGAKGGAAAAGGCGGATAAGGTTCATCCTTCGTATGATGTAAAACGCAGGGTCATGAGTTCCATTGGGACTAGACGCTGGAACATGAAAAAACGGGTCTTAGGCGGCCTGCTGGCACTGTTCTTGCTGCTTCCTGCCAGTGTATTTGCTTCCCAGTCCTTTTTGGCAGATGAACTTTACGGATCATTTGAAAGGGTGAAAAAGCATATTGCCAGCGCCACAATGGAAAGCTACCTGCGCTTGGATGCAAAGCTTGCCCAGGCTAAAGGAGACCTTGGAAAAGAAGAGTACAATGCATTCATTCCCCTGCTGAAACAATTGACAAGCGCAAAAGTGGAATACGGAAATTCCTATGGGAATATTGATTATGATGCGCTGCCAAGGGAGAGAGCGGCTGAATTGGAGCAGGTAATCTCCAGCCTCCAGCCGTATTTCGATTCATTAAACGGACAGCCATCCAGTCTAGAGGTATTATCCGCGAGTGAGTATAAGCAATATATCGAGGCACTTATGACTTATGAAAAAATCCTTGTGCAAAGTGAAATAAATCCCAGCCGGCCCTTTGAAGTGGATGCAATCCCTCCTCATCTCCGTGCCGATTTTGAGGCAGCACGCAATTTTTTGGATTATGTAAATGAAAAACAGCTGAAATAAGTGTGAAACCCCTCAACCAGCCACCTTGGTTGAGGGGTTCTTTATCTTACTAAGTAGGCAATGATGAGAAAGAAAAGAAAGTGAATCACCACAGCTGAAACAAGGACTGTTGCGAGAAAAGCGAGAAATTCTTTGTTCACATGAATCCCGGCCCATTTTTTAGTTTACAATCCGCTTTGCTCCCGCATAGCTGTTCTTCCAGTAAGCCAGGTTCATCGACTGGACTCTGACTCCTTTGGAAGTGGCGCCGACGAATTGCTGCTTTCCGATATAAATGCCTACAAAGGAGACGGATTTTCCATTTGTTTTATAAAAAACAAGATCGCCTGGCTTCAGGTCCTTCAGCTGGACGCTTTTTCCTTTTTTAAACTGGTCGGCGCTAGTGCGCGGCAATTTGGCATTTACGCTTTTTGCATAGACATATTGGGTGAAGCCTGAAGCATCAAAGCCTTTTGGCGTCGTGCCGCCATACTTATACGGCGAACCGATGAGTTTCTGCGCATATGATGCGACCTTCTGCCCGTTTGTCTGGGCCGCCTCCGCCTGTAAACCAAACAATGATGAAAACAACATCGCCATTGCCGCTGCCAAAGCCAAAATAAACGAAGTCTTCCTAACCGATACTGCTGCCATTCCTATCCCCAACTCCTCAATTATTAAATTTCCCTGCAACCTCATCATAAAGCTCCCCCGAAAATAATGGGTTTCCTAAAAGTTAAAAATGATTACAGAAAGGTTAAGGAGTGATTTTCACACCGAGGCAATAGCTTGTTCATAATTTGTTCATATTTGGGGGTTATCCTTGGAGAATGCTGAAGTTAATTGGGGGAATAACATGTTTAAATCCAGGAAGTTTTATATTGTACTAGCGGGAGTCGTTCTGGTGTCGGCTGCCTTGATTTTCGGATTGGCTTTTTCCAATAAGGACGCTGTTGCGAGCGTGGACGGCCAATCCATCACGAAGGATGAACTGTACCAGGCTCTCGTCACACCATACGGCAAAGGTACATTGTCCCTTTTGATTGATAATAAAATCATTGAAATGGAAGCCGAGAAGGAGAAGGTAAAGGTCTCCGACAAGGAAATCAACGATGAACTCCAGGTGTATATTGACTCATATGGCGGCAATAAAGCCTTTAACGCCGCGCTCGAACAGAGCGGCATAACACAGGAGAATCTGAAGCAGGATATAGAGTACTATCTTTTAATTGAAAAATTGCTTGGGCCGGAAATTGAGATTACCAATGAAGACAAAAAAGCCTATTTTGAAGAAAACAAGGCGACCTTTGACCAGCAGGAGCAGGTGGAAGCCAGCCATATCCTCGTCGAGGACGAAGCAATCGCCAAGGAAGTTGCTGAAAAGCTCGCGGACGGGGGCGATTTTTCTGAACTGGCAAAAGAATACTCCACAGACGGCTCCGCTGAAAATGGCGGGGAACTTGGCTACTTTACCAAGGGAGACATGGTGGCCGAATTTGAGAAGGCGGCCTTTGCGATGAAGCCGGGTGAAATCAGCGACCCGGTCAAAACGGAGCACGGCTACCACATTATCAAAGTCACTGACAAAAAGGACGCGAAAGAAGCCAAATACGAAGACCATGAAGCCCAAATCGAAGACATCCTGTTTGGCCAGGAGGTCCAGGCCCGCTATTCCACCTGGATGGCGGAAAAAAGACAGGATTATAAGATCGAGAACTCATTAGATTAGGCAAAAACCAGCCTGGCAAAGGAAGCCAGGCTGGTTTTTTTGATGCGGTGCGCATGATTGCATTAATTTTTACCGGAATTGCATCAATTACTCCGATTTATGCTTCAATTCTGAGGGTGATTGCATCAATTATTCAATTTATTCGCCAAACCTGTGTCCAATGTGTGACAGGGGACTCCCACCACTATACCGAACACCCGCTGCAATCCAGTGCAGCATGAAAAAAGGGACAGTTCAAACCTGCCCCTATTTTTTATGCTTATATTCTTTTTCTGTTCCATCGTTGAATTTGACTTCGAGCTCAAACTCCTGGTAATCGTCGCCGAGACTGAAAGCTTTCAGCACTTCGGAAACGACCTCGTCATCAGAAGTGTTCTGGTCAAATGTCAGCTTTTCCAACTGAGGGCGAAGCTGGTCAAAAGCTTCCTGTCCTTCCAGCTGGATGTTGTTGCGGTCATCCTCGAGCTTTGTTTCTGTTTCTTCTTTTTCAAGCTCGTAGTCCACTTCATAGGATTCCTGATTGCCATAATCCACATCCAGATCGAAATTTGTAAAGCTGAAAGTGGTTTCTGAGTTTTGATTAGCGTTTTCCTGCTGGCTGGTATTATTGTTTCCTTGCTGGTTATTATTATTGTTTTCCTGCTGGGTTGCATTATTGTTGTCCTGCGGCGGAGCTGGCGTGTCATTGGCGTCGTTGTTGGCCCCGCACGCGGCAAGCGTCCCTGCCAGGAATAAAGTTGAAACAATAGTAGGTAGTTTTTTCATCCAGATGCCTCCTTTAGATGACTTCTTAATGATATCCCCTAATTTCAGCTGTTTATTCAATTATTTTTTTAAGATAATGTAAAGTTTATTCTAAAATCTTCCTGCCATTCATGCCTTTCCGCACACCCGCAATCCACCACATCACAGCTCCAGCTCTCCCAGTCGGTCATACGCCGCCCGCCGCATCAGGTTCTCCGACTGCCAGGCATCTTCCTTCAAAAAATGCCTATCTTTCTTCCGCTGGATCAGCAGCTCTTTCAGCCCCGGCACATTCGGGTTTTTTTCATACAGTTGAATCAGTCCGAGAATTCCGGTGGAGGAGAGGCTGTTCAGATACTGGATGTCCACCTTCCCGGTTTTTTCGTAGCGCTCAAGGTTCAGGTCAACTACGATTTTATCGAGATTCACAATATTGATGCCGGTGTAAAAAATGAGTGAAGCAATGAAATAAAAGTGGAACAGAGACAGCTTCCCAAGCCAGATTTTCACCAGCGTGTAGGCGAGGATGACCATTAAAAATACCATGAAAAAATGAACCAGCATCCGTGTGAACGTGAAACCATAGGCCTGCTCGTACAAGCCCATCCTTATGAATGCAGAAACAAGAAGAACGCCGCTTGACAGCATCAGCAGGGTCAAAGCGAGGGAGATGGCCTTTTTCATCAGGCCGTGAACGCTTTTCGTAAAAGCAATCACAAGCGTGGTGACGCTCAGATTGATCAGCGTGACAAACACCAGTTCAAAAAATCCGCGCCGGGCATACTCCGCGTACGTGTAGCCGGCCTCGAGCGTCCCGCTGAAAAAGTACTTGAACTGCACACCGACAAACAAGACATACACCAAATCCAGAAGCACCAGCACAGTCAGCACGATAACCCCATCGAGTGTAAGGGACTCCAGCACGCTCTTCTTGTTTCCTGCAGCCGCCGGCCTTTTCGATAAAACCTGCATGAAACCAAAGAACCCAAAAGCGTAAATCAGCACAACGCCAAGTCGGAAAACGTATTCGGGGTTAAAGCTCAAAAGATCGGGCAAATGGTTCAAGAGCCGCTCAAACTCGGCATCCGCCGAAACCAGCAGGTTCAGCACGACAACCAGGAAGGGAACAGAGATGCCAACACCAATCAGCACCTTTTTCCAGACATCATATTGCTTCGGCTTGCTGCCTTGCTTTAGAAGTTTCCCGAAATAACCGGTGAAAAGCAGGCTGAATCGGAGGCCTTCCCCAAGCCGGATAAGGGCGTACCMAAAGAAGCCAAGGTTGTTCCATGCCATTTTTTGCGGAGCGGTGACCAAGGCCAGATGAAAAATCACCAAGGCTGGGATCACCAGCAGATTCAGGGCGTGGAAGGCATTGAAATCATAAAGATAATAACTCGCCGCCAACAGCCAGATGGCGATCAGCACCAGATAGCCAAAGCGCTGGTGCGAAAACGCAAACCGCCGGAACCGCCAGAAAAACAGTGCGTAAAACACCGCGATGAAAACGGGATAAGAGATTCCGACCTGGGCGCGGAAGAAGGCTTCCTCGGCGGCAATCCCCAGCACAAGGCACAGCAGCAGTAACATCCAGTCCTGCTTTTCCATCTTTACTTCCATTGTTACAACCTCCATTTAAGTTATTCTATGTATATAGATTATCTAGGTATATACCCAAAAAAAAGCTCAGACTGAAGCTTTTTTTCCCCACCGGTAGCTGACCAGACATACCGGATATAATAAAAGCGTTAAAACAATGCAGAGAAGGATAAAGGTTTCCTTCAGCAGCGGATCGAACCATTCATGCGGAATGATTTTGAAGACAGTCAAGGCCATCAGTGTCAGGTTCGGAATCAGGGCCAGGATAAACGTCCGCCTCATCAGCTTTTTGCCTTTATGGCCAAAACCCCTGCCGATTTCGTAGCCAAGCAGCGCCCAAAAGAACATATAGATTACAGCAATCAGAATCGGAAAGGAGGTCAGTTCCGCCCACAGAAACTTGAGCCAGCTCCAGTCCAGCAGGTTATGGGCAAGCGTCAGTGCACCGCCTCCAGCGAAGAACAGGATATTCACGGCAATGAACAGCCACTTCATCCTGCTTGGCGTCACGGTAAGCTCTTCCCGCCACATCGCGGCAATCTCTTCAGGAGTGCCAAACCGGGAATGGATCTCCCCGCGCACCTTAGCTTTGTCCTCCATATCACGGAGGCTGAGCAGGAGCTCATCGAGGTGCCCCTCATATTCAGTTAAAATTGAAGGTTTTTCCTGATGCTCTCCCAGGCCTTTTGCCAGTTCGCTTAAAAACTCAGCCTTCAGCTCTTCCATGTTTATTTCTCCCCATCAGCTTGTTCATGACCGAAACAAAGTCATTCCATTCGCGGGCTTTTTCCACCAGCATCTCTTTCCCGGCGGCGGTAATTCTGTAATACTTCCGTGCAGGACCCTTTTCCTGCTCCTGCCAGTAACATTCGATGTATTCCTGCTTTTCAAGTTTGTGCAGCGCAGGATACAGCGTGCCTTCCTTCACGGAGAACTCGTTCTCACTGCGGCTCTCCAGCTCTTTTACCAGCTCATAGCCGTACATGTCCCGTTCCTCGAGCAGCTGAAGCAGGAGCATTGATGTACTGCCTTTCACCAATTCGCGGTTGAACATTCTTTTCACCTACCTAGAATTTTTAGGTATATAGAAATTCTATCCTGCCTGGCGGTAAATGTAAAGGATTTCCTGAAAAAAATAGGGACCTTCAGAAGGCTCATATGTATTATTTGTCTTAAAATTCCAACTATTATGCTATGATAGCAGAGGGGAATGTCATGGAAAAGGAGCTGATAAAGAATGGATAAACAGGAATTCATGGCTCATATGGAGCAGGTGTATGACACGTATGCCATCAAGCCTGAGAGTATTTTTATGTTCAAGCTGCTGGATTTCCAGTTCGATTATGACGATGAAGCCAGGACCTGCACGATCACATGCCCGGTCACAGACCTTATGCATAACCCGTCGGGAATCGTGCACGGCGGCATTTTCACGTTCATCACAGACAGCGCGATGGGGCATTTGAACTTCCGGCACAAGGATGCGCCATATGTGTCGCTTGAACTTAAAACATCGTACTTTAACGCGGCAGCAGCCGGAAAACTGATCGCCACCGCTCGTTACATAAAAGACGGGTACAAGGTTTCCTTCATGGAAGCAGAAGTGAAAAATGAAGATGGAACGTTGCTCTGCCGGACATCCGGCACGTTTTACCGGTATGATAAAAAGAAATAAATAAGAAGAGCCCGTCCATTCCCCGGACGGGCTCTTTTCTTTCTTATTTCAAAACTTGAACGGTGACCGTTTTGCGGCCCCACTTGATGGCGTCATTGTAGTTAGGCATAAATACGTCAATCCTGTTTCCTTTAATGGCGCTGCCTTTGTCGGCGGCGATAGCCGTTCCGTAGCCAGGAACATAAACCTTCGATCCAAGCGGAATGACTTTAGGGTCAACGGAAATGACCTTCATATGAGGGTTTTTCTTCAGGTTGATACCTGTATAAGTGATGCCTGAGCATCCTTTGCAGTTCGCTGTAAAAGCGGATGCCGAAACAGTCAGGGTTTTCTTGACCTGATTGCTGCTCGGCTTCTGGGAAGCGGCCTTCACAGGTGTTGCTTTCTTGGCTGGTGCTTTTGCTTTGGCAGGCGCTGTTGTTTTCTTGGCAGCAGCCGTAGTTTTCTTGGCCGGAGCAGTCACCTTCAGCTTCTGCTTCGGATAGATGGTATCCGACTTAAGATTGTTCCAGCTCTTAAGATTATTGACGCTGGTTTTATGTGATTTGGCAATTCGGTAGAGAGTATCTCCACTTTTTACTGTATATGTATTCGATGCGGCAGATGCAAAATTCGCGGTTCCAAGGGCAATGGACAGAGCAACAACAAGAGTAACAAGTAGTTTTTTCACGTTTTAACTCTCCTTTTGTCTCAGTAGCACTACCTTACCACAGGAATATTACATTAATATTTCATTTTTTTACTAGTTTCGTTACCGGTTGGTATCAATTTGGTTATTCTTGTTATTTCTTGGTTTATCAGGTCGTAAATTTGTCGAGTCAGTGACAATGTAGAGGAGTTTGACAGCAACACTTTCGGGAAAAATTATCCATAGGAAAAAAAACGGTGTGACAGAGTCTTCTATCACATACTATCTTCTGAATTTAGGCAGACTAAATCCGTGCACTATGCAGATATTTGGTTTTAGTCCGGGTATATATGTTACGGTAATATATGGTGCCCAAAAAGACAGAGAGAGCAGGAAGGGAGTTATTTAATGAAAAAGAATACTACGGTATTTTATATTTCAACGGGAATATTGCTGTTGATGGTACTTGTCGGGGTGTTTGCTCCGGAGGGCCTTGAAAGCGTGACAGCGAATATTCAAACCTTCATAACCAATTCGTTTGGATGGTATTATTTATTGTTCGTTTCGCTTGTCGTCATTATATGTTTGTATTTCCTGATCAGCCCGCTTGGGAAAATCAAGCTTGGCAAGCAGGATGACAAGCCTGAATTTACGAGGATGTCGTGGTTTGCGATGCTTTTCAGTGCCGGGATGGGAATTGGCCTTGTGTTTTGGGGAACGGCAGAACCGATCTCCCACTACATGATTTCGACCCCGACTGGCGGAGAGCCGGGCACGGACGAGGCAATCCGGGATGCGATGCGGTATACCTTCTTCCACTGGGGAATACACGCCTGGGCCATTTACGGGTTAGTTGCCATGGTGCTGGCCTACTTCAATTTCAGGCATGGCAAGCCTGCTTTAATCAGCGCCACGCTTGAGCCGGTCCTTGGCAAATATGCCCGGGGAAAAACAGGAAAGGTAATTGATATTATATCCGTTGTCGCAACGGTGACAGGCATTGCCACTACTTTGGGACTTGGAGCTGTACAAATAAATGGTKGGCTGACCTACCTTTTTGAGATTCCTGCAAACTTTTTGACTCAGTTCATTATTGTTTTGGTTGTTACTGTGTTATTTATGGTTTCAGCGATGACAGGACTGGGCAAAGGGATTAAAATTCTGAGCAATACGAATATGATTCTGGCTGCAGCTCTATTTTTATTCGTGTTTATCATGGGGCCTACCTTGTTCATCCTTAATCTGTTCACCAATTCCGTTGGTACGTACATTCAGAATCTGCCGGCGATGAGTTTGCGAATTTCTCCGCTGGATGCCGATGTGCGTGAATGGATCAATGGCTGGACGATTTTCTATTGGGCATGGTGGATTGCCTGGGCACCTTTCACAGGAATTTTTATAGCTCGAGTTTCTAAAGGGCGGACCATTCGCGAATTCATCTTTGGAGTCCTGCTTGTTCCATCGGTGATCGGTTTCCTCTGGTTCTCAACCTTTGGCGGAACGGCCATCTCGCTTGAGCATCAGGGAGCTGCCGCGATTTCGGAGCTGGCGACCGAGGAAGCGCTATTCGGGGTTTTAGGAAACTTTCCGCTTCCTTGGGTAACATCCATTCTGGCTTTAATCCTGATCGCCGTCTTCTTCATCACCTCGGCCGATTCCGGAACCTATGTCCTTGGAATGATGACCACCAATGGCTCGCTTACGCCAGGAAACCGCATAAAGCTCATCTGGGGAGTTTTACTGTCGGCAACGGCACTTGTCCTGCTTTACTCAGGAGGACTGCTGGCGCTGCAGAACACGATGATCATCGCAGCCTTGCCATTCTCCATCATCATGGGGCTGATGGCCTGGAGCCTGGCCAAGGCATTAAGCAAGGAATCCAAGGAACTCGGAATTGGAAGAATTCCGAAGCGCCGGGAACATTAATTAATGGAGGGAAGTGCGCTATGCACTTCTCTTTTTTTACAGGATAAGAAAGTATAAAGTTTCTGCACTTAGATAACTGTCTAGCTCCAGCGCCTAGCCCCTCGAGTCGCTTCGGTCCATCTGTTGAAGTCAAAGAACGACTTCATCAGCTGGCCCTCCAGCGCTTGTCGGGGCTGAGCAAGGCGCTTGCGCTTTTCTTATGTAATTGATTTTTAAAAGTGGCTGCTTGTTAGTAGACAAGTCGAACTTCTCACTCTATAATAATTCATATATTTGTATTTTTATAGAAAGAAGGGAGAAAATAGATGAAGAAGAAATTAGCCGTTTCAATGATTGCGTTCTTGTTTTTGTTCACAACGGCAGTCAGCGTCGCTTCAGCTGCTACTGTAAATTATCATCCATCCTTGGTACATAAAACGGGTGCGATGGCGTATGAGCATACTAAGTATCTATCGGAAGAGATTGGTCCACGCTTAATGGGAACTGATGGGGAAGCAAAGGCAAAGGAATATGTGGAGCAGCAGTTCGAACGCATGGGCTATGCAACCGAGGTCCAGCCTTTTTCATTTGTAAGAAAAGGAGCCAGCATGGATTCAGCCAACGTGGTCGCCTACAAGCAAGGTAAGTCTGACAAGCAGGTGATTGTCGGGGCCCACTATGATTCCGTGGCCAATATCAAAGGTGCAGATGACAATGCCTCCGGTGTCGGCGTCATGCTTGAAGTTGCGGAAGTGTTAAGCAAAGTCAAAACTCCATACTCCATCGTATTCATCGCGTTTGGAGCGGAAGAGGGCGGCCTTAATGGCTCAAATTACTATGCGAGCCAAATGAGCGCTGAAGAAATCAGCTCTACGGTAGGGATGATCAATCTTGACAGCCTCGCTGTCGGCGACAAGATGTATGTGCATGGCAGTGCGGGGGACGCAGGTTTCATGAGGGAACAGGCCCTTAACATTGCCGCGAAGAAAAAGCTTGATATCGGCATCAACCCTGGCCTCAATCCTGATTACCCGGCCGGAACGACTGGCGACTGGAGCGATCACGCGCCATTCAACAGACTTGGTATTCCATATGCTTATTTCGAATCCACCAACTGGGAAATCGGCGCGCTTGATGGTTACGATCAAACCGAAGAACACGGCGGCGTATGGCACACAGAAAATGACACCATCGCCTTCATCGAAACAGAATACCCAGGCCGCATCCAGGAGCGCCTATCCACCTACAGCCAGGTCTTGACCGAGCTGTTGAAGTTCATGGGTAAAACAAGCACATCGAAATAAGAATTCAGATAAAGAACCTCACAAACGCAGGGGTTCTTTTCTTTTGGAGTTTAACTCGGGCTATTTTTCACCATACTAGGTATATATATCTTGTGAATAGGGGATTGTACGATGGCCTTTGTCTATCTTGTTGCCGCAGGGCTTGCTGTGTTTGTCTGGTTTATGCCCAAAAGGCTGTCACGGCCGGAAATCTATTTTCTATGGATTTTTGTTTCCTATGTGGAAATTGTCGTTGATTTGACTCTTGGGACCATTTTGGGACTTTATCATTTTAGCCAGGACCCTGATGTAAGCCCGGAAGCCCTTTTTATAAAAATAATCCTGTCGCCGCTGTTTGGCATTGTTTTCGCAAACTATATGCCAGAAAAATGGCGGCCCTTTATTCCTTATTGGCTCGGCTGGGTGGTGCTCTCCACCTTTTTCGAATGGCTTACCATCCAATCGGGCTATTTAACCTATAAAGGCTGGGAACTATGGTATTCCTTTCTCTTTTATATCATTGCCATTCCCATTATGCGGTGGAACGTCCGCTTCATCCGCAGAAGGTAAAAAAGAAAAAGCGCTTCCGGTACCGGGAAGCGCTTTGAAAGATATGGATGGATGAGGCTCCAGGCCAATCCTGGGCCAAAACCTGCAGAGGGCGGCTGCAGGACATTATATAGGCAATCACACCGGGAAATTCTTTTGCGACAGGCGTCCTGTCCCGTTTTCCCGTGTTATTCAGTTTTTTAGGCGACGATACAGATTATCCCTCCTCTCTTTAGTAGAGTTGCCGTCCGGTCACCTGGACCTATGAATTGTAAGGAAGACGCGGAGCATTCCCGCACTTTTCGCTTCGTTTCCTCGATTTGCATTCGGATCAGGCTAACAACCCTGCCGGCCTGCTTGGCGATCAGGACTCCTTGTAAAGCCAGCTTCCGGGCTTCACTTTCCACTTCTTGCAGCATCCGCATCATCGTCATTACTTTTACCCGCGGCTGGATCTTTCGGACGGGCTCCTCATTCTGGCTGGTTTGGGCAGGAACCTTGCGCTGTAGCTTAATAAGCATCATACGTTCATCTCACTACCTTTCCAAAAGATGTTAGGGTGCTATCCCTGTGCTTACTAATTCCCGGCGCATGCACAGAATCCTTTCCATCGATGACAGCTTTTCATCGTCATATTCCMTTGAAAACTGGGGGGCATCTTGCTTTCCTGAGGCAATAGGAGAAATTCTTCTATCGAATGCTGTGGGACATTGATGAAAAAAAGAATACATTTTTTTATTTTTCCCTCGGTTTCAAATCTAAAATTGGCCCCATCTTTACTTCATCCGTTCTGGCAGCGTTTGGATGGAATGGACGACATTGTCCAGCTTGGCTTCGATCCGGTGCAGCAGGTACAATGTGACGACAATTGGAAATCCGACTTCGCTCAATAACGGAATGAACTGCTCCATGGCTTTTCCTCCTTATACGGGTATTTGCAAAGGCCGGCTTCCAATGGAAACCGGCCCCTCAGGCTTAAAGCTCATACTTTGTGACATTGCGTTCAACCACGCGTGCGCCGCTGACGGCTGTCAGGTCGCCGACGTTAGAGAAGAAAGCGCTGGATGCGATCATTTGCTCCATCGCCAGCTTCACGGTTGCCGGATCAACCGGCTCTTTCGGGTGGTCAACGTTGATCCTTGCGATTTTTCCAAGATTGGTTACGAAGTGCAGCTCCAATACTCTGGCCATTCTATTCACCTCCTTCCTTCATTGAACATGTCATTACATGATGTCGTAATTGTCGGTGCGCTCCACAGAGTTCAGCGGGAATGCACTGATTGCCGCCAGTGCCGTGGCTGCCTGGTGCAATTGGTCGGCCGTTGCATCCCTTTTAACATTGGTGTAGGTCTTTACCTTGAAAATCGGTTCTCCTTTCTCATTCATCCCTGTTTCGAATACCATTGTCAGCCTTGTATTTTTCAAAAACGCCTGTGCCATTGTCCATCACCTCCCTTCACTCTCTATATAGGGATTTTTAAGCGAAAAGGACGGGGCAGGGGTAAATTTTTTTGAAAAAGTTGCCGCCCGGGCTTGGACAAGCTTTTGAACAGCCGTTCTTATTGACACCCCGATGGCCATTCATTAGAATGATTAAAAGTCAGCTATTTTTGAAGTTTTTACCAAACTGGCATTCTAGCTGATTCAATGATCCTACAAGAGGATGATGGTGGAGAGATGGAGAACCTGTTAGAGCTGTTTTCATCCATGGAACCTGGCCTGAAAGCACAGTTTCTAGCTGCACTGGCTGCCAGTCTGCTGATTGGAAGCCTGATTGGCGTGTTTTTAAACGGGGCCTTTGGCCTATGGCAAAAATATCCCAGCCTGCTCCCGCGTAAAAAACCTGTACACAAGCACCAGTCACCGGAGGAAAAAGAGAGAAAAATAGAGTTTTACCAAAGTATCATCCTGGCTTATGAAGAGTACTATTCGCAAATCTATGATGAGCGGAACGGAATTCCAAAGCTGATCCGGCAGGGCTACCGCAAGCATATCCATGGAAGGTTCAAACGGAATTCCCGGCTTGCGGACAAAAGCATCAAGGGCCTGCACAGCCAGATCATGTTCCATATCAATCGCAAAACCGGAACAGACGAGGAACTGGCCCTGATGGCCGTCGACCTGTTTAACGAAACATACGACCAGCTCGAAAACGACTAGGGCCAATTGGGCCCTGTTTTTAATAAAATAGATAAAACTTTGGCACTTAGATAACTGTCTAGCTCCAGCGCCTAGCCAGTTTTCATCCTTGCATTAGCTTCCCCGAGTATCTTGCGAGAAGCGCAGCTTTGAGCAGCTCGAGGTCATAAGCCACTCCAGAATTGAAGGCAAAGAGCGCCTTCTATTCTGGAGCGTCTTATGCTGGTCGGGGCTGACCAAGGCGCTTACGCTTTTCGTTTGCTCTTTACCCAGTCCCTGATAACCCTCTATAATGGGAATTAAGTACCATTAATTTAAAAATTTTACTGAACAGGCGGAGGATGGATCCTCCCGGGTGAATATATGAAAAGAAACAAACATGAAGAGGACGTATGGCCCCTCTCCGGAATGGATTCCGTTAAAGATCTGGCCGATCTGAAAGCGGCGATCGACCAGTCGTTCATCATCGCGATCACCGACCACCGGGGCATCATTGAAGAGGTGAACCGCAAATTCTGCGAGCTGTCGGGCTACAGCAGGGAGGAGCTGATCGGCCGCGACCACCGGATCCTGAATTCGGGATACCACCCGAAGGCGTTCTTCCGGGATTTATGGCGGAAGATCGGCGCCGGCGGGACATGGCGGGGAGAAATCCGCAACAGGGCGAAGGATGGAAGCTATTACTGGGTCCATACCACCATTGTGCCGGTGCTCGATGATGCCGGGAAGCCTTGCCGCTATATTTCGATGCGGGTCGAAATCACGGAGCAGAAGGAAACAGAGGCGGCGCTGCAGAAAGCGCTCAAGGATGATTTCAGGAAGGAGTTCCGCTCGGCCCAGCGGCAGCTGGAAGAAAACCAGCTTCTCTATGAATCGCTGTTCAAGCACAGCCAGGATGCAGTGTTCACCCTTGACACGGGCGGCCATCTCGTCACGATGAATCCGGCAGCGGAAAACCTGTTTGGCTACACGCTGGAGGATCACGCCCTCCCCTTTGTGGTGGAGCCATTCCGGGAAACGTCCCGTAGTTATTTCCGGAAGGCGGTCCAGGGAGAGCTGCAAAACTTTGACACAGCACTTCGGGCTCCCAGGGCACCACGGGGAGAGATTGTCCACCTTAACCTTACCCTGCTCCCGATTATTATCGACCAGGAAATCACCGGCGTGTATGCGATTGGCAAAGACATCACAGAACATAAAAAAGTCCAGCAATTGAATGCCTTTCTGGCGCATCATGATGAACTGACCAGGCTGCTGAACCGGAGGGGGTTCGAAGTGCATCTAAGGGAAGCGATCGCTGGCGCCGGAGAGCTGGCTGTCATGTACATCGACCTGGACCGCTTTAAAAATGTCAATGACACGCTGGGCCATTACATCGGCGACCGGCTGCTTGAGCAGATTTCCTTCCGCCTGCAGACCCACACTGGCGCCGAAGATAAGATAGCCCGCATGGGAGGGGACGAGTTCATGGTCCTGTGCCCGTCCATTTCCAAAAAAGAGGCCGTTTCCCTGGCCCGGAAGCTGATTCAAAGCATGAATGAACCTTTCTTCATCCAGGAATACGAGCTTTATGTCACGGCAAGCATCGGGATTTCCTTTTATCCGGAGCATGGGGACAATGTCGTGGAACTGATGAAGCATGCGGACGTCGCCATGTACAAGGCGAAGGATGGCGGGCGCAACAGCTTCCAGATCTACACCCCCTCCATGGATGAAAGCAGCTACCATTCGTTCTTTATGGAACGGGACTTGCGCAAGGCCCTGAATCAGCAGGAATTCATGATCTATTTCCAGCCTCGGGTGGATGTGGAAAGCGGCAGGCTGGCGGGCGCCGAGGCGCTGATCCGCTGGCATCACCCTGAATACGGCATCATCTCGCCGGGCAATTTCATTCCGCTGGCGGAAGAGACAGGCCTGATCATCCTGATTGGCCAGTATGTGAAAAAAAGCGTGTGCGAGCAGCTTGTCCAATGGAGGTCTGCCGGCCTGCCGCTGGTGCCGGTAAGCATCAATATCAGTGCCCAGCGCTTCCTGCAAAAGGATTTTGCCCAGAGCTTCCGGCAGCTCCTGGCAGAGTACGAGCTTGACGGGCGTTTGCTGGAAATCGAGATCACCGAGAATTCGCTTATGAAGAATGAAGAATACGTCAAACAAACGATCGGCGAATTAAAGGAAATGGGCATCAAGATTTTTATCGACGATTTTGGAACCGGTTATTCTTCTTTCTCCTATTTGAATACGTACAAGCTCGACGGTTTGAAAATTGACCAGTCATTCATCCGCAATATTTCCGCCCAGTCGGAAAATGCCAGCATCACCTCCGCGATGATCAAGATGGCCCAGCTTCTCAACATGGAAATCATCGCCGAAGGAGTGGAAACGCGGGAAGAACTCGAATTTCTCCGCGAGCATGGCTGCCACCATGTCCAAGGCTACTTTTTTGGCAAGCCAGTTTGTGCCGCGGAGTTTGAAAAACGGCTGCTGGAGTTGAAGGGACTATAAAAAGGGAAAGCTTCCTGTTTCGTGCAGGCCGCTTTCCCTTTTCGCTTTTTCCGCTGAACCTGAGCCCCAAGCCCCCCTGTCCCGGCCTTCCCCCGAATGGTATAATAGAGTAATATATTTTTCGCATAAGGGGTGACTGAAATGAGAGCCAGGGTGCTGATTGTGGATGACGAGCTGCTGATCCGTCAGGGAATCAAGCATTATATCGATTGGGAGCAGGAGGGCTTTGAAGTGGCCGGCGAAGCGTCGAACGGGCAGGAGGCGCTGCAGCTGATCGAAACGGCGAAGCCGCACATCATCTTGACCGATATCGTCATGCCAATCATGGACGGGGAAGAGCTGACGCGCATCGTCAAGGAACGCTACCCGGAAATTGAAATCATCATCCTCAGCAGCTTTGGCGAGTTCGACTATGTCCGCTCCGCCTTCCAAAGCGGGGTCGTCGATTATATCCTCAAGCCGAAGCTGGATGCCCAGGGACTTTTGAACGTTCTAAAAAAGGCAGCAGGCAGGATTCCGGGTTTGCAGCTTGATGGGGCCGGAAATGGAAGCTCCCTGCCTCTCTCAGCCATCCTTGAAAAAGCCATTTCAGGCTATGAAACGGACTTCGGCAAGGCAGCACTGGCTGAAAGTTTTCCATATGAGTATTTCTGCCTCTTGGGAGCAAGTCCGGCGGGGCAGGCAGAACAGCTCAAGCAGGCCGTGGAAGGTGCCATCCCAGAGGGAATCTGCATCCCATTCGAAGGGAGGAAAGACGTCCAATGCCTCCTTGTCAACACGGGCATGCATCAGCTCCAGGCTTTGCCGGGGCTTGCCCAGCAGCTCGCGGGGCCTGAAAATGCCACCTTGGCCATAAGCAGCGGATTCACTCAGCTTTTGAACATAAAAGAAGCGTACAATGAAATTCTTCAATTGCTGGATGTGTCTTTTTACCTTTCGGACCGGAAAGTGGTCAACGCATCCGATCTGCCGCCGCTGCCGCCGAAACCGGAAAGTTTTAGACATGATTATTTTACAGACGAGATGAAACGAAAGAACTTTGAACATGCTTTCTCCTATCTGGAAGCGCATGCAGCCGGCATGTCCACTCAGTACAATACAGAGGTATTCGAATTCAAAACCTTTTTCGGGAACATCATCTTCAACATTACCGTCCTGCTCGGCAATATGGGCTATGAAGTGAAGGAGCTGGAGAAGCGGAAACATGCCTTTTTCCATGGAATTGAGGATGCAAAGACCGCGGGGAAAGTACTCGGGCAGCTATCTTCATTCATTGCCGAAGCGAGGGCTTGCATCCAAGCAACCGATAAGCAGCCTGACAATGACAACCTGAAAAAAGTGATCGATTATATCAGGGAGCATTATGCGGAGCCGCTGACCCTTACGGAAGTGGCCAAGCATTTCCACTTCAATCCATCGTATTTGTCGACCTACATTTCGACTCATAATCAGGAAAGCTTTGTTGAGTATGTGAACAGAATTAGAATCGAGGAGGCGTCCAGGCTGCTTGTCCATGGCTCGGACCCGATTTCCGAAATCAGCGGGATGGTCGGGTTTTCGGACCACAGCTATTTCTGCAAGGTTTTTAAAAAATCAACGGGCCTGTCCCCGAGCCAATACAGAAGAAAGCAGCCGCGGAGATAAAAGATGAAACTGATCCCAGAACGTTTTAAACACCAAGGCTTGTTCATCACCCTGTTTCTTTTTACCGTCCTGGTAGTCGTCACCGTTTCCGCGACGATTACCTGGCAGACGCTCCGCATGGCCGAGCAGTTCTTCATCGAACGGTTCAGCATTACGAATTCCAAGGTGATGAACCAGGTAAAAGACAGCTTCGAGTCTTTCAACTATTCGATTGTCGTCGCCTCGAACAACCTTCTCCAGAGCGGCAGCATCAAAAATATCCTCACCGAGGAGCATACCAATTACGAGAGCATGTCCGCCTTTTTTACCCTGGGCCAGCAGATGAACCGGATCCAGTCGATTGTCGATACGCATGAGGTGAGCATCCTGATTACCGGGATCAACGGAATCACGTACTCCACCGACCGTACTTACTGGCCGATCAAAGATGAAGAATTGAAGAAAAGTCACATCACCATCAGGACGTATCAGGAGCCGAAAAGGCTGATGTACCATTTTGACTATCGGTCCTCGATTACCGGGTATACGGAGGATAATCGCTTCATCGTCGCTTCACGGGCGCTAAGGGAACCGATTTCCGGCGAAATTTATGGAGCGATGTATTTCGCCATTCAGGAGAAGGAACTGAAAAGGTTCTACAGCAATTACACCAGTCCGGGAAATGATGTCTTCCTGCTTGATGCGGCGGGAACGATTGTATCGAGCAGCGATACGAGCCGTATCGGCCAGACAGCAGAGGATCTATTAGGCTACACACGCGAAATCAGGCGCAGCGGAGAGCCATACATCATCGGCGATTTTAACGGCAAGGAGCAGATTCTCCTGATGGATTATCTGCCTTCTTATGATATGTATTTGTTTAATGTCATCGACAAGGAAACAGCTTTCGGCGATATTATTGATAAAAAAGAGATTGTGCAGATTGCGGTGCTGATCACGCTGGTAGCGCTGCTGGTCGTGTTCTTCACTTCAAGGAGGATGACAACCGCCTTGTCACGCCTTGCCAGGCAAATCTCCAGCACCTCCAAGCAGGATTTCCAGAAGTATGTCGATGTGGCGGGCACCTACGAAACCAGGAAAATTGGTTATGCCATCAACAGCATGCTTGATGAACTCCACAATTATGTGGACCAGCTGATGATCACTCAAAAGGAAAAGCGCAACGCTGAACTCGCGGCCCTGCAGCAGCAGATCAATCCGCACTTCCTGTACAACACGCTCACTTCCATCAAATTCATGGTGCTGCAGGGAAGCAAGGAAGAAGCGACCGAAACGATCCATGCACTGATTTCACTTTTACAAAACACAATCGGCAACATCAGCGAGACCGTCACCGTAGAGCAGGAAGTCGAGAACCTGAAAAACTATGTGCTGATCAACCAAAAGCGGTATGGCGACCGCATCAAGGTGAATTATTTCGTCGCTCCCGATTGCGAAGAGCATCCGATACCGAAGCTCATTCTCCAGCCTTTTATGGAAAACTCCTTTTTCCATGGTTTCAACCATAAGCAGGAAGGCTATGTGAATGTGCTGATTTGGCGGGACGGGGAGCGCCTGCTATGCGAGGTGGCCGACAATGGCGACGGCATGGAGCTGGATGAATACGGACTGCCGGACCCGAAACGCAAGCAGCAGATGTTTTCCGGCATCGGCGTCCAGAACGTGCACCAGCGAATCCAGCTCATCTACGGCGATGAGTATGGCGTAAACATTGACAGCGAGCCTGGGGAAGGCACGACCGTCAGGATTACCCTTCCGTTTAACCAGTAAAAGATTTATAAAACGTTGATTTTACGGCGCTTGAAAAATACACGGAGAAATTCCGCTTAAATTGGGAAATACCAACATTTCCCGAAATATAAGGGGAGTTTTTCCGTTTATATTCGATTATTCCTTAGATTTAGTCCTAAAATGTGAACTTAATCGGAAAATATCCGCCTATTTCTGCCTTTTAAGCCCTTGTTATATGCAATAACCGGAATTTCTCCGCTTATTGAAGAAGATGCAGTCCAGTTCAGATGCGAGTTGGACTGCTTTTTTCTGTGCTAATACTCAAGTCCCTTCTTTTATCTAAAAATAGTACAAAAATCAAATAAAAGTACAAATCTAATTTATGTAAACGCATTCAATCACAAAAATAGTCCAAAAAAACAAAAAAATTGTCCTAACGGCAAAGATGGACACGGTGCTAACATTATAAATGTAAGAGCTTTCAAAAAAATATTCCTACACATGGGGGGACAACAATGAAAAAGATACTGTCATTCTTGCTGATCAGCGTTCTGATGCTGGCGGCTTGCTCATCCGGGTCAGATACAGAGAACACATCCGGAGAATCAAAAGACACAAACCAAATTACCGTTTGGGCTTGGGACCCGAATTTTAACATCAAAGCTTTTAATATCGCAAAAGAAACCTACCAGGCTGAAAATCCTGACCTTGAAATCAAAATTGTTGAAAATGGCCAGAAGGACATTGTCCAGAAGCTGAACACAACTTTGAGCTCAGGAACAACCAAAGGCCTTCCGAATATTGTCCTGATTGAGGACTATCGGGCGCAAGGCTTCCTGCAGGCCTATCCGGACATGTTCCACAAACTGTCGGATACAATCGATGCAGACGCATTTGCCTCTTATAAAATGGCGCCGACCAGCGTGGACGGCGAAAACTACGGCCTTCCGTTCGACACAGGTGTAACCGGGCTCTACTTCCGTACAGACTATCTTGAGGAGGCCGGCTATTATGTAGAGGACATGCAGAACATTACATGGGACGAGTACATCGAAATCGGCAAAAAGGTGAAGGAAGCAACTGGAAAGAACATGCTGACACAGGATCCGAAAGAACCGAGCCTGCTTCGCGTCATGATCCAGACAGTAGGTTCCTGGTATGTGAAAGAAGATGGGAAAACTCCAAACATTGAAGGAAATGAAGCATTGAAGGAAGCATTTGAAACGTACAAAAAAATGCTTGAAGCGGACATCGTCAAACCAGTATCCGACTGGAGCCAGTTTGTCGGCGCCTTCAACTCAGGCGAGGTTGCAACCGTGCCGACAGGAAACTGGATCACACCATCCGTCAAGGCGGAAGAATCCCAGGCTGGCAAATGGGCGGTTGCCCCAATTCCGCGCCAGTCAAGTAAAGAATCTGTCAATGCCTCCAACCTTGGCGGAAGCTCCATTTATGTCCTGAATATCGATGGAAAGGAACAGGCTGTGGATTTCCTGGCGAAGACATTCGGCTCCAATGTGGATTTCTATGAGCAGCTTAATAAGGAAATGGGAGCCATTGGAACCTATATCCCGGCTGCCGAAAGTGATGGCTACCAAGCGGCTGATGAGTTCTTTGGCGGCCAGCAGGTCACAGCGGATTTCGCTGCCTGGATGGAACAGATTCCGCAAGTCAACTACGGCCTGCACACATACGCGATTGAGGACATTCTTGCAGTAGAGATGCAAAACTACCTCAAGGGCAAAGACCTCGACCAGGTTCTTAAAGACGCTCAACAGCAGGCAGAAGCACAAATCAAATAACATCATCGGCGCAGGCCTCTTGTAAAAATGATAAAAAGCAAGCCTTGGGAGTCGCCGGCTTTCCATATCAGGTTACCTGGTGGAAGCGGATTTCCCGGGGCTGTCTTTTTTATAGGAAAGAGGCATTGCAAGCTATAAAGGAGTTGATTTGAAATGATCCCAGCGAAAGCGACCGACAAACTCTCAACCGAAAAACCGGACAAGGGCCGCGCAGAAGCCAAAACCATGCGCAATCTTAAAAGGAAGAACGCCATGGTCGGCTGGTCGTTCATTGCGATAGCCAGCATCATGATTTGCGTGTTCTATTTTTACCCCATGATCCAGGCGCTGCTTTTGTCGTTCCAGTCGGGAACCGGAGCAAACCTGAGTTATGTCGGCCTTGAAAACTATGCCCGCCTGTTTAAGGATCCAACCTTCCTGACAACAGTAAAAAACACCGTCATTTACCTGATGGTCCAGGTGCCGGCGATGATTCTGCTCGCCATTTTCCTTTCCGTGCTATTGAACAACAAGAAGTTGAAATACCGGGGCTTTTTCCGCACCGCCATCTTTTTGCCGGCGGTCACTTCGCTTGTGGCCTACTCGGTTATTTTTAAATACCTGTTTGCGCAGGATGGCATCATCAACCAGATGCTGATGAAAGTTTCCTTGATTTCTGCGCCAATTGAATGGCTGACCGACCCTTTCTGGGCGAAGGTCACCATCATCCTTGCGATTACGTGGAGATGGACGGGCTATAATATGATTTTTTACTTGTCCGCCCTGCAGAATATTGACGAATCCATCTATGAAGCGGCGAAAATTGACGGGGCCACGCCAATCCAGACATTCTTTAAAATTACCGTTCCGATGCTGAAGCCGATCATCCTGTTTACATCGATTACTTCGACTATCGGAACACTGCAGCTTTTTGATGAAGTCATGAATATTACCGCCGGCGGACCAGCCAATGCGACCATGACGATTTCCCAATACATTTACAATCTGTCATTCAAGTACACGCCGGACTTTGGCTATGCCGCCACCGTTTCGTATGCCATTGTCATCATGATCGTAATTTTCTCCATCATCCAGTTTAAAGTGGCAGGTGATAAAAAATGAGCAAACTCAATAAAATTTTTGTTTATAGTGTTCTGATTATTGCGTCGTTTGTTTCTGTATTCCCATTTTTATGGATGATTGTCTCGGCTACGAACAAATCATCTGATGTCACACAGGGCCGCCTGTTGCCAGGAAGCCACCTGTTCGAAAATGTGACCAATCTGCTGAATACGGTCGAGCTTGTGCCAGCGCTGATGAACTCGGCTAAAATTTCGATTGCGACCACGATTCTGGCGATGCTGATCGCCTCCCTGGCAGGCTATGGCTTTGAAATTTTTCAAAGCAGGGGGAAGGATATCGTCTTCAATATTCTCCTGCTGTCGATGATGATCCCGTTCGCCGCCCTGATGGTGCCATTGTTCAGGATGTTCGGGGACATCTCGGGCGTTTTGCCGATGATCGGCATTGATACACTGACGGCTGCCGTACTGCCAACCGTGACAACGGCGTTCCTGATCTTTTTCTTCCGCCAGAACACGAAGATGTTCCCGAAGGAAATCCTCGAAGCCGGCCGGATGGACGGCCTGGGCGAGCTTGGGATTTTCTTTAAAATTTATGTGCCAACCATGAAAACGACTTACGCAGCCGCGGCCATCATTACGTTCATGGCCAGCTGGAACAACTACCTGTGGCCACTCGTTGTGCTGCAGTCACCGGAAAAACAGACGATTCCATTGCTGATTTCCAATCTTGGATCAAGCTACTCGCCTGACTTCGGCATGATCATGACCGCGATCGTGATCGCGACATTGCCGACGGCGCTGATTTTCTTCCTGATGCAGAAGCACTTTGTTGCCGGCATGATGGGATCGGTGAAATAATTTTTAAAAGGATGTGGAAGGACTTTGACTAAAACTCCAAGTTTGGACTGGCTAAGCGATGTCAGCGTATTTGCTGTCAACCGCCTGCCAGCTCATTCGGACCATAAATATTACGAAACGATGGAAGAAGCGAAGAGCGGTGCAGACATGAAGCTGCGCCACAGCCTGAATGGCAGCTGGAAGTTCAGCTACAGCGTGAATCCCGCGACCCGCCCGGAACACTTTTACCAAACAGAATTCAGCTGCTCCGGCTGGAATGAAATTGCAGTGCCAGGGCATATCCAGCTGCAAGGCTACGGGAAGCCGCAGTATGTAAACGTGCAGTACCCGTGGGACGGGGTCGAGCATCTTCGTCCGCCGGAAATTCCCCAGGAGCAAAACCCGGTCGGCAGCTATGTGAAAATGTTCTCCGTGCCGAAGCATATGCAGGACAAGCCGTTGTACATTTCCTTCCAGGGTGTCGAGTCCGCCTTTTATGTGTGGCTGAACGGCGAGTTTATCGGCTACAGCGAGGATTCCTTCACCCCGGCGGAGTTCGAGCTTACTCCGTTTTTAAAGGAAGGCGAAAACAAGCTGGCCGTGGAAGTATACCAGCGCAGTACCGGAAGCTGGCTTGAGGACCAGGATTTCTGGCGCTTCTCGGGGATTTTCCGCGATGTGTATCTCTATACCGTTCCGGAAGTCCATGTCGCCGATTTGTTTGTCACGACCGACCTTGATGATGCTTTTACAAAAGGAACTCTTCACGGTGAACTGAAGCTGATTGGTGGAACACCAGGGCGCATCACAGCCGAATTGAAGGATGCCGGGGGCCACGTTGTCGCTTCGCAGGATGCTGTATCCGGAAGTCTCAACCTTGAACTGGACCACCCGGAACTCTGGAGCGCCGAAAATCCTTATTTGTACACATTATATCTTTCCATTTACAACGAGGCGGGTACTTTGGTGGAAGTGGTCCCGCAGCGGGTTGGCTTCAGAAAATTTGAGCTGAAGGACAAAATCATGCATTTGAACGGCAAGCGCATCGTCTTTAAAGGCGTGAACCGCCATGAATTCAATTGCCGCACAGGTCGAAACATTACGAAGGAAGATATGCTGTGGGACATCAAAACAATGAAACAGCATAACATCAACGCGGTCCGCACGTCGCATTATCCGAACGATAGCCTTTGGTATGAGCTTTGCGATGAATACGGGCTGTACGTGATTGATGAAATGAACCTGGAGACGCATGGCACATGGCAAAAGATGGGCGTTGTCGAGCCAAGCTGGAACATCCCGGGCAACAAGCCTGAGTGGCAGGATATTGTTCTCGACCGTGCGGTTTCCATGTTCGAACGTGATAAAAACCATCCATCGATTTTAATCTGGTCCTGCGGAAACGAATCGTATGCTGGTGAGGTGATCCTGGAAGCCACACGCTATTTCCATCGTGTCGATCCTGGCCGCCTTGTCCATTACGAAGGCGTCTTCCATAACCGGGAATACAATGAAATAAGCGACATGGAAAGCAGGATGTATGCAAAGCCGGCCGACATCGAGAACTACCTGAATGAGAACCCGGACAAGCCGTATATCTCCTGCGAGTACATTCATGCGATGGGGAACTCCCTTGGCGGCATGTACAAATATACCGACCTTGAAAAGAAATACCCGATGTACCAGGGCGGCTTCATCTGGGATTACATCGACCAGACGCTCCTCAAGAAGGACCGCTACGGCAATGAATTCATGGCTTATGGCGGCGATTTCGATGACCGTCCGAACAATGACTCCTTCTGCGCCAACGGCATCGTAACGGCTGACCGGAAGCTGTCGCCGAAAATGCAGGAAGTCAAATACCTTTACCAGAACTTCAAGCTCGATGTCGACCGGGAAGGCGTTTCGGTAACAAATGACAGCCTGTTTGAAGATACCTCAGGCTATGAGCTGGAGTATGCATTGTTCCTTGAAGGCGTCGAAAAGTTCCGCGGCACGCTGGAGCTGGAGGTGGAACCGCTGGGCAAGGGACGTGCGGAGTTTGACTGGCCGGCCGATCTTGCTTCCGAAGCGGGCGAATATACTATTCATGCCGCTTTTAAAAAGAAGGAAGCAACGCAATGGAGCGAGTCTGGCCATGAAGTGGCGTTTGGGCAGTTTGTATTTGAAGCGGAAAAGGCCGCCGAGGCACCGGCTTCTGTCGGCGGGCCGCTGAAAGTCGTCGAGGGGGATTTCAATATTGGCGTCCATGGCAGCGACTTCACGATTCTGTTCTCGAAGCAGTTTGGCAGCCTTGTTTCGGTCAATTACTCCGGCAGGGAAATGATCGCTGCTCCGCCGGCGCCATTGTTCTGGCGTGCGACAACGGATAATGACAAAGGCTATGAACAGAGCTTTACATCGGGCATGTGGCTTGCGGCAAGCCTTGGGCGAAAATGTGCCGGCATCGAATTGACAGAGGGCGATGCCGAGGCAAGCGTGACGTTTACGTACAAGTTCTCGATCCATCCGGATGTCGAGGTGAAAACCCGGTATACCGTTCTGGGAGACGGCAGCATTCTTGTTAAATCCTCGTACCGCGGTGCGGAAAACTTGCCTCAGATGCCGCTGTTCGGGGTATCGTTCAAGGTTCCGGCTAATTATGACCAGCTTGAATGGTATGCAATGGGGCCTGAGGAGAATTACAGCGACCGGTCGATGGGCGCAAGACTGGGAGTCTTTAAAAATACCGTTGCCGAGAATCCTTTCCCTTATATTGTGCCGCAGGAATCCGGAAACCGTACCGGCGTCCGCCGCGTGAACCTGACGAATGCGCTCGGGCAGGGGATCAAGCTTTCTTCCGTGGAAGAGCATTTGGAGTGCAATTTCTCTCCTTATACCGCTTTTGAGCTGGAAAACGCGCAGCATCCTTTTGAACTGCCAAGCGTCCACTATACCGTCGTGACAGTATCAGGCAAGCAAATGGGCGTCGGCGGCGACGACAGCTGGGGAGCGCCCGTGCATCCAGAGCACCTGATCGACCCAGGCAAGGACATGGAATTCGAGTTTAAGATTGAAAGAATCTAATAGATTTTCAGGTAAAGAGTCTGGGTTTATCGGACTCTTTGCTTGGGTTTAGGCCAGGTTTCAAGGGCGGTACAGGATACAAAGTTGTACAGAACTGGTGTGATAGGCGCCCGAGCGAGGTGAGAAACGGAGCTGGCGGTCGCCAATGGGGTAGATAGGCGCCCGA
>NZ_LIGG01000001.1:401102-466091 GCF_001273925.1 Bacillus sp. FJAT-27251 | reverse complement strand
TTGGGTGAAAAACGGTGCTCACGGTCGCCAATGAGCCTCCTTGGCGCAATTATCCCGCCATTGCAAGCAAATAATTGCGCCAATCCCCGCTCTTACCGAAAATTGAAGCCGGCCCAACGAGAAAAATTACGCCAACACCCGTTCTTACCGCAAATCCAACCCAGCCCAACCAGAAAATTTGCGCCAATCCCCGCTCTTAACGTAAATTCAAGCCAACTCGACCGGAAAATTTGCGCCAATCCCCGCCCTTACCGCAATCCAACCCGGCCCAACGAGAAAAATTACGCCAACAACCACATCAACGCAAATCCAACCCGGTACCAACCTGTAAAACTCGAGGTACCTTCCTAATAAATGCAAAGGAGAATACCCTATGCTGATTCATATAAACGAACAAATCAAGCAATTCCATCTGACGAACGGCCAGGTGAGCTATATCTTCCATGTGATGAAAAATGGGCAGCTGGGCCATCTTTACTACGGCAAGAGCCTCCGCCACCGCGAGGATTTTTCACATATGCAGACATGTGATGTGCCGACAGCGGCGAGCTGCCATGTGTATGCTGATGATCCTGCTTTCTCGCTGGAAACGCTGCGCCAGGAGTACCCGGCCTACGGAAACTCAGATTTCCGCGAGCCGGCGATCTCGGTAAAAAAACCGGATGCACCGCATACGCCGAATTTCTTCTACCAGTCATACAAAATCATCGAAGGAAAACCAGCGCTCCAAGGGCTGCCGGCAACTTACGCTGACCATCCGGAACAGGCAAGCACGCTGCAAATAGTGCTAAAAGACGAGTTCCTTGCCGCGGAGCTGACGCTGAACTACACGATTTTCAAAAACTTACCGGTCATCACCAGAAGCGCCTCGCTTAAAAATGAGGGAAGCGGACCGCTCACAATCGACAGGCTCATGGGTGCATCGCTTGACCTGCCGGATAAAGACTTCACGTTTGTCCACCTGGCGGGAACGTGGTCGCGCGAACGCCATGTGAAGGAAAGGCCGCTGCAAACAGGCATCCAGTCGATTTCGAGCCTGCGCGGAGCAAGTTCGCATCATCATAATCCGTTCCTGGCCCTGAAGCGCCCGCACGCGACCGAGCATCACGGCGAAGTGCTTGGCTTCCAGCTCGTCTACAGCAGCAATTTCATCATCCAGGCGGAAGTCGACCATTATGATATGACGAGGGTCACAATTGGGATCCATCCTTTTGGCTTTCAATGGAATCTTGCGCCGGGTGAGAGCTTCCAGACCCCCGAAGTCGTCCTGGTTTATTCCAGCCAAGGCCTCAACGGGATGAGCCAAAGCTTCCATAACCTTTACCGCCAGCATCTGATTCCGGCCCAATGGAGGAAACAGGAGCGGCCTATCCTGATCAACAACTGGGAAGCGACCTATTTTGATTTTAACGAAGAGAAGCTGGTCCAGATTGCCCAGTCTGCCCTCGAACTCGGGATTGAACTGTTTGTCCTGGACGACGGCTGGTTCGGAAAGCGGAACGACGATACCACCTCACTTGGTGACTGGCATGTGGATAAAAACAAGCTGCCGAATGGCCTCGGAAGCCTGGCCGCTAAAATCACGGCGAACGGGATGAAATTCGGCCTCTGGTTCGAGCCGGAAATGATCAGCCCGGACAGCGACCTGTTCCGGAAGCATCCCGACTGGGCCGTCGGCCTGAAGGGGCAGAACCGTACCCTGGGCCGGAACCAGCTTGTGCTCGATTTTTCCCGGCCGGAAATCGTTGAATACCTGTATGAAAAGATGGCAGGCATTATCCGCCAGACGAAGCTCTCCTACATCAAATGGGACATGAACCGCAATATTACCGAAGCATTTTCGGCGAAACTGGCGCCGCACCAGCAGGGCGAGTTTTTCCACCGCTACATTCTCGGGGTGTACGCCCTTTATGAAAAGCTGACAGGCGAATTCGGCGATGTGCTGTTTGAATCATGCGCCGGCGGGGGCGGCCGGTTTGATCCGGGCATGATGTATTATGCGCCGCAGGCCTGGACGAGCGATGATACCGATGCTGTCGAAAGGCTCAAGATCCAGTACGGAACGTCCTTTGCCTATCCGCTCTACAGCATGGGCTCGCATGTCTCGGCGGTGCCGAACCACCAGACATTGCGCGAAACGCCGCTCTCGACCCGTGCCAATACAGCCTTCTTTGGCACCTTCGGCTACGAGCTTGACCCGCTCGGGCTGACAGAGGAAGAGCGGGGAGCTGTGAAGGAGCAGGTCGCTTTTTACAAAAAACACCGCCAGCTGGTCCGGGATGGCCATTTTTACCGGCTGCTGAGTCCATTTGAAGGAAGCGAGACCGCCTGGATGATTGTCAGCGAAGACAAGTCGGAGGCGCTTGTCGGCTGGTACAAGGTGCTGGCGGAAGCCAACCCGAAGAAGCACCAGACACTGCTTCTGAAAGGACTGGACGAGGAGGCCCTTTACGAAATCAACAGCGGCAGGGAATATTTCGGCGACGAGCTTATGCAGGCGGGCCTCATCCTGCCAGCTGAGTTCAACGGTGTCAATGGACGGCACGCCAAGCGCGGCGGCGACTTCCAGTCAGAGGTGTTTTACCTGAAGCGAAAATAAGCGGGGGGCCGAATCTCCCCCAAAAAACAACAGGGACATGGATACAGCTCCATGCCCTGTTTGCATATAAAAAGGAAATCCTGGTTATATTACCCCTAAATTCTATAAAGCCACGAGGTGAAAAGCCGTGCAGGCCAAACAAGAAGAAATGCTTCAGCAGATGAGATCGATGGTGCAGGAACTGACCAGGATGCAAATTGAGTACTGKAGATCCTTTTCTACGTTCAGGGACTTGGAATTATGGGTCGTTTTAGCCATGTTAATCGTACCCTTGATTTTATTGTATCTGTTCATCGACCGGAAGAACATTTTTCTTCTTGGCTTTTTCGGCCTTAATTATCATGTCTGGTTTCAATATGTCAATGCTGCAGGAATCTCTCTTGGTCTCTGGGAATATCCTTATCAGTTCGTTCCATTCCTGCCGAGCTTTGCCCTGGATGCTTCCTTTGTTCCGGTTTTGTTCATTTTCCTCTATCAGTGGACACTGAAAACCAATAAAAACATTTATCTTTATGCCATTCTCTTATCTGCCGTATTAGCGTTTGTCCTAAAACCGATTATGGTCAGCATTCATCTATTCCATATGTTCAAGGGAATCAACTATTTCCATCTTTTTGTGTTTTACATCCTGTTCTTCCTCATCTCCAGGCTGATCACCAACCTGTTTATCTGGCTGCAAAAGAAGGCGGGAGAATAATGGGGAGTTCCATACAGGGACTCCCTTCCTTCTATTCCTGTGAACTCTCCTTTTCCMCTCCATTCCGATATTCCCTCGGGGTTGTCCCCGCAAGCTTTTTAAACACTCTTGTAAAATAGGCTGCATCGGCAAACCCGACGGCGCCGGCAATCCAATCGATCGAGGAACGGTCTTTCAGCAGCAGCCCTTTCGCTTTTTCAACCCGGGTCTGGTTCAGGTAATGGGTCATCGTCATGCCCGTTTCCTTTTTGAACTGGCGGGAGAGGTGCGCGGGATGAACGTCAAGTTGTTCCGCGAGTTCCTCGAGCCCAAGCGGGTTCCTGTAGTGGACAGCCAGATGGCCCAAGGCTGTCTGCACGAGCAGGGAATAGCCGGAGATAGCCTGGCTTTTCACCAGGTCGCAATACTCGTCGGCCATCGTCCCGAGCATCTTTCTGAACGCTTCAACGGAATTGATCCGTTCAATTTTAATCGCAAACTTCTCGGAAAGATGATGCAGGTAAAAAGGGGGCACTCCTGCGCTTTCGGCGGCAAGCCTTAATGTGGTATTCAGGATAATCAGGGAGTTTTTGGCGGCCCTGACCGGCTGGTTCGGAAACCGCTCGGAGAAATCATATAAGTTCCCGCTTTGCCTCAGTATGTCCTGCACGGCTTGTTTGTCCCCGTTTCTGACTCCTTCAACGATCCTGCTGTTCATTTCATAACGCAAATCGATCAATGCGTATTCGGGTTCGGAGTCCATCTCTGTCCGCACCTTTTGTCGCTGCCTTTCATCCCCGCTCTTTTCACTTTCATAGAATACCGGAACCTGCCTGATGGTCCGGATGCCATGAAGCACATTCAAAAAGCTTTGCAGCTGGGAGGACTTGACCAGGGGCAAGCCTGCCAAAAATTCCTTCATCGCAACTCTGTCGCGCTGGGACAGCGAGTCTGTGCCGGCCATGTCAGGCATTTTACTTAAAAACGGTCCGAATGCAAACAGCGAAGGCACACCATCTTCATATCCATCACCTTCATAGGCACTCTGTTCATAGGCACCCGCCGCGTAGGCCAGCCCCGCTTCGGTCGTGTAGACAAGACAGGCATCTTCCACCTCACCCAGTCTGGCGGACAGCTCTCTGAGCGCTTTTTCCTGGACAGGCAGAAGAAAGGGAGGCAAAGGGTGCGGGGTATGGTTCATCACCGATTGCCCATTGGAATGAAGGGCATGAACATTCAAGTTTGTCATGTAGTGAAGAGTCAACAATTCGGCCGCAATGGGCAAAGATGTGTTCGGCATGGTTCGTTCATCCTTCCTGCTATGCTAAAAAATCCCTGAGTCTATGTTAATTAAGTGATGAAAATGCAATTATCGTCCTTTTATAAATCTATTATTATCTATATAATTTGGAATGTAAACACTTTCAGATATAGGAATATTAAAAATAGGCAGTAAATCTTAATGTAGTGGAGGTAAAAAAATGGGTGAGGCTGCAAAACAACTAGACCAGCAACCGGTATCTTCAGGCATGGATGAGAAAAAGACCCGTCCATTTGGTGTAAGGGATAAATTCGGTTATTTATTTGGTGACCTTGGAAACGATTTCTTTTTTACATTTGTATCCGCTTTTTTGATGGTGTTCTATACGGATGTATTCCATATAAGTGCCGCAACGGTCGGTGTCCTGTTTTTAGTCGCCCGGCTGTGGGACGCAGTTGCCGACATGGTATGGGGCCGCTTCATTGATACCCGCAAGACAACAAAGAATGGCAAGTTCAGGCCTTGGATTTTGCGAATGAGCTTTCCGCTTGTCTTTTCAGGCGTGCTGATGTTCGTCACCATCCCGGGAATGTCGGATGGATTTTACCTGGCGTGGGCGTTTGTCACCTATATTGTCTGGGGGACGCTGTACAGCACGGTTAACATCCCTTACGGTTCAATGGCGTCTGTAATCACAGCTAATCCTGTCGAACGGACTACTTTATCCACGTGGAGAACAATGGGAGCGATGATTGCAAGTCTGATCATCAATGTGCTTGGTCCGCTGGTAGTATTTGTCGACAACCAGATCGATGCCAACAGGATGTTCATGACAGCTGTTGTCTTCGGTGTCCTGGCAATGGCCTGCTATATCGGGTGCTACAAGCTTTCAACGGAACGGATCGTCGCCCCGGATAATACGGGACAGGGCGGGAACTTTGGCCAATCAATGAAAGCGTTGTTAAAGAATAAACCGCTGATTGCGATTCTGCTTGCCTCCTTGACGTTTATGGTGTGCACGATGCTCGTCGGGGCTGTCAACGTGTACCTGTTCAAGGATTACTTCAGCAATGCAGCCGCTCTAAGCATGTTCGGCCTTGTCCAGGCGGGTTCTGTGTTCTTCGCAATCCCGGCGGTCAAGCCGCTTGTGGCGAGGTTTGGCAAGAAAGAAATCGCTGCAGCCGGCATGGCAGTGGCAGCACTCGTCTACTATGCCCTGTACCTTTTGCCAAATCTTGCGGCCATCCAATTTGTGGCCATCACGACGGTTGGCATGCTGGGCTTTGCGTTCTTCAACCTTGTCGTCTGGGCGTTCGTTACGGATGTCATCGATTATCATGAATACCTTACTGGTCTTCGTGAGGATGCGACTGTTTATTCGGTCTACTCGATGGCCCGCAAAGTCGGCCAGGCAGTCGCCGGCGGAATTGGCGGTTTCGCCATTGCCGCTGTCGGCTATAATGCCGCCCGCCAGACTCAGACACAGGAAGCGCTGGATGGGATCTATGCCCTCGGTACACTGGTGCCGGCATTGATTTACACCTTCATCTTCATCGTTTTAGTCTTCTTTTATCCATTGAATAAAAAGAGAACCTTGCAGCTTGCTGCCGACCTGGCAGAAAAGCGCGGAAAGCAATATTAATAAATGGAAGGGAGCCAGACATTTTCGTCTGGCTCTTTTTGTTTGCCCTCAGCCACGGCTGGGGAGGGGAACCAGCTGGTTTTTATGATGAATGGGATAATAATTACTTTATTTTATTAATAGGAAAAGGCGCTTATTTTCGAGGAGAATTGCATCACAAACTTCGAAAGTAAGCGGTTTATTAAAAAATGCCAAAAATTTAAATTGACCGAAAAGTATAATTATATTATTATTCTAATACATTATAAAAAACCTTTCGTTAGACGTTAGAACAAATCAGCCAAGAAGGTCAGGGGGAACTATTATGTCACAGATGCTCGCGCTCGTGATCATCATATTTATTTTATTTATTGGAGATTTAGTCGCAGTCCGCACGAAGGCGTGGGTGCCGTCCATGTTCGTGTGTGCGGTCCTGTTCCTCCTCGGCTACTGGACCTTCTTCCCGCAGGATATCGTCGCAGTAGCAGGCGTGCCGCCAGTTGTGGCGACCATGATGATGTACTTGCTCATCACCAATATGGGGACGCTGCTATCGCTTCAGGAATTGAAAAAACAGTGGAAGACGATTGTCATCGCACTTAGCGGTATTGTGGGAATCGTGGTGTTTTTATTAGGAATCGGTACGTTTCTGTTCGGCTTTGAAACAATGGTGGTTGCGATTCCGCCATTGGTCGGCGGCGTGGTTTCCGCGTTGATCATGTCGGAGGCAGCCAGCAATGCCGGCCTTGTCACATTGTCCGTGTTTGCGGTTGTCATCTATGTCATCCAGGGATTTGCGGGCTACCCGATTACGTCCGTCATGCTGAAAAAGGAAGGGAAACGGCTCCTGAAGCAGTATCGCAGCGGAGAACTTGGCATCAAGGTTTCTCCGGAAGCCCAGGCTGAAAGTGCTGCTGCAGCCGAGGCTGGCACACAGGGACTAAGGCTGTTTAAAAACATGCCCGAGAAATACAATACGGATTTCTTCAAATTTTTCAGGCTGGCACTCGTCGGCTATCTCGCCTACCTTGTCTCGACCCTGCTCGCACCTGTTGTCAGCATCAGTCCATTCATTCTCTGCCTGCTGTTCGGAGTGCTGGCGTCAAGCGTTGGTTTCCTGGAAAGGCAGGTCCTGCAAAAGGCAAATGGCTTTGGTTTCGCCCTCATGGCGCTGATGCTGTTCATCTTTGACGGCTTGAAGCAGGCAACGCCAGGCATGATGCTGGAAATCCTTTACCCGCTTATTGGAACCATCATCATCGGCATCATCGGCATGTACGTGTTTTCATTCATCGTCGGCAAAATCATGAAAGTCAGCAAGGAAATGGCCTTTGCCGTTTCACTGACCGCACTGTACGGATTCCCGGCGGACTACATCATCACCGATGAAGTCATCAAGTCGCTGACAGACGATGAGCAGGAAAGGGAAGTCCTGACCAGCCACATGCTGCCGCCAATGCTTGTCGGCGGATTCATCACAGTCACCATCGTATCTGTCGTATTAGCAGGCATCTTTGTCGGATTCCTGTAAAAAACGGAGGGAAAGAACATGAACGGACTAAAAACAGCCTCTAAAGAACAAATAGAGCACCATATCAAGGCTTTGAGCCGGTTTACAGCAACGCCGGGCCAGGGAACGACCAGGCTTTCCTACAGCCAGGAAGATTTGCAGGCTCGCACCTACCTGATAGAAAAAATGCGGGAGTATGGCCTGCAGGTGCGGGAGGACGGCTTTGGCAATATCTTTGGCAAGCTCGAAGGAAGTATCCCCGAAGCGCCCAGCGTCCTGATCGGTTCCCATTTCGACTCGGTGCCAAACGGAGGAGATTACGACGGGCCGGCGGGAGTGGTCGCGGCCCTGGAAGTGGCCCGGCTTTTCTTTGAGAACGGCCTCAAGCCGAAATACCCGCTGGAGATTGTCGCGCTTGTCGAAGAGGAAGGCGCCAGGTTCGGCGGCGGCCTGATGGGATCGCGCGGCATCACCGGCCTCCTGGACGAAGAGGGATTCAGGCAGTTGAAAGACAAAAATGGCATCACAGCTGAAGATGCGATGAAAAAGATCGGACTGGACCCGGCGCTTCCAAAGGCCAGGGACCCGAAGACGATGAAGGCCTTCCTCGAACTGCATATCGAACAAGGGCCAATCCTGGAAGAGAAGAACATTCCGATTGGTGTCGTGGAAGCGATCGTCGGCCTGACCCAGCTTGAAGTGACGGTGAAAGGGCAGGCGGGCCATGCCGGCACGACGCCGATGGACCGCCGTGCCGATGCATTGGTCGCGGCTTCGAAAATCATTGGCCAATTGCCGGAACTCGCCAGCGAGGTGGGCCATGGCACGGTGGCAACAGTTGGCCGGCTGAACGTGTTCCCGAACGGCGCCAATGTGATTCCGGATGAAGTGGTATTCTCCGTCGACATCCGCTCCGGGCAGGAAGAGCATGTCCAGCAGGCTGTCGCCAAAACGGAGGAGCTTGTACAGTCCTTCGCTTCAGGCGGAATCGAAACGTCTGTAAAGCAGCTTTTATACATGAAGCCAAAGGCCCTGAATGAAGGGATCATTTCCCTGTTCAAACAATTAAGCGATAAACTCGGACTTCAGCATACCCCAATCAACAGCGGGGCTGGACACGATGCGATGGTATTTTCCGATTTTACCGATGTCGGTATGCTGTTCATTCCAAGCAAAGATGGCCTGAGCCACTGCCCGGAGGAATGGTCGGATGCAGAACACATTGCCAGTGCCGCCGAGATCTTTTATGAAGCTGCAAAGCACTTAACGGAGGTAGAACAATCTTGATTTCACATAAAATAAAAGAAGCGATCAAAGAATACAGCGAGGAATTGACTGAACTGCGGCGGAAGCTTCACAGCGAGCCGGAGCTGTCCTGGGAAGAAGAGAACACCACGAGGTTTGTATGCGAGTACCTCGAGAACCTCGGCATCTCCTACCGGCGCACAGAACCAACCGGGGTGATCGCCGAAATCAAAGGCGGAAAGCCGGGCAAAACAGTTGCGCTTCGCGGCGACATGGACGCGCTGTCTGTCGAGCAGCTGGACAAGGAGCTTTCCTATGCATCCAAGGAAGACGGCAAAATGCATGCTTGCGGTCATGATGCCCATACGGCGATGCTCCTGATTGCCGCCAAGGCGCTGAATGATAGCAAGGATGAGATTCCAGGGAACGTGCGCCTGATTTTCCAGCCGGCGGAAGAAGTAGCGGAAGGAGCCAAGGCCCTTGTGAAGCAGGGAGCCGTTGAAGGCGTCGACAATGTCTTCGGCATCCATATCTGGTCGCAAATGCCGACACATAAGGTCAGCTGCCCGCCAGGACCGACTTTCGCTTCGGCCGATCTTTTTAAAGTGACTTTCAAGGGTAGGGGCGGTCACGGAGCGATGCCTGAAGACTGCATCGATGCGGCCATTGTTGCTTCTTCTTTCGTCATGAACGTGCAGAGCGTGATTTCGAGGACAATCGATCCCCAGCAGGGCGCGGTCCTCACCGTCGGCAAAATGGTTGTCGGCACCCGCTTCAATGTCATCGCCGAAAACGCGGTGATCGAGGGCACGGTCCGCTGCTTCGATCCGGCAACGCGCGATCATATTGAAAAACAGCTTGCGCATTATGCCGAGCACGTGGCCGCGATTTACGGCGCCACAGCAGATGTGGACTATATCCGCGGCACCCAGGCCGTCATCAATGACGAAACCAGCGCGAAGCTTGTCCAGTCCGTCGCAGCCGAAGCCTTTGGCGAAGACGTGCTGCACAGCGAGAAGCCGACGATGGGCGGAGAGGACTTCTCCTACTATCTCGATGAAGTGCCAGGAAGCTTCGCCCTTGTTGGCAGCGGCAACCCCGACAAGGATACCCAGTGGGCGCACCACCACGGCCGCTTCAACATCGACGAAGACGCCCTCGCCACCGGCGCTGAGTTGTATGCACAGTATGCCTGGGCCTATCTGAACGGGAAGTAAGGAACAGGGCATAAGAAATGGCACTGCCTCTTTGGGCAAGTAGTTCTGTTTTGAAATGCAACCAGTAGGAAATTTTATAAAAAATAATGCTTGGAGCAGTGTCTCCAAGCATTATTTTTGTTTAAGGAAGTTCTCATCCAGTTTCTGTGGTGATAGAAGAACGTTGATTGTACTGCGTTTGAAAAATAAGCGGAAACTTTCCGCTTAAGTTGGGAAATACCTGTATTTCCCGAAATATAAAGGGAGTTTTTCCGTCTATACGCACCTAATCTATAGATTTGGTGCTATAAAAGAGCAATTAGTCGGAATAAATCCGCTTATTTCTGCTTTTAACGGGCATGTTTTTGCATTAACCGGAATCTCTCCGCCTATGAATTCCTTACTATAAAAAAGACGCAGTCCAATTCAGTTGTGATTTGGACTGCGTCTTTTGGCTGCTAAACAAGTATTCAGTGGGGGTGAAGAAGCCCCCGCTGAATATGTTTCATCTTATACTTCTCTTTTAGCTTCCGTTTCTGCGACAATCAGGGCGCAAGCGGCATCTCCGGTGATGTTCACGGCTGTACGGGCCATGTCGAGCAGACGGTCGATCCCGATTATTAGCGCGATTCCCTCGACAGGCAGGCCTACAGAGTTAAGGACCATCGCCAGCAGAATCAGGCCAACCCCAGGTACTCCGGCTGTGCCGACACTCGCGAGAACCGCGGTCAAAACAACGGTCACCAGCTGGGTAATCGTAAGGTCGACACCAAAAACCTGGGCGATGAATACGGTCGCGACCCCCTGCATGATTGCCGTCCCATCCATATTGATCGTCGCGCCAAGCGGCTGGACAAAGCTTGAGACCGGCTCAGGCACCTTAAGATTTTCCTGGGCGGTGCTCATGGAAATCGGCAAGGTCGCATTGCTGCTTGAAGTACTGAACGCCACGCCCATCGCCGGGGCGAAGCCTTTGAAAAACCAAACCGGGTTTTTCTTGGCCAGCACGGCCACTGCCGTACCATAAGTGAACAGCCCATGAAGGAGCAAAGCCAGCAACACTAAGGACATATAAAGCCCCATTGCTTTGATGGCGCCCAGCCCTTGGCTGCCGACCGCTGAGACAATCAGCCCAAACGTGCCGTACGGCGCAAATTTCATGACTAAATTGACAAGGAACATCATTAAATCATTTCCCTGTTCAAACAGGTTATAGATTCCTTTTGTCCGGTCGCCCAGCATCGCCAGCGCAAAGCCGACAAATACAGAAAAGGCAATGATTTGAAGCATGTTTCCGTCGGCGAAAGCTTGAACCGGATTTGTAGGAATGATATTCAGCAGCGTTTCAGAGATAGGGGGAGCCTTCGCTGCTTCATATTCCAGGCCGGTGATGTTAAAACTGCCAACTTCTCCTGGCTTAAAAATCAGGGCAAGCGACAGGCCGATTATGATGGCAATTGCTGTTGTTATCAGAAAGAAACTAACCGTCTTCAAGCCGATACGGCCCAGTTTTTTAGGGTCGCCAAGTCCCGCCGTTCCCACAACAATTGAAAAGAAGACAATCGGAACGACCAGCATATTAATCAGGTTCAAAAAGATTTTTCCAAGCGGAGTGAAAATGAACTGGTCAAGCTGGGGGAAAATGCCCGGCAGGAACAGATTGATCAGCAGCCCTGTAACCGCTCCTGCTATCAGGGCAATAATAATTTTAGTAGATAGTTTCATAATGTGACCTCCTTCATCGATGTGTTATAAATTACCAAATAAAGGCAATAAAAATACACAGAGGTAAAAACCACTGTGCATGGATGCAGTGTTTTCCTCTCAACACGCTTACGAGGTTAGCTGTCGGGTTCGGGCTATGAGAGTACCCTACCTGTAAAGGATTCACCCCAAATACTTGAATAAAAGTAAAATTGGTTCCCCCGCTCAAAGATTAAGCGATATTATCATTTTTTTAATATAATATCAGTTATAAGCGGTTTTGGGAATAAAAAAATGTATCCAGTTCACTATGCAGGCAAACTTCGGGGGGGGGGGGAATGCCCCATTCCTGTGCCAATCCGGCTGGAGTATGTACATACGAATGTTATTTGGATAAGTTTCATGCTGAGCTAAAATATGAAGGCAGGAAAGGAAAACAGTGCATGCCTGGAAGAGCCTGAGGCACCCCAAGCTCTTGTTTTTAAGTCGTTATCTTCGGCTATCGTTTCGGGTAGGATACTTTGGAACTCCGGCTTGCCAGGATCTTTTTGACAATTGGATAAAGAATCGGAGCCCATTTTAATGCTGTTCTGAACAATCTTACCATCGCTGATCCCTCCTATCAGGCTAGTCCTATAATTCCCGGTTTCCACACAGATAAAACCAACCCGAGGAGAGTGGAAAATTGAAATTCACCAAAATTCTCACGTCGCCATCATCTGTTCGGATTATCAAAAGTCAAAAAGCTTTTATGTAGATGTCCTCGGACTGAAACCCGTCCGGGAAGTTTACCGTGAAGAAAGGGATTCCTATAAACTCGACCTTGAAGTCAACGGCCAATATCAAATCGAGCTGTTTTCATTCCCGGACCCACCCAAACGTCCAAGCTACCCCGAGGCAGCCGGGCTGCGGCACCTGGCATTTGCGATTGAAAACATCGACGAAGCCGTCAGCCACCTGAAGCAGCACGGAATTACAGCCGATGAAACCAGAACCGACCCGCTAACAGGTAAAAAATTCACCTTCTTTGCCGCTCCGGACGGCTTGCCGATTGAGATTTATGAGGGATAGCGCACTCAACTATGTTTATGTATCATATGAATGCATTAATGCTTCAACGACAGCGATAAATGCATCAAATATGAGATTTATGCATCAGTTATTTAATTTTATCGAAAAAATAGTAACAGACTTTTGTTAAAGACAGCCAAAGATACGTTCAATCTGGCTTATAAAAATAGACTCTAGCTTTATTCTCTCCTTTAAAAGGAACATTCACGGCTGCTAGCATTCTTCTGGTCTTTTGCCTGGATGAAAGGAGAAGGAAATCGCGAATCTGGGAATTGGTAAAAGTGGGGGAAATCAGAAGAAAATAATCGTTTATCCCTTGAATAGGTGCATCTTTTGAGTGGAATCCGCAATCCGGGCATTTCCACCAGGCTTTCAGCTCCACCATCGGAACAGTGCCGCATTTTGGACATTCCACACCAGTTAAAAGGTCATTTTCCGTCAAACCAAAGTCTTTTAATACATCTGTTTCGAGAGGAACATTCTTTTTAATGAGTAGCCTGCCAAGCTTTCTGAGACCCTTTGCATCGAGAACTTCTCTCTTGTATGCCCCATCACAGCGGAAGATAAAATTGTGCAGTCCTGAGACGGGCTGGACTCTTTGGCGGACAGCAGGGTCGGAGCGTTCCATTTTAATGATGGAAGATGGCTGGCTGATGATGACAACATAGTCAACGGGTAAAGGCGGAAAATGATGTGCCTTGAGCCACTTTCGCAAGCTTCTCTGATGATGCTGGGCTTGGGCAACAGGATCTGAATATCCGTCTGTCTTGCTGTTTATCGTACGGATCAGCTGACCCTGCTCGTCAAATAATAATTCACCGGCAATGTTTTTGGTTTCGATAATGAGGGCGTAACGGGTGGTCAGAAGTAGAAAATCCATTTGAAAGAAATGTGAACCATTGGCAAGGCGCAAACCGTGGAAAATATGGTAGGGGTGGTCATCCAGAAGGGATAGATAATAATATACCGTTTTCTCCCCCCTGAAGCCTGCATACCTGCGGGCCCATTCCTCCTGGATGGTGTTCCATTTGGGATGACTGACTGGCAAACGCCTCTTCAACGCCTCCAATTTCTCCAAAATAGGCGGGATTTGCAGTTGGTTTATGAACAAGTTAATCCTCCTTTCGTTTACTGAAAAAATTCTTCAGGTTATTAGTAAAATCCTGCTTCCGATTTACTGTTAGAAGGAGTTTTTTTGAGTAATTGAAGGAAAGATTTAAGGATATGCATCAATGATAAGCATTTATCATTCATTTAAGTGAAGTAATGAATCAAATTTCCTCTTTTATGCATCAATAATTTGATTTTATAGAAAAACCTGTGTCCAAACGGTGAACAACCAGGCAACCTCTGCCAACCCCGCACCCCACAAAAAACCCCCTTCCACACACGAAAGGGGGTTCAGCTCCTACAGCAAAATCTCGATATTCTTTTCGTTTTTGGCACGCAGGTCTTCGATGTGCTTGCTCATTTCTTCATTCTTCTTTTGCGCAATTGCCTGCTGCTCGAGCTCAGGCTTCATGGCTTCGAAGTCCTGGACTTCCTGCTTCATGCTTTCGGCCTGCTCTTTATATTGATCGTAAACGACCTTCACTTCGTCCTCGGATACCTTAACGTCGCCAATGTTTTTATCGAGGTACTGCGTGATAATCAGCTGCTGGCGAACCTGCTGAGTCAATTCTTCTTCGGTGATCTTGTTTTCTTTCAAGGCTGCTTGATACTGCTTATCATCTTCAAATTGTTTTTTTACGTTGCCGATTTCGGCATCTATTTCTTTCTGTCCAACAGAAATTCCATCATCCTCGGCGCTTTGAAGCACGAGCTTTGTATTTATCAATTGGTCCAGCACGGATTGCTCGACCTGCTTTTTCATTTCACCATCGATTTCTTCAAAGTCGACCCCTTGCTGTGTGTACATGGCCTTCGTTGCTTCCAGCTCTTTCTGGTATTCCTCGGAAGCGATGTTCTCGCCATTTACGGTAGCGACAACCTCTTTGTTGTTTTTCTCCTTGTTGCTTTCCTTATCGGCACTATCACTGCTGCAGGCTCCCAATACAAGAGTACCCACAAGCATCAACATAAACCAAAATGCGACTCTTTTCATATCATTTTCCCCCTTATTCAGCATGTCCGCTATTCTAGCACACTTATCGCCTTAGCAGAGCCATGTCATCAAATTGTTAGCTTCATGTAATACGGCTCTACATAATTAATTAAATTAACTAAGTATGTTATAATAATCCAATAACCAAACCAAAAGTGGAGGATCATCACCATGCAGCAGCGCGGCACATTCCAATTAATGAAATCCGTCAATAAATCGATTATTTTAAATAAAATCCGCACCGCGGAACCGATCTCCAGGGCACAGATCGCCAAGGAAACAAGCCTGACGCCCCCAACGGTCAGCAGCATCGTCAAGGAGTTGCTGGAGGAGGGCTTGGTCAGGGAAAGCCAGCTTGGCGAATCGAGCGGCGGCCGGAAGCCGACGATGCTGCATATCAACAGCGGCGCTTTTTTTGTGATTGGCGTCGATGCCGGACCGGAGACCGTAGAGGCCGTGCTGACCGACTTAACGGGCGAAATCCTGCAGCGTTCGAAACAAAAGCTGGAAAAACCGCTAAACAATGAAAAGTTCATCGATATTCTTAAACACAATATCCACCGCATTCTCGCAGCGCCCGGCCTCGACCAAACAAAAATCATCGGCATTGGAGTCGCCATGCATGGCGTCGTCGATGTGGAGACGGGCATGTCGCTTGTAGCTCCCAACCTGAACCTTAAAAACGTTCCAATCAAACAGGCACTTGAAAAGGAATTCAACATTGCGATAAAAGTCGAAAACGACGCGCGGGCGATGGCATTGGGTGAATCATGGTTCGGCGGCCATGGCGAGGCCGATAGTATGGTTGCCGTCAACATCGGCCGGGGTGTCGGAGCCGGTGTCGTCATGAACGGCAAGCTGTACCATGGCGCCCAGGGAATCGCCGGCGAATTCGGCCATATGACGATTGACCTGAACGGCAGCATCTGTGAGTGCGGCAATCCAGGCTGCCTGCAGACTTTCATCAGCGGGGCGTCCATCGCGGAGCGGGCGCAGGGGAGGGTGGGAGACGGAGCCCCTTCCACCGGACGGGAAGTGTTTGAACTCGCCCAAGAAGGACACGAGGCCTCCATTCAGCTGCTTCAGGAAACCGGCAGAATCATCGGCATCGGCCTGACCAATCTGGTCCATCTTATCAATCCCCGTAAAATTGTCCTTGGCGGCGGCGTGATGAAAAGCGAGGCCTTCCTGATGCCTGCCATTCTTGAAACCATCAGGCAAAGGGCGCTGACCCCCGAGGTGCGCCAAACAAGCATCTCGGTCACAAGGCTTGGCGAAGACGCGACACTAATGGGGGCCGTCGCGCTGCTGCTCGTGGAATTGTTTGACCCAATCTAAAAGGGCGGAACCAATCGCGGTTCCGCCTTTTTGCCTGTATTCCTAGTCTTCCACACCAAACCCAAACACGGTCTGCTGTTTATATTTTTCGCCAGCCTTCAGGATGATGCCCGGGAATCCTTCATGATGCAGCGAGGCAGGGGAACCCTGGGTTTCAAAGCAGACGCCCAGATGCTTGCGCGATGGGCCTTCTGCCAGTTTCATGCTGTCATCAAGGGAATTGCCTGTATACATCACCATGCCAGGCTGCGTGGTTTTCACTGTCATGATCCGGCCGCTGCGAGGCTCGGCAACAACTGCATCGAACTCTTTTTCCTTGTCGAAAATGAAATAATGGTCATAGCCGCTTCCGGCAATCTTATTTTGGCCGTACTCATCGTTAAAGCCGGCACCCAGCACGCGGCCTGCACGGAAATCAAACGATGTCCCTTCCACAGGCACCTTTTCCCCCGTAGGAATCAGCTCTTCGTCCAGTTCGACAAAGGTGCTGCTGTCAAGGACCACCTCATGCTCGTCCACCATCCGTTTCAAGTCGCCGCTCAGGTTGAAGTACGTATGGTTGGTGAGGGTCAGCGGAGTGGTCGCATCACTTACTGCCTCGTAATCAATCGTTAACTTATTTTCATTATCCAGGGTATAGGTCACCGTGACATCGAGGTTTCCCGGATAGCCTCCCTCGCCATCAGGGCTGTGATGGGTCAGCTTCACACCGACGCTTTCATCCGTCTGGAAAGGGTCCATCTTCCAGATAGCCTGATGGAAGGCTCCAGGGCCGCCATGCAGATGGTTCTGCCCGTTGTTAGCCGGCAAGTCATAAGTCTTGCCATCGAGCTCGAAGGAAGCACCCTGGATGCGGCCGGCCACCCGTCCGATGAGCGCGCCGAAGAAATTGGGATCATTCTCATAATCCTCGCAGTCCTTGAAGCTGACCACCACATTTTCAAGGCTGTCGAACCGGCCGGGAGCAATGATTTTTGTGATGATGCCGCCAAAGTCAAGGACACTGACGCACATATTGTTATCATTGGTCAGGGAATATTCCTGCCATTTTCCCAGTATTTGTTTTACTGCAATTTTCATAGCGTTATCCACCTTCATCTAAAGACATCTTTTGTTTACAAATCTTCCCTGTTCAACTCTGCGGTAAACCGTTCAAACGCATCCCGGGTTTTCAGTACACCGGCATCCTCCAGCACTCGCGCAAACTTGCGGCCGAGCTCCTTTTGCAGGATAGCTTCCGCTTCTGTTGCATCTGTCAGTATGCCATACTGGCTTTTCAGCTCTTCTACCCAGTCCTGGTGATAATCCGCCACTTCAGCGCTTTCCCCCAGCAGGTGCTGCTGAATCACAGCCAGCTCATCCTTCAGCCTTGGCGGCAGGACGGCAAGCCCCATCACCTCGATCAAGCCAATGTTTTCTTTTTTTATATGATGCACATCTTCGTGCGGATGGAAAATGCCCATCGGATGTTCCTCGCTTGTACGGTTGTTGCGGAGCACAAGATCGAGCTCGTAAAGGCCATCGCGGCGGCGGGCAATCGGCGTGACCGTGTTATGCGGTGTCCCGCCGGTGAAAGCGAGCACGTCTATGCTGTCATCGGAATAGCTGCGCCATGTTTCCAGAATGTGATTTCCTGCTGAAACCAGACTGCGAATGGAGGTACTCCGCAGGCGGATGACCGACAGCGGCCATTTGACAACCGAAGCCTTGACATCATGATGGGAGGCCAGGTTAAAAGTGAACTCATCCTGGGCCGCCGTCATCGCAAACTCGTAGCGTCCCGCCTGGTAATGGTCATGGCTCAGGATCGAGCCGCCGACAATCGGCAGGTCGGCATTGGAGCCGATAAAATAATGCGGGAATTTCTCCACAAACAGCAGCAGCCGCTCAAACGCCCTTGCATCAATTTTCATGTCGCGATGCTCTTCCGAAAGCAGGATGCTGTGCTCGTTATAGTAGACATACGGCGAATACTGGAGATACCAGTTTTCACTAGCGAGCGGCACTGTAATGATCCGGTGGTTGGCCCGGGCCGGGTGGCCGGTGCGCCCTGCATATCCCTCGTTTTCCTTGCACAGCAAACATTCCGGATAGCTGCCGGTCTGTTTCATTTCCCGTTCGCGGCGGATCTGCTCCGGGTCTTTCTCCGGCTTCGACAGATTGATGGTGATGTCAAGCTGCCCGTAATCGGTATCTGCCTTGTAGGAAATGTTTTTGGCAATCCGGTTCATCTGGATATAGTTGCTGTTTTTGCTTAAGGAGTAAAAATAGTCCGTGGCCGCAGCAGGTGATTCTTCATATTTTTCGTAAAATACCGCATTGACCGCCGACGGCCGCGGCAGGAACACATTCATGATATTGGCTCCGAGCATTTCCTTATCGTCCAGCACATCTTCAATTATACCTTCGTCCACAGCATACTCCACCAGTTTTTCGACAAGGTTTGCAATGGTGTCAACCTTTTTTTTGCTTGTTTCAGGAAACGTTTTCATCCCTAAAAGATGCATCACCTGGTTGCGAACATAAATTTCATCTGTTGTCTCAATCAAACCAGCTTCCAATGCTTTTACTATTAATCCATCAATCAGTCCGTACACCATGGTTTACACTTCCTTCCCGTAGCCTTCTGGGTGCGTGCTATGCCATTTCCAGGCATCCTCAATGATTTTATTGACGGAAGTCCGTGCCGGATTCCAGCCTAGAACTTTCTTCGCTTTATCCGAGCTTGCGACCAGGGTACTCGGGTCCCCGGCACGGCGCGGACCGATTTGTGCCGGTATTTCCTTGCCGGTCACGCTTCTGGCGGCCTCAATCATTTCTTTTACCGAAAAGCCCTGGCTGCTGCCGAGATTGAACACATCGCTTGCGCCGCCTTTTCTCAAGTAATTCAGCGCCAGCAGGTGGGCGTTGATCAAGTCTTCGACATGCACATAGTCGCGGATGCAGGTTCCATCCGGTGTATCGTAGTCATCGCCGAAAATCGTGATATGGGGGCGCTGTCCAAGCGCGGCCTGCAGAATGATCGGCACAAGATGCGTCTCGGGGCTATGGTCTTCACCGATTTCCGCGGTTTCGCGGGCGCCGGCCACATTGAAATAGCGCAGTGCTACATAATTAATGCCATGGGCCTTTTGGGTCCAGGAAATCAGCTTTTCCATTGTCAGTTTTGTTTCGCCGTAAGCATTGGTCGGATTCGTCGGCATGCTTTCGATAATCGGCACAACCCCCGGCTCGCCGTAGGTGGCGGCGGTGGAGGAGAAGACGATGGTTTTAACATCATGCTCGACCATTGCCTGAAGGAGGACCTGGGTGCCATGGACATTGTTGTCAAAGTACTTCAGTGGCTTTTCCATCGATTCGCCGACAAGCGAATTGGCCGCAAAATGGATGACACTATCAATCTTTTCTTTTTGAAAAACAGAAGTAAGGAACTCCGGGCTGCGGATATCTCCTTCATAAAAGGCTGCCTTGGGGTGCACAGCTCCTCTATGGCCCGTTTCCAGATTGTCGATGACCACGACTTCTTCGCCCTGGTCGATTAATTGATAGACTGCGTGGGAGCCGATATAGCCTGCTCCGCCCAACACCAATACGCTCATGTTAACACTCCTCGCTTAGTTCTTTGGCGCCATCCCCGATGGTCGCTGTGTAAAAGGTTGCTTCATAGCCAACTTTTTCACGGTAGATGCTATTCACATTCTTCTGGAAATCTTGCGCTTTATCTCTCTCGACAATCGCAATCGCGCAGCCGCCGAATCCGGCTCCCGTCATCCGTGCGCCAAGGACGCCTTCCTGCACCCAGGCTGCCTGCACGATTGTGTCCAGCTCAAGACCGGTTACTTCATAATCATCTCTCAGCGAAATATGCGATTCATTCATTAGGTTGCCAAATCCTTCAAGATCCTGCTGTTCCAGCTTTTCAAGCGCTTCCAGTGTGCGTGCATTCTCATAGACGGCATGCCTGGCGCGCTTCCGGTTGATTTCATCTACAATCAGGTGCTTATGCTCTTCAAATTGCGCCGGTTTCAATTCTCCCAAACTGGCAACATGCAGTTCTTTTTGCAGGTGAGTTAGCGCGGCTTCGCACTGGGCACGGCGCTCATTGTATTTGGAACCGGCGAGCGTCCGCTGTTTGTTCGTATTCATGACGATGATATAGTGATTCTCCAGCTTGATTGGGGCATATTTGTAGGCCAGTGTGTTGCAGTCCAGCAGAATCCCATGATCTTTCTTACCCATGCCAATCGCGAACTGGTCCATGATGCCGCTGTTGACGCCGATATACTGGTTTTCAACCTTCTGGCCAAGCCTGATCATTTCAATTCGGTCGATAGTTAGTCCAAACAGCTCCTGGATGAGGACGCCTGTTGCCAGCTCGATCGAGGCGGAGGAGGAGAGCCCGGCACCGTTCGGGATATTGCCGTAAAAGAGGATATCGGCCCCGTTTTCAACTTCATAGCCGGCTTCCTTCATATAAAGGAACATCCCTTTAGGATAGTTCGCCCAGTCATGCTTATCGTCATAACCAAGGTTGTCAAGGTCTGTTTCGAGGATGCCGGCATCCGGAAAGTTCAGCGAGTAAAACCGCAATTTCCGGTCATCGCGCTGTGCTGCAAGCGCATACGTTCCAAACGAAAGGGAAGCAGGGAACACATGCCCGCCATTATAATCCGTATGTTCACCAATCAGGTTGATCCGGCCGGGGGAGAAGAAAGTCCTCGGAGCCGCGTCCGTATTGAAAGTTTCCTGGAATGCAAGTTTTAAATTTGGCGTTTTCATTACTGGTATGCCTCCTAAGTGTGTATACTTAGTTAATTAATTTAATTAAGTTAAAACCAGTGTACTACCAACGAGGATTTTAGGCAAGGGAAAAGTGGGGGAAATGGCTGGACTGTTATTTTGGCGGTTACTCTACGGTTTCGGCCAGTTACTCTACGATTCTGGTCCATTACTCGCGAGCTTGCGGCTTTTACTCTACACTTTTGAACTTTTACTCTACGATTTCTGCTTTTTATTCTACAAACACCATATTTTTACAATCCAGTATTCCTTTTTCCAACTCCTCATCCTTTTAAAAAACCCGATTCTCCGCCTTCAAGATGGGTATAGATAGAATAAGGGTCCAGCTTGGACCGTTTTTAAAAAGAAAGGAGAGGTGCAGCATGAATGTTAATACTCAAGTACATTCCTTTTATCTGAAAGACGATGGACAGATTCCAAATAATCCGGATTTGCCGGTGATTGTATATCAGGGCATATTCAATGACAACCCAAATGGAATAGCAGAAACCTTCCAGCGCCACGATTGGGAAGGGTGCTGGACAGGTGAAGTGTTTGAGTACCAGCATTATCACAGCAACTCGCATGAAGTCCTTGGTGTCAAGTCGGGGGAAGCCACGCTTCTTCTTGGCGGCGACAGCGGTGAACGTGTCGAGGTGAAGGAAGGGGATGTCGTGGTCCTTCCGGCTGGAACCGGCCACAAGAAAGTGGAAGGCTCTCCTGATTTTGCCGTGATTGGTGCCTATCCAAAAGGAAGCAGCTCCAATCTGCTGGAAAAAGACCCGGGATCCCGCACGCAGGCCATGCATGAAATCCGCAGTGTACCGGTCCCCGAAAAGGACCCTGTATATGGCGACGAGGGACCATTGCTTCATAAATGGGTGAAATAATAAAAAATCAGAGGAAGAGGCATTTTGCTTCTTCCTTTTCTAATGGCCGATTTTTGAAATAAACTATTTTCAGAATAATCATGACCTTCATGGTAAGATGGTTTTACCCTAAAAAAATGAGGCGAAAGAAAATGACAAATCCCATGCTGAAACATACTCCTGCCTCAGAGCCATGGCGGATGCTGATGTTTTTGCTGCTGGCCCAGCTGCTAGTTGCTTTTGTCGGCCGCAGTGTGGCTCCGCTGGGCATCCTGATCGGATCCGACCTGGAGTTGTCCAAATCCCAGATTGGCATGCTTCCCGCTGCACTCTTTCTCGGGCAGACGATAGCGGCTGTGCCGGCTGGAATGCTGACCGATGCTTATGGATCGCGCAGGCTTCTCGGTGCTGCTGCCATTTGCCTGGGCATCGCTTTTGCGGCGGCGACCCAGCTTGGCCATTTTGCTCTGCTGCTCTTGCTGGTGGCTATTGGAGGGGCGGGTTACGGCTCAATGCACCCAATCACCAACAAGGGCATCATGTACTGGTTTACACTCGAAAAGCGGGGAACGGCTATGGGCATCAAGCAGACCGGCGTCACAGCGGGTGCGGCCCTGGCCGGGCTCATTCTGCTTCCATTCGGCGCGGAATACGGTTGGAGGCCTGTCCTCCTCGGCGCCACCATTTTACTGATGCTTGGGGGAATCCTCTCCTATCTTTTGTACCGGGATCCTCCGGAGCAGACGGTCATGCAAAAAACAAGCGCTGGCGCGACTTTTAAATCCATGTTCCCCCTTTTTAAAAACAAGGCACTAATGCTCGTCAGCCTGAGCGCTTTTGGGCTGAGCGGATCGCAAATGGCCCTGAACACGTATTTGGTGCTGTTCTCACATGAAAAGCTGGGCATATCCCTGTTTCTTTCAGGTCTCCTCCTGGTTATTTCAGAGGTGAGCGGCTCGGCGGGGAGGATTATTTGGGGAGTGGCAAGCGATGTCCTGTTTCGTGGAAATCGCGTGCCGGTTTTGTTGATCATTGCCATTTTGGCGGCGCTGTCAAGCCTCGGAGTGGCCTTTGCTTCCCAGGCTGCCTTCTGGGAAATGGTTCCGCTGATCATCCTGTTTGGCTTCTCGCTTTCAGGATTCAATGGCATCTGGATGAATCTCGCCTCCGAAATCGTTCCACGCGAACAATCCGGCCTCTCGAGCGGCTTCTCCCTTTCACTTGGTTCGCTCGGAGTCATTGCCGTGCCGCCGCTGTTTGGATTTATGGTAGACCGGACAGGAAGCTTCGCCATTGGATGGCTTTTTATCGCCGCCATCATGCTGTTTGTGATCGCCATGCTCAGCTTGCTGGCGGTCAGGGAAAAGAGGAATCGCAAGCCGATAAAAAAGCCCGGTTTTTAAACAACCGGGCTTTTGCCTTTTATCTCTCCTTACACCTGCACTTTTCCCAGCTCCTCATCGCGCAGCACACGCCGGAGCAGCTTGCCGACCGAGGACTTTGGCAGGTCATCGAGGATTTCGACTTCCTTCGGAGCTTTGTAGGCTGCCAGGTTTTCGGCAGCAAATTGCTTGATTTCCTCTATTGTCAAGGTTGAACCGCCCCTTAATTTTACAAAGGCCTTGACGGTTTCGCCGCGGTATTCATCCGGCACGCCGATTACAAGCGTTTCTTCAATTCCCGGCAGGTGGTAAAGAACTTCCTCCACCTCACGAGGGTAGACATTGTATCCGCTTGCAATGATCATATCCTTTTTCCGGTCAAGGATATACAGGAAGCCGTCTTCATCGATCCTGGCAATGTCGCCGGTGAACAGCCAGCCATCCTTGAGCACTTCATCCGTATCCCGCGGGCGGTTCCAGTAGCCTTTCATCACCTGAGGGCCATTGACAATCAATTCGCCGGCTTCACCAATTGGCGCATCGACGATTTCACCTTCCTCTGTTTCAAGCACCACCCTGACAATCGTACTCTGGACCGGGATGCCGATGCTGCCTTCTTTTGCCGGAACAAATGGCGGATTGAAGGCAACGGTTGGGGAGGACTCCGAGAGGCCATATCCATCGCGGATGGAAGCGCCTGTCACATTCTCAAACGCCCGTGCCTGCTTAACTGCCAATGGTGCTCCGCCGCTGCCGACGTAGTGCACCTGGTCAAAGCCTGCTTCCTTCAGCATTTCCGGAGGGAGGCTGTTCAGGGCGAAATACATGGTTGGAACCGCCGCAAAAATGAACGGCTTTTCCCGTTTGACCGTTTCAATCACTTCCCTGACATCAAAGCGAGGCAGGATGATCTGGTTGGCGCCTTCCCTAAAACAGCAAAGGGCCACGCTTGACAGGCCGTACACATGGAACATCGGTAGCACAGTGATTGTCTTAAAGGATTCCGGGACCTCATCACATGTTTTAAAGATAAAGTCGCATACCTGGTTAAAATTGGCCAGGAGGTTGTAGTGAGTCAGCATAACGCCTTTAGGGACGCCGGTCGTGCCGCCTGTGTACTGCAGGATCGCCACATCCTCCAGCGGATCGATGGTGGTTTCGGGAGCATCAAGCGGCACGTGGAGCACTTCTTCAAAATACAGGTCGCCTTCGCCAAGCGCAATTCGTTCGCCGCCCAGTCCAACGGCGATCACCTTTCTAAGGGAGCTGTCTCCCTGGACCTTTTTCACTTTAGGGTAGAGGGCATCAAGGACGAACATATGGGTCGCATCGGAATCTTCCAGAACAAAGGAAATTTCCCGTTCCACGTACATCGGGTTCACTTGTACCGCAATACCGCCAAGCCGGAAAATCGCAAACAGCGTGAAAATGTACTGAGGGCAGTTCGGCAGCATGAGGGCGGCGCGGTCGCCTTTTTTAAATCCGTCTTTATGTAGGGCAGAGGCAAGCCGGTCGACGATCATCTTTGTTTCATTATAGCTCCAGGACCTTCCGTAAAAAGTGAGCGCAGGTTTGTCGCCGAAGCGGCTGACACTGTCTTCCAAAAAATCGTACAGAGATTCATGCTTGACGCTGACATGCTCATCCACTCGGTGATCATAAAACTTCAACCAAGGCTTTTGCAGATTTTCCATCCTAACAACCTCCTAAAATATGATAAACCCTCTCCGCTATTGGCGAATTCATTTACATTATTGATAGGATGGAGTTTTTTGTAAACGCGCGAATGTCGACACAATCCTGCATATCTCCGCTGATTTCTCCCGCCACGAGAGCTGGAAACCCAATCTTTCGGGGAGTCAACAGGAGGAAGCCCTCGAATCCTGTCACAATGCATGGACTTGTTCACAAATTGTTAACAGAATATTGTGGATAATATGTGGACAAAATGTGGCAAGCACTGCATATGTCCATAAGGATTTCGTCCATTTTATGAACACGTTTGTGTTGTTTATCCTCCTGGAAGTATTGATGATATAATAGGGGAAGTTTACAGCAGAAAGGAACCATTCGCATGAGGAAAATGTTAGTAATATGTGCGTCTTTGATGTTGCTGCTAAGCGGGTGTGCCAATGGGACAAGCGAAGATCAGACGATTTATATAGCGGCCGCTTCGGACCTGACGCATGCCCTGACAGAGATAGGGGAAGGGTTCACGGATAAAACCGGGGTCAAAGTGGAATTCACTTTCGGCTCCACTGGATTGCTGACACAGCAGATTAAGAAGGGAGCTCCTTTTGACCTGTTTGCGGCAGCGCATGAATCCTATATAGAAGATTTAATAGAAACAGGTGCAGTAATCCCTGATTCGAAGGAATACTATGCCATTGGCAGATTGGTGATGATGGGCAAGAGTGAAAAACTGGACAAGGAGTATCTATTAAGTTCAGAGGTGAAAACCATTACCATTGCCAATCCTGAGCATGCCCCTTATGGGAAGGCCGCAAAGGAGGCGCTGCAAACGTGGGGAATTTGGGAAGAGATCCAGCCTAAATTGGTATTCGCCGAAAATATCCGGCAGGCGTACCAGCAGGTGGAATCGGGGAATGCCGACGTCGGAATTGTCGCACTCGCGTTAATGCCGGGCAGCGACTTCCCTCATGAATTGATCGATGACAGCACACATGAGCCAATCGTACAGGCTTTGGGCATTCCGTCGCAGACAGAGAAAGAGGAATCCAGCAGGAAGTTCTCGGAATATATGCTGAGTGAAGAAGGGCAGGAAGTGCTGCGGAAATATGGATTTGATCTGCCATAATGGAGGCCATCCTTAGTCCTTTATATTTGACCCTGAAGATTTCCACAATCGCAACGCTTTTCGCTTTTATTCTTGGAATCCTGTTTTCATGGTGGTTTGCTTTTAATAAAAACCGTCTGACGGATTTTCTGTCCATTCTGGTGACGATTCCGCTCGTCATACCGCCGACGGTGCTTGGCTATTATCTGCTCGTCGTGCTTGGACGGGGAAGTTTTATCGGCCAGATGTTCGAAACTCTTTTCGGCGGGCCGCTCATTTTCACCTGGAAAGCTGCTGTGATCGCCGCGACGGTGGCCGCGCTGCCTCTCCTGATCAGGCCGATTCAGGCAGCATTCGAGTCCATCTCTTCTGATGTCCTCGGAGCGGCTGAGCTGGACGGAGCCAACAGGCTTCAATTATTGCTGTTCATCGTCATCCCGCTGGCTTATAAAGGCGTGCTCGCCGGGCTGGTGCTGGGCTTTGCCAGGGCGATGGGCGAGTTCGGAGCCACCCTGATGGTGTCCGGAAACATCCCGGGCAAGACGCAGACCCTTTCGATTGCCATCTATGACGCCGTACAAGCCAACCGGATGGACGATGCCAACCTGATGGTCCTCATCTTGAGCGTCACGACGGTTTTGTTTTTATACATGATTCATCGATGGTTCAGATAAAAAGCTTTTATGTAAAAAGGCAGCGGAAGCCCGCTGCCTTTTTCTGCTTTTATTTATTTTTCCTCTCTTTGCCCCCGTGCTCTTCGTCATAGGCCATCTCCTTCGTCGCCTTTTTGAATTCCTTTATGGAGCTCCCGAAAGACCGGCCAATCTCAGGCAGTTTGGAAGGGCCAAAAACAATCAGGGCGAGGATGAGGATGAGGATAAGTCCGGGAATCCCGATGTTTTGCAGCATGCAATCACCTCCTGTAGGACCGTACCCTGATCGGGCATGTTCAAACAGGGAGCCTCTGCTTTAGGCAACCTATACGGTTTTGTCTTAAGGGTGCTGAGATTTGTCGTAAGCCGCGCTGATTTGTCGAAAGAACACMAAGTATCGTCGTAAAGCAGAGGACTTTGTCGTAAAACAAGAAGAGTGCGTCGTAAGCGGGCCGCCAGCCCAGGCATTTGTCGTGAAACGCTCCAGTTTTGTCGTAAGCCGCGCTGATTTGTCGTAAGAACACCAAGTATCGTCGTAAAGCACTGAAACTTTGTCGTAAAACAAGAAGAGTGCGTCGTAAGCGGGCCGCCAGCCCAGGCATTTGTCGTAAAGCGCTCCAGTTTTGTCGTAAAAGACCTTGGATTTGTCGTAAGAGCACCCAGTTTCGTCGTAAAGCAAGAAGAGTGCGTCGTAAGCGGGCGGCCAGCCCAGGCATTTGTCGTAAAGCGCTCCAGTTTTGTCGTAAAAGACCTTGGATTTGTCGTAAGAACACCAAGTTTCGTCGTAAAGCCCCGGAACTTTCTCGTAAAGCACCAGCCCATTCTCGTAAAGCACCAGCCCCTTGTCGTAAAGCAAAGGATTTTCCTCAAAACTACAAATCCACAATCAGAAAAAGTCCCCACTCAAAAGTGCATTCTTCAGCTTTTCCTTCGCGCCGGTCCGCCAGCCTTTGACGGTGGAGGGCGATACATTTTCGATGACGGCGATCTGCCTGATTTCGAAACCTTTCAAACAATGGTATAGCACCCATTTAGTCTGGTTTTCGGTCAGCCGGGCGCGCTGGCAGTATGCCAGGAGGATATCTTCCTCGAGCGGGCACGGTATCCCTTCATCCGCAATGCCCAGCCACCACTCTTCATCCACGCCCGCCGTCAGGCTGTCATGTTTATTGGCTGCTGTCAGTTCGGTCATAAGCCTTCCTTTTATAAACAGGTAGGCGTAACTGGAAAATTTGCCTTTTTGCGGATCAAAGTTGTTGTGTGCCTCCCATAAGCCGATCAGGCCATGCTGGTAATACTCGTCCTTGTTTTTATAAATGTGCAAGGACTGGATAATTTTATGGATCATCGGTGCATACTGCGTTGAGAGCTGGTCGAAGCTTTCCATTTCTGAATCCCTTCAGAAAGCGCGCTTTGCATTTGTATTCCCGGGTACATTTACCATATAGGGAATTGTGAGTTCCATCGAATCGCCGTTGTTCAAATTTGAGGCCAAAAAGAAGGCGAAAACGTCCATTTTAGGGGTCAAATTTGAATTTTAACGCTAAAAATTGCATTTTCGCTTCATTTTGCTGTGATTTTTAAGAGTAGAATGGATAAGACGGAATCTAAAATGGAGAGGAGCTGGAACATGTCTGGCCAGTCTTTTTATTTCAAAGGAATAGATGGAAAGAAAATTTATGGAGTCAAATGGGTGGCTGAGGAAAAGCCGCGGGCGCTGCTGCAGATTGCCCACGGCATGGCGGAGCATATCGGGCGCTATAGCGAGTTTGCGGATATTCTCGTAAGCCGTGGCGTCCATGTATATGGAAACGACCATCGCGGCCATGGCCATACAGCGACAAGTGAAGAAGACCGCGGCTATTATGGGGACGAAAACGGGTTTGAAACAGTCGTCCACGATATGAAAGAGCTGACAGGTATCATGCAAGAGGATTATCCTGACATTCCCGTCTTCCTGCTTGGACACAGCATGGGCTCCTTCCTGTCAAGGCGGTATATCCAGCTTTATGGGGAGGAGCTCGCGGGGGTGATTTTTACCGGAACAGGAGGACACCCGGGATTACTTGGGAAGGTCGGCCATTATCTTTCTGCCCGCGAAGCACGAAAGCAAGGGAGGCGGACGCCGAGCAGATTGATGAATGCTCTCACGTTCGGATCCTACAACAAGGCCTTTAAGCCAAACAAGACGGAGTTCGACTGGCTGAGCCGCGATGAAAGGGAAGTAGAGAAATACATTCAGGACCCGCTATGCGGCGGCATTTTCACGGCGGGCTTTTTTGAGGATTTCCTTAAGGGGCTGCTATCGGTCTATGACGAGGATGACTCCATTCCGAGACAGCTGCCGGCATTTTTTTTATCAGGCGACAAGGACCCGGTTGGGAAAAATGCGAGGGGCGTCCTGCAGAGCAGCGAAAAGCTCCGGTCTGCCGGGCTAATCGATGTCAGCTGCAAATTTTATCCGGGTGCCCGCCATGAAATCCTCAACGAGACCAATAAAGAGGAAGTGTATGACGATATCCTGGAGTGGATTGCTTCCCGTGCCAGCAGCACGGAATAAACGAAAAGAGAGGATGCCCTGCATTGGGCATCCTCTCTTTTATTCAGTGTTAACCACTGAATGAAGCTTCACTTTATCAATGAAACGCTATCTTGCACCAGATGAGCGTCCTCTGATCAGGTTCACGACGAAAATAATCGCGGCAATGATAAGAAGAACATGGATGATGCCTCCGGCGATATCAAAAATGAGGCCAAGCACCCACAGGCCGAGCAAAATGCTGATTATAGTCCAAAGCATTTTGAATTCCTCCTTCCTGCTTCATGTCTTACAGATATATTACCCAAAATAGGCGGAGAACAAACGGACAATCTGTACGATTCCAATGCCGCCGTGGTGAAAATTGACCACCTTTGTATTATAGTGAAACTAAGAATTTTCGGGATTTAGGAAAGGCTTCAGAAAGGGAGAGAAGGCATGGGCAAATACCAGGCGTTAAAAAACCTATATGAAAGCAATATGACCGTGGACAGCATCGCGGAAGCACTGGTTGTGTGCGATGTTGCTGATGATGCAGCAGCTGTCAAAATGCAGCTGGAAGAGCGGAATTATGATGTGATTGGTGTTGGGGAAGGAAATGAGGTCATCGGATTTGTCGAAAGGGCGGATCTGGGGACCGGGGTTATTGCCGACTATGTGAAACCATTTTTGATGCGGGACATCCTAACGAATTCCACGCCGCTCATCCAGTTTCTGCATATTTTTAAAAACCGGTCACGCATCTTTGTTTTGGAGCAAAATAAGGTGACTAAGCTGATTACCTCTGCTGATTTGCAGAAGCCGCCAATCAGGATCCTGATTTTTGGCTATATTACCCTGCTTGAAATGAACCTGGGGGAGCTCATCACTCAACAATTTCCGGACCAGTCATGGAAAGCGCTCATCAGTGAAGGCCGTCTTCAGCTGGCGCAAAACCTGTACCATAAAAGGCTGGATAAGAATGAAGACATCAGCCTGGTTGAGTGCCTGCAGATCAGTGACAAGCTGGAAATCATTAAAAACGATGAGTTCCTGTTTCAAAGGTTCGGCCTGGCTTCCAGAAGCCAATGGAAAAGAACCTCCGGAAAGATCCGGGACTTGCGTGACCGGATTGCTCATTCCAACGAATTGGGGATTAGCATGACATGGGAGGAAATCATCGGCATCCTTGAAGATTGCGAACATGTTTTGGAGGTCAGCGAAGCGCTGCTGGCTGAAGGGGGAAGAACATAAAAAAAGAGGAGCCTGCACGGCCCCTTTTTTGTGATATTAATTTCCTGCCCATTTTGTAACCACGATGGTAGTGCCGGCACCGGGACAGGATTCGATTTCGAACTCATCGGCGATATTTTTCACGCCGCTTAAGCCCGCGCCCATTCCCTGGGAGGTCGTGTATCCTGGTTCCATTGCCTTATTGATATCCTGAATTCCCGGTCCCTCATCCTTGGCCACGATTTTGATGCCTGCTTTGCCCTGGTGATGGGCAGTTTCAATCACAATTTCGCCCAGCTTGGCATACAGGTAGATATTGCGGGCCAATTCGGAGACAATGGTTTTAATCCTCACCTGGTCGACCATGCTGAATCCCAGCTTTTGGGCAATATCCTTTCCATCCTGCCTTGCTTTGCTGATATCAAGGGTTGAAGTGATTTTTATCGTTGTGCTGGCTTCCATACGCTTCCCTCCAGGCCATTTGCGACTTAATTGTGTAAAGGAAATACTGTGAAAAAATACACTTGGACTGGGGGACGATGGCTCCTGGGCAGTAAAAAAGTGGCTTGGCCGCCACTTTTTTGTTTATATTCTCTTTGCGCCAACGTAGCGGGCTTTCCAGTATGAATTGCTTAGATTGTCAATAGCAACACCCTTGGATGTGGTGGCATGAACCATTTGGCCATTGCCAATATAGATTGCTACATGAGTTACTTTCTTGCCGCCGGCTGTCGCATAAAACAACAGATCCCCAGGAGATAGTGAAGCAACGCTTGTCCCTTTTGTATACATCTCGGCCGCGGTGCGCGGAAGAGTCTTACCTGCCTGCTTGAAGGAGTAGGAAACAAGTCCTGAGCAGTCAAAGCCTTTTGGCGTATTGCCGCCCCACAGATATTTTACGCCCTGGTTGCTTTTCGCAACGGAAATGGCCTTGGAGCGATAGTCTGTACTAAAGGAAGCAGTTGTTGCTTTTGCTGCCGGCTTCTTGGCAGTTGCTGTTGCGATTGTCTTCTTTGGTGCAATATATTTTGAACTTACATATCCTTTTTTTCCATTGGCTGTTATATGAGCCCAGCCCTTTGATTGGGAGTGGACAGTCATTTGCTGATTCTTTTTGAGCTTGGTCACTACGGCAGCTTTGGTTGATGCCGATTTCCGTACATTAAGATTGCCAGAGTCGATTTTTGCAATATAAAGGGATCCAGAGGCAGAAGCTTTTTCCAATGACGGTGCGGCAGTAGTTACTAGGGTGAAAAGCAATAAAGCTGCTAGGATTCTCTTAAACAAGTTTGTATACCCCCGATTGCTAGATGTTAAACATAGTATATAGCGGGGGCGGTTACAAACGAATAACAGGAAAATTACGTTTATATTACAAAAAGTGACAGCTATTCCTTCTTCTATTACATTATTGCCCGGGAAACGTGTCAAAGAATGATAGTTTTCCAGGAAAAGGCGGCTCCTGCAGTGTTCCAGGAGCCGCCTTTGTGCGTAATTATCCCTGATTTTTTTCGTTTACTGGGATTTTTGTCATTTTTACTTGTTTGATGCGGTGGTCCTCAACAAGGGTGACGGTCACTTCCAGATTGTCATGCACAAAACTTTCACCGTTTTCGGGGATATGGCCAAGCTCCTTGAAAATAAAACCGGACACAATATCGGCTTCTTCGGGGATATTGGTGTTGAAAATTTGGTTCAGCTGCCTTAGCGGCAGGTTTCCGTGACAAAGGATATGGGTGTTGGTGATTTCATCGACAAGAATTTCGTCTTTTCCGCTGTTGATTTCCTGGCCAATCATCACCTCGATTATGTCTTCAGTCGTTATCATGCCCCGGGTACCACCGAAGACGTCGACGACTACGGCCATTTGCTGCTTCTCCTTCAGCATCATTTTGAACACTTTTTCAACAGAGGCGGTTTCGACAACAAACAGCGGATGGTCGCAGAAGTCCTCGAGGGTCTTCTCGGGATGGAGGGACCATTCCGGCAGCTTTCTTGCCGAAAAGCTGCCGACAATGCTGTCCATTGTTTCTTTAAAAACCGGCATGCGGTCATGCCCTTTCTCAATGATGATGTCGCGGGCCTCCTCATAGGTTGCATCATGGGGAATCGCGGTAATGTCAAGGCGCGAAGTCTTCATGGCGTCAAGCACATTACGGTTGTAAAATTCGATGACACCGCGGATCCGCTTGGCTTCCTCTTTTTCAAACGTGCCCTCGACAGATGCGATTTCGACCATCGTTTTCAGTTCTTCGCGTGAAAAGGACGTTTTTTCTTCATTTCCTTTTGAAATGATCCTGATCAGGATGTCCGTGAATTTTGACAGCAGCCAGGTTAACGGTTGAAGGATCCACACCAGCCAGCCGATAACCGGTGCTACCAGATAGGCCATCCGGTCGGCGAACGTCGCGGCGATGGATTTTGGCGTTACCTCGGCGAAAATGATCAAGGCAATCGTGACGAGCCCGGTGGCGATTCCAACATTGAATCCATAATCCAGAGCTACMATGGTCACAAGGGTAGGAAGCAATACATTGGTGATATTGTTGCCGATCAGGATGCTGGTAATCATCCGGTCAGGCTTGGAAACAAGGTCAAGCAGCTTTTTCGATTTCCTGTCTGTGGCCGCTCTTGACCTGAGCTTCATGCGGTTCACCGCCGTCAGCGCCGTCTCGCTTCCCGATAAAAAACCGGAGATCAGAATAAGAATGAAAATGACAACAAACATAAACAAGCAAATCTCCTCCCGAACTGATTACTTGTTTCCCATTACCCTGTTTCCCCAGGGCTCATGCATAGCGGTCAGCAAAGGGGTCAGGCACTCTGCGGGGGAGTATCGCATCAGCGCATTAACGCACCGGGGGTCAGGCACCGTTTAGTGCTTTAGCGGGGTGATGTTTACGGTGCTGCTTCTTGTGTTGTGGGGTGGGATTGTTTAAAATGGAGAGGTGCGATTTCTGTGACTGACCGGTTGGTCACAATGGTTCGGGATGAAACTTTTGGGACATCCTGTGCGTAATAGGATGCGTAGCTTTGTTTTTGGGCTTCTATATATACGAGGCTTTTGAAGTAGACTGTAGACTGATCCGGCAAAATTGCTGGAATACATTATTGCCAGTTTGGGAGAGGAGAATTCCTTACATGAGAAAATTGCTTTACGGTGCAGCGGCCGTCATGCTGATGACAACCCTGGCTGCATGTACAGAAAAAGATACAGAAGATACAGCGGAAGAAACGAGGGTGGCTGCCGTTGAGGTGGCGGAGGCGAAAGAAGGCGGGCTGTCCATCGACCGTTCCGTTTTCGGACGCACCTCGCCAAACAGTTCGTCCCCGGTGATGCTTCAGATGGGCGGGGAAGTAGATTCGCTCGAGGCAGCCAATGGAGATGAGGTGGAGAAAGACGACATCATCGCGAGAATCTCGACACCGGCCGGAAAGCAGACAGTACGTGCTCCCAAGGACGGAGAGATTGCGAATTTGAACGTATCGGAGGGCGATATGGTCTCCAATGAAGAACCGTTTGCGATTGTGGCCGACCTGGAAACCATGAAGCTTGAATTTACCGTTACAGCCTCGCTCCGCAGCCTGTTTTCTGTCGATGACCAGCTGAAGGTCACGATAAATGGCAAGGAATACGAAGCGAAAGTGACGTCAATCAGCACGATGCCAAACGATACGGGCTTGTACCCGATCAAAGCCACAGTGGAAAATGAAAAAGGAGAAATCCTGCCTGGCATGGTAGCAGAATTGTCTGTTCCCGAACAGCAGGTCGACGAAGCGGTTCTTGTACCGACAGCAGCGATTGTCGAAGAGAATGATGAAACCTTTGTCTACCTCGTAAAAGATGAGAAGGCCGTCAAACAGCCTGTAACCATTTTGGCGACCCAATCAGCTGAGACGGCGATTGAAGGCGAGATCAAGAAGGGCGACCAGCTCGTTGTCACAGGCCAGCTAACCCTCTCGGATGGCTCTGCCGTCAACGTGGTGAAAGGGGAATAACCGGTGAAGCTAGTCGAAACCTCTGTCAAACGTCCAGTTGGCGTCATCATGATTGTGCTCGCCATTATTGCCCTCGGAATTGTATCAGTCAGAAATTTGGCGGTCGACCTTTTCCCTAAAATCGACCTGCCAGTGGCCGTCGTCGCGACAAGCTATCCCGACGCCGCCCCGGAGGATGTTGAAAACCTGGTCAGCCGGACCCTTGAATCGGCGGTCAGTACAGTAGAAGGGATTGACACGATCCAGTCCCAGTCGCAGTCCGGTTCCTCACTCGTCATTATGATGTTCAAGAACTCCGTGGACCTAGACCAGGCCCTCCTTGATGTCCGTGAAAAGATCGACCAGGTAAGGCCGATGCTGCCAGAACAGGCAGGAGACCCAAGGATCATGCGGTTCAGCCCGGAAGCACTGCCGGTCATGTATATCGGCATTACCGGAAACAGTGCCGAAAAGCTGACGGAGATTGCCAATGAGCAGGTCGTCCCTTATTTTGAGCGCCAGACAGGTGTAGCTTCCGTCACCGTGGAAGGAGCAAGGCAGCGGGAAATCCAGCTGCATCTAGATCCGGCTCAGCTTCAGCAGCATGGCCTCAGCTCGCAGACCATTGTCCAGGCACTGAACGCAACGAACCGTTCAGGCTCCATCGGGACGATTGAAAAAGGGAACCAGGATCTGCAGCTCAGGATAAAAGGCGATATACAGTCCGTTGAGGATATCGCCAATACGATTATCCAGACGCCGGCAGGAGCGACCGTCCTGATCAAGGATATCGCCGAAGTCCAGGACACATTCAAGGAGTCCTCTTCCACGGCATTGGTAAACGGCGAGCCGTCGCTTGTATTGTCTGTCATGAAGCAAACAGATGCCAATACGGTGGCCGTAGCGGAAACTGTCCGGGACAGCTTCAAAGGCCTTGAAGATGAACTTGCCGGCAATATCGAGCTGAAAGTGCTGATCGATACATCGGAATTCATTACAATGTCGATTGACTCCGTCGTCGATAACATCCTTATCGGCGGCGCGATCTCGGTGTTCGTGCTGCTGCTGTTTTTAAACAGCGTCCGTGCGACACTGGTGATTGGCCTGTCGATTCCAATCGCTTTGATTTCTACCTTTGCGCTCATGTATTTCACCGGCCAGACATTGAATGTATTGACGCTTGGCGGTCTTGCGCTTGGAGTCGGGATGATGGTCGACAGCTCGATCGTTATTCTGGAAAACATCTATTCCTATCGAAAGCAAGGCTACAGCCTTAAGGAAGCGGCCACTAAGGGTGCGTCTGAACTGGCGCCGGCCGTTATCGCTTCAACACTGACGACGCTGGTCGTCTTCCTGCCGATGGTGTTCGTCGATGGAATCGCCGCCGACCTGTTTATGCCGCTTGGCATGGCCGTGGCCTTTTCCCTGCTGGCATCGCTTGTTGTCGCCGTCACGCTTGTGCCGATGCTGTCATCCAAGCTGCTGTCAAAAGCGATGGAAGGCCACGGACGCCGTTCCTGGTTCGACTCCTTCCTGGGCTGGACCCGGGACAAATATGGCAATGGCCTCAAAGGCGTCCTGCGGTGGCGCAAAACGACCATCTTTGTCACGCTGCTTTTAATCGGCGGAAGCCTTGCGCTGATTCCGTTCATCGGGGCGGAATTCATGCCGGCAGCCGACCAGGGGCAGGCGCAGATTACAGTGGAAACAGCGCCTGGAACAAAGTCCGAATATACGCTGCAGATTGTCGAGCAAGTAAATGAAGTCATTTCCAAGTATGAAGATGTTATTGAAGTCAGCTATGTGACAGTCGGCGGAGGCGGATTTGGCGGCCAGCCAGGCTCCAGCAACCAGGCAACCTATACTCTTATGCTTACTCCAGCCGGCGATCGCGACCGGTCCACCACCCAGATTGTCCAGGAGATGGATAAAGAGTTCCAGCTTATCGCCGGGGCCGAAATCACGGCCAGCTCCATGGATGGGGGCATGATGAGCATGGGTGACCCGATCCAGATCCAGCTTAACGGCCCGGAACACGAAATCCTGAGGGAGCTTGCGGAAGAAGTCGTGGCGGAAATTTCCACGGTGGAAGGCGTCTTTAACCCGACAAGCGGTGCATCGGAAGGCATTCCGCAGATGAATGTCGTGATCGATGAAGGCAAGGCAGCTGTCTACGGGCTGACCCAGGAACAAATCATGGGGCAAATCCAGATGCAGTTCACCGGCCAGGTTGCCACAAGATACCGTGAAAAAGGCCAGGAGCTTGACATCACGCTGATCTATCCGGAAGACCGCCGCACGACCATCAGCGACCTGCAGGATGTGAATATCCAGACGCCGGCTGGCGCGGTGGTGCCTCTTGATGAAGTGGCCGATTTTGTGGAAATGCAGGGTCCGGTGTCACTGAACAGGCAAAATCAGCAGCCGCAGATTAATGTGACAAGTGCGATTGCTGATCGCGACCTGAGAAGCGTTTCGACCGATATCGAGAAAAAGCTGGACAGCATGAACCTGCCGGAAGGGTACAGCTACACCATCGGCGGCCAAGCTGCAGACATGGCTGATGCCTTCGGCGACCTTGCGATTGCTTTGGTGTTCTCGATCTTCCTTGTGTATGCCGTCATGGCTGTTCAGTTCGAGAATTTCCTGTATCCGTTCATTATCATGTTCGCCTTGCCGACATCGGTGATTGGTGTACTAGGCGGCTTGTTCATTACCGGAATCCCGCTCAGCATTCCAGGATTCATCGGGATCATCATGCTCGCGGGGATTGTCGTCAACAACTCGATTGTGCTTGTTGACTACATTAATATATTGAGACGGAGAGGAATCGAGAGGGATGAAGCCGTCATCGAAGCCGGGCGCAGCCGTCTGCGCCCAATCCTGATGACTACCCTGACCACCGTTCTTGCGATGATTCCGCTGGGACTGGCGATTGGGGAAGGAGCCGAGATGCAGCAGCCTCTCGCCATCACGATTATTTTCGGCCTCAGTGTTTCCACACTTTTCACGCTTTTCTTTGTTCCGGTCATCTACACCTTATTTGATGATTGGACGGCAAAAGTTACGAGGAGAAGGAAGCGGAAGAATGGAACGGCCACAGTAGAAGAATAGAAAACAGGCAGCCCAGGAAAAAATCCGGGCTGCCTTTTTGAAGGATACGAAGGTATGAATTTTACACTTAGATAACTGTCCAGCTCCAGCGCCTAGCCAGTTTTCATCCTTGAATGAACTTCTTCGAGTATCTTGCGAGAAGCGTAGCTTTGAGCAGCTCGAGTCGCTTGTCTGGCTTTGCCTCCTAGGAGCTCGAGTCGTAAGTCATAATCCTTCAGAAGGCAAACAACGCCTTCCTGCGGATTCTGCCTTACGCTTGTCGCTCCTATACAGTCGGCTCCGCTTTTCTAATTCGGTCCAGCTGTTGGAGTCAAAGAACGACTTCATCAGCTGGCCCTCCAGCGCTTGTCGGGGCTGAGCAAGGCGCTTGCGCTTTTCTTGCACTATTTTAGCGGAACTCTCCATTCATCCTCCACCTCATGGTAGCGGGTGACCGACAGAAGGTGCAGGGTGAGCTCTTCCGGCACTTCGTCCATGCCGTACACTGTCAGGTCGATGGTGGTCTTGTAGCGGCCATTTTCATCTTTCTCATCAAGAATCGAACCGCTGTGGTAGGCGGTATAGTGGTTTCCTTTGTCGTCTTCGAGAAGCCAGGCGCCGAACTCCGATGAAGGAGCCTCCTTGCCGCCTTCCATTTCAATTTTAAAAATTGTTTCCTTTTGGATTGGCAGCAATGCCTTCCTGAGTGAATACCTGCTTTCTTTTGCCGCTTTTTTTACAGAGAGAAAATTGCCTTCATACTCGAGAGACAGCGGGTTCTTTTTCAGCTCTTTCGGCTTGATTTTTACCGTAAAGTCGGCGGGTACAGTTTTGACGACACCATCCAGCACAAAGGTCAGCCTTTCCTCTCCCTTTTGCGGAATAAACGATTCGTTCCATCTCATATGGCCGACTGTGGCCAAATTCTCCCCCATGCCCTGCAGCATGCCGACATCACTGGTATGGCCCTTTCCTTTTAGAAAGGTATTGTGCTGGTAGACGGTTTTGTTTTCTTCATTTTCAAGATGATATTGGATCGCTGTGCCATAGTTCGCAAAGGTGCCGGCCTTTTCCTTGCCGAATCGTTCTTCCAGCCCTTTGATTTGGGCTTCGAATTTACTTCGCTCTTCCTCGGTAAAAGAAGTTTCGTACACGAGTTCATTGGAAGAAGGGGCATACTGGACTTCTTTCATGGCAATGTTCACGCCATGCCGGGAAGTTTCGGTATCGCTAAAGGTAAGGATGGTGGTCGATTTCAGGCTGTCCTTCAGGTCGACCGGCACTTCAAGCTGCCAGGAGCCGTTCTTGCCGTTAAGTTCCGTCAGATCGAATTTTACCGTCAGCTGCTCCAGTTCCTTTTGTTCGCGCAGGGAAAATTCGATCACACCATAATCGTCGGCATTACCCCAGCTCATGCCGGAAACCTCAATCCTTGCCCCTTTTTTGTCAAGGGCATACACTTCATTCTTGCCGTCTTGCAAGTCCAGGTACAAATCCTGCGGTTTGCCTTTTTTATTTAAAATTTGGTAAGACAAGGCAATCCTGGTGGAATCCGCAACGATGTCCTCGACTTTAAAGGTCAAGCCATGATCCTCTGCTTCAAGGTTGACACGATGGGCAAAGCCTTCGTCTGCAGCAAGCCTCAAGCCCTCGTCAACCTGGTCGGTGGAGAATAAGCCTCCAATCCACTGTGCAAAGCTTGGGTTGAGCGAGGATCCGAGACCGATGGCAAGCACGAGCCCGGCCGCTGACAGCATCGTCTTCTTCCACACTTTCTTTCCTGGAGCTGGCAGCACGGCCTTTTTCCATAGCTTCCTGGGGGCTGCTGGCTGTTCATATGGCTGCAGCTGGTTAAGGACGGTGTCGGCAAACTCCTCAGGCAGCTCGGGGCTTTGCAGTGTTTCTTTTAAAAATTGTTCCTCATTGGCGAACGCCTCAAGCAGAAGCTGGCAATGCCTGCAGCTTTGGATATGGGCATGAATTTGTGAACTTTCCTGCTGGGGGAGCAGCGCATCATTATACTGTGACAGTTTATCGGCCGTTGGACAGTTCATGAAAATAGCCTCCTTCGCGCTCGGCGGTATTTCTCAATTTTTTCTTGGCCCGGTGCAGTTTGTTGCGCACATCGGAAAGGGGCAGGTCGGTGATGCCGCTGATTTCGCTGTAGCTTAGCTCGTTGACATAGCGGAGGAGGAGAATCATCCGGTCCTCTTCCGGCAGGGTGAGAAGCAGTTTTTCCAGCTGGCGGTTCTTCTCTTTTTTAAGAAAAATCACTTCGGGATGATGATGGTCCTGTACCATGTCGTCATCCATTTGAACTTGCTTCATTTTATAGCGTTTCTTTCTGAATTCATCCATGCAATGATTGATGGCCACACGGTACATCCAGCTTGAAAACGGTCCATTCCCGCTGTATTTGTTCAGCTGGTGGTATACCTTTATGAAGGCTTCCTGTACCAGGTCCTGGGCATCCTGCGGGTTCCGCGTCATCCGCAGAATCGTCGCATATAAAGGGTTTTTATATTTATTTATGATATGGGCGTAAGCCTTCTTGTTGCCGGCCAGCACCTCCATGATCCACTGCCGCTCCTCTTCCATCTTGACCTCCCGTTTCCATGCTCATGTCTCGTTTTGTCTTTCATTTATCATAACGTGTTTGGCTGGCAAATAATTTCAGGTGTTTCAAAAAAGTTATGGTTTTACGGGAAGGTGGCGGGGAACTTCAATAAGAAGACGTTCTGAACAGTGGCGGTTTATGGCAGCACAGGAGGTGACCCAATTGATTCCTGAAACTCACATGACGATGGAATTGATGGATTTGATCATTGAAGGGGAAAAAGAGGCCCTGCAGCAGACGATGGAAGAGCTGCAGCCTTACGATATGTATCTTATTTACCAGAAGCTTCCCGACAAACACCAGACGAAGCTTCTCGCGCTGCTGGAACTGGAGCAGATTGCGAAACTGCTGATGGAAATGGAACCGGCCCAGCAAATGATGGTCCTGGTCAAGCTTGGTGCCGGGAAAGCGGGGGCAGTGCTTGATTTGATGGACAATGATGACATTGCGGCCCTGCTCACCTCTTTGCCTTCCGACAAGGTGAAGGGATTTCTCTCGCTGATGAAGCAGGAGGAGTCGCTGATTGTCAAAAAGATGATGGATTATCCGCCCGAAACAGCCGGCCGGCTGATGACCAACCGGTTCGTCTGGATCCCGGAGGATTATAATGTCCGGGAAACGGTTGACAAGCTTAAATATTTTGCGGAGATTACCGAGACGTTCAATTATATGTATGTGGTGGACAGCGGGCGGAAGCTGAAGGGAGTCATCTCCTACCGCGACTTGATTTTGCATGACGAAGATGAAAAAATTGCCGACATCATGTTCACGCGCGTCATTTCCGTCTCGGTGACGACCGACCAGGAAATGGTGGCCCGGCTGATTGAACGCTACGATTTTCTGTCGATGCCGGTTGTCGATGAGGAAGACAAGCTGGTTGGCATCGTCACCGTCGATGATGTGATCGATGTGGTCATCCGCGAGGCATCCGAGGACATTGCCAAGCTATCCGCTTCCGGCAAAGACATTACATTTGAGACGAAGGCGATCGTAGCTGCTTACCGGCGGCTTCCATGGCTGATACTGCTTCTGTTTATCGGGGTCGTTTCGGGTACAATCATTTCCTCCTTTGAGGAAACGATTGAGAGAGTGGTGGCCCTGACGTTTTTCATGCCGATGATTGCCGGGATGACAGGGAATACCGGCACCCAGTCCCTCGCTGTTGTCGTGCGCGGGCTGACGACGCGGACGATTGACAGAAAGACAGTGGTCCGGCTGGTGCTGCGCGAATTCCGGGTGGCGCTCATGATTGGGGTTATATGCGGCCTGCTGATTTCTTTGATTGCGTTCTTCTGGAAAGGCAGCATGGTGCTCGGCTTTGTAGTCGGCAGCTCGCTATTTCTGACCCTGATTTTCGGAACCCTCGCCGGAACCGTCATTCCGCTGATCCTTTACCACTTCAATATTGACCCGGCCGTCGCATCCGGCCCGCTGATTACAACCCTGAATGACATCCTCTCCCTGTTCATCTATTTTGGAATCGCCACCATGTTCCTGAGCCAGTTGATGTAGGAGGGGGGAAGGTTCGGTGAAAAGAAGCAGCAAGCTGACTAATGGCGCTGAGCGGGGCAAGAGGAAGTGCTGAGTGCGCCGGGACAATAGGGGTGCTACCCGGACAATAGAAATGCTTCCGGACAATAGGACGCGTAAATCGGCAAATAGAAAAGGGAAACTGGCTAATAGAATCGGTAAACCCGCTAATAGAATGCGGAAAGCGGACAATAGAAATGCTCCTGGACAATAGGACGCGTAAATCGGCAAATAGAAAAAGAACTTGGCAAATAAAATCGTTGAACCCGCTAATAGAATCCGGAAAGCGGACAATAGAAATGCTTCCGGACAATAGGACACGCAAATTGGCAAATAGAAAAGGGAAACTGGCAAATAGAATCGTTGAACCCGCTAATAAAATGCGGAAAGCGGATAATAGAAATGCTCCCGGACAATAGGATGAGCAAATCGGCAAATAGAAAAGGAAAACGGGCTTATAGAATCGGTAAATCTGCCAATAGAATGCGGAAAGCGGACAATAGAAATGCTCCCGGACAATAGGATGAGCAAACCGGCAAATAGAAAAGAAAAATTGGCAAATAAAGTCGTTGAACCCGCTAATAAAATGCGGAAAGCGGACAATAGAAGTCCCTCCCGGACAATAGGACGCGCAAACTAGCAAATAAACACCCAGCCCCCCGATCCGCATCACATCAGCCCGCACCACACCGCTTGATCCTTAATCCAACATAAAAACGCCTGGGAATGTCACCCAGGCGTTTAAACTGTTTTCATCTATTAATCTCTTTGCGAATCATTAAAGGCACGTGACACATTTTCCTTCGCATCGCCGAAAGCTTCACGAACTTTGCCTTTTCCTTTGTCCATGCGGCCTTCCGCTTCCATCGATTCATTATCAGTAAGCTTGCCAAACTGTTTCTTAGCTTCGCCTTTAACCTGATCCCAGTTTCCTTTAGTTTGATCATCGTTTCTCATCATTGTCAGCCTCCTTCAAAAGTCGGTTAACCCTTATTTACCCCTCACTCGGACAGCCCAAACATATGGGGTCAGGCACCCTTCATCACTTCACCGCGCCGCGGGTCAGGCACCCTTCAACAGTTTAGTGCTGTACCGCACAGCGGGTCAGGCACCCGTCATTGCTTTACTGTACTTGAGCGGTCCAGAGGGCGAGCTGGAGGGTGAGGGCGTCTTTGAAGTGCTTTGGGTCGTAGCCGGTTTCTTCCTGGATTTTGGTGAGCCGGTAGGTGAGCGTGTTCCGGTGGATGAACAGGTCATCGGCTGTCTGCTGGATGTTCAGGTTATTCTCGAAAAAGGCTTGCAGCGTGTCGGCGTACTTGGCCACGGTCTTGGTGACAATCCTCTCTTTGAACCTTTGCGCCCGGGCTGGTTCGATTGTATATATCAGCGCTTTGGTTTCAATTTCGGCGAAGGAAACAAAGTCCTCCTCCTCATCGCTGATTTTTAGTGCAAGTTCGCAATCGCTGTAGGCCTGGCGGAAGCTTTCAAGATCGGCAAACGGTGTGCCATGGGAGAGGCGGAAGGGAAGGTTCAGCTGCTTCAGCTCCTTGTAGATCAGCTTCAGCCTTTTTTGCACCTCCAGATCACTTAAGCCGGAAAAGAGAAAAAACAGCCGGTTGATATTGATAAAGCAGGCAAAGCCGCTGCCCTCGCCAATTATGCCCTCGATTTTCTGGATCAGGGCCTGGTTGGCCATCGCCCGGTGTGACAGCTGAACGGCCTGGACCTGGAAAGGGGCCTTCAATTCCGTCTCAAGCAGACTAAGCCCCCTCTCGATATTTTTAAAAGAGGGGGTGTCTTTCAATAATTCTTCCACGACCATTTCCTTCGTCCGCTGCTGCCACTCCAATTGGTTCGCAATGAACCTTTGCTTGATCATCAACTCGGTCGCCATTTTTACGATGCCGGCGAACTCGGTGATTTCATCGGGATCTCCGGTAATGCCGATCACGCCGACTGTTTCATCCTCAAACTGGATCGGCAGGTTGATGCCCGGCAGTGCCCCGCGCCATACTCCTTCATGGTCGGCGGAAATGGTCAGGGGTTCGCCGCTTTTTAACACTTGAAGTGCGCCCTCGTGAATATCATCAATCCGCTCGGGGTTCCCCGAGGCAAGGATCCTTCCTTTTTCATCCATAATATTGATGTTGCGATTCAGGCGTTTCGATGTTTCATGAACAATGGTTTGGGCGATGTCTTTCGTGAGCATTCCTTTCCCCCCGCTAAAATTGGTCAGAGCATACAAAAAATTCGTAAAAATCCGACCTGTTTTTTATATGGTACACACGATGTAAAAGAGAAGCAAGCCTAGTATAATGAGAGCCAAACGTGAAAACGTTTTCTGTTTTAGGTTTAAAGTACCATATTTTCATGTGGAATTATAGTGCATCTTGCAGGAACTAGGCGAAAAGCCATGCTGGTCTGCCTTTGTAAAAGCTGGCAAGAAAGCAGACACACCATGTTAAAAAAAGAGGGGGATATGATGAAGATTGTAATTGCGCCCGACTCCTTTAAAGGAAGCCTTAGTGCAGTCGAGGCGGCTCTCGCAATAGAAAGAGGAATTCATAAGGCGTTTCCGGAGGCTGAAACTGTGTGCATGCCGATTGGCGATGGCGGTGAGGGGACGCTCGAAACACTGGTCGCCGCGACTGGCGGGAAGACGAAAACCATCCAGGTCACCGGTCCGCTAGGAAGCCTGGTAGAGGCTGATTATGGCGTTCTCGGCGATAATAAAACCTGCGTAATTGAAATGGCAACAGCTTCCGGGCTTGCGCTCGTGCCGCCAGGACAGCTGGACCCATTAAAAGCTACGACTTATGGAACTGGCCAGCTGATTCGCCAGGCGCTGGATGAAGGCTATACCTCGTTCATCCTTGCCATTGGCGGTTCCGCAACAAATGACGGCGGTGCCGGGATGCTGCAGGCATTGGGGCTGAAGCTTCTTGACGAACAGGGAAATGAAATCGGTTACGGCGGCGGGGAGCTTGGAAAGGTCCACACCGTGGATGCAAGTGAATTTGATTCGCGAATTTCTGCTTCCACCTTCCTGATTGCGTCCGATGTGGAAAACCCGCTTATAGGCCCGGATGGCGCTTCCCATGTATTCGGACCGCAAAAGGGAGCTACACCGGAGCTGGTGAACATTCTTGATGCCAATCTTGCCCACTGGGCAGATGCCGTGGAAAAAGCAACCGGAATCCGCCTTCACGAATCCAAGGGAGCCGGGGCGGCCGGGGGGATTGGCGGTGCATTCCAAGCCTTCTTCCCATCCGAAATGAGGCGTGGAATCGATGTGGTCATCGAGCATACCGGCCTGCATAAGGCGCTTGAAGGAGCCCAGCTGGTTTTTACCGGTGAAGGTCAGGTCGATTTCCAGACGGCATCAGGCAAAACGCCTATGGGAGTCGCACAGGCTGCCCAAAAGCAAGGCATAGCTTCCATCATCCTTGCCGGCTCTGTTGGAAGAGGAATTGATGTGCTGTACCAGTATGGAATTGTAAGCGTCAACAGCATCATTACCCGGCCGATGACCTTACAGGAAGCAATGGAAAATGCGGCCGAGCTGCTGGAATTCTCGGCTGAACAAAATGTCCGTTCTTATTTTCATCATAAAATATCAGAAGGAAAGGCGGTTCTATAGATGAAAATCAAACAAACGATTGAAAAAGTCCCTGGCGGCCTGATGGTTGTTCCGCTTATGCTTGGAGCATTGCTCAATACAATCGACCAAATGCACCTGCCATTTATCATGAATGGCCTGAAATCCCTCGGCGTTTCGCCAACCGCTGACGGCTACTATGAGTTTCTGCGGATCGGCGGATTCTCGCAGCAGCTGTTCAAGGACGGAGCGCTTGTCTTGATTGCCCTGTTCCTCTTCTGTGCCGGAAGCCAGATGAACTTCCGCGTCGGCGGGACGGCTTTAAAGAAAGGTGTCCTGCTCACATCCTCCAAATACCTGACAGGTTTGGCAATTGGTCTTTTATTCGGCTTCCTGTTCGACCCGATGGCAGGAATCTTCGGACTTTCGACGGTTGCGATCATTGCGGCCATGACCAATGGAAACGGCGGCATGTATGCGGCACTGACAAGCCAATACGGAAATCGTTCCGATGTTGGGGCGGTCGCCGTGCTGTCCCTGAATGACGGCCCGTTTTTCACCTTGATGAGTTTGGGGCTGCTGGGCTCCCAGTTCCCGATCATTTCCTTCATCGCTGTATTGCTGCCAATCCTGATCGGGATGATTTTAGGTAACCTCGATTCCGATATCCGTGAATTCCTGAAGCCAGGTGAAATCCTGCCTGTACCGTTCTTCGCCTTTGCACTCGGAGCAGGAATGAACTTTGCGACTTTCTTCAATCCGGATGTAGTGGCTGCCGGCCTTACACTGGGCTTGCTGACAACGATTTTAACAGGATTAACAGGTATGCTCGTGTTCAAGGCATTTAAGGAAAAAAGCCTTATTGCGCCAGTCGCAGAAGCGTCCACGGCAGGCAACGCGGTTGGTACACCTGCTGCGATTGCTGCCGCTGCGGGAGTGGCCGCCAGTTCCGGAATGATGACAGAAGCCGAGGCGGCTGCCTATGCCGGCATCGTCAACATCGCGACGGCCCAAATCTCGATTTCCGTATTGACGACCGCGATTCTTTGCCCGGTCTTTGTCATCCTGGTGGATAAGTGGCAGAAGAAGCGCGGTATTGATGGCCGCCAGGAGCTGAGCGCAGCCGGCTCCGGCCAAAATGCGGAAGCAGTTGCAAAATAAATGGCCAGCACCCTTGTTGCACCCCTGGGACCTCCCGGGGGTGAGACTGTTTTGACAAACTAAATTTCAGATTAATGGTAAAATTGATTCATATTTTAAAAGTGAGGGATCAGGATGGAAACTACGTTGCTATATGGAAAAGATGGCCTGACGCTGAATCTGCCGGATACGGCCTTTGTGGTCGAGCCGAATAACCTGCCAGGACTCGAAGATGATATGGGCGCCTTGAAGGCGGCCTTGAACTCGCCGATCGGCACGGCGCCGCTGAAGGAAATGGTGAAGGCAACAGACAAGGTCGCCATTGTCATCAGCGACATCACTAGGCCGACGCCGAACCATAAGCTGGTTCCTGTTTTAATTGAAGAGCTGGGCCATGTGCCGCTGGAGAACTTCGTCATCATCAACGGAACCGGAACGCACCGCGACCAGACAAGGGAAGAGTTCGTGCAGATGCTCGGGGAGTGGGTCGTCGATAATGTGCGCATCATCAACAACCAGTGTCATGACAAGGAAACGCTCGTCAATCTTGGCAAAAGCAAATTTGGCTGCGATGTTTACTTGAATAAGGAATATGTAGAAGCGGATTTCCGGATCGTTACCGGCTTCATTGAGCCGCATTTCTTCGCCGGTTTCTCTGGCGGGCCGAAAGGAATCATGCCAGGCATTGCCGGGATTGAAACGATCATGACGTTCCACAATGCGAGGATGATTGGCGACGCCCGTTCCACATGGGGGAATATGGTCGAAAATCCTGTCCAGGAAATGACGCGTGAAATCAACAGGATGTGCAAGCCGAATTTCATGCTGAATGTAACGTTGAACCGTGAAAAGGAAATCACTTCTGTGTTTGCCGGGGAATTGTATGAAGCGCATGACAGGGGCTGCGAGTTCGTAAAAGAGCATGCGATGATCCGCTGCGATGAGCGCTTCGATGTAGTCATCACATCAAACTCGGGCTATCCGCTGGACCAGAACCTTTATCAGGCGGTAAAGGGAATGAGCGCAGCCCATAAAATCGTCAAAAAAGGCGGCACCATCATTGTTGCTTCCGAGTGCTCCGACGGCCTGCCGGACCATGGCAATTACTCGAAAATCTTTGAAATGGCCGACAGCCCTCAGGCGTTGCTTGACTTGATCGAGAACCCGGAATTTAAAATGTTCGACCAGTGGCAGGTGCAGAAGCAGGCCGTCACCCAAGTGTGGGCCGACATCCATGTCTACTCCCAGCTGACCGACGAACAAGTCAGCGGCGCCATGCTTAAGCCAACCCACAACATCGAGCAGACACTCGAAGAACTGAAACAAGTCTACGGAGAAAACATGACCATCGCCGTCCTGCCACTCGGCCCACTCACAATTCCCTACGTAGAAGAATAAAGGGGTCAGGCACCCTGTGCTGCTTTAAAGCACCGCGGGTCAGGCACCCTTTAACGCACCACCGCACAGCGGGTCAGGCACCCTGCGGTACGGTGCAGTAATGATAAGAACCAGCACACGGAGTGCTGGTTCTTTTGTCGTTCTTTTTCAAGTAGATGAACCGTGGATTTTCTCGTTGTGCCACCCACCGTGTTAAAATGCACCGGAACCGCCTCCACCGCCGCCAACCCCGCCGCCTCCACCGCCAGCATAGCCTGTTGTTCCGCTGGTTTGCGAACTTAGGGCTGTTTGCTGGGCAGAATGGAAGGAGGAGAACGCCATTGGACCGATATAGGAAAGCGTCACTATATCTTCCGTAGAGCCATAGCGGCCGGCATAACGGATGGGCGGCAATTCAAAGGACTTTACCAGCTGGTCATTCTTTTCCATGATTCCTTTGTCGTTCGTGCCAACGCCATAAATATACGCCCGCATCTGGTCATCGCTCTTCAGCTCCTGCCATTCGCCCACAGACAACTGTGTAAACTGGGGTTTCATGCCCTTCCATTCCATCTGCATTTTTAAGCCCTCGAAGGTCTTGGTCCGATAAAAAATGGCGAAGCCCAAAGAAGCTAAGAACACAACAAGTGCGACAGCAAACCAGGAAAAGAGGCTGTATAGCGGAAACAGGAACAGAAACGGGAGCAGCAGCAAACTCATAAGGCCGGCAGTCCAGCGAAGCGCCTTGTTTTCCTCGTACAATCGATGTTCACTGATTTCCTTCTTAATCGCATTCATCCATCCCGCCTGGCTGATGTAAAAAGTACTGTGATTTCTCGAATCACTCATATAGGAGGCCAGGTCCTCAAATTGAAAGCTGCCGTTTTTGCCGACCTGCCTGAACAGAAGGTCCGAAAGCAGCTTTTCATGCTGATGCAATGTTGGCGGAAGAACGCCTAATTTGAAAGACTCTCCTTTTTTAACGACAAAGCCCTGCCTTACAAGATCAAGCAGGCCGGCTGCCATGAGATGTGCCGGCAAGACGGATGAGCTGGTGAATTGTATGACCGCAGGTATGCTCATGGTCTGTTTCGGGATAAAGAACGAATCATTCACTTCACGTTCGGCGGCTGCCTTCTTCAATTTCCATCGCAATAGGGCAAGAAGGATAATGAAAGCGAGAATCAGCACCGAAAGCGGGACGGCAACGGAAGCGATGGCGGACAGCTTCCGAGCCGTTTCCGCCCGCGCTGCTTCCTGGGCAGCCAATTCCTGCTCTGCCTGGAGGATTTCACTCTTCATGGGCTTATCCGCGGTCAATGGGGCAGCCGGAAACAGCTCAGCAGGATACGCGACACGCACATCCCCATTTTCCCCGGCAGGAACTTCCCCGAAGTCAAACAGCACAGAACCATCGTCGCGGACCTGCTCTTTCCGAAACGCTTCATCATAGCCAAATGCGATCACATCCGCTGTTTCGCTGGGAGGATGGATTTTCACAACAAGATTTTCATAGGTTGATTCATTTCGGTCGTCAAAGAAAGGCCAGTAAAATTCGGCCGCATCGGAATAGACACTGACTCCATTTTCAATGGTATAGGTTAGCTCCACGGTGAGGTCTTCATCGGCTCCTTGCCGGTAAATCTTATAAAGGCCATCTTCCTCCACGGTACGCAGGGCCTTCCCGTTTTCGGAGGCTTGGAGGCCGGAAATCCTTGTTCCCTCCTTTGGGACAAGCTCCCGGGTGATGCCGTTAAAACTTCCGTCAAACAAATATGTATAGGTTTCCTTAACATGAACATGGCCGTCCTCCTGTAAAAAGGCCTCCATTTCTGCATGGGGAATCGAGAAATCAAGCGCGAAACCTTGGAGCGGGGACAACAGAAAAAAGCAAAGGGAAAATAGCAGCATAGCAGTGAACTTATGGCGCTTTTCCAATGGAACCACCTTCCTTTCTCTATTGTTTATACGTGGAGACTGTTGGAAAAGTTTCACTTTTAGGAGATTTACAAAGAGATGTAAGAGGAAAGACTCCCATTATCCTTTGGGAGGGGGAACAGTGGGCGCTGGCCGGTTAGGACATTTAAACAAACGTTTGATTAAGTGTTTAAAAGGTAAAAAAAACCAGAATGGGAAGAGGTCCCATTCTGGTTTTATGCCTTGAAGCTATGAGGCCGATGCAGGCGGGGAAGGGGATTGGCTCATTAGCTATCCTTTGTGGCAAACTGAAGCATCCTTCCATATAAGTTCAGAATGGACTGCCCGTACGTATCCCCGGGGACAGCCCATTTGCCATTCAGGTCTACCCATGTTGGCGCGGATCCCCTGTTTACAAGGTCAAAACGGGGGTCGACCAGGGGATAGTGGTCCGGCAATGGAGCCTCGGTGGCATAGGCGTACAGGTGCTGAAGGTGGGCAAGCACGCCTTGTTCGGCCGTCTCAAAGCTGGCGCCACGGACATCTCCACCCGTGGCCCCGATGCCGGCATAGTTGTTCTGGCTGCTGCGCACTACGCCGGTATAGCGGAAATAATCGGTTTCATGGATGGCCTGCGCATAGGCGACATCGCCCCGGATGCCATAATATCCGCCGAGATGGGAGTAATAACTGCCAAGCTTAGGGGCTCCGGGATGGACGGTTCTCACGAAGGCATCCAGTTGCTCGGGGGATAGGAGCGTCGGCCCCAGGATTGTCAGGTTTTCCGGCAATGAAGATGCATCCTGCAAATCCAGGCCGCTGTACAGGTCAGAGCCATCATTTCCAGGCCAATAATGATTGTTCATACTTTTCCTCCATAATGTGATATTAATAATTATTCTATGCCGCACCAGCACCTTAGTGCCCGAAAGAGTGCCTGACCCCCGGCGCTTTAAAGCGCCGGGGGTCAGGCACTCTTTCTTGCTTTGCTCTACTAAATTTGCATTCTCTCCCGTTAGTCAAGGTATCTTGGCCACTTCTTGTGGCGAAGGATAAGGTACATGGCCAGTCCGTCACTGTATCTTCCTTTTCCGTATTCAACGGGAAGGAGGGCGAAAGTGGCAAACCAGATGGAAAAATAGGAATATCGTTCAAAAATGCTTTTGGGTTCTAGGTACCCATTTGCTATTAAATAGTTTAACAGAAAGGTCGTACCCAAATTGAAGACAACACCGCCCGCATGGACAAAAAAGTGGGTGATGTGATTGCTCCATTTCAAGGGGGTGTAATCCACATAAGAGTCAAGGAAATACATTCGGTGAATGGTGAAAGATTCTCTTTGGAATATGACTTTGCCGCGGCCAATCTCAACCTTGAATTTGCCCCCAAACACACGCACAAAAAAAGCGTGCCCCAATGTATGCACAATCGAAACAACCGGATAGATTAGCAGGAAAGCCCACAAGAACCCGATGAAATCTGTCAAACCAAACATGTTGTAAAACCTCCCATGATGCTGAAGCTGCCCGCCAGCCCGCTAACACGATGATAAGCTGATTAGACAAAGCAGATTGAGCACCTCTGTTTCATCGAGGAGTATCTGCTGCTCCTTCCCTTTATATAACCTTTCCTCAAAAATTTACCCAGCAAAATCCTAAATTTTCCCACAGTAATTATTGCCATTTGCAACGACGGACGGAAAACCGCCACCGCTTCACCGTAAAAAAGAGTGCCTGACCCCCGGAGCTTTAAAGCGCCGGGGGTCAGGCACCATTTAACGCTTTGCTCTATTTAAATCATTCTTCTTGCTGCCGGCCGAAATGGAAGATTCCCAGGCAGAGCCAGAAGAAGAACAGAACGGCGGTGAAGATAAGGATTGGCACGGGACCAAAGCTTGATACCAGAATGACAGAGGCAGCGGTGAACAGTCCGCCGCCGAGGAAAGGCTCGAACACCAGCTGCGTGTAGCCGAAGCCGTCCGTCGCCGGGGATTTGTCATCAGGATCGACGACTTTTACGAGCAGCAGCCCAGTGGCCGTCATGCCGATTGCCTGTCCAAAGTGGCCAATCGCGCGCTCGAACCAGTAATCCGGCATAACACGAGGCGCAATAAAAATGAAGGCCAAAAGGGTCCAAAGAATGCCGGCTCCCGCAAGAATCAGGAATGGCACCAGATGTTCCCCAATTGCGCTCAGGGAAAGCGAAGCGATCGAAGAGATGATTAGCACATCGAGCGCAAACCCCTGGATGCGATTGACCAGTCCTCTGTCAATCACCTTATACTTGTCACTGAACCTGTCATGAACAAGCTGGATGAGGACACTCCCGAGCATCGCAAGTGGGAAGACGGGAACATACTCCATCACATAAGTGCCAGTCCAGTCGCCCCATGTGACGCTTTCTAGCAGGATAAGACCCTGAAGCAATCCGTATCCAATCACAACCGCAAGCCCAAAAAAGGCGACATGCAGTGTCAAAGATTCCAATATCGACGATTTCACTGTCAGTTCTCCCGCCGATTCGCGCTCAGCGTTTTTTTCAAAAGTCTCCCAGTCCTTCGATTCGCTGTCTTGCTTTTTCTCAATCACTTGAGTCTTGTTTTTGCGAATTCCGTAATTGATCAGCACCATGCCGATCGCAGTACCGGCAATAATGCCGACAGTGGCAAGCCCGAGAGCGATATCGGTGCCTTCCTCGAAATCAAGCTGTGAGAAAGTCTCCCTCAGTCCGGCAGCGGTCCCATGGCCGCCTTCAAAGCCGATTTCCAGCAGCACGCCTGCCATATATGGGAGGCCGAAAAACGGATTTAACACAAACAAGGCAAGCAAGAGGCCAATCACATACATGCCCCAGCCAAGCGTCATGCCAAACGTAATTTGCGGCCCGGCCAGATTCCACATTTTTTTCGGGCTGGGGATTTTCTTGCCGAGGAAAAGGCCGGCAAAGATGAGATTTATCAGCAAACCCGGAAGTGTGGACCATACCTCCATAAAATCATTGGGAATAAGGCCATCCTTAAAAATCGAGCCTTCATCAACGGACAAATCCAGCAGTCTGCCAAGTACCTGCGGCCCGATCAGCAGCGCCAGAAACCCGCCGATAATCGAGCTCGGCAGGAACAGAGTCTGAAATACAGGAACCAGAAACCGGATCATCATTCCAAGAACTAAAAACAAAGCCAATACAAGAATGCTCATGCCAATTACATCGGGTGACATATGAGACCTCCAGACTTTCTGTTGTCTACTATGCTCATACCCGAGTTCAATGAAGGAAAACAGCACAAAATCCACTATATTCACAGTCTGCTATTTTTGGTATTATTTAGAAATATGATGATAAGGAGACGTTTTAATGAACAGACTTCAGCATTATTATTCCCAGTTCCACCCTGTTGTCTGGGTTCTATTGGCCGGTACGGTCCTGGCTCGCGGCTCGGCGTATATGACTCTGCCTTTTTTGGCCATCTATTTATCTTCAACCATGGAGCTGCACCCAGTGCTAATAGGAATCACAATCGGCATCAGTCCGCTTACGGGAACAATCGGCGGCTTCTTTGGCGGCTACCTGTCCGACAAATTTGGGCGCAAGCCGGTGATGCTCTGGTCTGTGTTTGGCATTGGACTGGTCTATTTCGGCTTCCTGATGGCTGAGGCACCCGGCTGGTTTATTTTATTCAATGCGCTGAACGGGCTGGCGGGCTCCTTCTTCGAACCCACTTCCCAAGCGCTCATCTCTGACCTGACGGCGAAGGAAAAACGGATGCGGGCATTCTCGCTTCGATATACAGCGATTAACATCGGCGCATCAGTGGGACCGCTGCTCGGTGCCTACCTGGCGCTTTCCTCCGCCAAATCGGCATTCCTGCTGACCGGCGGCGTCTATCTCCTCTATGGGGCTGTCCTCCTGTATGTCCTGAATGCTTTTAAAATCAAGAGCCAGGCAGGGGGAGAGCGAATTGCCATTTCCTCGAGCATAAAAATCATCGGCCGCGACAAGGCGCTCGGCTTTTTGATTCTCGGTAGCATTCTTGTCAACTTGGGATATGCCCAGGTCGAGTCGAACCTGCCGCAGCATCTTTCGCTTTCGATTGAGAATTCGGTCTTTGTTTATTCCGTGCTGCTGTCCCTGAACGCCGGCCTGGTCGTCCTCCTGCAAATGCCGATCAGCCACTATGCCGAGCGGTTCCGGACGATGTCTGTGATGATGGCGGGAGCCGTTTTCATGGCAGCCGGACTGATGGGATTCGGACTGGTCAATGGCTGGGGAATAGCGCTTATGTCAATGGCGCTGCTGACGATTGGCGAAATCCTGATTTTCCCGTCAAGCTCGTACCTGATTGACCAGATTGCGCCCGAGCATATGAGGGGAACCTATTTCGGCGCGGCCCAGTTCCGCAAGCTTGGCCATTTTGCCGGCCCTATCCTCGGCGGCTTCTTGCTCAGCGGAGCCGGCGGCCTTGTGTTGTTTGCAGCGATGGCTGTCTTCGTTCTCTGCAGCACGCTGTTTTTCGTAATGGGAAACCGGGTTGTCGCTCCGGTTCCGGCAAGGGCAAAGTAAAAAAAAGGTGCCGGAGGCTGTGAATCCTCCTGGCACCTCTTTTAATCGATAAGATCAATTTTCCTTCCCTGCAGCTTCGGTATCATGATTTTCAGCAATCCATCGCGGTAGGTGGCCTTCACCTTTTTTTCATCAATCGGGAACGGCAGCCCGATGGTCCTGCTTGAATGCTGCAGATGTTCGCTCCGGCGGAATACCTTGTTGGCATCATCTTCTTCTGTGTAGATATCCTGGTGTTTGACGGAGATTGTCAGATTGCTGCCAAGGATATCGATGCTAATCTGTTCCTTTTTGATGCCGGGAAGCTCGGCCGTGACAATATGCTCGTTCTTGAGTTCGCGGACATCGATCGGGAAGGAAGTGTAAGGAAAAGGCTGTTTGAAAAAATCATCAATGCTCTGCAGAACGCCTCTGACAGGCTGCTCCTGGAAAAAATGCTGGAAATGCTTCATCCATTCGCCAAAAGGCTCTCCGCCCTGCTTTGGCTTGTCAGGTTTTTTCTCCATAACATACACCTCTTATCAGCCATTTTTTTGTATATTATGCTGAATTTCCAGGTGCGGTGCCTGTGCACCAGCAAAAGGCCGAAGAAGCTTCCGTGGGGGCTACTCTATATACTTCCTGATGGTTTCCTCCCAGAGTTTATAGCCCTCGCCGTTCAAATGGACGCCGTCAACTGTATATTTTTTCGCAAGCTGGCCTTCTTCAGACTCAAATTTTGGGTAGAGGTCGATATAGGCGGCATCGTGGTTCTGGGCCAGCTGCTTCAGCTCCTCGTTGATCTCGGTAATATCCTCGTTTTGGATTGCGGCTTTCGTATTCAGTTCCTCATGGTTCGGAAGCAGGCTCTGAATGTACAGTTCGCTGTCCGGCAGCCCATCCTTCAGGGAGCCCAGGATGTTTTGGTAATTTTTAAGGATACTGTCCTTATTCACTCCCTCAGCAAGGTCGTTGATGCCAACCATGATGAAAATCTTTTCGGGTTTTTGGCTGATGATAGGGTCCAGCCTATTTAACACCCCTTTGGTGGTGTCTCCGTAGATCCCGCGGTTCTTGATGTTCTTGCCTGGGAATGCTTCTTCCCACTCATTCATGTCAGTCAGGCTGTCACCAATCAGGATGGTTCCGCCGGCAGGGCCGGTCGTCGTTGAGAAAACGTCATTTCTCGCGGCATAATAAGGGGAAGAGACGGTGACCTCTTCTTCGCCAATTTTATGTTCAAGCTTGCTGAACGTGTTGTAGTGATAAAAGATGTAAAGCAATGCCCCGGCGAGCACGATGTTTAAAAGTAGAGATATTTTCCATTTTCTTTGGCTGCTCATGCTGTTTCATCCTCCACGTATTCTGTGTATAATGATTTCCATGCTTTTTACCCTAAATTTCTTATATAAATACCTTATAAAAATAAATAATAAAACGTAGTATGTGGTAAGGATGAAAGAACAGCCATATTTTTATAAAATGGTTAACTAACATGAGCAAGTGGGTAAAGTAGAGAAATATTTTCGGCGTTTTTAATTTGAGGCGCGAAGGAGGCTGTTGTGGAATGTTCCTGAAGCTGAGATACCACGTCCATTTATTTCTTCACAGGCACAATGAAGCGCTGGTCAAGGATGCGCTTTGCGCCAAATTGAGGGCACGCCTGATGGCGAAGGCCAATCACCATTTGATGAAGGCCAACAGCGTACTTGTGGAGCTTGAAGCGCAAGAAGGAAAAATCGTATAGGTCCCGGCAAAAATTTACATTGAAATACAGAGGCAAATCAGGTAGTATAAGAACACAGGCTGCGTTGCACGTAATCATAATAAAGTTTTAACCTTTAAGCTGTAAAAGGGAGTTTTAATTGAAACCGGAATGACAAGCCTCTGTCTATATGACAAGGAGGACATGCAGGAACGTTTCTGCGAACACCCACTTTGAGGAGTGGTGGTTTAAAACTTTCTTATATTCCATTACGGCAAATGCGGCTCTACATACCGTAAGCCAGGCCAGTTCCCAAAAGGGAGCTGGCTTTTTAACATGCTAAAGGGTGCCTGACCCCCACCGCTTTAAAGCGGTGGGGGTCAGGCACCCTTTCATGCTTTAGTGCGACGTAAAATCCTGTTTGATATCGAAAAACGAATAAGTTCTGACTTCTGGGTTGTATTCATTCCATTAAACCAGATAAAAGTGGCACATGATAAGAAGAAAGTTGACGCAGACTTTAAGGGTCATTCTCTCAACACATCCTATCGCTTGGAATTAAATATCTATTCTTATCGTACCCGCCATATATTAATCCCATATAAAGGGAGTGCTAAGGTTTGTAAAGAATCGTTTCTATAACCGAAGACCGGTCCTAAAAAAGAAACCATCATCGGCATTTTTGGCGGTGATGGTTTCTTTAATCATGATTGTTTCCCGTTGTCCCCAGCCTTCGCTGGCCGCGGGCGCTCTCCTGTCGTGATGGTGCCGAGTACTTCCCGGTCCATTTTGCTTCTGTCCTGGCCTATGCCTGGCAGTGTATTTGCCATCGGGAGCTGCTCCAGTTCCTTGCCTCTTGGCATCTGTCATCCACCTCCAGAGTTTTTCGGATTATTGCTTCCCGGTTTGCTGTTTTTGGCTTTTTGGTTAATCATTGGCTGTTCTTCGGCCAACTCCGTCGAAAAGTCGGTCTTGTAAACGCCGGGTATATAGCTATCGGAGTTGCGGCTCAAAACATGGTCCCTGACATATACGTGGAAAAGCGGCTCTGTGGCCGTGATGGCCAGGGCTGAAAAGAACGCAGCGGTAAAAGGAGTAATGGCGATTTGGGCCATCACCACATAACTCAGCACCCAAAGCATGATCAGTACAAGCCCGAAATCGGCCAGTATGGCAACCGGGTTCCCGAATTTTGGGTAAATATACAGGTCTCCGGCTACATAGGAAACACCAGTGGTCACCAGGGCAAGGAACAGGATGGCGGTTAGTGAGACATCATTAAAAATGCCATAAAGTGAAAAAAGGACCGTTCCGACTATTGCAAACTTGATCAATAATGCCCAAACATGCTTCAATCTGATTCCCTCCAGTTCGCCGCGATCCTAAGCTACGGCAGTGTCTCTTGTACTTAAGGTGCTGTTACGGGAAAGAAAACATGCAGGGTACGGAAGGGTTCCTAATTTTACCATAACCAGTAGAGGGGATTGACAATGCCAAAACTTTTTGAGATGCTGTTTATCTTTAAAGCAGCATAAACTATAATAGTTTTTAAAAACTTGTTTAGGGGTAGGGAATAGTTGGATTTAATACATGTACAAAAATTGGTGAATGATCTATTGCTCCGCTCTGGCAGTGATGCTTACGTTAAGCTGGAAGGCGCTTTTCCGGGGGACCGGATTGTGGGAGGAAAATACAGTCTTGCAACCCATACCGTCACTCTGTATCTTGACGAAATCAAGCAGCAGTGCCTGCAGCTGTTTTCAACGCTCGATTGTTTGGATGAATACTTAACCATTGTCTTTGCCCATGAAGTTGGACACGCGGAAGATGCCGAACTGGACCTTCTCTCCTACCAGCTTTCAAAAAGCGCAGATGAACTTGAACGCACGGAAATTGCCTTGAGAATAGAAGAAAACGCCTGGGAGTATGCCCGCACACTAACCGCTGACATCAACCAGGACCTCTTCAACACCATCTACCATCACTCCACCCAACTCTACAAAACCAAAATCCATCACCACACCACAGCACTAAACGGTGCCTGACCCCACTTGCGGTGAAGCGCTAAAGAGTGCCTGACCCGCGGTGCGGTGATGGGGTAAAGGGTGCCAGACCCCGCTGCAGGGCCTTTTGGAGGCCTGCATTTTTTTGTTTTGTTGCTGGGTAATTTGGATGAGTTAGTAGGAAACGTCCTGTTTGCTTCCAAATAGGCGCTTTCGGGGCTTGCTGCCGATTTTTACATAGATTTGTCCTTCTTTGGACCTGAATAATTTAATCCTGATGAACCTTAAAGGGGTATAAATTTCCTTCATATGAATCAGGGGCATGTCCATTTCCTCCTGTTTGTAAAAAATTGTCTATACCCATTGTAACAAAAAGTGGAATATTATGAATATTTATCTACCAAAAAAGTCCCATTACTTTTCGACTATTTTCGCGCTCTCCACTAGGAAAAATGTCGCCCGCTAAGACAGCCCCTTCCTCCGCCCCAATAGTTTCCAACATATCCATTGTTCACACCTTCGCCATAATCCTTTTAACAAATTGTGAACAAGTTCACAAACACCACCCAACCATCCAACATTCTGGTATATTTACAGTGTAATCATTAATAAATCATTCAACCGAAAGGAAGCGATCATTATGTTCGCAACATTTTTAAGGGAAAACAAAATTGCTGCTGGTATTCTTCTTGCCATTCGATTATTCCTCGGCTTTGCCTGGATGACAGCCGGCTGGGGCAAACTGACCGGAGGGTTTGACGCTTCAGGCTTTCTCAAGAACGCCATTGCCAATCCAGTCACCGGCCCAGACGGAAACGCCGTTTATGGCTGGTACGTCAACTTCCTGGAAAGCTTCGCGCTTCCAAACATTGATATTTTCAACTTCATTGTTCCGCTTGGAGAATTCCTTGTAGGCCTAGGCCTGATCCTTGGCGCCCTGACAACGGCAGCCGCGTTCTTCGGCCTTGTGATGAACTTCTCTTTCTTCCTTGCCGGAACCGTGTCCCATAACCCAACCGACATTTTCCTTGGCGCCGTCATCCTGTTTGCTGGATACAACGCAGGCCGCTATGGTCTTGACCGCTGGATCGTGCCGTTCATGAACAAAAAGTTCAATAAGAAAGCTCCTGCATCCGCAGGAAAAGCAGCTTAAACACACAACGTCCCAATTTTAAAAACTTCCTAAAACCAATAGATAAAAAAGCCTGTCAAGGAGCCCCCCTCTCCCGGCAGGCTTTTTTGCACATTAAGCACAAAGGGCAATAAGCTGGTTTGTTGCAGCAGCCGGCGGTGAAAACTAGAATGAAGGATTAGAGAGTGTTTATTTTATAAGGAAGTGAGAATATGCAGCAAACGTACAAGCCCGCCATCCATTTCCAGCAGGTGGACTTCCACGCTGGAGACTCCCACATTTTAAAAAGAATTACCGGCTCGTTTCCGCAAGGCCGGATCACGACGCTTGTCGGCCCTTCCGGAGCGGGAAAGACGACCCTGCTTAAGCTGTGCAACGGCTTGATGTCACCTGATGCAGGGGAGATTTTCATTAAAAATAAACCGATTGGAAGCTACGATCCGGTCGGGCTCAGGCGCCAGGTCGGGATTGCCCTGCAAAGTGCTCCGATGGTGGGCGGCACCGTCATGGATAACCTGAMCCTGCCGTTTCAGCTGCAGGGAAAGAAACTAAAAGAAAAAGAGGCTGCGGGCCTGCTTGAGGATGTCGGGCTGAACCAAGACTTCCTCGGCCGCAATGTAAAAGACCTTTCTGGCGGCCAGCGCCAAAAGGTCTCGATTGCCCGCACCCTTGTGAACCATCCGGAAATCCTGCTGCTCGATGAAATCACCTCGTCCCTTGACCGCACCTCAACAAAGGAAATTGAGGAACTAATCGTAAAAATCAACACCAAATACAGCACAACCATCATTTGGATTACCCATAATCTCCAGCAGGCCCTGAAGGTTGCGGATTATACATGGGTGATGATGGAAGGCGAAGTCATCGAGACTGGTGAAAGCGACTTGCTGAAAAACCCCGTGAATGAAAAAGTGAGGAAATTTGTAAAGGGGGAAGAAGCATGAGCTATTTTTCGCTGGCCTTGACGCTGATTTTCGTCCTCATCCCGCTTTTATTATCAAAAACCTTCCAGCTTGGCCTGGAAAGGGACACCATAATTGCTACGGTCCGTTCCATCATCCAGCTGCTGCTTATCGGCTATGTGCTGCAGTTTGTATTCGATTCGGAAAGCTTTCTGTTCATCTTTTTAATGGTGGCCATCATGATCGGCGCCGCTACGCAAAATGCGCGCAAAAAGGGGGCGGCCATCAAAGGGATCACCTGGAAAATCGCCATCACCCTGATTTTTATTGAAATTTTGACCCAGGGCATTCTGATTGGCTTCGGCATTACCCCGCCGACTGCGCAATACATCATTTCCATCAGCGGAATGGTCATCGGAAACTCGATGGTGCTTTCCATTTTATTTCTCAACCGGTTCACAGCCGAGGTGGAAAACCACCAGGACCAGACAGAATTAATCCTATCGCTCGGCGGTACGCCAAAACAGGCCATCCACAGCCAGCTGATTGCCGCCATCAAAGCGAGCATGATCCCAACCATCGAAAGCCAGAAAACCGTTGGCCTCGTCCAGCTCCCGGGAATGATGAGCGGACAGATCATCGCCGGAGCCGATCCAATCCAGGCGGTGCAATTCCAGCTGCTCATTTTGTTCCTGCTGTTAACGAATGCGGCTGTTACAAGCATCATGCTCGGTTTTCTCTCGTATCCGACACTTTTCAATGACCGCATGCAGCTTATGCAAAAAAGGGAATAAAATATACCTTCTATCAAACAATAGGAACGAGGAACTGCCGTCAGCGCACGGACCTGATCAGTGATAAGGGAACTTTGGGAACAAAAAGGACCTGGGCCTGTGTTTCCCCGATTCCCAGCAAAGTTTCGGGAGGGATGCAGCATAGACATACTCATGGACAGCATTAAAGTAATCGGGAGGATTTTCACGATCCTGCCATTCTTACTGTTATTAGGGTTGTATATGGGCAAACGCTCGATTGGCGAACTCCCTGTTTTTGATTTTCTCGTTGTACTTGTGCTGGGTTCCGTGGTGGGCGCGGATATTGCCGACCCTGGCATTAATCATATCCATACAGTAGTGGCGATGATTGCGATTGCCCTTTTGCAGAAGCTGATCATTTTTTTGAAAATGAGATACAGGAAGTTTGGCCGGCTTGTCACGTTCGAGCCCACGGTTGTGATCTACAAAGGCGAACTGCTGGTCCAAAATCTAAAAAAAATCAATTATTCCATTGATAATGTCCTGCAAATGCTCCGGGAAAAAGATGTATTTGCCATGAAGGATGTGGACTTGGCCATTATCGAGGCAAATGGCAGAATGTCCGTGAACCTGGTCCCGGATAAACAAACAGTCACACTGTCCCACATCGGGAAAGAACCTGAGGAGATACAGTACGAAATCCCGGTCATCCTGGACGGGGAACTCCAGCAGGACGCTATCAAGAAGCTCGGGAAAAGCGAGCAGTGGGTCAGGCAGCAGCTGGCTGACCAGCGGGCTGCCGATGAGACAGCTGTGTTTTATGCAGGCATAAGCCCGGCCGGTGACTTGAATATCACCTGGAAAGGGGCGGTGACGAAGGATGTACCGCCGATATATCATTGAAGCTCAATCCGGTACGTATACTTTTAAACTAATAACTCATACTAACCATGAAATTTTCCGGAATGGAGCTGTGATGAGATGGAACATTACGAACATGAGCCTCAAAATGAGACAGAAGCGGCACTGCTTGATTTTAAAATGGGATTAGGAACCTTTACGCAAAAGATGCCGGAAATTGCGCATCATTTCAATGCGTTTACGGAGGCCTGTTTTAAGGAAGGCCAGCTCTCCCAAAAAGAAAAGCAGCTGATTGCCCTTGGAATCTCCATTTACTCTCAGGATGAATACTGCATCATTTACCATACAAAAGGGTGTCTTGACCAGGGAGCATCAGAAGAAGAGATCTTAGAGGCGATTGGTGTGACCGCGGCCTTCGGTGGAGGCGCCGCCATGAGCCAGGCCGTTACCCTTGTCCAGGATTGCATTACCGATTTGAATCAGTATAAGCAATAAGAAAAGAGGCCTGCGGGAAGGCCTCTTTTTTATGCATTCATATAGGTATGAAGACCCAATTTCACATAATTTTCCTTCCTTTCCAGCTCCACATGGTAAAATAGTGTGGTTAAAAAGTTAACGACAGTGTAAAACCTTTTATTTTTTCAGTAAATAAAAGAGGAGGCGCCGATGTGTCCCGCATACATATAAAACCGGCTCTAGTCAGGAGCGCAAATTCTCAAATTAAACATGAGGCTGGCAAGCTGACAAGCATGGCCAGCCAGACGGCAGCGCTGAAAAATGCTGTCGACAGCTCCATCCAGGGCCGTCGAAACATTGGAATCAGGCTTTCAAAAGCCGTCCACTCGACTGATCGGCTTCAATCAAGGCTGAATCAGCTTCACCAATTCATCGATGATGCCATGAACAGGTATACAACCGCAGATGAACACCTCAAAAGAAGGGCCCATGATTTGGTGGAGAAATGGAATGCGGGCGGGGCGCAGCAGCCAGGGGGAACCAAGAAGGCAGAAGAGGCCATAAAATCCCCACATCCGATAAACGATAGTCCATCCAAAGATGAATCAGGTAATCTTTATGGTATTTTTAAATATTTTCATCAGATTAATGAGCAGATAAGCGGCTTTGACAAAGCGTTGATTGCTTCCCAGGCGGCCTCCGTGGCCACAGCCTTGATGATGACGCGCAAGCTTGGAATCAACTATATCGGCGGGAAGCCGAACTGGTGGAATCGTATCAAGGGCGGCTATAAGTTTTCAGTTTCTGCCCATTCCTCGTGGACGAGCAGAGGGGGGTACAGCTCGAAGACAGCCCGTTTTCTTTACAATGCCGCCCGCTCGCAAACAACCAATCCAGTTGGAAAAGCGGTGCGCAACTTTGTCGCTTCCTACACGAACCCGGCTGCCGTGTTAAAGCATGCCGCCGGATTTCCGAAGAATGCGACGACGATGAAAGGAACGACGCTAGCCGGCTCGTTTGAGAAAAGAATAACAATGGGCGCTAAAGAAGTAACCAGCACGGTGGCAGAAGCGAAAGGCTTTACCAAGATTGGGAGGGGGATTCCAATTATTGGAGGAGTGATTACCGCTGGGGCTGGTGTCGCCGAATATGCCGACCCGAAAAACGCCCATTTGAGCCGACCTGAAAGATTCGGGAGAGCAACTGGCGGAGTTGTTGCCGATGTGGCGGCGATTGGAGCAGGGGCGAAGGCCGGCGCCCTGATAGGAGGCGCGATTGGCGGCCCAATTGGTGTAGTTGTTGGCGGGGCTGCCGGCGGGCTTGCTGGGGCGGTTTTCAGCTCGCAGATTGGAGACGCCGCCAAAGACCTTGGCGGGAAAATCGGCAAGGGGATTGAAAACGGCTTTAAATCAGTGAAAAGCTGGTTTAACTAGAAAGAGATTTTAAGAAGGTGGAGAACTGGCTGTGAGTATGGAGGAGTTTGTTACTTACTTTTTGGATTTTATCGGCCTGTGGTGGGCGTTTCAATGGGGGTATGCCCTGACTGTTCTGGTGCTGGGCAGTGTAATCGTTGATTATTACGATTGGGGAACATGGGAAAATCCTCAAAACGCCTTGCAGAAGATCATTAATTTTCTAATGGCTTTTCTCTTTGGGTTCGGTCMTTATTTTTACAAGAAATTCAGGAAATACAACTGGCTTATGCGCAGGCTCGCCCTGCTTGGCGTGCTGATTGTTGGCGGAATTGCGGCCATCCTGGCCTTCCTGGCGATTGAGGCCGTTTTGAATTTCCTATTTTTATAGAAAGAAAGGAGTGCATGACATGAAACCTGTTCTTTCCTGTACCACAGAAGAGCTGGCCCTGCTGGTCACGCTTTGCGGCCAACCGGGCATGGCGAAAGGGATAGCGGAAAATTCGATGGGAAAGCGGAGCACCAGGGAGTGGGAGGCGATTATGGATGCGACTGCCCACCAGCTGATGCTGAAGGGAATCTGGGATGACGAGCGGGACGCTCGGGAGGAAACGCCGCTCAGTGACGAGATGATCCAGTTTGTCCAGTCTTTCATCCATTCAAAGTATATGATCCGCTGTTCAAATCTTCCGCAGCAGCATCTTCTGATGATCCACCATATCGAAGGCAGCACCTGGCTGTCCAACCTGGTGGTCAAGAATGTGATCCATGAGTTTGCCTTTATCGGCCAGGATGAAATTCCCGGCATGATAAAGGATTATTATCAGTTTGCGCATCACGGAACAGGAGAAGAAGCATCCTTCTCCCTCAGCGACCAGGCATTCGACCTCCTGAGCGATGCGAAAAATGTAAAAAAGGTCTGGAAAAAAAGCAGTTTCACGCCGGATGAAAAGGAAAGCTTTGAACAGTTTCTTGCGGCTCTGGAAAAACAGCAATGGACGCTGTATAACATCTCGTTTTTCCATAATCCCGATGTTGATGCGAACCCGCTGCTGGAAAACATCCTGTTTTTCCTGCCGTCCCACAATGGCATCTGGACAGTGGAATACACAAACCATCCGGACACGCCGGTTCAAATCAAGCTGGAAACCCTTGAGGAGTGGCATAAACTTCTCGATGGCGTCGGCTTCATTGCCGAGAGGGCCGGGGTACAGGGATAAGCCAAGGAGCCTGGTGCAGCAGGCTCCAACGGCCCGGTCAGGGTGGGGAAGAAGTGTTGTGGACTTTGTCGTGAGGACGCGGCGTTTTGTTGTAAGGACTGGGCGTTTTGTCGTAAGTCGTTCCGAATTGTTGTAAGGACCGGGAAGATTGTCGTAAAGAACCTAAACTTTGTCGTATACGAGGCCTTTTGTCGTAAA
>NZ_LIGG01000001.1:362042-394452 GCF_001273925.1 Bacillus sp. FJAT-27251 | reverse complement strand
GGTTTTGATGCTTCAGGGTATCTGCAAAATGCGGTGGCCAATCCGGTAAAAGGTCCTGATGGCAATATGGTCTACAGCTGGTATGTATCCTTCCTGGAAGGCATCGCGCTGCCAAACGTCGAACTGTTCAACTTCATTGTTCCGCTTGGCGAGTTCCTTATCGGCCTTGGCCTGATTCTCGGCTGCCTGACAACAGCTGCCATGTTCTTTGGACTTGTGATGAACTTCTCTTTCTTCCTGGCTGGAACGGTTTCCCATAACCCGACCGACATCTTCCTGGGCGGACTTATCCTGTTTGCCGGCTATAACGCAGGCGTTTATGGACTTGACCGCTGGGTGGTACCGTTCATGCGCAAAACATTCAACAAGAAAGCCGCTGCGGCAGGAAAAGCAGTGTAAACTCTTTCATATAAAAAACAGCTTGCAGGTAAATCTGCAGGCTGTTTTTTTATGGGGCAAAGAATCTAGAAATTATGGAAATAGTTCAATCACTGGTTTATGATGAAAAGAAGGCATGAATTTGTAAATAGATTGGGTGGTTGTGGTTTGCTGATAGTTGACTATATTATTAATCTTTCCATATTTGCGCTATTGGTCAGCATTCCGCTGGTCGTCCGTTCGTTTGTCGACCATAGGCCGCTCTCCATGTTTCCCGTGTGGATTGGTTTGTATGCTGGCATGGTTGCCTGGATCCTGGTTTTGTTAACCATCCGGTATGAAGGCTATTCCTATGATTTGCGCTATGCTCCGGTCCTGCTTGTCTTTTCCTATTTTGGCCCTGTGGGCGGCCTCATTTCAGGCTCTATCGCCCTTGCTGCCAGGCTTTTGTCTTCAGGAAACTGGACTCCGGCCATTACTGGCTGGGTGCTTTTCATGGTTAGCTTCACGGTCATTTGGTTTTTAACAAAAAAATGGTCGCCAGTCAAACGGACCGCAGTGATGTTTGCTGCTTATACAGCGATTTATATAAGTGTCATGCTAATTTTTAAGATTGCTCAAAACTATGTTTTCTTCCATGTTCAATATGTTTTGTTTGTGCTGCTCGGTGTGGGCCTGGGAATCTTGCTGATTGAATCCTATATGAAACTATACCGTTTCAATTCAACATTGTCCGAGATGTACAAGCTGGTGGAGGAGAGTGAAGCGAAATACCGGCTGATTGCCGAAAACACTTCCGATTTGATCCTGGTAGTGGATAAGCATCAGAGGATTAGCTACTATTCCCCTTCGCACCAGTCACTTTTAGGATATCACTCCGCCCAATTGAAAGAGATGGAGCTTTTCGAGGCCATCCATCCAGACGACGCAGCTGCTTTCCGCCGAAAGATTGAAAAGATGTTTGCGGCAGAAACATTCCAGTCTGCCGAATTCAGGCTGCAGCATAAAGATGGCCGCTGGATTGAATTTGAGTCCCGCTGCATGCCGGTGAAAGGCGAAAACGGGGAAGTTGAGCATATTGTCTTCATCAGCCGTGATATTTCCGAACGGAAAAAAGCAGAGGAAGCCCTCCTTAAGTCCGAGAAGCTGTCCATTGTCGGCGAGCTTGCCGCGGGAGTTGCTCATGAGATCCGGAACCCCCTGACAACCATCAAAGGGTTTGTCCAGCTGCAGAGGTGGGAAAACGGCTCCAACTCCTACAATGAGCTTCTTCTCAGCGAACTGGAGCGGATTGAGACGATTACGAGTGAACTGCTTTCCCTCGGGAAACCGCAGGCTGTCCAATTGACGACGACCAATATCAATGAGCTGATTGAAAAAACGATCGGACTTTTGTCCCCGCAGGCACATCTGCATAATATTCAGTTCCATTTTGATGCGGAAGAAAGCTCAATCTTCATCACATGCGAAAAGAACCAAATCATGCAGGTGTTCGTCAATATTTTTAAAAATGCGATTGAGGCCATGCCAGATGGGGGACGGATTGATGTTACGGCAAGAAAATCGGCAGAAGGGGAAGCGCTGATTTCCGTTCAGGACCAGGGATGCGGGATACCGGAAAATCTGCTGCACCGCATCGGGGAGCCTTTTTATACGCTGAAGGAAAAAGGGACGGGCCTTGGGCTGATGATCTGCCATAAAATAATCAAGCAGCATAACGGAAGCATTACTTATAAAAGCAAGCTTCAGCAAGGGACAAGGATAGATATCGCCCTGCCGCTTGCGGCTGTGGGTGAGTAACAAAGAAACCGGAACATGATGTTCCGGTTTTTTTGTTCGGAATGGCGGTGGAGAGGTCTGCGGGGAGAGTGGTTTAAATACGCTTATAAAAAAAGGAGGCTTGCGCTGCCATGAGATCTTATCCATATTTTATTGGCCCCAATCCGAAAACAACCTTGAATCATCCCGTCTATCCCCAGGTGTCCACCCAGGCCTTTTTAAGTCCTTTCAGCTGTGTAATCGGGGATGTCACGATCAGGAGGAACGTCTTTGTCGCTCCATTTGTCAGCATTCGCGCCGATGAAGGTACCCCCTTTTATATTGGCGAGAATACGAATCTGCAAGATGGAGTTATCCTGCACGGACTGGCAAACGAATTTGTTGAGGCAGGGGGGAGGCGGTATTCCATTTATGTTGGCCAGGGCGTTTCCTGTACACATGGCTCCCTGATCCACGGGCCGTGCCTAATTGAAGACGGCGTCTTTATCGGCTTTCAGTCGATTGTCATTCGTGCAAGAGTGGGGAAGGGCAGTTACATTGGGGCAAATGCCGTCATCACTGGTGGCGTAACCTTAAGGCCCTGCAGCTTTGTTCCTCCCGGCGCTTCGATTGATACCCAGAGAAAGGCGGATTCCCTTGCCTCCGTACCGATCGATGAGGCGGAATTCGCCAAACAGGTACAAAGAGTGAACACCGAATTTCCGGCTGCTTACATACTGATGTTTGGCAAAAAACAGTGTTCATGCGGCCTTATGGCCTGATAAAAAGCAGTGTCGACACGGCATGAATCCCTTCGCCATATTTCTGTCAAGATGTTATTAACAAACTGTGAACTTTGTCACTTTGGCAGTATTTTTACAGTTAAAATTGATATATTGATAGTGTAATCAAACATCTTATTAAACGAAGGGAAGCGATCTTCATGTTCGCAACATTTTTAAGGGAAAACAAAATTGCCGCTGGTATTCTGACTGTGATTCGTCTTTATCTTGGCTATGCGTGGATGACAGCCGGCTGGGGAAAACTTACAGGAGGTTTTGATGCTTCAGGGTATCTGCAAAATGCGGTGGCCAATCCGGTAAAAGGTCCTGATGGCAATATGGTCTACAGCTGGTATGTATCCTTCCTGGAAGGCATCGCGCTGCCAAATGTCGAGCTGTTCAACTTCATTGTTCCGCTTGGCGAGTTCCTTATCGGCCTTGGCCTGATTCTTGGCTGCCTGACAACTGCGGCTGCGTTCTTCGGCCTTTTGATGAACTTCTCGTTCTTCCTTGCAGGAACTGTCTCCCATAACCCAACTGACATCTTCCTGGGCGGACTTATCCTGTTCGCTGGCTACAATGCAGGCGTTTATGGCCTGGACCGCTGGGTGGTACCGTTCCTGCGCAAAACATTCAACAAGAAAGGTGCCGCAGCAGGCAAGTCTGCGTAACCATCCCGATCAGTGTTCTGCCCCTCCCCCATATATTGAGCTCCGCCCCTTGCTGGCGGAGTTTTTTATTTTATTAAAATTAGGCGGAAAATATAGTTGACCTTTACGCTGCGTGAAGGTGTATCGTTTTATATGAGAGGGGTGAACACCATGGAATATACCGTGCAGCAGCTGGCAAGGCTGGCGGGCGTCAGCACCCGGACGCTCAGGTATTATGATGAAATTGGCCTCCTGGCGCCGGCAAGGATCAATTCGTCAGGCTACCGGATTTACGGGCTTAATGAGGTCGACATGCTGCAGCAGATCCTGTTTTACCGGGAACTAGGCCTGGCACTTGAGGATATCAAGGCCATCATAACGGCGCCCTCCTTTGATGCGGCACAGGCATTGAGGGAGCATCGCCAAAAGCTTCTGGAAAAGCGGGTCCAGCTGGACGCCCTGATTGAAAATGTGAACAATACGATTGAACAGAAAGAGGGGAGAACCACCATGAGCGATAAGGAAAAATTTAAAGGATTTAAGCATAAAATGATTGAAGAGAACGAGAAGAAATATGGAAAAGAAGCTCGGGAAAAATATGGGGAAGAGGCTGTCAACCGGTCTAATGCAAAACTGATGAACATGAGCGAGGAAGAGTACAATAAAGTGGTTGAGCTTGAGCGGCAGCTGAATGAAACGCTCGCCCAGGCGTTTGCTGCCGGGGATCCGGCAGGGGAGCTTGCCCAAAAAGCGGCAGAGCTGCACAAGCAGTGGCTCACCTTTTATTGGGACCAGTACAGCAAGGAGGCCCATGCCGGCCTGGCGGAGATGTATGTCGCCGACGAACGGTTTACTGCCTACTATGATAAGGAGCAGCCTGGCACCGCCAAGTTCCTGCGGGATGCCATCCTCATTTATACAGGCATGGGCCAGCGGGAATAGCCCTGACCATTCGAAAGGAGCCGTATATCGGCTGTTAAAAACAGCTCCTGCCGGCCAGAAACAGCAAATGGAAAGGGCACCATCCGATGTGTGACGGAAGGTGCCCTTTTGCTGCTTTTATCTATTTCGGCTGTTGCGCTTGGCGTTATCAGTGAACTCGACATATTTCAATAGGAAAAAGTAAGGCCAGAAAGCTACGAAGATGATGCCATTCTTGATCTCCCTGCGCGAGTTGGCCTTGCTGAGAAACAGGCCCATGAAACCAATGAGGAGATAAAGCGTTAATTCAAGCAGCATGATTACCACTCCTTTAACACCTTTATATCAGTGTATACAGGAGGTCTTGTTTTTGTTCCGAAAAGTTGGGGACAGGCAGGAAATAATTTGAAAATGTGTGTTTAACAGAAGGTGGATGCCCCTGTATAATTTTAAAAAAGGGGGTGCTGCCATGTTGGTCCAGTACAATGCCGATTGCTGGCAGGGAAGAGTAGATTCAGAGAGTGATCGGTTAAGCTTTCGCCTTCACCAAATAGTCAAGCTGACGACGCTTGCGGAATTGGAGAAACAGGATGGCCAGGGGCCGGTATTCGGGCTGATCGGCTTCCGATGCGACGAGGGAGTCAGGAGGAACAAAGGAGTGCCAGGGGCGGCGAAAGGCCCTGAGGCAATCAGGAAAGCGCTCGCCAACCTGCCTGGGCATCTGCCAGCGGATGCGGAGGTGTATGATTTTGGCGATATCCTCTGCGAAGGCACGGAAATGGAGGCTGCCCAGGCTGAGCTTGGGAATGCTGTTTCCGCCTTGCTCGGTAAAAATGTGATTCCCATCATCCTCGGCGGCGGCCATGAAACATTTTACGGCCATTACCTTGGAGCAAGGCAGGCGGCTGGCGGAAGTGCGCGCCTTGGGCTCGTCAATATTGACGCCCATTTTGACATGCGGCCTTATGAGGAACAGCCGTCATCGGGGACAATGTTCAAACAAATTTTGGATGAAGATCCCCGAGCGGGCTATTTTGTGGCCGGAATCCAGAAGCAGGGCAATACGGCCGCCTTGTTTGCAGAGGCAAAAAAGCATGGGGTGGCGTACGTACTGGAAGAGGATTTGCTCCCAGGCCGGATGGAGAAGACCATGCGGCAGCTGGAGGAATTCGTTTCCGGGCATGATGCCCTGGTCCTAACTTTGTGCACGGATGCCATCTCTTCCGCCTATGCGCCAGGGGTGAGTGCGCCGTCGCCATTCGGGCTTGAGCCCAAGGCAATCCGCGAACTGATCCGGACGCTGGCCGGGAACAGCAAGCTGCTGTCGTTCGATGTGTGCGAGGTCAACCCCGACCTCGATGAGCAGAATCGAACTGCTGCGCTTGCGGCACGGCTGGTTCATGAGTTTATGATGGCGTGGAAATAAGAGAAAGATCCCCTTTCAATGGATGAATGGGGATCTTTGTTTTTTAGTGGGGGAGTAGCACGAAGGTATTTAGTGGGGCGAAAGGCTTATTGAATTGAATATTAAAATAGTTTTAAATAATCAGGCATTTAGTCTGATTGTTTTTTATAATGAGATTTATAACAAATACATAGAGTTAAGGAGTGAAGAGGCAGATGAAAGGAAAGAAAATATTGGCCGGAGTAAGTGCATTGGCATTGTGCGCAAGCCTGGCTGCACCTGCACTGGCGACCAATTCTCCAAATGGCAACCTGACAAACCCCAACCAGGTCTATTCCATCCAGGGGTGGACAAATTATGCTGAAATGGTGAAGAAGCTGCAGCAGATTGAAAGCAGCAGCCAGGGCCGTGTCTCGCTTGATGTGGTTGGAAAATCCAATCAGGGCCGCGATATTTACCAGGCAAGAGTTGGGACAGGAGACAAAGTCATTTTGATTGAAAGTGAAATCCACGGAAATGAAAAGACAGGCACAGAGGCCATCCTGAACATTCTTCAGTACCTGGGCTCAAGCAATTCGCCTGAAGCCAAAAAAATCCGTGAGGAAATCACGTTTATCGCCCTGCCGAAAATGAATCCGGATGCGTCCGAACTGGACCGCCGCGGCAATGATATGTCATGGGCAGAAGTCGTACAGGCATTCCCTCAGCTCGCGGATGCTTCCCGGCCAGCGTGGAACTACTATACTTCCAGCAATATGCAGCAAAGGGATTATTCCCAGCGTCCAGGGTTTGACGTGAACCGTGATTTCAACCCGGATCTGAATTATGTTCCTAAGGCTGAGGATTTCCCTGGCAACTCCAGCACTCCGGGCTGGTATATCACTCCTGAGTCCCAGACAGTCAGGGATGTGTACAAGTCGCTGCAGGCTGAGTTTGGCAAAGTGGATGTGTTCATCGACCTTCACCATCAGGGACAGTATTATGTTGAAGGAACCGATGACCTTGTGACAATGTCCTTGTCAGCGGACTTTGTTCCAGACCCTAATACAGAGAGAGGCGCGAAGTATGCAGAATATAAGGACAACTTTAATCTGGATTACTCCAAACAGCTGAACCTGGCCGCTTATAATGCATTGCAGTCATTGGGTGAAAACTCGCCGTTCAACAATATCAGCTTATACAGCCAGAACCTTGACCTGCCGGGCACCGCCCTTGGAAGCTTTGCTCTTAACGGCAGCGGAACAATCCTATTCGAAGTCAGGGGACAATCCCACACACTTGGGCAAAAGAAAAAAGGCCAGCTGGTCAAAGCAGTCGAAACCGGACTTTACGGCATCATTAATGGCGTAACCGACAGCTCCGTCGAACAGCTTGATCCAGCCGACTACAACAAAATCCCAAAAACAGCCTACGCACCATCCCTTTAATAGAATGAAGAGTGCCTGACCCCCGGCGCTTTAAAGCGCCGGGGGTCAGGCACTCTTTCATTGGGTAAAGCATTAAAAAACAGGACTGGATTGAATCCTGCCCTGTTGGAGGTGAGTGGTTTAATCAGGATCCCCATCGTTATGGATGATAAATCTTCCGGTGTCCCTGCAGTATCGATAGATTATTTTCCGCTCAATTCCGCTGTTTCGTCCGATGATGATTTTCCTCAATGTCCTGGCTTGGCTGACTTTTGTCACAAGGCGGGTTGTTCTGGAAGGGAGGATGATGGAACGGTTGCCGGTGCACATGACAATGGTTCCCTTACCATAAGGTTCGATATTTTCAATGTGCTGGATGTTCATATAAACGAGGCTTCCTCTGATTGGAGACTTGGCAGGCAACAGGCAGACGGTGTTGTTTGGATTGACAATGAACGGGCTCATTTTAAGTTCGCCAAGGATGGTCCCGGCCGATTTAATAGCTCCGGGCCAATCAAATCCAAAGTAATTCAGGGTTTCCTCAATAAGAATCTCAGGATGGCGTTCAACAATCAAATCCCGCTTTTCTTCGACAATCCTTGTCATATAATCTCCATTTGCCTTGCGAAAGCCAATCATAAAATGCATCTTGTCCCTGATAATATAACGCTGATTTATGTACATTCCACACCCCTTATTCCCGACAGAAAATGCCCCCATCGATTAAATAGACTGCTTCACTCTAATACTATCACCTTTTTCCGTCACCATTAGAGGACTTGAATAACATTCGAAAAATCGACATAATTCAACAACCGGATAGAGATGGACTTCTGTCCTTCTTGTTTAAATGTGGCAACTTTTGAAACAAAGTGCCGAACAGGAAGGAAGTTTGACCGGAATGAAGAATGATAGAGGAGACATTAAAAAAGGAGGAAAAGAAATGAAGCGCAGTTTGGCAGTTTTATGTGGAAGTTTGCTGGTTTTATTGTTATTTTTGGCACCGGGAAGTGCCGTGCTCGCGGCAGAAGAGCCATGTGAATGCGAGAGCCTGAAGCCGCTTCAGGGGGCGGAACGCAATAAGATTGTGGCCGGCCTGATCAGCGGTGATGTGTTTAAGAATGTGCGTGGAGATCTATTGGCTCAGGGCTTTAAATGGAGCGGGGCAGGTGCAGTTGAAGTAATCAAAACCGAAATGCCTGGAATGGGACCGGCCACGATGGTAGGCGCAGCGTTTATTAATCCGGACGGAAAGACCGAAATGCATGTGTTCATCAATGGTTTCTATATGGGACCAGCACCCGAAGAAGGCGGCCATCAACATTAAGAGAAGTCATTAAAATGCTGCAGGAACTCCATGTCCCTGCAGCATTTTAATGCCCTAAAGAGTGCCTGACCCCTAGTGCTTTAAAGGGCTAAACGGTGTCTGACCCCATGACTCGGTTTTCCGCCCACAAACTCCCAACTTCTGCAATCGCCTCTTCGACATTTTTCTCAAATACCTCAACATCCATTTTATTCCTATTTTTTTAAAACAGAGTGGAAATCCCCGCATTACCGCATCACCGCGCCGGGGGTCTGGCACCCTTTAATGGGGTGAAGCAAGATATTTTGTGCGTTTTGTTGTTATTTTTATGGAATTCCGGGGTAAAGAAAGAACAAATAAGAATTGGGAACTTGGACAAAACAAAAACAGAAAGTAGGGTAGAACTATGAATAATTGGAAGCCGGATTTTTCTAATAGTCACGATGAATATATTGCATCTTTTGTCGAAGCCTTGAACGTACAAAATGAAAACGAGGCAATCTTATCCCAGAAGAGGACAAGGTATACGAAGGGAGCCAACCAGATTATCCAGCAAGTTCAGCAGCGCTTCCTTGAAACCCGCCGTGCAGAGGAGATCGACAAGGCTCTTGATGAGAAAAATGAAGCAAGGTTCATGGCCCTAACTTCTGAAGGATGGGAAAAGCACCTCTAATACAACACCCTTGCAACAGCAGCGCGGAAGAGCGGAAATCGCCCCGCCCTTCCTGGTTTTAATCAAACGTTTGATTAAATGACTGGAAACCGCAGAAAGACGCACTCTTTCCTTACCGAAGAGTGCGTTTTTCTTTATAAAACCAACTGCAAAAAAGTTGCATTCTCCCACCGCATCCGCTCTCCTTCTTCCAACATTTTCATAAAGGGCGGCTAATGGGTATTCAGGGCCTCCCGTTTTAAGCTAAAATGGAATCAATGTATGCCATTTAAAGAGGGGGATCAATAGATGCACAAGGTGAGAAAAGCAATCATTCCAGCAGCCGGCCTGGGGACAAGATTTTTGCCGGCAACAAAGGCGATGCCGAAAGAAATGCTGCCGATTGTTGACAAGCCGACCATTCAATATATAGTCGAAGAAGCGGTCGCATCAGGTATCGAAGACATCATCATTGTCACCGGGAAAGGAAAAAGGGCGATTGAGGACCATTTCGACCATGCCATGGAACTGGAAAACAATCTGATGGAAAAACAGAAATACGAGCTCCTTGAAACCGTCCAGGGCATATCCAACATGATTGACATTCATTATATCCGCCAGAAGGAGCCAAAAGGATTGGGCCACGCGGTCTGGTGCGCCCGCAAATTCATCGGCAATGAACCGTTCGCCGTCCTATTGGGAGATGACATCGTTCAATCTGAAGTGCCTTGCCTCGCCCAGCTAATGCAGGAATACAACAAGCGTTTCTCCTCGGTACTTGCAGTGAAAAGAGTGCCTGACACCGAGACGCACCGCTATGGAATCATTGATCCGATTGCCGGCGCAGAGCGGATCTACCAGGTCAAGGCTTTCATTGAAAAACCTTCGCCCGGTACCGCTCCCTCCAATTTGGCAATCATCGGCCGTTATATTTTAACACCGGAAATTTTTATGTTCCTCGAAAAGCAGGAAACAGGAGCCGGCAACGAAATCCAGCTGACCGATGCCATCCAGAAGCTGAACGAAATCCAGCGCGTGTTTGCCTTAGAGTTCGAGGGTAATCGCTATGATGTCGGCGAAAAGCAAGGCTTCATCGAAACGACGATTGAATTCGCCCTGCAAAACCCTGAACTCAGAGACGAATTGCTGCAGTTTATGGAACAAAAGCTAAAGGAACATGGCGAATAAATTTTTACCAGTTATACCACAAAAGCCAGCTGAGGCCATCTTAGCTGGCTATTTTGTGTACTCATTCAGCGCATTTTTTTATTCATTTCAACAATTATGTTAAAAGTCACCTGATTTGTTGACAGTGATAATCGTTTTCAATTAATATATACCTAATAAGTAATGATAATCATTATCAACCGAAATGCATTGCATTTAAAGAATGCCTCACCAAGGTTTGCAGATTCATTTCGCGAAGGAGGAGACTGAAATGATTGGCCATTATATTGCCGCTGGAAGCTTTGAACAGCCCATAAACTGTTTATGTCCAGGAGGGGGACATTCTGGTTTGCTTTCCCTTCAGCAAGGAGACATCATCGAAGTCATCGATCAAAGAAAGTATACCATCGCCCGAGGCTGGCATTATCTCATCAACATAAATAACCATTGGTTTGTCTATATCAGTGAAAAGGATTTGGAAGAATGCAGCCGCAAAGGCCAGCTGCTTAGTCCGGTGGACATGGACCTTGAAGCTAACTATTTGCAGTTTAAAATCAACGAAGCGCTGGACGGAGGAAACGAATCAGCTTTTCACCAATTAACAGGACGTCTGAACGATTTGTATGACCTAAAAGAAAGCCTTGGCCATTTTGTCAAATACCTGCCCGTTTAAAAACGAAAAACCCCCGTTAACCGGGGGTTTTTCATTAATCCGTCTTGAACTTGTACCGCAAAATGGCTGCGAGTCCCGCTCCATGATTGAATTCGCCGGTTTCGACCAGCTCCTTCAATTCCTCCATGGTCAACTCGTGTACCTCCAGCTGTTCGCTGTTCTCCAAATGCTGGCCCTTTGCTACCAGCCCGGCAGCCGCGAACAGGAAAATCTCCTCGCTTGTCGATCCCGGGGAAGGATGGAAACTCCCCAACTCCAGCCAGTGCTCGGCCGCATAGCCGGTTTCCTCCACTAACTCCTGCTTCGCCGTTTCAAGCGGATCACTGCCTTCTTCGATCATTCCTGCGGGGAGCTCCCACTGCCAGCTTTTAAAAGCATGGCGGTACTGCTTCAGGCAGACGACTTTGTGGTCGGGAGTAATCGGCAGGATGCACACTCCCTTGGCAAAATCCAGATAAGAAAAGGTTTTATCATCGCCATCAGGAAGTGTCACCTGGTCGACAACCACCTGAAACCGGTCGACCTTCACGCTAACACTGCTGTTCAATTTCCAAGTCAAAAATCCTCACCTCAAGTTTTTCATCGCCTCAGCCTATTTCTTCGGCAAGCAACGTTTCGCATTCTTCCACATTATACGTCAATTCAATCATATTGATAAACGGTTCGACAAATTGGGGATCAAATTGCCTGCCCGACCATTTCCGCAGCTCGGCAATACCTTCTGCGAATGTTTTCGTTTTTTGGTAAGGCCTTTCCGTTGTCATCGCATCAAACGAGTCGATAATGCAAAGGATCCGGGCCAGCTTCGGAATCGTTTTTCCTTTCAGTCCATATGGGTAGCCTTTCCCGTCATAGCGCTCATGATGGAGTTCCACAAGCGGGACAAGGTCTTCAAGCTTTTTATCAATCGAGATGATCTCTTTACCCCAGGTGACATGCTTTTTCATGATTTCCCATTCATGGGGCTCAAGCTTGCCTTTTTTATTTAAAATATCCCGCGGAATCTCTATTTTGCCGATATCATGGACGAGGGCACCCAGTATCAATGTTTTTCTTTCATGGTCACTCAGATTCAGCTTCTTCGAAAAATCAACGGCATATTGATAGACACGTTTACTGTGGCGGTAGGTATAGACATCCTTGGAAAGGAAAATCTTCAGCTGATGTTCCGCCTCCGCCAGCTCCTTCTCAAGATTCAGCGACCGCTGAACCGAGTAATCGGTATGCTCATTATAGACTTGCACAAGGTTTTTGCCTTGGTCTTTCGCAAAATATAAGGCCTGGTCAGCCTTGCTTAGAAGTTCTGATGTATTAAACGTTTCTTTTTTCCATTGAGTGATTCCTGCGGAAAACGACAGACAGCCGTACGGGAGGGATTCAACACCTTTAAAAACAGTATCATTAGTCTTTTTACGCACTTGATTGATAAAACCTAAAGCCTCATTACGGGAGGTATTAGGCATGATAACGGAAAATTCTTCCCCGCCGTAACGTGAGACTATGAAACCCTTCGGCGCAGATTCAACCTCAAGCAAATTACCAAATTCCTTTAAAAGCTGGTCACCCTGAATATGACCATTAAGATCGTTATATTTTTTAAAATCATCAAGGTCAAGCAATGCTACGCAAAGAGGCTTTTCCGATTCACGAGCAGCAATAAGTTCCTTTTCCAGGAGTTCCTTGAAGTATCCGTGGTTATTCAATCCTGTTAAATAATCTTTGTTCGCTTTGGCCGCTACTTCTTGATACAATTCGAAATGCTGTCTGAATGCCTGGGACAGTAAAAAGGCCATAAAAGTAAATAAAGCCAATCCAAACATATTTTCCGCACTAATTAATATCACCAAAACAAGGGATAGCAATAATGTACTTACATATGTCGCCAGGGCATCCTTAACCATCCCTTTTAGCACGTTTGCTAGCCTTTCCGATGCGGAAAGCAGGAAATAAACTCCTATAATAACAACATTAGCTATAAAATAACTAGTCAGGGAGGCAACATAGGGAAGTAGATTGTCCATTTGAACAATACCAACTTGGCCTCCTGAAAATATAAAACTCTGGTACGCAATTTGAATCATTAGGGTATAGAGTGAGAAGTTAAAGATATGTTTCCACCATTCAATTTTCCTCTGTGTTAAGGCGAAAATGACAGCGTATATGATCAGCACGTCAATTGTAAAACTATGTCCATAAATAAAGATGCTTGCCAAGAACACAGAAGAATCCATTGAAAGCCTATTTCCATCTGGTGGAAGTGCAATCATAAAATAGTTTAAAAGAAGAATTGCCCCTACTAAGGCAAAGATCATTACCCAATCATGCAGAGGGTGCTGTCCTATTTGAGTAACGAAAAGAGAGACGGTGACGCCTAGGACAGATATTAAAAACAGATAAACTTTTGGAGGCGGTTTTAAAACGAACATTTTCATCACTCTCATATATAAATTTAAAAGGAGAGGTGGACAGCCCACCTTCTCCTTAAATCATTATCCTAGTTTAAAGCCGGAAGTTAAAGCAATAAGAACTGAACTGATGATTACAGCGTTGATTAAAACATTCGTTAACTTAATTCCTTGTACTTTCTTCATTGAATCTCACCTCCTTCTGTCGAAAGGGCTGCATCTTTCTCTTTTTTATTCATTAAATGTCCAGTCATTAGCTGCTGGATAAAGAGAAAAATACCAATATTCATAATGACATCCCCAATGGAGATAACTTGGGTACGTGGATAAGGTGGAGACAGTGGAATAATATCAGCTAAAAAACCGAGTTTTGTAGTTTCGTCCAAAATTATATGCTTACCATATAAACCTTGTCTCAGTGCGTCAATATAATGAGGATCCAAAACAGCTGCAGCCTCGACTGAAACGGGCATCCTTCCTCCGTTGGCTGCCATGACGAGGAAGTTTAAGAGTACGCCTATAAAAATAACCATGAAACCTTGATGGGTCCGGTTTAAATACAGGAACCACAGCCCCACGACATATACCAAAATAAAAATATACCCGCTCAACTCACCTAAAAGGCTGAATTTGTTTTGCAATGTGAACACAGCGATTTGCAAAATCAGAAGCAGTGGGAATATGAGACCGCCTTTTAATTTGAGCTCGGCCAAACCTTTTAAATTTCCTTTACGCAAGAAGCCGACAATAAATGCGAAAATTATTCCGTCAAATACCAAAAATGTTTACCACCATTCTTAAAGGGATAGGTATTTATGTTATGACTTACAAAAAACGACAGATAGTATCTTCATCATAATCGTAAATTCCACCAAAGTTCAATCCCTTTTTTGTAATTTTCATGAATTGTATAAATATAGCAACTTCTCCGGTGTAATTGGGAACTTTTTAATAGAATCATCTCCGCCTGAAGACCTAGATTTTATTACAATTCGGGTCTGTGGAAAAAAGGGAATGAATCATGTATTGTTGAATTAAAGAGGGAGAACGCCCTTTTTGACATTTTTTTGCTACCAGACGAAACATTGGTTCTCCTTTATTCGTATGAATAAGAAGGAACTTACGTAAGGAGTCGATACAGAATGAATTCGTTTCTGTCGTTTTTATTCAAGACAGCTTTGGCTGTCCCGTCCGCCATTACGATTTGGACGCTAAGCTATTTTGCTTTCTACAATACATTTTTCATCTCATCCGCAGCTGCGCTCGGAGGCGGAGCGCTGATTTACTGGCTGGCTTCGCTCTATTCAGACTCCCGCTTTCTCAAAAAAAACGGGCTGAGCCGAAAGGAATACCGGTATATAAAGAAGAATCTTGAAGAAGCGAAGAAAAAAATCTCTCGCTTGCATAAGCTGCTGTTTTCGATTCGCCATCTGCCTTCCCTAAAGGAAAGAATCGAATTGCTCAGGATGATCCGCAAAATTTATGCCTTGACCAAAAAAGAGCCAAAGCGGTTTTATCAGGCGGAAAGGTTTTATTTTTCCCATCTTGATTCCGTTCTTGAACTTACCGAGAAGTATGAATTTCTCTCATCCCAGCCTAAAAAGAACCGTGACCTTGACTGGTCACTGAATGAAACCCGGAAAACCTTGTCCGAGTTGAGCAGGCTGATTGAAAGGGATTTATACCAGGTAATCGAGAATGACCTTGACACTCTTAATTTTGAAATCGATGTGGCGAAACACTCCATTAAGACATCGCGAGGCTTGGAGAACGACCGTTCAGTCCCTGAAGGGCTTAATTCGGGTAAAAGGAAAGGGATCCAAATTCCCGGCCGGAAAGCAGCTGAGGACGCCTTGGCCGCTTTGGAAGCCGCCCGGGCGCGGAATAAGACAGCTGAAGAGGAAAAGAGCCGCGAGAAGCCTGCAGAAGCAGAAAACAGGAGCAAGAAACCAGCCGAAGCAGACAGCGATGAAAAGTGGGAAGAGTTTAAAAGGAAGCATGCCAATCCGAACAAGAATGAAATTCATGGTTCAGTGACAGAGGAAAACACTGGGCCAAGATTTTACATCAACACCAAACGGGAAGAGAAAGAGGAAGTGAAGATTTCCCTGGGTACCCGTGAAGAAAGATACAAGGACAAAAACAGGAGGTTTCCCGAATGAGTGAAAATAATCCAGACCTGCTGAAAAATACAGGCAACCTGATGGACGACATGCTTGCCAATCCATTTGGAGAGGAAAGTCCGGAGCTGCAGCTGCAGCCTGCGCGCAAGACGGAGGATGCCAAGCCAGTCAGGCTGATTGACGTGATTCCCGAGGAAAACAAGGCCAAGGCGATTCAGCTTTCCCAGCAAATCGACCCGGCCAATCACCAGGCGATGATCTCGTACGGCACCCAGGCGCAAGGGAAGCTGCTGTCCTTTTCGCACACGATGCTCGAGCACGTCCAGAAAAAGGATGTTGGTGAAGTCGGCGAAATCATCAATGACCTGATGAAACGCCTTAAGGAGGTCAGCCCGGACGAGCTCAAGCAGGATAAGCCATCCTTTTTCGGCCGGATGTTCGGCAAGCTTTCCGGATCCATCCAGGAAGTGCTGTCGAAGTACCAGAAAACAGGGGCCCAAATTGACCGCATATCCGTAAAATTGGACCGCAGCAAGAATGTGCTGCTGTCCGATATCGCGATGCTTGAGAAGCTGTATGAACACAACAAGGAATACTTTAACGCCCTGAACATCTACATTGCTGCCGGTGAACTGAAGCTCGAGGAACTGAACAATAAGACGATTCCGGAGCTGAAGAAAGCAGCCGCGGCGACCCAGGACCAGATGAAGTTCCAGGAAGTGAACGACATGATCCAGTTTGCCGACCGCCTCGACAAACGGCTTCATGATTTGAAACTAAGCCGGGAGATCACCATCCAAAGTGCTCCGCAAATCCGCCTGATCCAGAATACGAACCAGGCGCTTGTCGAAAAAATCCAGTCTTCCATCATGACCGCCATTCCGTTATGGAAAAACCAGGTGGCCATTGCCTTGACGCTGATCCGCCAGCGCCATGCGGTTGAGGCGCAGAAGCAGGTTTCCAAGACAACAAACGAGCTTCTCTTGAAGAACGCCGAAATGCTGAAGAGCAACACCATTGAGACGGCGAAGGAAAATGAGCGCGGCCTCGTCGACATCGAAACCCTGAAGAAAACGCAGGAAAACCTGATTTCCACACTGGAAGAAACCATGCGCATCCAGGAAGAAGGGCGCATCAAACGCCGCCAGGCCGAAAACGACCTCGCCAGCATGGAAAACGACCTCCGCCTCAAGCTTCTCGAAATCAAAGGAGACTAAGCCAAGAGGGTCAGGCACGCTTTGTTCCACTAAAGCGTGCCTGACCCTCACTGCGTTAATATGCTAAAGAGTGCCTGACCCGCGGTGCGTTAATGCGCTGAAGGGTTGGGCTTTTTTGTGAACTTCGCCTGGGGATGGTTGACGGTTGGTACATGGGGGAATAGAATGGGCATGAATTGATGAAAAAACCTTATTAGGGAGGAAGTTTATGCCGCGTCCATACCGTATTTTTTATCCTGGGGCCACCTATCATGTTCATGCAAGGGGGAACCGCCGCGGAGCTATTTTTTATGAAGATCGTGATTATCTCCATTACCTTGCACTCCTCGAGCAAGTCCGCAGTATCCACCCCTTTGATTTACACTCCTATTGCTTGATGACGAATCATCTCCACTTTCAAATTGAGATTTCCCACACACCTCTATCGCAAATTATTAAAGAGCTTCATTCCCGATATGCCGTTTACTTTAATCGAAAATATGATTATGATGGCCACCTGTTCCAAGGGAGGTACGGAGCAAAGGTCATTGAGTCGATTGACTATTTTCTTGGCGTGAGCCGCTATATCCATCGCAATCCACTGGAAGCAGGCATGGTTGGGGATATGGCCAATTACCAATGGAGCAGCTACCCTTCTTATATTTGCAAGAAAGAAAATCCCCACATCAATACCAAACGGACCCTTTCGTATTTCAACGAACCCGCCCACGAACAGTACCGCCTATATACCGAAAGCGAAGACAAAAACGCGGACGAGCTTATCTGGGTGCCAAGATAAAGGGGGGGATTAGCACGTTAAAGCGTGAAACGGTGCCTGACCCGCGGTGCGGTGAAGGGGTGAAGCTTAATGCTTTTTTTGCCGTAGCAATGACTGCAGCCATAGGGCACAGAGCTTGAAGATGGTAAAGCCGAGGGCTCCGCCGATGGTGTTGAGAATGATATCGTCGATATCAAAGCTGCCGACCCGAAAAAGAAATTGCAGGCATTCTGCAGCAAGGGTTGTCAGGAAAACCACTAAAATGGTCCATCTGAATTTTACACATCTGGTAAACAGCAATGGCAGGAAGAAGCCAAGAGGCATAAAGGCAAGCACGTTTCCTGCCAGATTTGTGACCAAGATACTGGTATCGACCAGTCCTGATGCCTGAATATAGCTGGCAATTGTATGAAAGGGAACCAGGTTGTAATCGGCGTTTCCGGTACTTGAAACGGCCTGTCTATACGGACTCCAGAAAAGCAGGGTAGCAGCTATTCCAAGGTAGAGGAAAAACAGCAAATAGGCGATTGTGATTATCAGTTTCCTGTGTTTATAGTTAAAATTTGAAAGCATAGGTTTGTCTCCTGTCATCTTACAGTCTATGGACGTTTCCCTTATTTTATCAGAGAGAAACCCCCAATAATTGCCTGAAAACCATCCGATCCAGTTATATGGTAAACTATTATAAAATTTGCATTTTTACAAAAGTGAAGGGTTGTGTGGTGTTTGATTACAAAGGAAAAATTTTTCTATGCTTTTAGCAAAGACAATGAAGCATCAGCGAGGGTTCCATCCGGTTCAACTATTGAAATTGAAACCTATGACTGTTTCCGGGATCAAATTCAGTCGGAAGACACGCCATACAATACGGTGGATTGGGCGCAAATCAATCCGGCTACTGGCCCGGTCTTTGTGGAAGGGGCGCAGCCAGGTGATATCCTGAAGGTGAAGATTAAGAAAATCGAACTGGGAGCACAGGGCCTGCTGGCTACTGGTCCCGGGCTCGGCATTATGGGGCACAGGATTGAAAAATTTGAAACGAAAATGATCCCAATCTCAGAGGGAAAAGCGGTTTTTAATGACCGCATACAGCTGCCTTTGAACCCAATGATCGGAGTAATTGGAGTGGCGCCAGCGGAGGGGGCTATTTCCAATGGAACACCAGGAGCCCATGGCGGAAATATGGATACCACGTTAGTCGCAGAAGGGGCAACCTTGTATTTGCCGGTTTTCCATGAAGGTGCCCTGTTTGGCCTGGGTGACCTTCACGCTGCAATGGGCGATGGGGAGATTGGCGTTTCGKGGATAGAGATTCCTGGCAAAGTAACGGTTACACTTGAGGTGGTAAAAGGAAGAAGCATTCCGTTCCCATTCATTGAAAATGAGGAAGGTGCAGCTGTCCTCGTTTCCAAGGAAACGCTCGATGAGGCAGCAAAAGCAGCAGTGGAAATCTTCGCAGACACGCTGCTTCCCCATACCGATTTGACCCTCCCAGAACTGACCATGCTCTTCAGTGCAGCAGGGCAAGTCCAAGTTTCTCAAATCGTCGACCCACTTCTGACAGCAAGGTTCTTTGTCCCAAGATTCATTCTTGAAGCATATGATGTGAAGTTATTCTAGAAAGGTAACTTTATTGTGCTAAAGGGTGCCTGACCCCCGGCGCGGTGATGCGGTAGAGGGCTTATAAGTTATAAGAATGGTGGCGAACAGGGGGATTCCTTCCTGTTCGCTTCTTTTTGCCTTATGACTCAGCTAAAGGGCAAGTATATCCGGGATTACAGGTTGGAACTTATGGACTGGGTGATGATAATGGGACTATGATTCAAGAAACAATTTTCGAGTTTTCACACTATAGACATTATTTAAATTAAAAATCCATTGACTTGAGAATGATTTTCAATATAATTGAGAATGAGAAGCGTTATCAACAACTAATGCTATTGATTAAAAAACAAATTTACTTCCAGGGGGAGAATGAAACAATGCAAAAAAGATTATTCAGATTCGGTTCAATTGTAATGGCAGCTGGGCTATTTTTATCCGCTTGCGGAGGCGGCGGCAACAGCGAGCAATCCAATGAAACAAGCAAGCCGGCCGAGAAGGAAGATCCGGGCGTAGTCAACCTCTACACGGGCCGTCATTATGATACAGATGACCAGCTTTATAAGACTTTTACCGAACAGACAGGCATCAAGGTGAACGTGATTAAGGGTGAAGAGGACGAGCTTATTGAACGCCTGGCACGGGAAGGGGAGGCAACCCAGGGTGACCTGTTCTTTGCAGCTGATGCAGGACGCCTTCACTGGGCAAAGGAAAAAGGCATTTTCCAGGCTGTCGAGAGCGAAGTGCTGGACAAGAACATTCCTGAAACACTGCGTGACAAAGACAATGAATGGTATGCAATGACCAAGCGCGCCCGTGTGATTGTGTATGCGAAGGACCGTGTAAAACCTGAGGAACTATCTACCTATGAAGATTTGACAAGTGACAAGTGGAAAGGCAAAGTGCTGATCCGTTCTTCTGAAAATGTGTACAACCAGTCCTTGCTCGCTTCCTTCATGGAACTGAATGGCGAAGAGGCTGCGAAGGAATGGGCCGAGGGCATTGTTGCCAACATGGCAAGGGACCCTAAGGGTGGGGACACCGATCAGCTGAAGGCTGTCGTAGCCGGTGAAGGCGATGTGGCGGTGATGAACACTTATTATGTGGGACGCCTGCAAAATTCGACCAATCCTGAAGAAGTGAAGCTTGCGGATCAGGTAGGGGTGTTCTTCCCGAACCAGGAGACTACAGGAACCCACATCAACATCAGTGGAATTGGCGTAACAAAGCATGCGAAAAACAAGGAAAACGCCATCAAGTTCATGGAATTCCTTTCAAGTGAAGAAGCACAGAAACTGTTTGCGGAAGGAAACAATGAATACCCGGCCAACCCGGACGTTGAAGCATCCGAGCTGCTGAAATCATGGGGAGACTTCAAAGAACAGGATATCCATTTGAATATCCTTGGGGAAAGAAATGCCGATGCTGTGAAGATTTTTAATGAAGTAGGCTGGAAGTAACAGAGACATGGAGACTGGATCCCAAACGGGGTTCAGTCTGTTTTTTTGGCCGCAGTTTTCCAATCATCCTCGTTTTTCACTGTTTTGCCACATCTTATTGTGAAATATCGGATAATTTACATTGAACTTGAGAATGATTTTCATTATAATTGGTACTGAGAAACGTTATCAGGAAAACCAACTAACTTATTTTTCATATAAATAGACTTTCCCGTTTTTTTTTGCAGGATGGTTTGTTCATCTTTTAACCTAGCACGAGAAAAGGAGCCGAACGCTGATGTTTATTGAAATTAACGAATTAAGTTTTCGATATAAGAATGCTAAAAAACCGACAATCCTAAATTTTGATCTGTCAGTAAAGCAAGGCGAAATCATCTCGATTTTAGGCAGCAGCGGATGCGGTAAAAGCACGATTCTAAGGCTGATTTCCGGCCTTGAGGTCCCGCGGGGCGGCTCCATTGTGATTGATGGGAAAAAGATGGCCGATGACCGTCAGTTTGTAAAGCCGGAGCATCGCGGAGTGGGCATGGTGTTCCAGGATTATGCGCTGTTCCCGCATATGACCGTTGCCGGGAACATTAAATACGGGCTTGCGAAAATGAGCCGCCGTGAAAAAAACCAGCGTCTTAACGAAGTGCTTGAGCTGGTCGGCCTTTCCGGTTTCGAAAAGCGTTATCCATATGAGCTCAGCGGAGGCCAGCAGCAGCGTGTTGCCCTGGCGAGGGCATTGGCGCCAAAACCGGCACTCATCATGTTCGATGAGCCATTCAGCAACCTGGATAAAAGCATTCAAGTGAAGATTCGTGACGAGCTGAGGCTCATCCTGAAGCAAACCGGAGTGACATCCATCTTTGTCACACACGATGAAGAGGATGCAAAAGCGCTGGCTGACCGAGTAGTTGTGATGCAGGACGGTAAAGTTCTAAAAGCCGGAAGGCCGGAAGACATCATCGGAAACCCCGTCAAACACCTCAACCTCGTTGCACGATAACATTCCAGTGGTAAAGCATTAAAGGGTGCCTGACCCCCGGCGCGTTAAAGTGTGAAAGTTTGCCAAGTTCCTTGATTGTTGCTTATTTTGAGATATTTGTTATAATCGCATGTATAGTCACAAATGAATACAAAGCATAACCACAAGGGGAGCTTGAAGCTGAGAAAGAAGGTCTTATGACTGTTCTGACCCTTTGAACCTGTTAGATAATGCTAGCGCAGGGATGTGGATTAATATGAGTTCATTCTTTATATATGTATGAATGGTCTCCCCTTGAGGTTTGCTTATTACTTCTAAAGGGGAGATTTTTGTATGCAAAGAAATCGTTTAGTCGCAATGATTGAAGCGGCGTTTTTTGCGGCGATAGCGCTGGTACTGGATTTGCTGCCGGCCATTCAAATCGCGCCAGGGCTGTCCATTTCATTTGCTATGGTGCCCATCTTTATCATTGCTTTTCGCTGGGGTTTCAAAATCAGTTTCATTTCGGGCTTTATTTGGGGATTATTGCAGGTGGTCACCGGGGACATCTATTTCCTGACGATTATTCAATTCCTGATTGAATATTTTATTGCTTTTGCGTTTATTGGCTTTGCCGGCCTGTTCTACCCTGTGGTTCAAAAGGCCGTCCAGCAGGGTAACAAGAAGGCGGCAGCCCTTTGGGTCATTGTGGCTGTATTTGTGGGCAGTCTGGCCAGGTACTTCTGGCATTTCGTTGCCGGGGTTATCTTTTGGGGAGAGTATGCGCCGGAGGGCATGTCACCAGTAATGTACTCGCTGGTCATGAACGGCGGCACCATGATTGCTGTCTCCATTCTTTGCTCGCTCGTTCTTCTGCTGCTTCTGTCCGCATCGAACCGCCTGTTCATCAGAAAGGGAGCGCCAGCGGCTGCCTCGGAGCCGCCATTACAGTAAAAAGGACTTGGAGCGGCACAGTGCTGCTGTGCCGCTTCACCGCACCCGGGGTCAGGCACCAGCGAGTGCACTGACGCTTTACCGCAGTGAGGGTCAGGCACCCTTTAGTGCAGTGAAGAAGCCCTCTTGTCATTGGTTATAGTCCCAGAGGATTTGCCATTCGCCTTCTTCGTTTTGGGTGACGTAGACTTCTTGCTGGAAGCTGAATTTGCCGTATTTGCCTTTATATTGCTGGGAGACATGGTATTTGTAGGCCGTTTCGAATGGGGAGCGGCCTTTTTCCATTTTCCATCCTTCCAGTTTTTCGCCGTCTTCAATCGTATATGTGAAGGTTTCTGCTCCAAAATGGCCGATGAACACATGCGTGCGGTCCTGCACATAGGCCGACTTTGAAAACCGTTCTTTCATGAATGGATGAAGCAGCTTCCAGGAATCAGCGAAATCCCCATCTGCTTCATGGGAATAAAACTCCTCCACCACTCCTTTCGCCACACGTTCCGAAGAGAATATCAAGGAAATGATGCCAGCTAGCAGCAAGCCTGCCAACAGGACAATCATAAAGGGAAACATAAAAGCCGGGACCCGCTTTCTCCGCATTCCATCACCTTTTCAATCAATATATCCCGCATTAACTGGCAGTAGGACCCCCACTGTAATACTTCAGGTAGAGCCGGTTAGAAAAGTGGGGATCAAATGCCAGTAAATGCCCGATTGGTTCAACTAACATTCAATGGGGAAAGGGAACCCCCACTGAATGAAGTTTCACCTTATATTGATTCATATGAAGGCGGAGAGAAGATTATACAGGCAGTCCACAAGAGTCAGGCCAGGAGCACATTGCACATGTTCAGCGGGGAACCAATCAACAACGCAGCCGCAGATATGTATGGGGGAGACAGGGGAAAGTGTGGAGGCAGTGACAATGAGGAATTACTGTAAACTCACTGCCTTCGTCAGAGGGTCATCACGCTTAGGCACCTTTTGCCAGCCTCGTTGAGCGGTCACTGACCGCTTTTAATATGAACAGCTTGTCTGCTTCAGTCAACATCATCCAGCTTCCGGCACGAATTTTCATAGATACCACTCCTCTTTATGGTATTTGTATGATTCTGGGAAAACCTCAATGTACTAGACTATACCGCCTTTTCTCAAGAGATAAACAAACAAAATATCTACAACTTTCGTCCCCAAAAACCGCCAGAATACAGCTTTTACAAGACTTCAGCAATCCTGTTCCACTGCAATCCCCCTCATGAATGGTCGTTTTTTGCCTATCTTGGGTCAAATTGTGCAAACATACCACTAAATGTAGCGATTCAATCTTTTCCTAATAAAAAACAACAGTTTACCATAACTGTCATATATCGAGGATTAACGCCGAATATTGTCGAAACATTTAGGCGTTATTTTGTGTGTAAACTATCAAAGGTTTTATTTTTAGACGATTAAATATACTTTATTGGAAGTCTCGGTATGGGATGGTAGAAATTTTAAATATATGGAATTTATTTGTCACTTATTTGTTGGAATCTGCTATAATTTGTTTGTTAAATACTATTAACCGGAGGTTATCTAAATTGAAGCGACTTTTGGCTGTTGTGCTATCCCTTGCCTTATCCGTTGTCCTATTTCCTTTATCCAGTTTTGCCGCTTTATCAGAGGCTGATGTTAAGCCGATTTTAGACGAGAATGGCTGGGAACTAGAAGATCTGGAATCCCATCTCGATTATTTCCATTTTTCTAGTCTAGAAGAATTTGAAACATATGAAGAATTGAGAGAGACGCTGGGTGATAAAATTAATGACCAAAACCTCCAGCAATTGATCGAAGAGTATGGCTTCGAAACCAAACAAGACCTGGTAGATTTCTTAATCGAAAATGATGAACTTGAAGAAGGTACAACCATCGAAGAGCAATTCGTTTATATCAATTCCTTGGATGAGACAGTTCTCTTCTATTATGAACCTGAATTTGATATGGAAGATATGGAAGACTTGGAAGGCCTTGATGAAATCTTTGCCATGATTGGGTTAACGGATGAAGAGATGGAACGTTTGTTCCTTCATTTTGACGACTTAAATCTCTCAGACCCTAACTTGAACACCGAGGCCCAAATGGAAGAACTTGAAGCGCGCCTCGATGCTATTGGCGTGTTTGAAAGCGCAAGCGAGCTTTCGGAAGCACAGCTTAATGAACTTGTCAGCATTTTTGAAGAGATGATGGCAATCTTTAAATTGGATGCAAAGTATTACCTTGTAGATGGAGACTCAAAAACTCCTATTACAACTAGTGAATTGATTCGACTTGAAGACACAGAGGGCCGTGACCTTCTTATTGAGCTTTATAATCTTCAGGGAGAGTTCTTGGCTGATATTCTGATAACGGCCGATTTATTTGCTTCCGACTTGGTTGAAGATGTGACGGCACCTGTTAAAGCAGTAAAGGATACGGTTGGCAAAAAAGCTGAATCCTCCAAATCAGGAAACGGACAGCCTAAAACGGTTAAAGGTGCAAAGCTGCCTAATACAGCAGGCAATTATGTCGAAGGCATCCTGATGGGATTTGTTTTAGCAGGAGCAGGGTTCTACCTCTTGCGCAGAAGGAGCGCCCACCGCTAATGAAAATAAAGCGCCCGTTAAGACTGGCCCTCAGTGCAGGATTGATTTTAGCGGGTTTATGGTTAGTCCTTGCAAACGTCCGCCCCTTGCTGAGTAATCATACTCCCAAAGAGGAGCAGCCCAGGACGCAAGCTGTAGCAGCTCCTCCAGATAAAGTAAAAGCGGAGGAAGAGTATATCCCATTATATCCTGTCCGGCCAAAGCAAGGAGAAGAGTTTGGAGTTCTGTCTATTCCTAAAATTTCCGCCGAACTTCCTATATTCCATGGAACGGATGAGGATGAACTGGAAAAGGGAGTGGGCCATTTTGCAGGAAGTGTTCTTCCAGGTGAGAAGGATAATTCCGTCTTGTCCGGCCATAGGGACACCGTATTCAGGAAACTGGGAGAGGTTGGGAAGGGAGACCTTCTTGTGGTTACAACCTCTGCAGGGGAGTTTACCTACAAGGTCAAAAAGGTAAGGATTGTGGATGCAGATGACAGGACGGTTATTGTCCCTAAACCAAGAGCTACCCTGACCGTCACCACGTGCTACCCATTCAATTTCATCGGTGACGCGCCAGACCGCTACATCCTAATCGCGGACCTAGTCGAATCAAATACTGCTTCCTAATCAAAGACTTTACGTAAAAACCGGCTCCCACCACGGCAGCCGGTTTTTTACACTAAAGCACTCCAGAGTGCCTGACCCCCGCTGGTCCTCCTCGGATCCAAAACGGGCACCCATTTCCATTTCTCTGGTTCAATTCCCCTCGAAAATGCTTTAAAATTAACATATACTATTATGACTAAATTTACGGAGGATAATATGGCTATATTGATTACAGGCGGGGCGGGATACATCGGCAGCCACACATGCCTAGAACTATTGAACGCCGGATATGAGGTTGTCGTGCTTGATAATTACTCTAACAGTAAACCGGAGTCCCTGCGCAGAGTAAAAGAAATAACAGGAAAGGACCTCCATTTTCACGAAGCGGATCTGCTGGACCGTCCTAAAGTGGAAGAGGTGTTCGAAAAGCATCAAATTGAGGCTGTCATCCATTTTGCGGGATTGAAGGCAGTAGGCGAGTCCGTTTCCATTCCGCTGCATTACTATCATAACAATATCACCGGAACATTGATCCTTTGCGAGGCCATGATGAAGCATGGGGTGAAAAACCTGGTCTTCAGTTCATCTGCAACTGTATACGGCATGCCAGATCAAGTGCCTATTTCAGAGGATTTCCCGCTGGGTGCTACAAATCCTTATGGCAGGACAAAACTAATGATCGAAGAAATATTAAGAGACTTGTATACTGCTGACAACAGCTGGAGCATTGCCTTATTGCGTTACTTCAACCCGGTTGGCGCGCATGAGAGCGGAAGAATCGGGGAGGATCCGAACGGGATTCCGAACAATCTTATGCCTTTTATTACCCAGGTGGCGGTTGGCAGGCTGCAGGAACTGCAAGTATTCGGCAATGATTATCCCACAACAGATGGAACAGGTGTAAGAGATTATATCCATGTAGTCGATTTGGCCCTTGGCCATTTAAAAGCCTTGGAAAAAGTGACTTCCAGTAAGGGAGTGGAGGCATATAATCTTGGCACAGGAACAGGCTACAGTGTCCTTGAGATGGTCTCAGCATTCGAGCGTGCTTCAGGGAGAAAAGTTCCTTACCGGATCGTCGATCGCAGACCTGGAGATGTAGGAATCTGCTATGCGGATCCAGCCAATGCGAAAAACAAATTAGGGTGGGAGGCCAAAAGAGGAATTGAGGAAATGTGCCGTGATTCCTGGAGATGGCAGGAGAATAATCCTAACGGATATTAAGGTCGCATGGAGCAAACCGAAAATACAAAGAGAACCATTCCTTACCTGGGATGGTTCTCTTTATACTAAGAAGTTGCTTTAAAGCACTAAAAGGTGCCTGACCCCGGACGCACCACCGCACTAAAGAGTGCCTGTCCCCCTGGATATAAGCATCAAAACACAGCCATTTGAATACTTTCATCACGTTTAGTTAAAAATGGAAAAGACAGAAAAGGAGGAATCATTATGCCGGATCTCGCCCAGGCGGCAGTGACCGTTCTGCTTGGCCTGTTTTTTCTATTAACTTTATACGTGAATATGAACTTCTTTTACTATGTGTTCCTGACCTTCTACGGATTTGGGAAAGCCAAAAGGGACTATGAACTGATACCGGACCAAACCCGCTTCCTCATTCTTGTCGCCGCCCATAACGAGGAAAAGGTCATCGGCTCCACAATCGATAACCTTCAAAACATCACCTATAACAAAGATTTATACGATATCTATGTAGTGAACGACAACAGCACCGACCGCACCGGGGAAATTTGTGAAGAAAAAGGAATGAAGTACATCAACACCGGGGAGAAAAAGTTCGCGAGGGAAGGGGTCGGCAAACCGGCCGGCCTACAGTATGCGCTCCGTTACCTGGGCTTCGACAAGCTCACAGACCAGTACGACTGCCTGATGATCCTCGACGCCGACAACCATGTCGACCACAATATCCTGAGCGAGCTGAATTCCCAGTACATCGGCAAGGGCAAGCCCGAGGCCATCCAAAGCTATCTGGATTCCAAGAACTCATCCAGCAGCCTGTCGCTCGGCTATGCGATGAGCTACTATATCACCAACCGATTTTTCCAGCTGGCCAAATACCGCCTTGGCCTGCCAAACGCGATTGGCGGCACAGGCTTCATCGTCCGGCTCGATTACCTGATGAAGCATGGCGGCTTCCGGTTCCACTCGCTCACTGAAGACCTTGAGCTGGAAATGGAAATCGTCAAGGACAACGGCCGCGTGCTCTGGAACCATTTTGTGCGCGTCTATGATGAAAAGCCCGACAATTTTAAAATCAGCATCAAACAGCGAATACGCTGGTCCCAAGGTCACTGGTACGTCGCCTTTACCAACCTGAAGCCAATGCTGAAAAAGCTGTTCACCGAAAAAGGGAAGCTCAAGATCCTCGACCAGCTGGTGTACCTGTTCGGGATGGCCCGCGCCGTACAGCTCAGCATCGTCCTGATCGGCCTCCTTGGAACCGCCCTTTACGGACTGCTGACCCAGAACTTCCAGCTGCTCACAGAAGGAGGAGAAAGGCTTCTCTTCCTGATTGCAGGAGGAAGCATCCTGGCCCTGGCCATGTTCATCTACCAGTTCCTGATTTGCATGTACTATGCGATAAAAGTCGACACGAAAATGGAATTCAAACCAATCAGGATGGGAATTTCCGTCTTTTATTACGCTTATACCTTCATCTATGCCCAGCTTGTCGGGCTGATCAAGTGGAAGCAGCAGCACACCTGGGTGAAAACCGAACATAACAAAACCGCTATCACCCATAAACGAGGCAGAGCATAACAACTCCACCGCAGGCAGGGGCCCGAAATACGGAGCCCCTGCCTTTTCCATATCAATCGTCAACCAACTTAATTATTTACCACAATTTGGACAACTCTAAACATCCATTTATAGGACTTTTATCCCTCTTTCTCCTTCCGATTATGGTTTATAGTAGGATAGTCTACTAAAAAAAGACAATTTTAGACAAAAAAAGGTGGGGAAAAGTGAAAGCTGCATCATTTGTATCTCGGATCATCTGTTTCCTGGTTATTTTCACTCTGTTTGTTTCGATTGATGGCCATAGGGCGGAGGCGGCCTATACCTATCAGGGAAAGGTCACTGTGGACACTCTGAATGTCCGTTCCAACGCAGGCACAAGCTATGCCATCATAGGGAAACTGAAGAAAGGCCAAGTCGTCACCGTCTACGAGAACCGACAAGGATGGTCAAAAATCGCCTTTGGGCAAAAGTATGGCTGGGTATCATCGCAATTTTTGACAAATGTCACCTGGACCGGATATGTCACAGGCACGAACCTTAATGTCAGGAAAGCACCAAGCGCCACAGCAGGAATCTTGACACAGCTTGGCAAAGGCACAGCCGTAACCGTCCAGGGGAAGGACGGAAGCTGGCTGAAGGTGTACATCCCGTCTAAAAAAGTAACCGGATGGGTACATGCGGACTATATTTCCAAGCAGACTCAGGCAGTAGCTACCGCTGATTCAAAGCCTTCCACTTGGACAGGCTACGTTACCGGCACAAATCTGAACGTCAGGAGCGCACCTAGCTCTACCGCAGGAATACTCACCCAAATAGGCAAGGACACTGTGGTTACCGTTCAGGACAAGAATGGAAGCTGGCTGAAAGTCTACATCCCGTCTAAAAAAATTACGGGATGGGTACACGGCGATTATATATCCAATAAACCAGCCGCCCCGGCTCCAACCGTCACCACGGCTGCAACCACAACCGCAACCGCAACCACAACCACAACCGCAACCACCCAGGTCGTATTGCTGGAAAACAGCAACTTCCGTACTGGGCCAGGGACCAGCTACAGCTCGATCTCGGTTGAAAAAGCGGGAACCCTGCTGACTAAAATTGGTGAATCAAACGGCTGGGTCAAGGCGAGAAGAGCCGATGGCGTAACCGGATGGGTGGCCGGCTGGCTTGTAGGACCCGCTCCAAGCTCTCCGCTGAAAGGCAAAACCATCGTGGTCGATCCAGGCCACGGAGGCAGCGATACCGGCGCGGTCGGCAGGCTGTATGTGGAAAAAAGATTGAACCTGAGCGCCTCACTCGAACTGGGGAGACTCCTGCAAAACGCTGGGGCAAAKGTCATCTATACGCGCAGCAGCGACATCTTTATCTCCCTTACCCAAAGGGTCGCCATCAGCAATCAATCAAACGCGGATGCCTTCATAAGCGTCCATTATAATTCCTGCTCAGGAGTCTGCTCAGGAATCGAAACATTCTACTACAATTATGCAAAAGACAATGCTATGGCCCGTTCCATCCAGAGCAACCTGATTAAATCCACTCAGCTAAGGGACCGCGGAACCAGGTACGGAAACTACCAAGTCATCCGCTATAACCAGCGTCCTGCCGCCCTGGTCGAACTCGGCTTCCTGTCCAACCCGACGGAAGAAAGCCTTGTTGGAACTGCAGCCGGCCAGAAAAAGGCTGTCCAGGGGATTTATAATKGGTTGGTGGAGTATTTTAAATAAAAAGCGCCGCCCTTTTCCATTTTAGGATTGTTAGTTGAATAAGTAAGAAAAAAAGCAACCAAATCTGGTTGCTTTCTTTTTATTGAATGCCAAGATGATTTTTCAACTCATTCTGCATCCTTTGCTGTTCCTCGGCTGAAACCTGCAAGTAGTATATGCCGCCAATTGTCGTACCAGTCCCTTCAAGTTTCATTTGCTCGATGTTCTTGGCCGCATCTTTATAGTTGCGTTGGATATCAATTAACTCGTCAAATGTAACATTCGTCTTTACATTGTTTCCAAGTGCTGCAAACATGTCATCAAACTTGGTTAGGGAACCAATATTTGTGCCTTTGTTGATTACCCCCTGGATAACTTGGCGTTGACGCTTCTGGCGTCCAAAGTCACCTTGTGGATCCTGTTTTCTCATGCGGACATATGCAAGAGCTTGTTCACCATTCAGATTGATGCTGCCTTGGGCAAACTCATATTTTCCTTCCTTAAATGCAAGGTCATTATTCACTGTAATTCCACCAACTGCATCAACAATATCTTTAAAGCCCTCCATATTGACTTTTAAGTAGTAGTCAATTGGGATGTCGAGGAAGTTTTCCACCGTATCCATGGACATCTCTACCCCTCCAAAGGCATAGGCATGGTTGATTTTATCTTCTGCACCGCGGCCTATGATTTCCGTACGAGTGTCACGCGGAATACTAAGCATTTTTACGGAGTTTTTCTCGGGATTTACCGTCATGGCGATAAGAGTATCAGACCGCCCCTTGTCACCTTCTCTCTCATCGACACCAAGCATCAGAACAGTAAATGGTTCCCTGTCTTTAAAAGTGATTGGGCGTGACTCCCGTTCAATTGGCTGATGCATCGTATCCACTGCACTTGTCAAAGATCTATAAACATTAAACACATAAGCGCCGACAGCAATAAATATCAGTAAAGCGATAATACCCGTAATACGGAGCCATTTTCTTTTTTTTGTTTTCTTCGCTCTCATCGCATAACCCCCCCATGGTTTTACAAATTTTGCAATTCAACTTTTAGAATAACAGATAGGTCTCGTTTTGGGTATAGAAATAATTAGGCATTTAGTTGCATCAGTTTATGTCCTTCTCTATATCGGACAAAGAAAACAGATTCTAGTTTCCTATATAAAAGAGATAAATCAAATAGATATACCAAAGTCCTGCCAAATTTTTGATTCTCTTCCAAAAAATATTAGTTATAATATTTAATAGTATCAAATTATTATTTTATTCAGGAAAGGAGAAAAGATGGGGAAAAGGTTAAATGCATCTATCTTAAGCATCATTATGGTTGCATCACCTCTAAGTCTAGTTGTTCATGCGGAAGGAACCGACAATTTTGCTGAGGAGCAGGTTGAACAGAATGTGGAGAAAATAGAACAAAATGAAGAATTGTTGATTTGGGAAGATGAAACCTCTACCGAGGAGCCAGTAGAAAAGGATGAATCTTCTAGGGAAATAGAAGAGGACCACTATGTTTCCGAAAACTCGGGGGATGCCTCTGAAACACAATCTTTACATAATAATAGTTTAAATGATACTGAGGAAATAAACAGTTCTGAAGCGGAAGAAAAGTCTGCGACTAAAGAGAATCCTGCTGACAAAGTGCAGCAGTCCCTAGCTACCGAAATTGAAGATGCCAAACTGGAATCTACTTCGGTTGAAGAGAAGTCAGCAGGAAACGTTCCTACGGAAAAAGAAATGGTACGTAATGGGGATACCGTTTATTACTTAGATAACCTCGGACATATCAAATTTGCTGAAGTATCTTCAAACGGATCGCTAGTGAAAATACAGGAGTTCTATCCAGGGAGTACTCCAGAAAATGCTTCATACAATATTCAATTTACATATAACTTGAATATTTCAGGTTTTATAACAACCGGAGAGAGAAGGAGTGAGGGCAGTCAGCGCATTCTGTCCCGCTATACCTACTACCCAGGGACAGTCTACGGGGAGCATGGCAAAAAAATACAGTACCAATTGGATTTCAATGGCTCCGGGCATGTCACAAGGGCAGAAAGAAGAGCGGACGGAAGTCAGCGGCTTCTTTTCCTTTATACCTACTACCCAGGTACGGTCTATGGTGAGCATGGCAAAAAGATACAGTACCGATTAGACTTCAATAGC
>NZ_LIGG01000001.1:314755-361517 GCF_001273925.1 Bacillus sp. FJAT-27251 | reverse complement strand
CAGCGCCTCTTGTCCCGTTATACCTACTACCCAGGAACAGTGTACGGGAAGCATGGGAGCAAAATTGAATATAGATATGATTTTGCTTCTAGCGGATATGTAATAAAATCGACCCAAAGAGAACAGGACACTCAACGACTGTTATCAACCTATTATTATCAGCCTTCTACTGTTTATGGAAACCACCAATTAAGGATCAAGGCTGTTCGATTAAACGTCCCGCTCGTAAGTCAGCTTCCCGAATTGCCAACAGGATGTGAAATAACCTCTGTGACTATGATGCTGCAGTATAAGGGAGCAAAGGTTGATAAAATAGCTTTAGCTAATGAAATGCCAAAACATTCATGGGATCCAAATTATGGTTACGTCGGTAATCCTTTTACCAAAAAAGGCTGGACTGTCTATCCTCCTGCCTTAATGAAGCTTGTGAATAAGCATGCAGGAAGCGCCCAAAACCTTACAGGCGTTACCAATTTAAAACTTGAAAGCGAACTGGCAAATAATAAGCCCGTAGTTGTTTGGGTTTCCCCAATGCATGGCTTTACCGTTCATGCCATTGCGTTAACGGGCTTTGACCAGAATAATTATTACTTCAATGATCCGTGGACAAATAAAAAGGATGTACGGATGAGCAAAGGAGAGTTTATTAAGCTTTGGGGCAATCAAAGTAAAAGAGCAATCACTTATTAAGGTTATAGATTTTGATTAACTAAAAAGAGCCTTCCTCGTCGTGTTGAAGACTGCGCCTATGGGCTTCTTCCCAGTGGCAGAAGGAAGGAACATTAATATCAAAAAACAACCAGGCATCTGTCTGGTTGTTTTTTGATCTCTGCATTCCGAGGTGTCCTTTAAGATAGCTCTCTTCTCAATTGGCTTCCAGCTTAAATGGCTTTGTTGTTTTCAATATGTTTCCCCTTGAATCATGCACAATAAAATGATAGCTTTTTTTCGTATCTATGTCTTTTTTGTTCACCCTAAATACTGCATTTCCTTTTTCAGAGCCCTGCCATTCTGACTCAATTTTTTTATTATTTTCGTTAATGAGGTTAGCATGTCGCGGTACACCAAATGCAGTAATATTATAGTGATTGGATAAATCGGTTGCTCCGATGAACTCCATCGTTTTATATTGGCCAAGGAAATACTCCTCAGAAGTCTTTGGAGTATAATCAGATAGTTGATTTTGGCTGTATCTTTTTCCGTGCAGTAAGTCATATTGTAATAATTGAAGGTCTTTCATTTCCTTTGTAAGGTTGCCCATTTGTGACTGGAAAGTTTTATAAGGGATAACCGTTTCTTTTTGTTTTCTCAATTCATCCTGTATAGATGTTACTGTGTTGCCTTGAACACCTGCCATTTCAAGTGACAAGGCACTGAACTGGCTGGGAGAGAGATTTAGCTCACTGGAACTATTTCCATGAGACTTCCAAATGAAATAAGGAAGTACGTGAGTATTTAAAAAGTCATCATAATCACTTAGCATGTTATTGGCAATATTAGTGCCTAGACTGCCATACACCTCATGATTCGAAGCAAAAGTGGGGTAATGGTCACCAAAGAAGACAAGAATGGAAGGCTCGTTCAACGACTTTAACTCGGTAATCAAACGCCCTAATTCCTGGTCTACACTATACATATATTCGGTATATGCATTTAGGTACATTCTCGTAGAGTCAGGCAAGGTTCCTATTTTTAAGAATTTTGAATCAGCAAGGGGTCGATAGGGTTGATGAGCTTCCACAGAGACAGCATGAATAAAGTCACGTTCTTTGGTGTATTTAATCTGGGATAGAATGGTGTCTGTTAAATGTTTGTCTTTAGGATATCCATGACCGGAGCCTAGAGTATAATCCAAATCCATAAATTCACCTGAGATAAATTGATTAAAACCCAGGTGCCGATAAACGCCTTGACGCTGATAATACCAACCGTAAAAAGGATGAATAGCTGTAGCATGATATCCGGCTTTCCGGAAAGAGTAAGCAACTGAAGGTAAGGGCCTTTTAACATAAGATTGGTAAGCTATACTATTGTCAGGTAAAAATTGTCTGCTGAAGCCTGTTAAAGCCTCAAATTCCACATTTGCGGTCCCCCCTCCAAATTCAGGGGAATACATAGATCCATGAAGTGATTCATTGTACAGATTCCTAAAATTTGGAATAGGATCCTGCGTAAAATGCTGGCTTCCAAAATGCAAAGGGTCTGTAAATGCTTCGCTCATTAGAAATATGACATTCGGCCGCTCCGTGGCTTCGGATTTTAAGGGCTTATATCGTTCTGCGATAGATTGTATGGACTCTTTGGAATAATGATTTGGAGGTGGTATCTGATTTTGCTTTGCAAGCATAACGAAATTGCCGTATAAACCATTTCTCATGGTTCCAAGTTCCTGCCTCCACCAGGTATTCTCAAATTTTACTGTTGACATCGGGGAAATCGGGTAATCTGTCCATAGGATATATAAAAAGCTTAAAGATATGAAAAAACCCCCAATTTTAATCAACCAGTTTTCCTTTGAATTTGGAGTTAACAGGAAAATTGCTACGATAGTGATTCCTATAGCTAGAAGGATTGCGATAAGAAAAAAAATATTTATTTCTAGAGGCTGATCCAAACCGCGCAATTCATTAAATAAGGCAAAATCTCCTATGGTAATTGGTGAATTGCGTAGTTCCAATTTTAATTTATTGGCAAATGCAAAGAATATGAGGGTTCCGCTGGCTAATATACTTGCAGCCATAAAAAATTTGCGGGGTAAGATATAAAATATATTAAATAGAGCTATCATAAGTAACAAATTTATTAAAAAACGCTTTGTAAATTCAGAGGTCCACAGCAGGAAAGGCATGTCAAGGGCTTCCCTGACAATAAGCTCACTAGTAATTAGTGTGACAATTGGCAAGCCAATTATAAAAAATACGGTAAGAAACTTAATTATTAATTTTCTTCGTAATTTTTCATTCTTTTTTGGCTCCAGTCCTGACAAGGAACAAACCACCCTTCAATACTTTATACATAATTTTTTTACATTTTTTCCTTAATTTCGGGAGATTTCACCTAATTATAAAATTATTTATAGAATTTTAATATCAAAACTTATATAAAATAAGCATGTTTGATTTTACCAATTCTTCTCTGGACAAACCTGGGCTAAGAGGATATTTCATAAAAGCCCTTGGATGTTGGGTTAAGCATATGCGGAAGGGCACAGATAAAACCGTTTCCAAATTAATGTCTCACTATGGTTGAATGCGCTTTTATTACATTGTCATTATTTCTTATCGAACACTTTTTATCATTAAAAAGTGTTTTTTTCGATTATGGCTAAAAATAATAATTACCCGGTTTTTAAGTGGGAAAACTCCTCAAAGCATAAGAAATAACCTGATTGTTAATATCATGCTTTTATAAATTTATCCGACTAAATTCTCCAAAATCTTCTAGGACTTGACATGAATTCTTTTTACGGAGTTAAATAGAAGGTATGAAAAGATTCATAGTCTAATAAATTGAAGAGGACGAGATAGGATGCTCTTTAGTTCCACTATTTTTTTGTTTGCTTTTTTGCCTATTGTTTTAGCACTTTACTTCTTAGTACGTCCAGCTTTTAAAAATGTCATTTTGCTTAGCGCAAGCTTGTTTTTTTATGCGTGGGGGGAACCTCGTTATACCATTGTCATGCTTCTTTCCATTGTGATGAACTATGTATTTGCCCTTATAGTGGATGCTAAGCGGGAGCATGGTACAGCTGTTAAATGGATAATGGGAATGATGGTTGTTGCAAATCTTACGCTGCTAGGTGTTTTTAAGTATTCTAATTTTATTGTAGATAATATTAATTCTTTATTGGGGACAACGATTCAGATACCAGAAATTCCTCTTCCAATAGGTATTTCTTTCTTTACTTTTCAGGCAATGAGCTATGTGATTGATGTATACCGGAGAGATGGGAGGGTTCAGAAAAACCCTCTGAATATGGCTTTATATATATCTTTATTTCCTCAATTAATTGCTGGTCCTATTGTCCGTTACCAGACGGTTGCCGACCAGATTACCAAAAGAAAGGAAAGCCTTAGCAAGTTTGCTGAAGGAGCGAGAAGATTCATCATTGGACTCGCAAAGAAAATGTTTCTTGCTAATAACTGCGGTCTCATTGCAGATCAGATTTTCGCCCAAAATCCTGGCGATTTGTCAACTGCTCTTTCTTGGATAGGAATTTTAGCCTACTCCTTACAGATTTATTTTGATTTTTCAGGTTATTCCGATATGGCGATTGGCTTAGGGAAAATGTTCGGTTTTGACTTTTTGGAAAACTTTAATTATCCCTATATCTCCCGTTCAGCGACAGAATTTTGGAGAAGGTGGCATATCTCTCTAGGCAGCTGGTTTAGGGACTATGTATATATCCCGCTCGGGGGGAATCGGAAAGGCCAATTTGCCACATACCGCAATTTATTTATTGTTTGGTTTGCCACAGGGCTATGGCATGGCGCAAACTGGACATTTATTGCATGGGGACTATATTACGGAATCCTTATTATGCTTGAAAAAGCCTTTCTATTAAAATGGATTGGAAAACTGCCAGCGTTTATTCAACATGCTTACCTTCTACTCCTGGCAATGATTGGATGGGTGTTTTTCCGTTCAGAAACCTTCACTTATGCCTTTGATTATATTAAAACCATGTTTGGCTTAAATGGACAAGGATTATGGGATGAACAGGCTGCGTACTACTTTAGTGAACATGGGGTTATCTTATTGTTAGGTATGGTTGGCTCAGTGCCACTTGTAAAAATGCTGTTAGCATGGACTGCTTCAGAAGGCAGCAATAAGGCGATTTCAACAGTAAAAGGATTGACATCTACTTTATTTTATGCCGCTGTGTTCGTACTAGCTGTCGTCTACGTGGTTTCTACGACATTCAATCCTTTTATCTATTTCCGATTCTAAACTAAATAATGAAAAGGAGAATGTTCATGCGTTACAAGATAAGGGACTTGTTTATTACCGGATTTTTCTTGGTTTTTATTTTTCTTTTTGGTGCGTGGGCATGGCTGAAGGATGACCAGGCTATGTCCGAATTAGAGGGAAGGGCACTCGCAGCGGAGCCGGTAAAAGATCCCGATGAAATTGCTTCTGGTGAGTATTTTAAAAAATACGATGATTATTATAGTGACCAATTTCCTGTGCGAGATAAATGGATCGAAGGGAGTGCCATTATTGACAAATATATTCTACAAAAAGAGTATATCAAGGATGTATATGTCAATGATAATGGATATCTTATCAGCCCGGTTAATCCTCCTGAAAAATCGGTAGCAGTTGACAATGTCAATTCGAAAATTAACGATTTTGCAAAGAATTTGCATAACGAGGGGGTTAGCACTTATTTTGCCCTTGTACCCAATAAATCTACTATGATGGAAAATAAGCTTCCATACTACATTGAAAGCTATGCTAATGACCTTTCTGATAATTTGCTGGGAGGGTTTTCCAACGATGTTAAGGCATTAGATTTTAGGGAAGAAATCAATGCGCATTTGAATGAAAAAAATATGTATTTTTACACAGACCATCATTGGAAGCCGAAGGCCGCTTTCTACGCTTATGAAAAATTAATTCAAACTATAGGTGAGGAATATCCAGCAGTTGGTGGGTCTCTTAAAAAGTCTGATTTTAAATGGGAAGAGCATCCAACTCCTTTTTATGGTTCCGAGGCACGAAAAACAACCGCGGTCCATGTAAAGAAGCCTGACACAGTAACCGTGGTTAAACCAATTAAAAATCAAAAACCACTAACTGTTTGCTACAGCGGCTCTTGCGATAAAAGCTTTTATAATATGAATAGTTTAAATTCTACAGATTTTTATATGAATCGATATACAACCTACCTCTCTGGTGATGTTCCAGAAGGAATTGTAAAGAATCCTAATGTTGACAACGAATTAAAAGTGCTTATCCTAAAGGATTCCTATGCTAATGCAATGATTCAATTCATTGCGCAAAATTTTGAAGAAACAAGGTTCCTGGATTTGAGGAAACACGAAAATATGGATGTAAAAGAATATGCAAATGCTCATGATATAGATATTGTGCTTTTTGTCCATAATATAAACTCAATTGTTACCACCCCTAAATTTCTAAACTTGTAAAAATTCTGAAACAGCGACGTGTTTTCTAAAATCGTTAGGACGAGGGAGAATCATCGGATTCTTCCTTTTTTACTGGAAAATTATTCTTTTATAAAATTTTCCTTAACATATTAGTATTTTTTTAGCATAATAGGAAACAGAAGAAAATTAGGGGGGAACTGACATTTTTAGACAAAAACTGAATAGTGTTAAATKGGTAATGTTCTTTGCAGCTATAATCATCCTGTTTATATTTAGCACACCTATAGTGAACGCGCAAGAATCACAATGGGATGCCACTTTTTATTCAAGAGACAATTTAAGCGGTACGACAGTAAAGCAAAAATATGATCACTTAAATTTTTCTTGGGGACCTGGGTCACCTCATCCGAGTATACCTCATGATAATTTTTCCGCTGTATTTGAAAAAAATATGGTGGTTAACCAACCAGGTAAATTCCTTTTTACCGGGTTAGCTGATGATGGAATTCGCATTTATGTGGATGGTAAAAAGAGGGTAGACCACTGGAAGAATGGAGTTAATAAAATCAACCATGAAATTTACTTAACTGAAGGCAGTCATACTATTAAAGTTGAATATTATGATAATAAATATAGTGCCACGTTAAAGCTAGATTTAGTGGAATTAACTGAACCTTATCCTGCCAATAGCTGGAGTGGAACGTTTTATGGCTTTCAGGATTTTTCAGGGGTCAAAGTTGAGGAAAGCTTCGCTGATTTAAGTTTCTCATGGGGCGCTGGTTCACCTCACCCAACTATTCCAGTTGATAACTTTTCGGCTGTTTTCAATAGGAGCATAACTGTTAACAAATCCGGTATGTATCGCCTATCAGGACTGTCTGACGATGGTATAAGGATCTATATTGATGGTAAAAAGAGAGTGGATCTGTGGAATACTGGGGTAAACATGGTGGATGAAGTAATATATTTAACAGAGGGGACTCATCAATTTAAAGTTGAATACTATGATAACAAATATAGTGCTACATTAAGATTAAAATTGGAAGAAGTGCCTGAACAAATAGCAACAGACAAATGGAACGCTACATTCTATCCATCTTCCGATTTTAGTGGAGTCCCAATACTAGAAACCCATGATAGTTTAAACTTTGCTTGGGGCGCCGGCTCACCTCACCCTTCTATCCCAGTTGATAATTTTTCTGCAGTGTTCCAAAAAAACTTGGTTGTAGATAAACAAGGAAAGTATAAAATAACTGGATTAGCCGATGATGGTATTCGAATTTACATTGATGGAAAAAAAGTAATCGATTTTTGGAACGATGGAGTAAATAGGCTTGACCATGAAGTCTATTTAACTCAGGGAACCCATAATATTAAGGTCGAGTACTATGATCGAAAATGGAGTGCTACTATAAAGGTTGATTTGACTGAGGTTGACGAAAATATAGGTAAATGGGAAGCCAGTTTCTACCCAACCGTAAATCTAACTGGTATACCCATAAATCAATTCTTCGATGAATTGAACTTTTCGTGGGGCCAAGGATCGCCTCACCCAACTATTCCTTCAGACAAGTTCTCTGCATCCTTTGTTAAAAAAATAAATCTTCAAGCTGAAACAACCTTCCAATTGGAAGGCCGTGCTGATGATGGAATACGTATTTACATTGATGGCCAGCTATATGTTGATCAATGGAAAAACGGAGTCAATGATTTTAATAGACTAGTTACTTTAGCAGCAGGCGAACATACTATAAAAGTTGATTATTATGATAATCTTTATAGTGCCACACTGAGAGTTAAAATGAATGAAGTAGATATCCCTGTAGATAAATGGAAGGCTACCTATTATCCAACAGTCAACATGTCTGGTACGCCTGTATCGGAGTATGTTAATAATCTGTCCTTTTCATGGGGACAGGGATCACCGCATCCAAGCATTCCTGCAGATAATTTTTCGGCCACCTTTGAGAGAAGTATATATATAGAGACTCCCGGGAAATTCCGACTTTCTGGTTTGGCTGATGATGGGATAAGGATTTATGTGGACGGTGTAAAACAAGTAGAAATGTGGCAAGACGGTGTTAATCGTTATAGCAAAGACATTACCTTACAAGCTGGATATCACACATTTAAAATCGAATATTATGATAGTAAATATAGTGCTACATTAACATTCGATATATCGGAAGTGGGAATTAAACAATTTAGTAATTATACAAATTATAATACCACTTTCTCTGAAGCTTTAAACTTGCAGTTGACAAAGGGAAATCCACAGACTGATAAGAAGTATGATGCTTATGTCAGGAGTGACGCATTAACGGTGACGGGTACTTCACCTACTTTTGGTTATGTTAATGGAGTAGGCTGGAATGTTAGAGGAAACCCTGTCAATGGATGGATTCTTGGTAAGCTAACCGACAAGGAAAGAGTAACTATCTATTCTTCGGTTAAAGGCTCAGATGGGTATACATGGTATAAAATTCTATACAACAGATCCTGGGTTAATGCTAGTCCGGAAGACACTTCTTACTACCTAAATCCTAAGAACTTTGCTCCAAACACTAAAAGTTACTTTCAGTTCCTAAAGTTATCTGAAAGTGCGGGACTAGATGTTAGTGAAGTAAATACAAAGATCTTAGATTCCCGAAAAGGAATTTTAGCAGGTAAGGCTGCTTCATTTATTAATGCAGGACAACAGTTTAAAGTGAATGAAATCTATTTAATTGCTCATGCTCTTCTAGAAACAGGTAATGGTGCTTCCGAGCTTGCAACAGGTATTAAGGTTAAGCGGAAGGTTGATAATCAAGGGAATCCGATATATGCCTCAAATGGTCATGTTGAAGTTGATGTTTTGGACCCTAAAGCTACCAATTATGATGCTATTGTGTATAATATGTATGGAATTGGAGCTTATGATAACTGTGCCAAAGTCTGTGGAGCTCGAATGGCTTTTAATGAGGGATGGAACACACCGGACAAAGCTATAATCGGTGGTGCGAAGTTTGTCGCGGAGTCCTACATTCATGTTGGACAAGATACTCTATATAAAATGAAATGGAATCCAGCCAAGCCAGCTACTCACCAATATGCAACCGACATAGGATGGGCAGTCAAGCAAACAACTCGGATTTTTGATTTATATAGTTTACTGGAAAGCTATACGATAACGTTTGATGTCCCAGTTTATAAATAGTAAAACAAAAATTTAAACAGAGGGCTGCAAGTGGATAACTTCAGTGTGATGAACACTGAAGTTATCCACTTTTTTGTACATTTGTAGTTGCTTTCCCTTAGAGTATTATTCCATTGTTTGTGTATTGTTGAAAAAGAATATTAAAAAGTGTATAGTAAAAATGAGTTTTTTTGTCATACTACGACAATTTTTTTATTTCTAGCGAGTTATGTCTAAACCTAGAGTTTAAAATTTGAATTCCATAGAAATGAGGTTAAGAATGTGATTTATGCAGAAATACTTGCAGGTGGAAAAGGCACCCGAATGGGCAATATTAACATGCCCAAGCAGTTCTTGACTATTAATTCCAGACCTATCATTATTCATACAATCGAAAAGTTTCTTCTCAATGACCGTTTCGACAAAATCATAGTGGTATCTCCCAAGGAATGGATCAATCATACAAAAGATATTATTAAAAAACATATTGGCCCAATTGATCATATTGTAGTAGTAGAGGGCGGTAAAGATAGAAATGAATCCATTATGAGCGGAATTCGTTATATTGAGAACACATTTGGAATCAATGATGACGATGTAATTATTACTCATGACTCCGTGCGCCCCTTCCTGACCCATCGTATTATTGAGGAAAATATTGATGCGGCTATTCAATATGGAGCAGTTGATACTGTCATTGAAGCGATTGATACGATTATTCAATCAGAAGACGGTGAGACAATTTCAAATATACCGGTACGCGATGAAATGTATCAAGGGCAGACCCCTCAAAGCTTTAATATTCAAATGCTTGTTAAGCACTATAATTCCCTTAGCGATGAACAGAAAAAGATCCTTACCGATGCATGCAAGATTTGTGCTTTAAAGGGAGAGAAAGTAAAGCTTGTCAAAGGGGAAGTATTTAACATAAAAGTGACGACTCCGTACGATCTTAAAGTAGCGAATGCTATTTTGCAGGAGAGGATCTCACAATGATAAATCAAGTATACCGGTTGGTTTCTCCACGTCAATTCGAAGTAACCTATAAAGACCGTTCTTTGCAATCTGACCGAATCGTTGTAAGGCCTACACATTTATCGATTTGTGCTGCGGACCAGAGGTATTATACTGGTACCAGGGGAAAAGAAGCACTAGCGAAAAAACTGCCAATGGCCCTTATACACGAGGGTATAGGTAAAATAGTTTATGATCCCAAGGGAGAGTATAAACGGGGAACACCGGTCGTATTGGTACCGAACACGCCGGTCGAGCAGGATGAGATAATAGGGGAAAACTATCTTAGAACGAGTAAGTTCAGGTCTAGCGGATATGACGGTTTTATGCAGGATTACGTGTTTCTAAAGAGGGACCGAATTGTTGTTTTACCCGAAGAGTTGAATCACCATGTGGCTGCGTTTATTGAGCTAATAACAATAGCCATGCATGCCATTATTCGATTTGAGGCAAAAGGGCATTCCCGCCGAAACGTATTTGGTGTTTGGGGTGATGGGAACCTGGGCTTCATCACATCCTTAATTCTGAAGAAACGTTATCCAGACAGCAAGGTATTCATTTTTGGGAAAACGGCTTATAAGCTTGAACATTTTTCCTTTGTGGATGAGGCTTATCAAATCAATGAAATTCCTGATGATTTACGAATTGACCACGGTTTTGAGTGTGCTGGAGGAATAGGAAGCCAATATGCGATTAATCAAATCATCGATTATATTCACCCTGAAGGGTCCATTTCCATTCTTGGCGTTTCCGAGTATCCAGTAGAAATCAATACCAGAATGATTCTGGAAAAAGGTCTGACAGTCATCGGTAGCAGCCGGAGCGGACGGGACGATTTTCAACAAACTGTTGATTTCTTGGGAGAGCACCCAGAGGTTGTAGAATATCTTTCATTGTTAATTGGAGATGTCCATGAGGTCAAGACTATTCAGGATATCATTAATGCTTTTGAAAAAGATTTAACTAATTCATGGGGTAAAACCGTAATGGAATGGAAGATATAAATAATTTATATATGGATGAAGGGCTGGCGTGTCATGAAAATTTTAAAGTATTTACCAACTATATTTGCTAAAGGGTTGGTTAATATAGCCTTTCGTCTTTGCAGTATCTTTTTTAGGATAAATGAAAAAAAAGTGACGTTCGCATCTTACAGGGCTGAATTACTCACTGGTAATCTCGGGTTTGTCTATAGAGAGCTCCAGTTGCAAAAACCAGACATGGAATGTCATTTTCTTTTTAAGAAGCTTAAAACCACAAAGCTTGGAAAAATGGATTATTTAATTCATATGGTAAGGGCGAGTTATCACCTGGCTACGTCTAGGTACTTTCTTATTGATGACTATTACTTCCCCGTATATGCGATAAAGCCAAGGACAGGAATGGATATAGTCCAGCTTTGGCATGCAGCTGGTGCCTTTAAAAAGTTTGGATTGAGTACAGTCGATAAACCATTCGGGCCTAGCTCTGAATATTTGAAATATATTAAGGTGCATTCAAATTACACCAAGGCTATTGTAAGTTCTACGGGAGTAATTCCTTATTATGCCGAGGCATTCGGTATGAAGACTGATAAAATTTTCCCTTTAGGAGTGCCTAGAACAGATTACTTTTTTGATCAGGATGCACACTCGGTTCTTAAAGAAAGGTTTTATCAAACTTTTCCTAAGCTAAAAGGAAAAACTTTAATTCTATATGCACCGACATTCCGAGGAAAAAGCCATTATCAAACCTCCTTCGCGTTGCCATTGGACATAAAGGTTTTACATCAAAACCTTGGCAATGATTATGCCATACTCATCCATCTCCATCCTTACATGCGAGGAGACCTCGAGATTAAGCAGGAAGACAGTGAATTTGCCTATCATATTGATGGAGGCTTTAATATTGAGGAGCTAATGGTGCTATCGGATATGCTTCTTACCGACTATTCTTCCGTTATCTTTGATTACAGCCTGCTTTGCAGGCCCATCGCATTCATTGCTGATGACCTTGAAGAATATAAACTCGAACGGGACTTTTATTTTCCTTTTGAGACCTTTATCCCAGGTCCCTTTTTCTCTTGTACAGAGGAGCTTTGTCAATGGGTGAATCGCGAAGAATATGATTTAGCTAAAGTGGAAGCCTTCAGGGACAGATTTTTTGATTTTCATGACGGAATGTCGAGCTATAGAATCGTACATCATTTAATGGGGAATTCTAAATGACAAATTTGTAAAAAGAGGATTATATAAATCCTCCTTTTTTGTTTGTCATTCAAAAATGAGGCAGGGAATTTATGTATGTTGAATGGATTATTAGGGAAAATTACGCAGAAAACAAAAGGCGTTAGAGCTGTTCTGCAAAGGAACAAAGGCTCTATATTTTATCGCTTATTTTACACAAAAATATTCAGGTTGCTTTATAGGGTATTCTGTTTTTTGCCTTTGAAAAAAAACAAAATCCTTTTTGCTTCAGACAGCCGTACAGATATGAGTGGAAATTTTCACTATGTGTATGAAGAATTATTAAAACGAGAAGAAAACATAATATTTCGGTTTATGCTTAAACCAGGAACAGGTGCGCGAAAAACTTATTTTGAAATTATTTCGCTGGCCTATGATCTTGCGACATCCAAGTATATTCTGCTAGATGATTTCTATCCAATGGTTTATCCATTAAAAATTCGGGATGGGGCAGAGCTAATTCAGCTCTGGCATGCTGTAGGTGCTTTTAAAACGTTTGGGTACAGCCGTGTAGGCAAAGAAGGTGGCCCATCTCCGAACTCGAAAAATCACAAGAACTATACCAAAGCCATCGTTAGCTCTCATAATGTTGCAAAACACTATGCTGAAGGATTTGGCATTAGTGAAGATAAGGTTTGGGCTACAGGGATACCAAGAACGGATTTGTTCTTTAATAAACAGCTTCAAGATCAAATAAGGACTGAATTGTATACTAAATATCCATTTTTAAAAGATAAGAAGGTCATAACATTTGCACCAACTTTCCGGGGGAATGGACAGCAGTCGGCTTATTATCCTGAAGAGGTACTGAACCTTGATAAACTTTATGCAGAATTGCATGATGAATATGTCTTTCTGTTTAAAATGCATCCCTTTGTTAAAGATTATTGGGAGATACCAGAGAGGTATAATAAATTCTTCTATGATTTTTCCGCTTATCGGGAAATAAATGATTTATTATTTATAACGGATATTCTCATCACGGATTATTCCTCCGTCTGCTTTGAATTCGCTCTGCTCAATAAGCCGATGATTTTCTTTTCTCCAGATGTAGAAGAATATATTTCATCTAGGGATTTTTATTATAATTACTATTCTTTTATTCCCGGACCTTTGGCTAGAACGGATGAGGAAATGATTAACATAATTAAAAAAGAAGCATTTGAGATGGACAAACTCGATTCTTTCGTTGATTACTTTTTTGACCACTTAGACGGTAAATCAAGTGAGAGAGTTGTCGAACACCTTATCTTGAAGAACAGGTAAGCACCGATTCGTAAATAAGGACTGGGTGTATTATTAGCCTTAGAAAAAGAGGAGTCAGTCACATGAATTTTCAGTTTATAACAAATCCAGAACTTCAGAACGTCAAAATTAGTGTTATTACACCCGTTTTTAACGTTGAAGAGTATATTAAGGAGACACTTGATTCTCTTATAAGTCAAACCTTAAAAGATATCGAGATTATTATGATTGATGATGGTTCCAGTGATCGAAGTCCAGAGATTATTGAAGAGTACGCACTGAAATACCATAATATTGTCTTCATCAAACAAGAAAATGCCGGTCCAGGACAAGCAAGGAACAATGGACTTGAAGTTGCAAGAGGCGAATATATCAGTTTTCTTGATTCAGATGACATTCTCCCTTCTGATGCTCTTGAAAGTATGTATAATGCTGCTAAGGATCAAAAAGCAGACGTAATAATTGGAATGTCACTTAGCTTTAATAAAAATGAAACATGGTTCATTGGCAGTCATCTTAATAATGGAGTATATGACCCGGGAGAGAAAGACTTAGTTTCCAATCCTGGACTATTATATTCTTTAGGACCATGCAATAAGTTGTACCATCGTTCAGTCGTAAAGGATATTAGGTTTCCGAAAGACATAAAAGTGACAGAGGACCAGCCTTTTGTTATTGAAGCCTTTCTAAAAGCCCATAAAATTTATACACTCGATAAAATTATTTATAATTATCGTTCCAGGGATACAGAAACAAACTTGTCTCTTTCCCAGACGGTGAGGGTTGACTCTGTAAAAGTGTTAAATGATATATTTAAAAGCCTGAGCCTTTCTGATTCCCTATGGACAAAGTATATTGAAAATGAAAGATCACGATTCTTTATCACCACAAAGTATTATCACAGAATTCTTTCTGCTGATATATGGCCTGCCATCCGTAACACTCTTACTGGTGAAAATAAGCGGGATCAAGAGGCGGTATTTAGGTTGTTCCTTGATTGGGTAAAAAAACTGGACAGAAAAACTTTTAACCAGTTGCCTATTATTCATAGAATAATGACCTACGAAGTTGCTGACCGTTTTACGCACCTCAATCCTCCGACCAAAAAAATATATATGGATTGGATAAGATTTTGTTTTTCAATGATGGATCCAGGATCAATGCATCAGCTTGAAATTTCAAAAAAGAAGAAGATTTTTAACGTTGTAAAGGCAGCGTGGAAAAGGAATAGTCTGCTGCCTATTCAACAACACGTATTTAAGGGAAAAATGAAACGAATCAGGACAATGGCTAGGATGGCGTTTGCTCGTCGAGTTGTACTGCGTTTGGCAAGTCTGCTTCCTATTCAGAAAAAGATAACCTTGGCTTCGAATAAATTCCCCAAACTTGCCGACTCTTTTAAATATATTTATGATGAGCTTGTTGAACATCGTCCTGGTTATCAAATAAAAGGATATTTAAAAAAGAAACGCAATTTTAAAGACTTTTGCAGGCTCTATTATGATATTGCTACTTCCAAATATGTAATCCTTGATGATTACTACAGGCCACTTTATAAGCTTCGAGTTCGTAAAGGAACAGAGGTCATCCAAATTTGGCACGCAGCGGGAGCTTTTAAAAAATTTGGGCATAGTGCTGTTGGTTATAAAGAAAGTAATACTAGGGAATTTGAGAACCAAGCACACCAGACATATACGAAGGCGGTAGTTACGAGCAAAGAGATTGTTCCCCATTATGCCGAGGCTTTCAATCTGGATGAAAAATCAATCTACCCGCTTGGCTTGGCAAGGACGGATATGTTTTTTGACCCAGAACAGCTGGAATTTGTACGTCAGCGCTATCTGTCGGCATACCCTAAGCTCTTGGGAAAGAAGGTTATTACCTACGCGCCTACCTTTAGAGGCGGGCCTGGGCAACGTGCCAATTTTAAACTTAAGCTGGATATAACGCAAATGGCACAGACTCTAGGGGATGAATACGTTCTGGTATTAAAAATGCATCCTTCTGTTACTAAACGATTGGAGATACCATCCGAGGCGAATGATTTTGTAATAAATATGAGCTCGAACGATATAAACAACGTTCTTTCTATTACCGATATTCTAATAAGTGATTACTCTTCACTCGTTTTTGAATATTCACTTCTCGAGAAACCAATGATTTTTTATGCATATGATTTGGAGGAATATTTGGAGGATAGAGGCTTTTACTATGAATACCACGAATTTGTACCAGGTCCTATAACGAAGTCCACACAAGAAATCATTGATGTAATTAGAAATCAGGATTTCGATTTGGACAAGGTCAAAGAATTTAAACATAAGTTCTTTGATCACCTGGATGGCAAAGCAGCCGAAAGGATTGTAAAAACTTTAATTGAACCTTAAAAATCACGGTCTTTACCGTGATTTTTTTTCTTAGGAAGGTTTGATTAGATGAATTTGGGAATGGTGGAAAGCACATTTTTAAGAAGAGGTTTGAATTAAGAACCGTGGAGTAATATAATGAAGGATGGGTTAATTTTTAGAACAACTCCCAAAGATTTTGTAAACTCAACATTTATGTTCAAAAACATACATGCTGAAAAACTTATGGTAAACTGCTCAATATTGTTGAAAAAATCATTACCTGGTTTCGGTCAAAAAACTTGGTAAGGAGCTGGAAAAATGAAAAAAATTTTAACGTATGGAACATACGATCTGCTTCATTCGGGTCATATCAACATATTGAGACGCGCAAAGGAGCTTGGAGATTATCTCGTTGTTGGTTTGTCCACCGATGAGTTTAACCTTCAAAAACATAAAGAAGCCTATCATTCATACGATAATCGAAAGCTTGTCCTTGAGGCCATCCGATATGTGGATAAGGTAATACCTGAGTATAGCTGGAATCAAAAGGTTCAGGATGTAATCGATCATGATATTGATATCTTTGTGATGGGTGATGACTGGAAAGGGCATTTTGATTTCCTAAGAGAGCATTGCCAAGTGATTTATCTGCCCAGAACAACTGGCATATCTACGACAAAAATTAAGACGGATCTTCAGGGGGTAGGAAAATGATAAGGGAACTATTCATTACCATTTACCTCACTGTTTTTAAGCTGCTGTTTAACCTATTCAAGTTGTTACCCCTGCAGCATAAGGTAACTTTCGTTGTTTCATTTGGAGACAACAGCAAGTATGTATATGAAGAAATGAGGAGGCAGCAGACCTCCTTTGATATTGTTTTTTTATGCAAGGGTCAATCTTCTCAGGACTTGTTCCAACAATATGAAAATATTAAACTGTTATCTTTTGAATCCAATAATCTCTTGGAAAACATTATTTCCATTTATCATCTGGCAACATCTCAATATATAATTGTGGATAACTACTACGGCTTTCTATCTGTTACTGACTTTAAAGAAAATGTTGAATGTATTCAGCTGTGGCACGCCGCCGGAGCCATTAAAAAATTCGGGCTTGAAGACCAGTCTAATGGAAGCAGAAGCGAGCGCGCACAAAATAGATTCTTAAAGGTATATGAAAAATTTGACAAGGTAGTAGTAGGATCTGATGCGATGGCTGGTATATTTATGAAGGCATTTAACCTTCCTCCTGAAAACATTCTTAGAACAGGGATTCCAAGAACTGATTTCTTTTTTGACAGCCAGCAGCACCAGGCCATTATCAGTAAGTTAGAGAGTGAAAACAAAGCATTAAAAAACAAAAAAACCATTTTGTATGCACCAACATATCGTGACAAGGAGCTGCAGCAGTTCAAGATGGAACTAGATCTTGCAAAAATGCAAAAGGAGCTTGGAGAAGAATATATTGTACTTTTGCGGCTGCACCCTGCAATAAAGAAATCGGAAGACTACAGTAAAATGTTTCCCGGATTTGTTTTTGATTATTCAAGTTCCCACTATCATATTAATGAACTGCTCCTTGTATCGGATTTGCTTATTACCGATTATTCCTCAATCCCATATGAGTATTCTTTGCTCAATAAACCAATGATCTTTTTTGCGTATGATTTAAATGAATACATGAAAGATAGAGGATTATGGGATGACTATGATAACATGGTGCCGGGTCCGGTTGTGAAAGACACAGATGGAATTGTTAGGCAGATCAAAAGCATGAATTCATCTTGGAATAATGAGGTAAAGGAATTTTCAATGAAATGGAATAAATATATTTTTGGACAATCCAGCAGGAATTTGATTCAATATCTTGTTCTGCAGGAAGTGCCTGTTGAACATGAAAAGAGACGTGCTCTGTAAAATTTAAGCAGCAATTTGTGTTGGTGCTTCGGGGAATATTCCCCGAAGCTTATGTTCTTTTCAGGACTGGACAGTATAATGTTAGTTCTTTATATTTGTTTTATACTCCACATCATATTAAACGCTTAGGAAGGTCAGCGAAATGAAGTCTATGTTTACAGTAATTAAGGAACAGATTAACAGTTTTTACCTGATAAAAAGATTGTCATTATTTGAACTGAAAAGCGCCAATAATAATAATTATCTTGGAATGTTATGGGAACTGATTAATCCAATGATACAACTTGCGATTTACTGGTTTGTATTTGGATTTGGGATACGCGGAGGAGAAGATGTTGATGGAGTGCCTTTTATTTATTGGCTGTTGTCCGGGATGTCGGTCTGGTTTTTTGTCAATCAATCTATCCTAGAAGGATCCAAGTCCATATATACCAGAATTAATTTCATTTCTAAAATGAGTTTTCCAATGAGTGTTATCCCAACTTATGTAATCGTCTCAAAATTTTATCCGCATTTAATGCTCGTTGGAATTATTACAGTTGTACTTCAATTTGTCGGGTATCCTATATCTATATATTTTATTCAATTGCCTTACTTCATTTTTTGTACTTTAATGCTTCTCATATCCGTGTCATTAATCACATCAACTTTGGCAACCATTGTCAGGGATGTCCAGATGGTTGTAACGTCGATTGTCAGAATGCTCCTGTATCTCACCCCTTTGTTATGGGTGCCGACTGGGGTTATTAAAAAGCTAATGATGATTAACCCTCTTTACTATATTGTAGAGGGTTACAGGGCCTCATTACTTGGCCACTCATGGTATCTAGCAGAAAACTTGCAATTAACCATTTATTTTTGGGTATTAGTACTTGTACTATTAATGATTGGTTCTGCACTCCATATTAGATTCAGAAACCATTTTGTCGATTATATGTAATCTTGGAGGTGCTTTTTCAATGAGTGATACAGTGATTATTAAAAATGTGTATAAAAAATATAAGATGCATACAAAACCTTCTGAAAAACTTCTTGATGTCATTTTGCCCGGGGGCTACGGGGAAGATTTCTACGCCCTGCAAAATATATCATTTACTGCAAAGCGTGGGGATGTCATTGGACTTGTAGGGGTAAATGGATCAGGGAAATCCACCCTTTCCAATATCATTGCAGGTGTCATGCCGCCGACTTCAGGGATTGTTGAAACGGTGGGACAAACATCCTTGATTGCGATTGCTTCGGGCTTGAATAACCAATTAACTGGCCGCGATAATATTGAGTTAAAATGTTTGATGCTTGGTTTTACTAAACAGCAAATAAAGGCAATGGAACCTGAAATCATTGAGTTTGCGGACATTGGCAAATTTATTGACCAGCCTGTAAAAAAGTACTCGAGCGGAATGAAATCTCGCCTTGGTTTTGCTATATCGGTGACAGTTGATCCAGATATTTTAGTTATTGACGAAGCTCTATCTGTAGGCGACCAGGCATTTGCCCAAAAATCAAAAAACAAAATGTTTGAGTTTAAAGAACGCGGTAAAACAATTTTCTTTGTCAGCCATTCCATGGGTCAAGTTAAAGAGTTCTGTGAAAAGGCTGTTTGGCTGGAATACGGAGAAATTAAACAATATGGACCTGTATCAGAGGTGATTCCGGAATATGAGAAATTCCTGAAGTGGTACAAATCCATGAACAAGGAAGAGCAGAAGAAATTCCGCGAAGAGGTCATCCGAAAGCAAAGCGGCCCAGTTGCGGTTCAAAATTAAAATGTCTTAGGTGAAAAGGCCTGTTTCTGTTTTGAAACGGGCCTTTATTTAAGCTAGATTTGTTCATACTAAAGGAAAAGGGCTTTTTCAAATGGATAACAATAACGTAACAATTTTAGGTATATCATTTATGAGATCACGATTTGATGATATGGTGGAACTTATAGTCGGAAGGCTGCTAAATAGGCAAAAAACCTTCATCGTCACCGCCAATCCTGAAATCGTCATGCATGCTAAAAAGCATGAGAACTATAGGGAAGCTGTCAAAAAGGCTGATTACGTGGTTCCAGACGGCTATGGCATTATTCTGGCATCAAGGATACTGGACAGGCCCATCCCAGAGCGGGTGACAGGCTATGACCTGACGATAAGGCTTTTGGAGCTATCAAATCAGCATCAGTGGAAAGTATATTTGCTTGGCGGCAGTGAAGAGGTTAATGCAGCAGCGGCGGAGAATATCAGGGAAGCATACCCAAATGCCCAGCTAGTTGGCAAGCACCATGGGTTCTTTGACTGGAAGGAAAGCAAGATCCCTACAGAAATAGGCGAACTTCAACCTGATATAGTTCTCGTTGCACTTGGCGTCCCACGACAGGAGTTGTGGATTGCTTCTCACCTGGACCAATATTCGCATGGTATTTTCATCGGGGTTGGCGGCAGCATCGATGTGCTGGCCGGCACGGTCAAGCGAGCCCCAAAGGCTTGGCAGGCATTGAGGGTCGAATGGCTCTACCGTTTATTAAAACAGCCATCGCGCTGGCGCAGGATGCTTGCATTGCCGGAATTTGTAATGGAGGTATTCAGGGGAAAATTTTCTTTTAAAAAATAAGCATATTCTTTGAAACTTTATCACATTTCTGTCGTCAATTATATGGAACGGTGTACAAAACTTACTATCCGGGTATATAGTAGTACCCAAGGGGAAATTTACAAAAATTTAACTTGGCATTAATACTCATGGACAATATTCGACTAAATCGTCTATGATAATAGTAGTCTCTAAGAAAATTGTTGAATGATCCAACCTGTACCAAAATCGATGGTTGGTTTTTATTATGAATTAGGGGCACCCTAATCAAAAGGAGGGTCAACATGTCGCTCACCATGACCTTGGTAGTATGCTTTATATGCTCCATCCTTATAACACCGGTTGTAAAAAAGTTGGCGTTCCGATTAGGTGCCACCGACCGGCCAAACAGCAGGAAAGTTCATGAAAAGATCATGCCGCGTATGGGTGGACTTGTCATATATATCAGCTTTATACTCGGGCTTCTTATTATGCATCCTGATAGCAAATATCATTATTCCATCATGATCGGAAGTATTATCATTGTCCTTACAGGCATATTGGATGATATTTTTGAACTTTCGGCGAAAGTGAAGCTGATTAACCAGCTTGCCGCAGCCTTTATTGTTGTCATTTGKGGCGGAGTGCAGGTGAACTTCATCAACCTCCCGTTTGGGGGCGGAGAGCTTCAATTCGGATGGTTCAGTATTCCAGTCACGATTTTATGGATTGTCGGCGTGACCAATGCCATCAACTTGATTGACGGATTAGATGGTTTGGCAGCCGGAGTTTCTTCTATTGCACTTATATCCATTTCCGGCATGGCGATCATCATGGGTGATGTTTACGTTATGACAATTGGCTTCATCCTGCTTGCCAGTACGCTTGGCTTTTTATTGTTCAACTTCTACCCCGCGAAAATCTTCATGGGGGACACAGGGGCGCTGTTCCTGGGCTACATGATCTCCGTGCTTTCGCTGCTCGGCTTTAAAAACGTAACCTTTATCTCCTTTATCATCCCAATCATCATTCTGGGAGTTCCGATGACGGATACCATCTTTGCAATTATACGCCGCCTGGTGAAAAAGGCGCCGCTCTCAAAGCCGGATAAATCGCATCTTCACCATTGCCTGCTGAACCTCGGATTTACCCACAGGCAGACAGTGCTGATGATTTACATGATCAGTGCCATGTTCGGACTTGCAGCCCTGATTTTCACCTTGACGACAATGTGGGGTTCACTGCTTATTCTGGCGATTATCCTTCTCTCCATCGAATTGATTGTTGAGAGTGTGGGGCTTGTTGATAAAAACTACCGTCCGCTTCTGAATTTGATCAGAGGCAGAAAATACGTGAAGGACCGTTAAAACCCCGGCCGTGGAGGCTGGGGTTTTTCTTTGGCTAAAAAAACAGTTTATTTATTCAAATAACATTTACAATATATATAAGTTGGAAGTATGATTATTTACAATAAATACTATTTTTATAAGGGGTCAAAATGAGAAATACTGGTAAAAGTTTCCTGTTACTTGTCGTTCTAACACTCGTTGGCAGTATTCTTCCATCAGTAGAAAGCGCTGAAGCATCCACTTACAGTAGGGTTACAGAAATAACAAAGGAAAGAACGGAGCATTCCCGAACGTTCAGGAACTCCAATTTATCTGAAACCATCGATGTGTTTCCGCTTTCTGTTTATGAAAAAAATGAATTTGGTCAGTATGTTCCAACTGAATTATCACAAAGGATTGGCCAAATCAAATTTGTTACGAATAATGAAAGCGCTCCAGAAACGCTGGGCCAATACGTGCTGCCGGTCGGGATTAATGAGCAGGGGGCTTACAGGGCCTATCTTAATTTTAAAGATGCTTTGCCCAGCCTGGAAAACAAGCTGATTGTTAGTGCCAAACTGCAACTTTATGAGATGGGAAACACCAGCCAGCCTGGCTATTATGATCCTCAGCATAAAGATGCCTCTTATTCCATACACCGTGTGCTTGAAGGTTGGGATTCGAGCTTACTTACATGGGACAATCAGCCTGCTATAAGCGCCGAGTCAGCGGTCCACCAGACAGACTTGAAATATGCGGAAAGTGCAAGGTTCGTATGGGATGTCACAAGACTGGTAACAGAATGGTACAAAGACCCCTCATCAAGTCACGGAATTGCCATCAAGGCTGCAGATGAAACCGTTGAAGGGAGCTTTCGCTCTTTTTACATGAACGATACCAATTTTAATTATCTTCCTGTGCTTCAGATAACCTATCAAAATATGGATATACGATTGAACGGAAGCGGATATGGTTACGGTGAAAGCAGCGGGGAAGGCCATGTTGATCTCCAGTGGTTTCCAGTTTTTGGAGCGGAAGGCTACAAAGTGCTTATGTTCAATGGGAACGGTTATGATGAGTTTGATGCTGGAAACACGACTAGCTGGTCAACAAGGGGGATGAATATTTGGCCGACGCCTGAACAGATTTCCAAAGGGCAATTCGGGCTTCGCCTTGATAAAAGCGGAGGTCACTTAGCCGATAATCCAAAAGCATTGTATGATCATTTAGGTGTAAAGGACAGAAATCCCCACAGCTACTATTTTCGCATTCTGGCCTATAACGAGCACGGTTCCGCTGTAAGTGATGAGGTTGCTGTAAGCATACCGGATCAGACAGCTCCCACTCCACCTTCAAATGTGCTTGTAAATGAGCTTTTAAGCGACTTTACTATTAGTTGGGATGCTTCCGTTGACGACCGGTCGGGCATCAAAGGGTATCAGGTGACTCTTGAGACCGGGAACACCGAAAATAAACGAATCATGACTCGCAGCACGGGTGATACTAAAATTAAATTTGATGAAACTGATCTTGAAATTGGAATGCCTTATAAAATCCATGTGAGAGCAGTTGATGCCTACGGAAACTATTCAAAGGAAACTGTAATCGATGCAACACCGAGGGAATTAAGAAGTTTAAAACTAAAAGGTTATTCGATACCGGAGTCGCCAGATGTGTCAGGCATCCCCCACCTTCGACTGATCGTAACAAATGAAGGAGTGGAGGAATGGAATTCGGCAAACGGGTATGAAATTCGAGTGGAAGGTCTCCCGGTCAGCCAGAGATTTGAACTTGAAGAAGCAGTTAAAACAGGGGAAGAAAAGACGTTTGAAATTAAGCTGGAAGGCGAAAAACCGCTAGGACCCGTTCCGATAAAGCTGGGAATCTACCATAATAAAACAGGCTGGGTGGGGGAGGCAGCGGAACGCCTTGTGACTTTTAAGGACGGATTCAACCCTGAAGTGAAGGTCTCAACGCCTGGATCCTACCAGGAACTTGCTGTAGATGTACTCATCAACGGTGAAATCAACGACTACCAAATGAAAAGCTACACGCTTTTATATGGTATCGGTGCAGCCCCTGAAGAGTGGCAGGAAATCGGGAGGTTTGAACATACAGGCGGTGCCTTCAGCTATACCTGGAATACTAGAGGAATCCCGGCGGGAAGCTATACACTTAGGGTTCTCGCTGAAGACACATCAGGTAATGACACGACCGTTGACCGTATTGTTTCTATCAATCTTCCGCCTATGAAACCTCTTGTGTCCGCAGTAAGTGATGCAGCTGGAGCCGTTTCCGGGACGGCAGAAGCCGGAGCCACGATTAAGGTGACAAAGAGCGGGACCCTTATTGGTAGTGGAGTCACGGGGTTAAGCGGAATCTTTTCAGTGAAAATTCCGCTTCAGACAGCCGGAGCGGTTCTGGAAGTTACGGCGGTAAACCAATATGGCAATACAAGCTTGCCGCAAAAGGTGACTGTAATCGATAAAACCCCGCCTCCAGTACCAAAAGTCAATGTAGTGGCAGATAATGCCACAGTGGTAACAGGAACAGCGGAAAAGGGAGCGACAGTGAAGGTCGTAAAGGGAACCACAACATTGGGTTCTGCAGCGGTAAAAACGGACGGCACCTACGCGGTAACCATTCCAAAACAGCCAGCGGGGACGGTCCTTGTTGTGACTGCTGCCGATAAAGCCCTGAATGTAAGTGGTACCGTAAAAACAACGGTCGTGGATAAAACCCCGCCTCCAATACCAAAAGTAAATGCAGTAGCAGACAATGCCACAGTGGTAACAGGAACGGCGGAAAAGGGAGCCACAGTGAAAGTCGCAAAGGGAACCACAACACTTGGCACCGCAGCTGTAAAAACGGACGGAACCTATGCAGTAACCATACCAAAACAACCAGCCGGTACCGTCCTTGTTGTGACAGCGGCTGATAAAGCTCTAAATGTAAGCGGTGCGGCAAAAATAACGGTCGTGGATAAAMCCCCGCCGCCCGCTCCCAAATTGAATGCTGTAGCAAACACGTCTACGAGCGTCACTGGCACCGCCGAGAAGTATGCAACCATTAAAATCATGAAGGGTTCCACAGTCATCGCAACCACAACGGCTGGGTCTGATGGCAAATTTTCTGCTGCAATAGCAAAGCAAACTGCTGGGACCATCCTTTCCGTTTCAGCGACAGATAAGGCTAAGAATGTTAGCGGTGTAACAAAAACAACAGTATTGGACAGAATTGCACCGGCCATTCCGACTGTATATGCCGTCTATTCCTACCATACAAGTGTCAAAGGGAAGGCAGAGCCGTCCTCTAGTGTAACTGTTAAAAAAGGCACATCCGTCCTTGGAACAGGCCAAACGGATACCAAGGGGAATTTCACCGTTAAAATTGCAAAACAGAAAAAAGGTATCGTCCTGTCCGTCACGGCGAAAGACAAAGCAGGAAACGTAAGCAAGGCAAGGAGTATTACTGTACGCTAAAAAAGAAACGAACCATTCCGATTATGGTTCGTTTCTTTTTTTCATTAACGCCTGCGTGTTTAACCTTACCAATAAAGGGTAACCCAATAAAAAACCCCCTTCTCTAGTAAGAAGGGGAGGTTGTATCGCTGCTCACGCCGTCGGTGGCTCCTGATTCGGTGCCCAGCATGGTTTCTGGCTCGAGGCCAAGATGGACTTTTAATTCATGTTTTGTTGCTTCCAGCTCGGTTTCGTCCAGCTGGTAGTAATACACGCCGTTAATTTTTGAGTCATAGCCGGCAAGGTTCAGGGTTTCGGCCTGAAGGTTGGTTCCGGCAACAGCGTAATTAATGAAGGAAATCATTTCTTCAAAGCGAAGGTCGGTGGTCATGTTGTCGCCGATCGCTTCCATTACGTCGGTGTAATTGTTCACGGATTTGACGGATGCCGCTTTGCTGATGACTGCCTTGATAATTTCCTGCTGGCGTTTGCCGCGCTCGATATCGTTGTCGAGCTTGCGTGTTCTCGCCAGGGCCAGCGCTTCTTCGCCGTTCAGGGTCTGCAACCCTTCCTGCAACGTAATCGCTCCGGCCTTATCTTTTGAATCCTGTTCTGTGAACGTATAAGGGACATTGACTTTGATGCCGTTTAGCGCATCGATCACATCAATGAAAGCATTGAAATTCATTTTTACATAATAGTCCACTGGTACATCCAGGAGGTTCTCGACGGTGTCAAGGGTCTCCGGCACGCCGCCGTAGGCATGGGCGTGGTTGATTTTATCGTTGAAGCCTTTTCCCGGAATGTAGACATAGGAGTCACGGGGAATGCTCAGTAATTTGACCGATTTTTTATCTTTGTTGAAGGTGGCCAGCATCAGTGCGTCTGTACGGGAATTCGCATCGTACTTGCGCTTTTGGCTGTCATCGACTCCGATGAAAAGCACGGAAATATTCTCTTCGAATGGATTCACGGCCCGTTTGCCGTCCCGGTCGATCGGCTGGTACGATTTGGTGATGACAGACTCCGCTTTGCTGTATAGATGGGCCCCATAGGCCGCAACACTTAACATGACCAATAGGAACGGAAGAACAATCCAGCGGAAGACTCTTTTTCTCTTCTTCTTTTTATGATGCATATCTGAACGTCTAATTGCGGACATGGCAATCTCCTTCTCTATGATACTCGTTTTCTATAAAGGTAGTACAATTAACCTATCCTCCATTTTACAATTTTTTCTCTTATCCGTAAATCGAATTTTTTGGTAATCCTTCAGCCGGAATATATTTCCTCCTGGTAAAGCTGCTCTCCTGCGGTGATTTCCCCCTGACCATTCGTCATCTCCACCATCCAGGCGGTAAAATGGTCTGTTTGGCCGTCTTCCACAAAGGTTTCAATCTCCACTTTATCAAGGTAATGTATCTCTTTTATTGAATAGACTGAAGAGCGCAGTTCGTTTTCGACTTTTCCAAGCAGAGTATAATCAATGGTGGTATGCATGACCCGCATCAGTTTGCGCTCCACGATACCTGTCGCGTTCAATCCTTCTGACGTGGCTTTCCCGTAGGCACGGATCAAACCGCCGGCACCGAGCTTGATGCCGCCAAAATAGCGGGTGACCACGACCACGGTGTCTTTCAGCTTTCTTTTCTTCAGCACTTCAAGTATGGGTACTCCGGCGGTGCCGCTCGGTTCACCGTCATCGTTGGCTTTCTGGATCTGGTCATGCTCACCAATCAGGTACGCGGAGCAATTATGGGTGGCATCCCAGTGCTTCTTTTTGATGTTCTGGATGAACTCCTGGGCCTCCTGCTCGGTTTCAGCGCGGTCGACAAAGGCAATGAACCTTGATTTTTGAATGTTGATTTCGTGTTCGCCATAGCTTTTTACTGTATAATAATGAGAGAGCATAACAAATGCCCCTTTCTATGAAAAGATAGGTTTGTGCATTTTTTTAAAATTGCATTTCATGGGCCGTCCCTATTGCTGAAAAAACCAGCAATGTCCCTTCTATTATAATTGTACAGGGTCCTTAGGACAAATGGTGATGGAATGTAATTAAACTTTAATATAAGTAAAAACAGAGAATGATATAATAGGGGATATTATCAAATCAGATAAGCAATCCTTTTGTTCAGGCTGACGAAAACAATGGCTTCCATGGAGGAATGAAGAGGGATGGCGTTAAGAAAACTGGATGCTTCGGCACTTGATCATATATTACAGACGATGATTGATACCGTGGATGACAGCAAGAAGGAAATCTTCCACATTGGAGAGCAGTGCCGCAATGATTATGAAACCATTATTTCGGAGCTCGGCGAAGTCAAAAGGCTGAGCAAAAAGATTGTCGAGGACGGGGACAAGCTTGAGGTCCAGGTCCGGTTTGCCAGGAAACGGCTATCCGAAGTGAGCAAGCATTTTAAGGATTATACGGAAATAGAGGTGCGGCAGGCATACGAGGCTGCCCACAAGATGCAGATGGAGCTGACGATGAACCGGCAGCTCGAAAAGCAGCTGAAGGAACGCCGTGACGACCTGGAGCGAAGGCTGGGCGGCCTTGGGGAAACGATTGACCGGGCCGGGCATCTTGTTTCGCAGATTTCGGTGGTCATGAATTATATGATGAGCGATATCCGCCAAATGGGGGAAGCGCTGGAATCCGCGCAGCAAAAGCAGGATTTCGGGCTGAAAATCATCGAGGCCCAGGAAGAAGAACGGAAAAAGCTGTCCCGGGAAATCCATGACGGTCCTGCCCAAATGCTGGCCAATGTGATGATGCGTTCCGACCTGATTGAAAAGATCTACAAAGAGCGCAGCGGGGAAGAAGCAATGGCCGAGATCCGCAGCCTCAAGACGATGGTCCGGTCGGCCTTGTATGAGGTCAGGAGGATCATTTATGACCTTCGTCCAATGGCGCTTGATGATCTTGGGCTTGTGCCTACCCTCAGAAAGTATTTGCTGACCATCGAAGAATATCATAAAACGACAAAAATAGAGTTTAGCAACAGCGGCGATGAGGAGCGGCTGCCAACCAAGTATGAAGTGGCGCTGTTTAGAATGATCCAGGAGTCGGTCCAGAATGCTTTGAAGCATGCCGAGGCCACATTGATCCAGGTCAAGCTGGAAATCATGAATGACCATATCACCGTTGTGATCAAGGACAATGGCAAGGGTTTTGATACAAGCCAGAAAAAATTGCAGTCTTTCGGCATTTTGGGAATGAAAGAGCGGGTCGAACTCCTGGAAGGGGAGGTTTCCATTGATTCGCGGATTGGCAGCGGGACGCTTGTGCTTATCCAGGTGCCGCTGAACAGATAGTGAGACGCAGAACAGAAGCCTGCTTCTGTTCTCTCAATAGATGAACAAAGGTGAACAGTGACAAGGAGGGCATTTCATGGCAACGAAAATCATCATTATTGATGACCATCAATTATTCAGGGAAGGGGTAAAGCGGATTCTCGATTTTGAAAATTCGTTTGAGGTTGTCGCCGAGGGAGACGACGGCAGCGAAGTGGTAAATCTATATGAGCAGCACCAGCCTGATGTGATTATCATGGACATCAATATGCCAAATGTGAACGGTGTCGATGCGACCCGGCATTTGGTGGAGAAATATCCGGAAGCGAAAGTCATCATCCTTTCGATCCATGATGATGAAAACTATGTGACCCATGCACTTAAGACCGGTGCGACAGGGTATCTTTTAAAAGAAATGGATGCCGATGCGCTCATCAATGCGGTCAAGGTGGTTGCCGATGGCGGGTCCTACCTCCATCCGAAGGTGACGCATAATCTTGTGAAGGAATACAGACGCCTGTCAATGGGCGAAGGCGGTTCCGGAAATGGAAACACCCAGGTGATTGAAATCCGCCGTCCGCTTCACTTGCTGACAAGGCGCGAGTGCGAAGTCCTCCAGCTGCTGGCAGACGGAAAAAGCAACCGGGCCATTGGCGAAGCGCTGTTCATCAGTGAAAAAACGGTTAAAAACCATGTCAGCAACATCCTGCAGAAAATGAGTGTGAATGACCGTACCCAGGCTGTGGTCGTCGCCATCAAAAACGGCTGGGTGGAAGTGAAGTAAGCCAGGATACATACAATCAGCAAGGCACATTTGCTTACCGAAGCGAATGTGCCTTATTCTTTTCCGGTAAAATAATGCAATTTAAACCAGATTCATATAAAATGGGGATTGTACATATGAATAGGAAAACGGAATCGTCCGTCTGCAGCCAGACAAATAAATAGATCTTTCTATATAAAAGGCAGGTAATGCTTAACATGAAAACAGCCGTTGTTACGGATAGTACTGCATACATCCCCAAAGAACTCCGCGAGAAGCACAATATCCGCATGATTCCGCTCAGCGTCATTTTTGGAAATGAATCCTATCGTGAAGAAATGGATATCACCGCAGCTCAATTTTATGAAGAATTGAAGACCCGGGACCTGCCGACCACATCCCAGCCGCCGACCGGCCAGTTCGTCGAGCTGTTTGAGGAGTTGGGCAAGGAGTACGACGCCGTCATCACCGTTCATCTATCGAGCGGAATCAGCGGAACCTACCAGGGAGCTGTAGCTGCTGCCGAGATGGTCGAGGGCGTCAAAGTCTACCCGTTTGACTCCGAAATCAGCTGCATGCCGCAGGGGTTTTATGCGCTCGAAGCAGCTGAAATGGCAGCGGAAGGACGTCCGGCGGAAGAGATTATGGCCCGCCTTGAGGAAATGAAGCAAACGATGCGCGCCTATATCATGGTGGACGACCTCAGCCATCTGCAGCGCGGCGGCCGGCTGTCCGGAGCCCAGGCCTTCATAGGCAGTCTGTTGAAGGTAAAGCCGATTCTCCACTTTGTTGATAAAAAGATCGAACCGTTCGAAAAGGTGCGCACCAACAAAAAAGCGCTCAACCGCGTTGCCGAGTTATTGGCTGCCGATGCGAGCAGTGGAGGAGATTATCGTGCGGTTGTGATCCACGCGAATTGCGAGGAAACCGCCAGGGAATGGAAGGCGGAGCTTGAAGCTCAGCTCCCTAACGTCGAATTCATGCTAAGCTACTTCGGCCCTGTCGTCGGCACCCACCTTGGCGAAGGTTCGCTTGGATTGGGCTGGTATAAAAAATAAGGAATATTGATTTGTAGAAACGCCATTTTCGTGAGAGCGGGAATGGCGTTTTTTTAAAAGGCTGTCAAAGTCGGCAAAGGAGGAAACCGTCATGCTGTATCTCCAAAAATGGAGGAATCCGCAATGAGATTTGCCCTGGTAGACGAAAAACTTGTCCCCAAGCCATTGCTTCCCACCGTTCATCCCACTTACCCCATCTCCAAAATCGATTCATCTTGCACACTACAACTCAATTCTGCTTATGACTTTAATCCCAGTCTTCAAACCTATCTTTCCGGCAAGCAGCTTCTGCTGGATGAACTTCCGTTTCCTCTCGCCGAAATCCAGGAACACTATGAAAATGGCTATCTTATCTATCGTCAAGGAATCCTTTTAAAAGGAAAGTCGTGTCAATGCGCCCGCTGCGGTACCACTGATGCCCGCTGGTTCTCTGCCTTTCCCTGTGCCCGCTGCGGAGAAAATTGCCTGTACTGCCGCCAATGCCTGATGATGGGCAGGGTGAGCAGCTGTTCGGCGCTGGTAAGCTGGACAGGGCCTGAACCGAAGGCAGATACCGAGCACCGTCCCCTCCTTGACTGGAATGGCACCCTGTCTCCCGGACAAGCTGCAGCATCTGCCAAAACGGTTGCGGCCATCAGCCAATCCTCCGAGCTCCTGATCTGGGCTGTCTGCGGGGCCGGCAAGACCGAGGTCCTTTTTAAGGGGATTGAACACTCCCTGCAGCAGGGCGGCCGTGTCTGCATTGCCACGCCCAGAACCGATGTCGTCCTTGAGCTCACTCCGAGGCTGAAGGCAGCCTTTCCCTGCATCATGGTCGCGTCCCTCTATGGAGGCAGCGAAGACCGCCATCTCCATGCTCCTTTAACCATTGCGACAACACACCAGCTGCTCCGTTTCTACCAGGCGTTCCATACCGTGATTGTCGATGAAGTCGACGCCTTTCCGTTCAGTGCCGACAAGACCCTCCAGCATGCCGTCCAGCAGGCGAGAAAGCCTGGATCCGCACTTGTTTACCTAACAGCTACTCCCAACCGGATATGGCAGCGGGAATGCCTTCAGGGGAAACGTGCTTACGTGACGATTCCGGCCAGGTATCACCGCCATCCGCTTCCTGTGCCGGCGTTTGCCTGGTGCGGAAACTGGGAGAAGAAGGTATTGAAAAACACCCTGCCGCAAAACGTACTCTCCTGGATTAAACACCGCTTGAATGCAGGCAAGCAGATCCTGCTGTTTGCCCCTAAAATTGCTTCAATGGAAAAAATCCTCCCCATACTTCGAAAGCTTCACCCCGGCATCGAAAGTGTCCACGCTGAAGACCCCGAGCGGAAAGGGAAAGTGACAAAGATGCGGAACAGGGAGATTCCGCTGCTTTTAACCACGACCATCCTGGAAAGAGGCGTTACCTTCCCGAACATTGATGTTGGCGTACTTGGGGCGGAGGATGGGATTTTCACCGAAAGTGCCCTCGTGCAAATTGCCGGGCGTGCTGGCAGAAGTGCTTCCTTTCCTGGAGGAGAGGTTGTCTTTTTCCATTACGGAAAAACAGAAGCAATGGTGCGGGCGCGCAGCCAAATCATTGGGATGAACAGGGAAGGTGCGAGAAAGGGGCTGCTTGACTGAATGAACTTGTTTGCCGGAGAATATTGCCTGCTATGCGATGCGGAGGTGGGGCATGAAACGAGCTGGAGCAGTGTATTTTTGCGCAGCACCCGGACTCAGGTGTGCCAGGTTTGCCGGAAAAAATTGAAGCTCCTTGAGGGGGAGCTGTGCAAGCGCTGCAGCCGGGTGCTGGAGCCTGGATACAGAGACGGAAGTGTTTGTTATGACTGTGTCCGCTGGGAGAATGAACCGGAATGGCAGGGGCTGCTTTCTTTTAATGCCTCCATTTACCACTATAACGGCTTTTTAAAAGAGGTGATTGCCACATTCAAATACCGGGGCGATTATGTGCTGGCGATGGCTTTTTCCACGTGTTTGCGCGAGAAGATCCTGGGCGCTGAGGCCGACCTCCTTGTACCCGTTCCTTTAAGCGAAGAAAGGCTGTATGAAAGAGGCTTCAACCAGTCGGAAGCGCTGATTGCTGCTGCAGGTGGAGAACCTGTCCATCTGCTTTCCCGTGTGCATGGGGAGAAGCAGTCGAAGAAGATGCGTGCCGACCGGATCCATCTGCCGCAGGTATTCCAGATTATACCTGATATGGCAGAGCAAATTCAGGGTAAAAGGATTGTACTGGTCGATGATATTTACACCACCGGGTCGACCCTGAGGCATGCGGCAAAGTTGCTGAAGGCCCACGGAGCGGAAAGTGTCTGTTCTGTGACGCTTGCAAGGTAGCAAAATACAAGTTGAAAATGGTGATTTACGACAAAAATCGCGGTGTATCAACGTTTTTCGACCCATGTTTATAAGGTTTTTACTATGACGACAAAGAAAACTTCACGAATTCGTCAAATCTTTTCCCTGTTAAGGCAGGACTAATTTAGGGTAATATAGAAGTATAAATACATAGTATTTTAAAGGAGGAATCGCTTATGAATTACAACATTCGTGGTGAAAATATTGAAGTAACTCCCGCTATCAGAGAGTATGTCGAAAAGAAGGTATCCAAGCTGGAGCGTTATTTCACAGAATCACCAAATGCAAGCGTAAGCGTGAACCTGAAAGTTTATCAAGACAAGAAATCCAAAGTGGAAATTACCATTCCAATGAAGAACCTGGTCCTTCGCGCTGAAGAACTCCACGAGGACATGTATGCGGCGATCGACCTAATTACCGATAAATTGGAGCGTCAAATCCGCAAGCATAAAACAAAAGTAAACCGCAAATTCCGCGGCCAGGACAGCATCAAGGACGTCGGCCCAATCTTCACCGAAGATGAGACGGTTTCCGAAGAAGAGGATTTAGAAGTGGTCCGCACGAAGAGCTTCGACCTGAAGCCAATGGACAGCGAAGAAGCCATCCTGCAGATGAACCTGCTCGGCCACAGCTTCTACGTCTTCCAAAACGCTGATACAAACAGCACAAACGTAGTTTACAAGCGCAAAGACGGCCGCTACGGCTTGATCGAAGCCCAATAATTTTAAAATACAAACCCCGACCCGCAGCCTTTCTCACGGCTGCGGGTTTTTATTGTATAATACCGGTAATGGAAAGAGTTCGATAATACAGAAAACGGCGTTGGAGGTCAATGTGACCGGGATTAATGGATATCATAATTTCCGGTCACAATGAAACAGCATACTAACTGAATTTATAAGAAGGGGGAGCAGAAATATGACATTTTCAATCGTTGGTTACGATCCGGAAGAAAAAGAGTGGGGAATCGCGGTCCAATCCAAGTTTCTCGGCGTCGGTGCGGTTGTGCCGTTTGCGAAAGCAGGAGTTGGTGCCGTCGCGACCCAATCGTATGCAAATACGGCCTATGGCCCGCGGGCGCTCGAGCTGATGGCTGAAGGAAAGTCGGCTTCGGAAGTGATGGAGCTCATTACCAAGGACGACCTCGACAAGGAAATGCGCCAGGTCGGCCTCATCGATGCCAGCGGCCAGCCGGCGACATATACAGGTACATACTGCTATGACTGGGCAGGAGGAGTGGTTGGCCAACACTTTGCTGCCCAGGGGAATATTCTCGTTGGCGAAGATACGGTAAAGGCAATGGCAGATACTTTCACTTCCACACAAGGCAGTCTGGCGAAGCGGCTGCTTGCGGCTCTGGACGCAGGCCAGGAAGCAGGGGGAGACAGTAGAGGGCAACAGTCTGCCGCACTTCTTGTTGTAAAGGAGAAGGGCGGCTACGGCGGCTATAATGACCGTTACATCGACCTGCGAGTCGACGACCATCACCAGCCAATAAAGGAGCTCATTCGCCTGTACGGCATGCAGCAGCTCTATTTCGCGCCTTCCAAGCCGGAAAACATTGTCGCCATCGAAGGAGAGGTAAGGGAAGAGGTCATCAAGCATCTTCAGCGCCTTGGGTACTTAAACGCAGAGCCGGCAAACGGGGAAGAACTTCACAAAGCTTTCACATCCTATCTGCACACCGAAAACTTTGAAGAACGCGAGCAGGAAACAGGGAAGATTGATTTGGACGTGCTGGAGTTCATGAAGAATCAGAAAAGCAGGTAATGGATATTCCGTGCTTTCTGGACATGCTTTTAATAATGAAAGACACCTATCCGCAAAAATAGGTGTCTTTTAAAATTATGGACCTTCGTCAGTCGGAGCGTCTTTCGCTTGTTCTGGGTCTGGTGGTGTTTGTTTTTGAGCTTCCACTTCCGGCTCTGTTGCTTCACTCTTTATTTCTGTTTCCGCCCCTGTTGCTTCTCCAGGTATCCCAGCATCCGATTCCTGCTCAATGATAGGCTCAAGCTTCAGCTTTTTAGGGGCATGGGCGGCGCTGCGCATTTGCTCTTTCACATCACTCCCGGTACCGTGGCAGGATGAACATGAGACTGTTTCGTCCTGATGTTCCTTGAATTCTTTGCTGTATGCCGGGTTTTTCCCGTATAATTCTGTACCGCCATTATGGCAATTCAGACAAAAACTCCGTTCATTTTGAATGGTCCACCCGGTGCCGGTTGTCCTGTATTTATCTTTATCTGGGACCGGCGCATTTCCGAGGTTTTCCTTCAGCATCTTCAAATTATTGGAGCCGTGTGTCTCATGGCAGTCGGCACACGCCAGCTGTCCTTTTAACGGAGTTCCATCTTCAGCGGAGATGTTGTGGCCGGACTCTTCCAGTAAGGCGGATTCTTTGTAATACTTACTGATATCCACTGCCTTGCTGCCATTATGGCATTGCAGGCAGAGGGAGAAGTCGGCAGCGATTCCCGTTGCGGTGCCTTGCTTCTTGTAGGCCGTTGCCGGATGGTTTGCCAGCTTATTCGGATTATCTTTGTCCCAGCCTGTGTGCGGGTTATGGCAGGTCGTACATGAATACGTCGCCTCCAGGCCCCCGCTATAGGTAAAATGCTGATTGGAAGCATCGGCATGGTCCGGCATTGGGGCGCCGCCTGTTCCATCATGGCAAGCCATGCAAAGGTTCTTGGCAGTGTCGGCTCCATATTTTCCTCCCAGCAGTTTAGGGTCATTGCCAATATGGGTACTGTGGCAGTTGGCACACGAGTTGGTATTATTGCTGAAGTTGCCATGTATTTCGTGGGACGGGACCTTAGGTGCTGTTGTGAACTTGAAAAAGCGCTGAAAAATCCGTCCCTTTCCGTCGTTCGTAATGGCCGGGTTGATAAAGACATAATAAGTAGTGCTGTAATCCAGCGCCTCAGTTGGTGTAAATACAATGCGGTAGATTCCGTCTTTCTTCACTGGAAGCAGTCCCAGGGCTCTTTCTTTGCTTGAGATCGTTTTGCCGGCGGGCGACAACAGAATCAATGATTCTTCCGGAAAGATGAGTGTTCCGCTCTCCTTCACAAGGACTTCAATGGAGGAATCTACTGGCACCCCTGTCATATCTTCGGCAGGCATGGAGCGGCTTCTGTTAGATTCACCTCCAGGGAGAATATTCATTTCGAATGCATAAGGCCTCAGTACTTGCACTGTCTGCTCGTTGGTTTCGTCCTTTTCTTCTTCGGTGCCCTCTGTGGTTTCAGGTGTTGTCCCCAAGTCCGTTTCGCCTGCTTCCTTAACTTCGGCGCCTGCTACCTTATCTTCAGCGTCGTTCTCCTTTTCTGGAACTGTTGTCGCTTCCTCTTCCGTTACTGCGGGTGCCGGTTCGTTGTCCGCGCCCGCTGCAGGCTCCTCCTGATCTGGGGAAGGTGTTACCGTTGCCTGGACAGTAAAGGTGTGGGGAATTTCCGCTTTGTTCGAGGACTCATCTTCCAGGACCAATAAAATGGTGTGCTGGCCATCCGCAAATTCCTTGGAGAAAGACCATTCAGCATACCCATCCTTATACACAAGGTCGAGTTGGCCTTCATTTGTAATCGCCACAGGTTCTGCAGGTTCCTCCTGTACCTCGTAAATGTTGAAGGTCAATGATTCAGGCGGTGTTCTTCCAGCGGATATTAAACCGGCAAACTCTGCTTTTGCTGAGTCGAATGCCGCTTCCTCCTTTGGAGAGTGAATCTCGATGAGAAGGTCACCTGGAGCGGAAAGGGCCTTCGTAGCAGGGAAATAATACAGGAATGAACTAAAAGAGAGGCAGCAAATGACGAAGTATGAGATGATTTTCTGGCTATAGTTCGTCTTTTTCAAGAGTGTTCATCCTCTTCTTTTTATTAGGCCCGCTTAAAATAGTAAGCCAGCTCTTTATTTCGATTATATCAACCGCTAAAACGGTAATAATCAGTGGGATAGGAAGATTCTTTGACATTTTCAAAGCCTGCTGAAATAATGAAAACAAGGCAGTAATAATCACTATTACTACCTTGTTTAAAAGCATTCACTTTTGTTGGCTATCCAGTAGTGGCGCTATTGGGTAGCTTTTTTATCTAATTCCGGATTTTCCTTTGAACTGCATAATCGGGTTGCCGAATCTGTCTGTAGCTGGCGTCAGGTATTTGGAAGCCGGCTGCTGCGTATCCAAAGCATGGGAAGTCTGGTGGCAGGACCAGCAAACCGCCATGTTGGTGTATTTCTTCAGGGAAGAACCGGCAGCACTAACATCCTTCATATACTCTTTCGCCTGGGCTTCTGACCAGCCTTGGGCTACCTTGTCAGCAACGGTTTCGCCTAATGTATCCTTCATCAGAGTAACATCTGTACCATGCGCATAGTGGCAGCTTGCACAGTTGCGGCCAGCAGAAGAGCTGTTTGTCGTATGCGAGAAATGGCCGCTAAATTGTGACTCGTTTCCGCTGCTTGCCAGATAATCATCATGGCAAGTGGAGCAGAATTTAGAATAGTTTTGTTTATCTGTATTTCCTTTTGGACCGATGGACTTGGTAATTTTCAAACCTGATGTTGTAGTCATGGCATTAATCTCGGCGTATGCAGGATCAGGAGTCAGCTCAAGTGTAATAGCCTTTGTGCCTTTTGCCAGGCCGGCGTACAAGCCTGCTTGCTTGCCTGCTGCTACAACGCTTTCTTTCAATAACCTGTCATTGACGGATCCATGCGGATTATGGCAGGAAGAACAAGTCAATTCAGTATCGATTGTATGCGTAGCGCCTGGAGCGGCACCAAGGGKGATGCCTGATTTTACATTGTGCATTGAAGAGCTGTCATGCGTGTCGTTGAATGTACCAGCACCAGCACCTTGGCCTAAAACATTATAGAAGCCCATTGTGCCATCGTGGCAGGACAAACACATGTCATATTCTGAATTCTGGAACTTCAGCAAAGTGTCTGTATCCCCCTGGTGCGTGCTGTGGCAGTTCGCGCAGGAGTTGGTATTGTTCTGGAAGTTGCCATGCGTTCTGTGCAGATTTTGGTTTCCTTCACTGTCGATAGTTCCGACATTGATACCTGGCGCAGGGAAATCCCCCTCAGCCAAGGCCCCCGTGCTGAACATGCCCAATAAAAGAAGCATGAAGACAGCAGTCAAGCCAATTCTTAATTTACCCATTTTACAAACCTCCCTGAAACTTCTCTTTTTTCTCTATTTCTCTATGAAACTGCTCTTGGCCTTAATTTTGGGCAACACCTCCTTTAAGGAAGAAAGAATCAATAATAAACGGCAACCCTTTGGTTGACTGTGTCGGTCACATAGAGGGTGTCGCGGTCGTCAATGAACAGGCCATTAGGGAGGTAAAGGCTGCCATTTTCCGTACCCATTCCGCCCAGCACATGCATCTGGGTTCCTTCCTGGTCATAGGCGTAAATATTATGTGACAGATTGTTAACCACATAGACGATGCCCTTCGAGTCCACTGCTACGCCGCGCGGGTTCAGGAATAGCGGGGCGCCGGTGCCATCCTTGGAACCGTTGATGATTTTCACGAACTTGCCGCTCTTGTCGAACACCTGGACTCTGTTATTTCCGGAGTCGGTCACATAAATTTGCCCTTCCTTATCGATGGTCACAGCGTTGGGGGCAATGAATTGGCCTTCTTCCGCTCCAGCTCCGCCGATTTCCATCTCCAACTCGCCATCCAGGGTAAAGATGAACAGCTTATTGGCCTTGATATCGGTCACGTATAATTTTTCATCGAAAATCCTGAGGCCTCCCGGGGAGGATAGGACCTTGTCATCTGCCTTTTCTTCGAAATAGCGGAGGAACTTGCCTTTTGAATCAAAAATGGAAATATTGCCATTGTACAGGTCGGCTACATAGACATCGCCATCCTTGTCCCCGGCGATGCCATAAGGGAATCTGAATTGCCCTTCCTCGCTTCCGTCTTCGCCAAACTGGAAGATGGGTGTGCCTGCCTGGTCAAACACCTGGACTTGCCTGTTGCTGGTGTCACTGACATAGACAAACTCGCCAATACGGGCAACGTCCATTGGCTTGGACAGCGGTGTGTTGAAGTCCCCATAAAAGGCTTGGGCATATTCCGGCGGTCCGCTGCGGTCCACGGCCGCAATAATCGGTTTCACGTTTCCTTCCAGATCCAGCAAGGAGATGCCAGTGAAAAGGGCAGCTGACAGTACGGCAATCGAACCCATGGTTAGATAGACATTTCTTTTCTTCAAGGGAATCATCTCCTTTATTCTTTGCTATCCGTTTTCGCCGCTAGCCTGTCCAGCCCATCGGAAGCAGGTTTGTAGAGCGGGTCGAAAGTGAGGACTTCCTTGAACAGCTTTTCCGCTTCTTCGGTCTTGCCCTGGTCCTCAGCTACTCTGGCGATTTCGTTGATAATATCCGTATTGGTTGGCACAAGCGCCAAAGCTTCTCCGAGTGCCTTGTTGGCGTCTTCATACATTTGCAGTTCACGGTACACCATGCCTGTCAGCAAATGGCTTCTGTAATCGCGGGGCGAGATTTCCACTGTTCTTTTGGATTCGATGAGGGCGTCATTAAATCGTCCCTCGGCGATGTAGACGAGTCCAAGGTTAAAATGTGCACCGAAATAATCTTTTTCAAGATCAATGGCAATTTTAAGCTGTTTAATGGCATCCTCGTTTTTCTCATTTAAATGGTAGGTATACCCCAGGTTGACACGGTGCTCGGGATTGTTCGGCTCGGCATCGACTAGTGCTTTATAGTAGGCAAGCTGTTCATTCAGCCTTTTCTGGTCGCTGTCACTCTTCCAGAAAAAGGTGTCGCTGATATAATATCCGCCGCCAAGGCAAAGAATGAGAGTCGAAAAGATTAATAGGAACGATTGAAGCTTTGTAAAATGAGTTTTATCACGCTTTGGGGTTTCTTCAATGATTGGCAGCTCTTGGGCTTCCATAAAAATCACCTCAAATTCCATTGTTTTTTTAAAAGATGCTTGTGGCTAATTTTGATAGTCATGCATCAATTGCTGCAAATCATATCATTATGGCTTTTCTTCCCGGTGGCAGCTTTCACATTTTGGTTCCGCATGGCAGGTATAGCAGGTTTGCGTCAATTTTTGGTCCGTGCTGATTGGCACAGGATGTCGCTGGCGCCATTTTTTATTTTGGCTGTGCGTGCTAGGGTGGCAGGAAGCGCAATACACATTGCTGGTACTGGTTGGTGTCGTTGTTGCATTGGCTGATTTTTTGACGTCATGGCAGGCCATGCAGCTTTCCTGGTTCTTTTCAGCAAGTGTTCCGTGATTTGAAATGAATTTCTTGTCGTGGCTGTCCGGCCGGACCTCGTGGCAGTCGATGCAGAAAGTATTCTCCTTGGCATAGTTGAGATGGTTCTTGGCAGCCTGTTTATTGTCCTGTTTCAGGTATTTGTCAATTGGGGAAATCTCTTCATAGCCTTTTAGCGGCTCATCCGACATATCCTTATGGCAGTCATTGCAGCTTGCCAAATCTTCTTTTGCATCAAGACCGTGCTTTAAGGCAAAGCTGTCCTCCTTATGGGTTTCAGGCACCATTCCCGTCGTATGGCAAGCGCTGCACTCGGTCGTGATTTTGCGGGCTTTGTGGCAATCCATGCATGTATCCATATCCGGTTTCACATACTTAGGGTCCGACATGGCCAGCTGTCCTGTTTTATCGTCCCATTTGGCATAATCGGCCTGGAAGGTCATCTTTCGGTCGGCAATTTTCCCGTGGGCTACGCCGCTGTGGCACTGGATGCAGCTGATTCCCTCGTCCTTATGCCGGTCATGGGGAATGATCAGATCTCCGGTAACGGTGAAGTTCCGGTTATAGACGTTATGGCATTTTTCACAGGATGCATCGGTAATTTCGCTTGGCATCCGAATCGGAGCTTCATAGGTTTGCATCTTTTTCTTGATTGCCTGTTCCACCGTATCTACCTTGCTTTTGGCGATGTTTTCCGCACCAGGTTCGGTGTGGCAGTCAACACAGGCGACTTCGCTGTGGGAAGAGTTGTGCCAGGTATAAAATTCGGGTTTCATTTCATGGCAGGAAGCACAGAACTTGGAGCTTGAGGATCCTTCATGGCCGGCATAGCCGACCATGAAGAAAATTACCAGGAACAAGAGTGTCAACGCACCGAACTTGCTCCATTTTCCGCGAAAGCGGGGAGGGGCCGTGCGATTGTCATTATGTTCTTCCATCATGATCCCTCCTCAATTTCCGATTACTTTTTTAACCCTGTCCTGTGGCATTGTTCGCAATACACATCGGTTGGAGCCGTTATTTTTGCATTTTCAAGCGGTTTGGCTTCATCATGGCAGACAAAGCATTCGCCTTTCTGCTGTTTCGTTTTTGCTTTGTCCGCGTGTGCTGTCAGCCATACATCAGATTCAAGGTGTCCATCAGGGCGCTGGCTGTGGCAGGAGCTGCAAAAGTTGTTTTCGCGGGACTCGGCCTTTGCAACTGCTGGGTCCGGGTTGTACTTTGTCCGGCTTGCCCCGGCATCAATAAGGCTGACAATTTCTTCTTTCTGGAAATGTTTGATCCATTTGGAATCCTGGTGGCAGTCCATGCATTCGTTCAGCTTTTGGATCGCCGAGGTGCCATGGTCCTGCTTCCAGTCTTTTTCCTGGTGATTGTCCGGGATTCCTACTTCCATATGGCAGGTGGAACAGTCCATGGAAATTTTGACATCTTCTGTCTGCTTGCCTAGAGCCTGCAAGATGACCCCTTGTACTTTCTTCCTGTCTTCAGCTGCTTGTTCTTCCTCAGTAAGGGCTGCGATTTCAGCCGCTTCCGCATGGCCCTCATCGCTCTTGCCGTGCCCGTCCTTATGCGGATTCTCAGGCAGGCTGTACTGGATGTCCTCCCATGGACGGTCGCCTTTGTTGACTTTGTCATGGCAGTCGATGCAGGTTCCCATGTTTGGCCTCATATATTCGTTTTTCACCAGCTTTTCAGTGTTTTCAAGCGACCAGTAATCGAGGTCTTTTTGGGTATTAAGGCCGCGTTCGACCACCTTGGCATGGGCGACTCCGCTATGGCAGGTGATGCAGGGGATATCTTCCTTAATATGTTCGCTATGGTTGACAATCAGGTCACCGGTGGCGGAAACGAGCCGGTTCTCCGAGTGGCACTGTATGCAGCTTTCGTTGGTCACGGGCACCGTCTGGACAATTGGGTCTGGCGGGCCGACCACGTGGTAATAGACTTCTTTTAATGAATGGACTTTATGGGTGACGAGATTGACCACACCAGGCTCTATATGGCATTGGGTGCATTTGATTTCGCTGTGGGCGCTGGCTTCGAATGTGACAAACTCCGGAGACATCTCGTGGCACCAGGAACAAAATTGAGGTGACGAGGTAAAGGCGATCGCTCCCCACATTGTTCCTGACAGAGCGACGACGGCAAATAAACTTGCAAACAGGAGCCTCCACCTGTTAACAGGATTTTTCCAGTCAATGCTGCGGAATTTCCGCCAAATTCTCCGGAATAAGCCTGGCTTCTTTTCTCTTTCTTGGTCTTCGTTCTGGCTGTTTCTCTTTTTTTTCCAGAAGGCCAACATGCTCTCCCCCTTTACGATTGGATAGGCTTTATCTATGTTTTGGTGTTCTTCCCTATAACAAAGTATCTAACATTCTCAAATTTAAGCCAATGTACATTTTGTGAATAAAATTACAAAATTAGTTAATTAACAAATCGTTCACACTTTGGTCAGAAATTCGATTAAACCCTGTTTTAATAGGTTTTATAAGTTGTTAACAGTAGTAAAGTGCAATAAATAAAAATGCATATTTATGTATCCTATATTATAAAGTTGGTAAATGGGTAAACTGCGCCTTTCATTGTTTTTAGTCCGATAGTCCCGCGTGTTTACTCAAAAGGTTGTATGCTAGGCGAATGTTCCGGCCCCGAGTGGACAACCAGGATTTTTAGGGGACGGTGCTTCTCCCGCCGCCAGCATTTGTCTTGGCGATTGGTTGTCACTCCAACGCGTAAGTGGTAAAATTAGAAACAATAAAACGGATTTTTCAGAAGGATTCGTTAGCTGGCGAATCTTTTTTCATTAGACAGACCAATTAAGCAATGCGAGAAAGCCTTCTTGGAAGAATAGATTAAAGGAGCGTCTGTATGGGGATCTTAAATAAAATTTTCGACCAGAATAAACGTGATATCAAACGCCTGACAAGGCTCGCGGAGCAAGTAGAGGCCCTGGCCGGCGGCATGGAAAAGATGACCGACGAGGAACTCAGGGGAAAGACCGCCGAGTTCCAGAACAGGTACCAGCAAGGCGAAACGACAGACGACCTGCTTGTTGAAGCATTTGCCGTAGTGCGTGAAGCAGCCCGCCGCGTGCTTGGGCTTTATCCATATAAAGTGCAGCTTATGGGGGGCATCGCCCTTCATGAAGGGAACATCTCCGAGATGAAGACCGGGGAAGGTAAAACACTGACAGCCACGCTGCCGGTTTACCTCAATGCAATTACAGGAAAAGGCGTCCACGTGGTTACGGTCAACGAATACCTTGCAAGCCGTGACGCCAACGAAATGGGCCAGCTTTATGAGTTTCTCGGCCTGACAGTCGGCCTCAACCTGACTGGAATGGACAAGGATGAAAAACAGGCGGCATACGCTGCTGACATTACTTATGGTACAAACAATGAATTCGGCTTTGACTATCTGCGCGACAACATGGTGCTGTACAGCCACCAGAAAGTCCAGCGCCCGCTCCATTATGCCGTCATCGACGAAGTGGACTCCATCCTGATTGATGAAGCGCGCACGCCGCTGATCATTTCGGGAACGGCGCAAAAAAGCGCCGCCCTGTATATTCAGGCGAATGCGTTTGTCAGGACGCTGAAAAAGGATGAAGATTACACCTATGATGAAAAAACAAAAGGTGTACAGCTGACAGAGGACGGAATCACCAAGGCGGAAAAAGCGTTTGGCATTGAAAACCTTTTTGATATCGCTCATGTAACATTGAATCACCACATCAACCAGGCTTTGAAAGCAAACACAAGCATGCATCTTGATGTCGACTATGTGGTCCAGGATGGCGAGATTATCATCGTCGACCAGTTCACCGGCCGTCTGATGAAGGGCCGCCGCTACAGTGAAGGCCTGCACCAGGCGATCGAAGCGAAGGAAGGCCTTGAAATCCAGAATGAAAGCATGACCCTTGCGACGATTACGTTCCAGAACTATTTCCGGATGTATGAAAAGCTTGCCGGGATGACGGGTACGGCCAAAACGGAAGAAGAGGAATTCCGCAACATTTATAATATGAACGTTATTGTCATTCCAACGAACAGGCCAATCGTCCGTGATGACCGTGCCGACCTGATTTATGCAACGATGGAAGGGAAATTCCGTGCAGTCGCTGAAGATATTGCCGAACGCCATGCTAAAGGCCAGCCGGTCCTTGTCGGTACGGTAGCGATTGAAACATCGGAGTTGATTTCAAGGTATCTGACGAAAAAAGGAATCAGGCATAATGTCCTGAACGCCAAGAACCATGGACGCGAAGCGGAAATCATCGCTGAAGCCGGACAGCAGGGCGCTGTGACGATTGCGACCAACATGGCCGGCCGCGGTACCGACATCAAGCTTGGCGAAGGAGTCAAGGAAGCAGGCGGACTGGCGGTTATTGGCACGGAACGCCATGAGAGCCGCCGGATTGATAACCAGCTGCGCGGACGTTCCGGGCGTCAGGGAGACCCTGGGGTTACCCAATTCTACCTGTCCATGGAAGATGAGCTGATGCGCCGCTTCGGATCGGACAATATGAAAAACATGATGGCCCGCCTTGGCATGGACGATACCCAGCCAATCCAGAGCAAGATGGTTTCCAAGGCTGTGGAATCAGCCCAGAAGCGTGTTGAGGGCAATAACTTCGATGCACGTAAGCAATTGCTTCAGTATGATGATGTTCTTCGCCAGCAGCGGGAGATCATTTACAAGCAGCGTGATGAAGTGCTTGAAGCAGAAAACCTTCGCGATATTGTGGAAAGAATGATCCAGTCAGTGCTTGAGCGCAATGTGTCCGCTCTTACTGAAGGAGAAGACAAGGAAACATGGAAGCTCGATGCGATCATCGATTTTGTCAACGGCAACCTTCTTAATGAAGGCGAACTGAAGGCAGAAGACCTCCGCGGCAAAGAGCGCGACATGATTATTGACCTGATTATGGACAAGGTCAAAGGGCGCTATAATGAAAAAGAAGAGCAGCTTGGGCCTGAGCAGATGCGCGAGTTCGAGAAAGTCATCGTCCTCCGCAGCGTGGACTCCAAGTGGATGGACCATATCGACCAGATGGACCATCTTCGCCAGGGTATCCATCTTCGCGCTTACGGCCAGATTGATCCGCTCCGTGAATACCAGCAGGAAGGATTCCTCATGTTCGAGAGCATGATTGAATCGATCGAAGCCGATGTGGCCCGCTACATCATGAAGGCGGAAATCCGCAACAACCTGCAGCGGGAGGAAGTCGCAAAAGGCCAGGCGGTCAATCCGAAGGAAGATGGCGAAAAGGTGAAGAAAAAGCCGGTCGTCAAGCAGATTGAAATTGGCCGCAATGATCCTTGCTACTGTGGAAGCGGCAAGAAATTCAAAAACTGCCATGGCAAAATGGCATAATGCATGTTAGATGAATAGAGTACAAAGAGGGCCGGCGATCTTGACGCCGTCCCTCTTTTCTTCAAAAGGTCGGAACAGGTATAATAAGACATAATTATTTTATGAGGTGAATGCATATGGAATTAGCAGATATCAGGAATGAGCTTGAAAAAACAGCCAGGAAACTGGCGGACTTCAGGGGGTCTCTTTGACCTAGAGAACAAAGAGGCGCGCATTGCCGAACTAGATGAAGTGATGCTTGCTCCAGAATTCTGGGACGACCAGCAAAAAGCGCAGGGTGTCATCAACGAATCCAACGCACTGAAAGACCAGGTGCATGTTTTTCATGACCTGTATGAAACATATGAAAATCTTGAGCTGACGTTTGAACTGGTCAAGGAAGAAAGCGATGAGGAGCTGCAAGCCGAGCTTGAAAGTGAATTGATCCAGCTCACAAAGCGCCTGAGCGAATTTGAACTCGAGCTGCTGTTAAGCGAAGAATATGATAAAAGCAATGCCATCCTTGAGCTGCACCCGGGTGCCGGCGGGACCGAGTCGCAGGACTGGGGCTCAATGCTTTTGCGCATGTACACAAGATGGGCAGAGAAAAAAGGCTTCAAGGTGGAGACGCTCGATTACCTGCCTGGAGATGAAGCCGGAATCAAGAGTGTGACCCTGTCCATCAAAGGCCATAATGCCTACGGCTATTTGAAAGCGGAAAAGGGCGTACACCGCCTTGTCCGGATTTCTCCGTTCGATTCTTCGGGACGCCGCCATACATCGTTCGTTTCCTGCGAAATCATGCCGGAACTGAACGATGATATCCAAATCGATATCCGGACCGAAGATTTAAAGATTGATACGTACCGTGCCAGCGGTGCCGGCGGACAGCATATCAACACCACGGACTCGGCCGTCCGGATCACCCACGTGCCAACAGGCGTAGTGGTGACCTGCCAGACGGAGCGTTCACAGATCAAAAACCGTGATCGCGCGATGACGTTGCTGAAAGCAAAACTTTATCAGCGCAAAATTGAAGAGCAGGAAAAGCAACTTGCCGAGATCCGCGGCGAGCAAAAGGAAATCGGCTGGGGAAGCCAAATCCGCTCTTATGTGTTCCACCCATACTCAATGGTAAAAGACCACCGCACCAACACCGAGTCCGGCAATGTCCAGGGTGTCATGGACGGCGACATTGATGCGTTTATCAATGCTTATTTACGTTCGAAGCTGGCGTAATGAAGAAAGCCCGCAACCGAAATTTTCGGTTTGTGGGCT
>NZ_LIGG01000001.1:275349-313908 GCF_001273925.1 Bacillus sp. FJAT-27251 | reverse complement strand
AGAAGCCGTCAATGTGACTGTTAACCGAGAAAATCATCAAACAGGGTCTCGATGACACACCTCCCCACCCATTTGCCTATCCATCCTCCTCCCCCTCCCGCATACTTTCGCCTCCATATTCCAAAACTAATAAAAACCTTTCACCCTTTACCACAGCAGATGGCTGGCGTTTACAGCAAAAGGCTCTCATGCTATACTCACTGCTGGAAAAAACACGAAGGGGAATAATATGAAGAGACAGAGAAACGCTGTAGTGAATCCAAAGCTTGAAAAGTTAATTGAATATGTTTATGTCCTGGTTGGTTCGGCGATTGTGGCCATTGCTTTCAATCAATTTTTGCTGCCAAACCAGATTGCTTCCGGGGGAGTCAGCGGGATTAGCACCATCCTGGCCAGCGTCCTTGGCTGGGAGCCTGCGTATGTCCAATGGTCATTCAACATTCCGCTGTTTATCGCCGGAGTCAACCTGCTGGGCAGGCAATTTGGAGCCAAAACACTGGTCGGCACCATCTTTCTTCCTTTTGTCGTCTTTTTGACAAAAGATTGGGCGCCGTGGACGCTCGACCCGCTGCTTGGCTCCCTGTTTGGAGGAATCTGTGTCGGGCTGGGCCTTGGGATTGTGTTCCGCGGCAAGGCCTCCACTGGCGGGACGGATCTGGCTGCGCAAATCATCAATAAATATACAGGATTCTCTCTCGGTGCCTGTGTGGCGTTAATTGACGGGTTGATCGTCCTTGCTGCCGCAATTGTGTTTGATATTGAGCGCGGCCTTTATGCGCTGGTCGGGCTGTATGTGACCAGCAAGACAATTGACATGGTCCAGGTGGGAATAGGACGTTCCAAGATGACGCTTGTCATCACTTCGCGCCAGGAAGAAGTGAGGGAAGCAATTTTGAATAAAATCGACCGGGGAATGACAAAACTATCAGCATATGGCGGCTATACCGATGAAGAGCGTCCGGTTTTGATGTGTGTAGTGGACCAAACGGAGTTCACAAAATTGAAACAAGTTGTGAAAAGCATTGACCCGGCAGCTTTTATTATTGTTACCGACGCATCCGAGGTGCTGGGGGAAGGTTTTAAAAGAGTGTGACATTGGTATATGATAGAAGCGTATGTAAAATTTTCTAAGGGGGAGTTAAGGTGAACAAGAAATTATTGGCTTTATTATTTGGAGCCTCCCTTGCGCTTGCAGCCTGCGGTGGCGGCGGCGATGAAGCGGGCGACGGAACAGGCGGCGACAGCGCAGGTGCAGGAGATCCCGAAAAGCTTTATACGCAAAAATGTTCAGGCTGTCATGGCGGTGATCTGCAGGGCGGAGCTGGCCCGGCATTGGCGAATATTGGTTCCAAATATTCACAAGAAGAAATTGAAGGCATCATCCATAACGGGCAAGGTTCCATGCCAAAAGAATTGCTGAAGGGCGAAGAGGCAACAGCTGTAGCTGAGTGGCTTGCAGGGAAAAAATAAATGCGACAGCAAAACGCTTGCGGTTATCCGCAAGCTTTTTTGCTGCATTTTTTACGTGAAAACTCAACCAAAATGAAAAATTAACAAATTCGACATTAAATTCCCTTGCCGTCTTGTAACACCAATGAAATAAAACTGAACATTCTACCTATTGACAGAGCAGTGACTCTGCGGCATTCTAGCCAACTGGCACTCTATAGCATAGGAGAAAAATAGAATTAAATGGGTGAAATTGGCTAAAAAAAGAGGTTTGAAAACAAAATGTAATATTTTTAAGGGTTATTTTGCGATATCCAGATGATATAATGTTCCTGTTACAAAAAATGTCGAAAGTTAGCCAGAGGATAAAAAACAACCTAAGGTGATTCAAACATGATTGAAATGAAGGAAGTATATAAAACATACCCGAACGGCGTAACAGCCGCCAACGGGATCAATGTTTTCATAGATCAGGGAGAATTTGTTTACGTGGTTGGACCGAGCGGTGCGGGTAAATCTACTTTTATCAAGATGATGTACCGCGAAGAAAAGCCGACAAAAGGAACCATTACCGTAAACGATATTAATCTCTCGAAATTAAAAAATAGCAAAGTCCCATTACTGCGCCGCAACATCGGCATGGTCTTCCAGGACTTTAAACTGCTTGAGACCATTACCGTTTATGAAAATGTCGCCTTTGCGATGGAAGTGGTCGAAGAACAACCGAATGTAATCAAGAAGCGAGTGATGGAAACCCTCGAACTGGTCGGGTTGAAGCACAAGGCAAGGATGCTTCCGACTGAGCTTTCCGGCGGGGAGCAGCAGCGTGTTGCGATTGCCCGTTCGATTGTCAACTCGCCGAAAGTCGTGATTGCTGATGAGCCGACCGGGAACCTGGATCCGGAAACTTCATGGGGAATCATGAAAATTTTTGAGGAAATCAATCTTAGAGGGACGACCGTGGTGATGGCCACTCATAACAAGGATATCGTCAACAACTTGACGCATCGGGTTATTGCCATTGAGAGCGGGAAAATCGTCCGTGACGAACAGAAGGGTGGTTATGGCTATGAAAGCTAGAACCTTCCGCCGCCATTTTAGAGAAAGCTTCAAAAGCCTGGGCCGGAACGGCTGGATGACGCTAGCGTCCATCTCGTCGGTCACCGTGACCCTGCTTCTAGTCGGTGTCTTTTTCGTCATTATGATGAATTTGAATAGTGTGGCAACCTCGATTGAGGAAGATGTTGAAATTCGCGTCCATATCGACCCTGCTGCCAATGAAGAGGACAAACAGTCATTGGAACAGCAGATCGCCGGCATTGCCGAAGTCAAAAGCATTGACTATTCTCCTAAAGAAGAAGAGCTTAGCAGCCTGATTGCGAGCTTTGGCGAAGAGGGAGAGGCGTTGAAGCTAGTTGAACAGGAAAATCCGTTAAATGATGTCTTCGTCTTAAAGACGAAAAATCCCACCGATACGATAAGAGTGGCTAAGCAAATTGAAGATTTCAATTTCGTTTTCAGTGTCAAATACGGACAAGGTACAGTGGAATCACTGTTTAATTTTATAAATGTGAGCAGGAATGTCGGCTTGGTGCTGATCATCGGCCTCTTGTTCACCGCCATGTTCCTGATCTCCAATACGATTAAAATCACGATCATGGCCCGGCGCAAGGAAATCGAAATCATGCGCCTTGTTGGTGCGACCAACTCGTTCATCAGATGGCCATTCTTCCTTGAGGGACTATGGCTTGGCGTATTTGGCGCCATCATTCCAATCGGCATCCTGGCAACGGCCTATTATTACTTGTTTGATTTCCTTCAGGCAAGGCTGGCCGCCAACCATTTTATTAAGTTGATCGAATTCAACCCGTTTGTTTACCAGCTATCAGCCATCCTGTTGTTGATGGGGGCGGCAATCGGGATCTGGGGAAGCCTCATGTCCGTCCGCAAGTTCCTGAAAGTGTAAGAGGGAAGGGCTAGGGCCTTCTCTTACATAGTAAATCTACCATTTTGACGAAACAGAGAGAGACAGAAGTTACGAAACTATCAAAACTTGAGAGGGGTATTAATCTAGTGAAAAAGCAGATACTCTCACTAGCTGTAGTCAGTACTTTAAGTCTGGGCTCTTTGCTCAGTCCAAATTTTGCAGACCATGTTAGTGCCAACAGCCTAAACGATTTGAAAAACGAACAGCAGCGCATCAACCAGGAGCGCTCTGGCATAAATAATGAAATTAATGAAAAGAAATCAAAAATCAGCAATCTTCAAAATGAACAGCAGGACGTTCAGGCAGAAATAAAGCGTCTGGACATGGCGATGGAAGATGTCCAAAACAAGCTGGAAGAAAAGAATGCTGAAATCAAGCGTACACAGGAAGAAATTGAACAGCTGAAAAAGGATATCGTTGTCCTTGAAGACCGGATTGAAAAGCGGAACGAACTGCTGAAAGACAGGGCGCGTTCCTTGCAGCTGAGCGGCGGTGCTGTCAGCTACATCGATGTCCTTCTTKGGGCACAAAGCTTCAGCGATTTTGTTGACCGCATGGGTGCAGTAGCCACGATTGCAAATGCTGATAAAGAGCTTTTGGAGCAGCACCAAAAAGACAAGGATGAACTGGAAGCCAAAAAGAAGGAAGTTGAAGCTAAGCTTGCATCCCTGGAGAAAATGAAGGCTGAGCTTGAACAGCTTAAGAAACAGCTGGACGGCCAAATCGCCGAAAAGAACAATCTTATGAAGTCTCTGAAGAAAGAAGAAGAAGAGTTTCATGCGGCTGTAACAGAAGATGAAGTAAAAGCGGAGTTCCTTGCCAATCAGGAAGCCGCTATCCAGAAAGCAATCCAGCTCGAGGAAGCGCGCATCGCTGAAGAAAAGAGGCAGGAAGCCATCAGGGCTGCTGAAGAAGCGAGAAGAGCAGAAGCAGCTCGTCAAGCTGAAGCAGAACGGCAAAAAGCAGCAGCTGCAGCTGCCAAGAGCAATAATAGCAGCAATAACGCAGTATCCGCAGCCAGTGCTCCGGCTCCTAAGCCAGCACCAGCACCGGCTCCAGCTAAGAAACCTGCTGTTTCCAACAGTACCTTTACCTGGCCTGCAGCCGGCCGTGTATCTTCCGGATTCGGGTCCCGTTCTTTGGGCAACCATTTTGGGATCGATATTGCCCAGCCGGGTCCTAATGTGCCTATCGTGGCAGCAGCAGGCGGCGTAGTCAGCCGTTCCGATTACTCAAGTTCATACGGAAATGTTATTTATATTTCCCACTCCATCAATGGACAAGTCTATACAACCGTTTATGCCCATTTAAGCTCAAGAGCGGTTGGCGTGGGTTCTGTTGTCAGCAAAGGCCAGCGCATTGGAACAATGGGCAACACAGGCCAGTCGTACGGCCAGCACTTGCATTTTGAACTTCATAAAGGTCCTTGGACAGCTTCAAAAGGGAATGCTGTGAATCCAATGCCTTATTTGCCATAAAGAAAAGAGAGACAAAAGTCTCTCTTTTTTTATTCCCGATTTTTAAGGGTCAAAACCAGCAATCTATTAAAATAGTCCCCTATTATTTTGGCTAGTTCCTATTTCTTTTGGCCCCCATTGTCTGCTTGTACATTTGGTGGCCGAGAACCGCTACGCCTGCGGCAATGATGCCATTGATGACACCTGTTATCGAAAAGCCGAAAGCATATGTCCCAAACGCAATTGAAACGGCGAGAAGAATCCAGATAATGCTCCAGTCGGGAATTTTAGGCGTTTGTTTCAGGGCATATCCAATAACCCATAAGGCAGGCACGAGCATATAATAGTTTTCATTTAAAAAATCCAGCAGGTTCAAGTTTTCCCACCTCCATAAGAATAGCTGTGCTTGTACTATTCTATGCAGGGGCAAGCTCCTCTGCCTGGACATTATTTGTTCCCGTAAAAAAGGGCACGCCCTGGAGCATGCCCTTTTTTCATTGCTTTTTCATCTGCTCCTGGGCCATGCGGATCATTTCCTTCACCATGCTTCCGCCAATCGTGCCGCCTACTTTTCCCGCCTCGTGGGATGTCAGCCTGCCATTATAGCCTTGCTGCAATGGCACATGGTTTTCCCTTGCCACTTCGTACTTCACACTGTCGGGGTCCTTGCTGTCCACAGTATMCCCCTGGTTCCTCATCACATCTGCTTTCAACTGGTCAAGAGCTCCGCGAGCCTCAGGCACAAGCGGGCGCTTTTTTCTTCTGGGCATTTCTACCCCTCCTTTTCTCCTTTTGACTAGTATGTCCCGCAATGCTGTCTATTAAAAAAGTTCCTTGCTGCCGCCGCATTGAAATAAACCTTCATAACCTGTCCAGCCGTGTCATATAATGGAAGACAAGTCCAAGTAAAAAGACAGGAAAGTGTGGCGAGGAGGACAAAAATGAAGCGTAGATGGATAGCACTGCTGATGGCGGTATCCATGCTGCTGGGAGCAGCCGGAGCATTTGCGGGGATGCAGTGGGCCAGTGCGAATGGGGGCAGCGGCCCAGAAGCAGGCTTTGATACTGGCCACAAGGAATTTCAGGCTGCTGACGGACTGGAAAAGGTAGGCCAAGCCTACAGTCTCATCCTCAGCAGTTATGTAGAGGAAGTGAAGAAGGAAGAACTGGTGGAAGGGGCCATCCAGGGCATGCTCACTAAACTTGGCGATCCTTATTCTGTTTATATGGACGCTGAAACGGCCAGGCAGTTCAACGAAACCCTGGAATCTTCTTTTGAAGGAATTGGCGCTGAAGTAAGCATGATAGGGAATAAAGTCATTATTGTCGCGCCGTTTAAGGACTCGCCTGCCGAAAAGGCCGGCCTTAAACCGAATGACCAGATCCTGAAAGTGGATGGTGAAAGTGTCGAAGGTCTTGATCTATACGAGGCAACCTTAAGGATCAAGGGAGAAAAAGGAACGGCGGTCGAGCTTGAAATCATGCGTTCCGGTTTGAAAGAGCCGATCAAAGTCAAAATTATCCGTGACGAAATTCCGCAAATTACGGTGTACAGCGATATGAAGAATCTGAACGGGGAGAAAATTGGTCACCTCGAAATCACCTCGTTTTCCCAGGATACCGCCAAGGAATTTAAAAAGGAGCTTGGCTCGCTTGAAGATCAAGGGATGTCAGGCCTGGTTATCGATGTCCGCGGAAATCCGGGAGGGCTGCTTGACAGTGTCGAGGAAATTTTAAAAGAGCTGGTCACCGAGAAAAAGCCGCTCTATCAAATTGAACAGCGAAGCGGAGAGAAAACCCGTTATTTCTCGACTTTAAAGAAGGCAAAAGATTATCCAATCGCGGTACTGACAAACAAGGGCAGCGCCTCGGCATCGGAAATCCTTGCAGGCTCCTTAAAGGAAGCGGGAGGCTACCCAGTGGTCGGCGAGAAAACCTTTGGCAAGGGGACTGTCCAGCAGCCGGTGCCGATGGGCGATGGCAGCAACATTAAATTGACGCTGTTCAAATGGCTGACCCCGGACGGAAACTGGATCCATAAAACCGGCATACAGCCGACATTGCCTGTCCAGCAGCCGAAGCTTTTCGAAACCCACCCGATTCAGGCAGAGGAGCCGCTTAAGCGCGACATGAACAGCGAGCAGGTCAAGAATGCCCAGGAAATCCTTGAAGGAATCGGGTACGCACCGGGACGCACCGATGGCTATTTCAATGAACAGACAGAGATGGCAGTAAAGGCCTTCCAGCGTAAAAATGGAATGAAGGTGACAGGCATCATTGACGCGAAGACGGCGGCGGCCCTCGAAGAAACAGCGCGAAAGGAAATGAAACGTGAAGAAAATGACGCCCAACTGCAGCATGCACTCAAGCTGCTGGCTAAATAAACCTTTGGAACAGCCGGATAGGCTGTTTCTTTTGCTTATAGTAATTTCCAAAACTAGTAATATGTTTTAACAGGGAGTTTTGTTAAAATAGATATAACTGACATTCTATACATAAAGGCTGGTGACAATGGGTGACAGAGATACTGTTGGAACTTCTTAAGGGTACAGGAAAGCTATTCCTTCACCCTTTGTTCTATTATTTATTTTTTTTGGCGGCCTATTTAGGCGTTTCGCGGGTAAAACGGGAGCGGAAGAATTTCCACGTCCGCGCTCAGGATGCCTTTTTTGAAATCCGGCAGCTGGTCCCCGCCGGATTGCTGATAGGCCTGGTGCTGTCTGTCTTTACTCTAGGGGCCGGTCTGGCCATCCCACTCGCTGCTGTTGGGCTGATTGCGGTATTTACCTTGCTGTTGGGCATTACAATGAAAGTTCGTTTTCTTTCMCCTGCCTATACCGTAGGTTCAGCGTTTTTCGTCCTGATTTTTATCGCAGGGCAAGACTGGAACCTGCCGTTCGCAGGCGCTTATGTGGCAAGCCTTGAGCACAAAATATATCCATCGGTTGCGGTCCTGATGGGGCTGCTACTTATCGCAGAAGGCATTTTAATCAGGAAAAACGGCAGCAAAGGCACATCGCCAAAGCTGGTGAAATCCAAACGGGGACAGACGGTTGGAGTTCATGAAGCAAACCGTCTGTGGATGCTTCCGGTCTTCCTGCTCGTTCCAGGGGATGCCATTCAGCACATATGGAGCTGGTGGCCGGTCTTCGGGATTGGAGACAATCTATACTCGCTCCTGCTGGTGCCATTCGCTGCAGGCTTCAGCCAGGAGATTCGGGGAATGCTCCCAAAGGAAGCGGTCCAGCTTCATGGCGGGCGTGTAACTGCGCTGGGCGTGCTCGCACTTGGTGTGGCCATCGCCGGGTATTGGTACCCGCTTGCTGCAATTGCGGCTGTTGCCGCCGCGGTCCTTGGCCGCGAAATCATTGTGCTCGGATTGAGGCTGCAGGATGACAATCTGCCAGTCTACTTTTCCAAGCAAAATCAGGGCGTGATGATTCTTGGCGTCATTCCTGAATCCCCGGCTGCAAAAATGGGCCTTCAGGTAGGGGAACTGGTGACCAAGGTAAACGGAACATCCGTCAATGATGAAAACAGCTTTTACGAAGCCATCCAGCGGAATGCCGCCCACTGCAAGCTCGAAGTACTGGATACAAACGGGCAGGTACGGTTTGTGCAGCGTGCCTTGTATGAAGGGGACCACCATCAGCTCGGCATCCTTTTTGTCCAGGATGAAAAAAAGTGGGACAGCGCAGTTGTTTAGTGTGAGGTATATTGAATTAGTGTGATCCAATTGCTTTCATGCTTCAAAGATGCTGAGAAACCAGGGATTGATTGGGGGAACCTGATAAATCCCTGGTTTTTTTTCAATTTTGGTAAATAAGTCAGTCTATTGACATATAAGCATATAATTATATAATGGTATTCGTTGATAAAATTAAGGAAATAACTATGCAATGACAACAGTGAATTAGGCGAGCGAAGAACTTCATACAAAGGAAACAGAAATGCATTTTGATTTCGAAAGGCAGGAGGTTCTTATGGAAACATTAAAAATTGAAATGGATAAAGCCGCTTTCATCCTTAAACTCTTGGGAGATAAAACACGTCTTACAATGGTTAAGATCCTGGAAAACCATGACTGCTGCGTCTGTGAATTTGTGGAAATCTTCAAGATGAGCCAGCCCGCGATCAGCCAGCATGTCCGAAAATTAAGGGATGCCGGCCTCGTGGGGGAGGAACGGAAAGGGCAATGGGTGTTCTACTCCCTTAAAAAAGAGAGCGGCTATTATCCAATGGTCCAGGACATCCTTCAGCATCTTCCAAACCAGGACTATAAGCTAAAAGAATTAGAGGAACAAGGATTAAGGATTTCTTGTTGTTAAGTACAGGGGGAATAGAGAATGACACAGGTTTTATTGGCTTCGGCCATCTTTTTACTAACATTGGTGCTGGTCATCTGGCAGCCTAAAGGGTTATCCATTGGCTGGTCCGCATGCGGCGGCGCCATTTTGGCCCTGCTGGTCGGGGTCGTAAATTTGCAGGATGTGATCGATGTAACCTCCATTGTGTGGAATGCGACACTTGCCTTTGTTGCCATCATCATCATCTCGCTGATTTTAGATGAAATTGGTTACTTTGAATGGTCGGCCCTCCATATGGCGCGAGCCGCCAAAGGAAACGGGGTGCGGATGTTTATCTACGTATCCATACTGGGAGCCATCGTTGCGGCGTTTTTTGCCAATGATGGGGCGGCGCTTATTCTTACGCCTATCGTGCTCGCCATGGTCCGTAATTTGAATTTCAATGAAAAAATGGTTTTCCCGTTCATCATGGCCAGCGGTTTTATTGCGGACACCACCTCGCTTCCACTGGTGGTGAGCAACCTGGTGAACATTGTATCGGCGGACTTCTTCGGAATTGGATTTGTACAGTACGCCTCGAGGATGATTGTCCCGAACTTCTTTTCATTGGCAGCCAGCATTCTGGTGCTGTATCTGTTCTTCCGTAAGAGCATTCCGAAGAACTATAACATGACCCAGCTGAAAAAGCCGGAAGAAGCGATTCGTGACCACAAGATGTTCCGGTTATCCTGGGTCGTCCTTGGAGTGCTCCTGGTGGGCTACTTTTCCAGTGAATTCATTGGGATCCCGGTATCCTTCATCGCTGGGATTGTCGCCATCTTCTTCCTGATGATGGCGAGGAAAAGTCCGGCGGTCCAGACTTCCGCTGTCATTAAAGGGGCCCCATGGAATATCGTCTTCTTCTCCATCGGCATGTATGTCGTGGTATACGGACTTAGGAATGCAGGATTGACCAATGTTTTATCCGATGTGATTCAGGTGGCAGCGGACCAGGGACTGTTTGCCGCCACGATTGGAATGGGCTTTATTGCCGCCATCCTTTCTTCGGTGATGAACAACATGCCGACCGTCATGATTGACGCCCTTGCGATAGCTGATACGAATACAAGCGGCGTGATAAGAGAAGCCCTGATCTACGCCAATGTAATCGGGTCCGACCTCGGCCCTAAAATTACCCCGATCGGATCGCTCGCCACCCTTCTCTGGCTTCATGTGCTGAGTTTGAAAGGCGTCAAGATTTCATGGGGAACGTATTTTAAAACAGGGATTGTCCTGACGATTCCGACCCTCTTCATCACGTTGGCGGGTCTCTATGTCTGGCTGTTAATCATCTCATAAAATTTTTCTGAAAAAGGAGAAATGCATCATGACGAAAAAAACACTTTATTTTCTTTGCACAGGAAACTCCTGCCGCAGCCAAATGGCCGAAGGGTKGGCAAAGCACCATCTTGGTGACGAATGGGAAGTCAAAAGTGCCGGACTAGAAGCACATGGACTGAATCCGAACGCTGTGAAGGCGATGAAGGAAGCGGGTATTGATATTTCCAATCAGACTTCTGACGTGATTGACCTGGAAATTCTGAACAATGCCGATTTGGTTGTCACTCTTTGCGGACATGCTGCCGACCATTGCCCGGTGACTCCTCCCCATGTGAAACGTGAACACTGGGGATTTGATGACCCGGCCAAAGCGGAAGGGACAGAGGAAGAAAAGTGGGCCTTCTTTCAGCGTGTTCGCGATGAAATCGGGGACCGCATCAAGACGTTTGGGGAAACAGGAAAATAATAAAAATGGCCAAGAGTTTGGCTGGCTTCCTATAAAACCAAGAACGGTTCCTGATAAGGGAACCGTTCTTGGTTTTATGGGTCTTTGGCATGGGAATACCCTCCAGGATGGAACTTTGCAGCTTCCCGTGCGTACTATAACAGAAGCAAAAATGTCCCTTATGACGGAAACAGGTTGGTGAATAAAAATGGATAGGCCAAAATTAACGAAGAAATTTAATAGGAAAATCTTGTTCATGCTGCTGATTTTGGCCTTGGGCAGTCTCTTGTATGCTTTTACGAAGGATGTGTTCTCGCTGTTCCTGGCTGGCGATCTTGACGGCATCCGCTCTTCCCTTAAAGGAAATGAAGGCTACACTTATTTGTTCATGCTCTTCATCATGGTCATCCAAAATGCGTTTACGGTCATCCCGCTGCTGCTGGTGATTACGGTCAATATCACCCTGTTCGGCTTTGTGGATGGTTTTATCTGGAGCTGGCTGACCAGCGTCTTCGCGGCGATTGTCATTTATCTTAGCGTCAAATATCTTTTCCAGAACTGGCTTACCGAGAAGTTCAACTCCGACCTTGTCGCCAGACTTGAGCGGGAAGGATTTGCCTATGTTTTTCAGGCGAGGGTTTTTCCGTTTGTCCCTACCAGTCTCGTGAACATTCTGGCGGGGCTGAGTTCGGTCTCCTTCAACCACTTTTTGTTTGCCACGATATTTGGAAACTTCCTCTACTTTTTCGTCTTGGCACTTATCCCTGCAGGATTATTATCCGCCGAAATTGACGAGTATGTGCTGGGAATCCTCGTTCTCCTGTTCTTCGCATTATTCTTTGGTTTTAAGAAAGTATATAATAGGAAGAGAAAGCGGCAAGGCAATTTTTACAGGGAATGAGGTCAACCCATGATTGGTGATTTTACTTTAAATGAACTAAGGACGCTTAAAGCCGAATTAACCCGGTTCATGATGGCGTATAAATTCGCACTGGATGAAATGAACACAAAGATAAATATCTTGAAGGAAGAGTTTCAGTATATTCACGATTACAATCCGATTGAACATGTTAAATCCCGGGTGAAAACGCCGGAAAGCATCCTTGACAAGGTATATCGGAAAAACCTTGAGCTGTCACTGCCATCCATCAAGGAAAACATCAAGGATATTGCCGGCATCCGGATCACCTGCTCGTTTATAACCGATATTTATAAAATTTGTGATATGCTGAAAGGACAAAAGGATATCACGGTGGTCGAAAGCAAGGACTACATAAAAAAGCCCAAGCCAAATGGCTACCGAAGCCTGCATTTGATTATTGAAATCCCGATTTTCATGTCGGATCGGGAGGAACGGATTCCTGTTGAAATCCAAATACGCACGATCGCGATGGATTTCTGGGCCAGCCTGGAACATAAAATCTTTTATAAATACAATAAGGAGGTGCCGGACCATTTGCTGAAGGAGCTGAAAGAGGCTGCAACCTCTGCGGCCGAGCTGGATGTGAAAATGGAGAAGCTGAACAATGAAATGGGAGTCTACAAGGAGAAAGGAAGGCTTGAGGATGAATTGGTCCTCAGCCAGCAGAGCGCTCTGCCATTTAAGCTTTTAGGGTCGCTGGCTAATAGAGACTAAAATATTCACTTGATGAAAGGGGAAGCTGGAAATGAGTTTTTCAATCCTGCTTGTGATCCTCATCCTTGCCGTATCAGCTGTACTGACTTTTTTGCTGGTAGGGAAGGGCGATGAAGGATACCAGGAGGCGGCAAGGCGCAATACGATCAATTTGACGATGATTTACGCAGTAGTCATCATTTTATCGATGGTTGCAGTGGCGGCCTACATCTGGTGGTTTGCCTAAGCCCGGATGACTTTGAATATGCGGTAGATCAGGAGGGAGAAGCTGTTGGAAAGATTAGCGGGGAAAAGAATTGCCCTTGCAGGGTCACGGAAGACAGAGGAAATCAGCAAGATTATCGCCAACCTGGGAGGAATCCCGGTTCTTCGCCCTGCTCAGGGGACCGTCTTCCTTGATGATTCTTCACTGGAAGAAGATATTCGGGAACTGGTGGAGGGCAAGTACGATTGGTTCATTTTTACAACGGGCATTGGAACAGAAACCTTACATAAGCACGCTGGAAACCTTGGCCTGCAGGAAGGCTTTGCGGCTGCGCTCCGGCAGGCGAAGATTGCTGCCAGGGGCTACAAGACCGTTCAGGCGCTGAAGAATCTTGGGATCGTCCCGGTTGTAAGGGACGATGATGGCAGCATGGCAGGATTGCTGCGGTCGATGAAGGCCCACTCTTTTCGGGATGCAAAGGTGGCCCTGCAGCTGCATGGGGACCCGGCTCCCAAGCTGATACAGTTTCTGGAGGGGGTAGGAGCGGAATACAAGGAAATTCTTCCTTATCATCATATCCCTCCGGAGACGGAAGTGTTGGAGCAGCTTCTTCAGGACATTATCAACGGTGATGTCGATGCTGTTAATTTTACAAGTACACCGCAAGTCCGCTTCCTGTTTGCTCATGGTAAGGAAAAAGGCCTCCTGGACAAGCTGCTGGAGGCTTTTGCCGGCAAGGTGGTCGCCGTCGCGGTTGGCAAGGTGACCGCCGCCGCGCTGCGGGATGCAGGCGTGGAAAGAGTGGTTGTTCCCGGCCAGGAGCGGATGGGCAGCGCCATTGTCGCCCTCGAGCAATATTACAAGGAAAACCAATAAAAGCTTAATAGGGGTCAGGCACCCTGCGGTACTGTACAGTACCGCAGGGTGCCTGACCCCTTTTTACGCATATTTGCGGGACAGGGACCATAAATATGGTGTAGACAGGAAGTGGGGTGGGCGATTATCAGATTGGCTGCTGTGTTGATTGGAAGTTTTCTTGTGGGGGCTGGAATCAATGGTTTTTTGGTTCCCCACCGCCTGCTGGACGGAGGGGCAGTGGGAATCGCCCTTATTCTTCATTACTATTTCCACTTCCAGACAGGTTTGTGGGTTGTCCTTCTCAGCCTTCCGCTTGCCGTCTACGCCTTCTTCAAGGAAAGGAATTATTTTTTCAGCAGCATCCAGGGATTGATTGCCACTTCCTTTTTTATTGATTGGCTGGCACCGCTCCAGGATCAATTCCAGCTTCCCATCTGGTGGAGTTCGATACTGGGGGGATTTATCATTGGAAGCGGAATTGGGCTAATGCTCCGCTATGAGACAAGCACGGGGGGCACAGATTTGCTGGCGTATATCCTTTCAAAGGCTTCTTCCCTGAACCTGGGTACGCTGATCTTTCTCGTGGACGGCCTTATCGTATTGGTCGGTTACCAGGCGCTGGGAGCCCAGAGCTTCCTTTTTTCCTCGATTGCCATTCTGACCGCCGGAGTCACTGCTTCGGTCTGCTATGAAAAAATATAAACACCAACCGTACAGCCAGGAATTCCTGCTTGTCTGAAAAAAGGAAAAACGCTATGCTTAAGGGAACGAAGACATCCAGGTGTTTCTTTTTGCCAATCAGGATGTCCTGAGAGGTGTATTCAGTTGGTCATGAAATATATCGTAGCGCTATTGCTTCCGGGAGCGATGGTTGTTTTTTTTACAAGGGTCGCTTATAACCACTACCTTGGACTGATTTTGACAGTGGCCTTGATTGCCGCGTCTGTTTATAAAGGCTATACGGATACAACGCTGCTGATTGTGGTGGATTCCCTCTCCCTCACTGCCGGTTTCTACTTCGCAAACAGAATGGTGCAGCGAAACCGCAAAAAGGCATGACCGTGCTGGTATTCCAGCACGGTTCTTTTTATTTTGGCCAGACTATATGAAAACAAATCCTCCCTATTTAAAACATGTCGAAAAAACTAGAACGCTTGTTTGCTTCTTGTTGGTTTGTTTTGGCAGCTTTGTGGTAGAATGGAGATATGGAATTTTCACCTCCGTCATCATCGCAGCATGCTGACTGATATAAATCGAACTTTTACAGGGGGCTTTTTGGTAATGGACCAGTTTGAATTAGTCTCAAAATATTCCCCGCAGGGAGACCAGCCCGAAGCGATCAGGCAGCTGGTCCAGGGGGTAAAGGAAAACAAGCGGCATCAGACGCTGCTTGGAGCAACGGGAACCGGCAAGACCTTCACTGTTTCCAACGTAATCAAAGAAATAAACAAGCCGACATTGGTAATTGCCCATAATAAAACACTGGCAGGGCAGCTCTACAGCGAGTTCAAGGAATTTTTCCCGAACAATGCGGTAGAGTATTTTGTCAGTTATTACGATTACTACCAGCCGGAAGCCTACGTGCCGCAAACGGACACCTTCATTGAAAAGGATGCCAGCATCAATGATGAAATCGATAAGCTGCGCCACTCGGCCACATCCTCCTTGTTTGAGCGGAAGGATGTCATCATCATCGCCAGTGTCAGCTGCATCTACGGCCTCGGTTCGCCAGAGGAATACCGGGATATGGTCGTATCCTTGAGGACAGGCATGGAGATCGAGCGGAACAAGCTTCTGCACCGCCTTGTCGATGTCCAGTACGAACGGAATGATATCGACTTTAAGCGCGGTACCTTCAGGGTACGTGGCGATGTAGTCGAGATCTTTCCAGTCTCACGGGATGAGCATTGCATGCGGATTGAGTTTTTCGGAGATGAAATTGACCGCATCCGCGAGGTGGATGCCCTTACCGGTGAAATCATCGGTGAGCGCGACCATGTGGCAATCTTCCCGGCATCCCACTTCGTGACGCGCGAAGAGAAGATGAGAGTGGCGATTGAAAACATTGAAAAAGAGCTGGAGGAACGGCTTGAGGAACTTCGGGCCAATGATAAGCTGCTTGAAGCGCAGCGCCTTGAACAGCGGACACGCTACGACCTCGAAATGATGAGGGAGATGGGCTTCTGCTCGGGGATCGAGAACTATTCCCGCCATCTGACACTCCGGCCGCCGGGCTCCACGCCTTATACGCTGCTTGACTATTTCCCGGAAGATTTTCTGCTCGTCATCGACGAGTCGCATGTTACGCTTCCGCAAATCAGGGGAATGTATAATGGTGACCAGGCGCGGAAGAACGTCCTCGTCGAGCATGGCTTCCGCCTGCCTTCAGCAATGGACAACAGGCCGCTGACTTTCGATGAATTTGAAAAGCACATCAATTCGGCCATTTATGTATCGGCAACGCCTGGCCCTTATGAGATTGAACATACGCCAAAAATGATTGAGCAGATCATCCGTCCAACCGGGCTGCTTGACCCAACGATTGATGTCCGTCCGATCGAGGGGCAGATTGATGACCTCATTGGCGAAATCCAGGACCGCATCAAGCGAAACGAGCGTGTACTGGTGACCACGCTGACGAAGAAAATGTCAGAGGACCTGACCGACTATTTAAAAGAGATTGGCATTAAGATCCAGTATTTGCACTCGGAAGTCAAAACGCTGGAACGGATTGAAATCATCCGCGAGCTGCGGCTTGGCAAATATGACGTCCTTGTTGGCATCAACCTTCTGAGGGAGGGCCTTGATATTCCTGAGGTTTCCCTTGTTACGATTTTGGATGCCGACAAAGAGGGCTTCCTCCGCTCCGAACGCTCGCTGATCCAGACGATTGGCCGGGCGGCGCGGAATGCGAACGGCCATGTCATCATGTACGCCGACCGGATGACCAATTCAATGGAGATGGCGATTGCCGAAACCAAACGCCGCCGTGCCATCCAGGAAGAGCATAATGAAAAGCACGGCATCACACCGCAAACCATCCAGAAGGAAATCCGCGATGTTATTCGCGCTACCATCGCGGCCGAAGAGCAGGAATCCTATTCTCCGGCGGAAGGCTTGAAAAAGCTGTCGAAGAAGGAGCGCGAAGAAGTGATCGCCAATATGGAAAAAGAAATGAAGGACGCAGCCAAAGCTCTCAATTTCGAACGTGCGGCCGAGCTGCGTGATTTAATTTTAGAGTTAAAAGCGGAAGGATGACAGAATTATAACCATGGATAAATTAATTATTAGTGGGGCAAGAGCCCATAACTTAAAAAATATCGATGTCACCATTCCGAGAGACAAGCTTGTTGTACTGACGGGGCTTTCCGGTTCGGGGAAGTCCTCGCTGGCTTTTGATACCATCTATGCCGAGGGGCAGCGGCGCTATGTGGAGTCGCTATCCGCCTATGCCCGCCAGTTCCTTGGGCAGATGGACAAACCCGATGTGGATTCGATCGAGGGACTGTCTCCAGCCATCTCGATCGACCAGAAAACCACAAGCCGGAATCCTCGCTCCACCGTGGGTACTGTTACGGAAATCTATGATTATCTGCGGCTTTTGTACGCGAGGGTTGGAAGGCCAGTCTGTCCGGTCCATAAAATTGAAATCTCCTCACAGACGATCGAGCAGATGGTCGACCGGGTAATGGAGTTCCCCGAGCGGACAAAAATGCAAATCCTGGCGCCCATTGTCTCCGGCAGAAAAGGGATGCATGTCAAGCCTCTGGAAGATATCAAAAAGCAGGGGTATGTGCGCGTGCGCATAGATGGGGAAATGCGTGACCTCGAGGAAGACATTGAACTGGAAAAAAACAAGAAACACAGCATAGAGGTAGTTGTCGACCGGATTGTTGTCAAGGAAGGAGTAGCCGCCCGTGTGGCCGATTCCCTTGAAACAGCCTTGAGGCTTGGCGAAGGCAAAGTCATCGTCGATGTGATAGACGGGGAAGAGCTGATGTTCAGCGAAAATCACGCCTGTCCGGTGTGCGGCTTTTCCATCGGCGAACTGGAGCCGCGCATGTTTTCGTTCAACAGCCCGTTTGGCGCCTGTCCCGATTGCGACGGCCTGGGCGTCAAGCTGGAAGTTGATGCGGACCTTGTGATTCCCAACAAGGACCTGAGCCTGAAGAAAAATGCGATTGCACCATGGGAGCCTGTCAGCTCCCAATATTATCCGCAGCTTCTTGAGGCGGTATGCAGCCATTACGGAATCGACATGGATGTCCCGGTGAAGGACCTGCCAAAGGACCAGCTTGATAAGATCCTCTACGGCTCCGCCAGTGACCGAATCTATTTCAGGTACCAGAATGATTTTGGCCAGATCAGGGAAAATTACATCCAGTTTGAGGGAGTTCTCCGCAATGTGGAACGGCGCTATAAAGAAACAGGCTCCGACTATATCCGGGAACAAATGGAAAAATACATGGGCGAGCTTCACTGTCCAACATGCAAAGGATACCGCCTTAAACGGGAGACCCTTTCAGTATTGGTGTCGGACCGCCATATTGGCCAGGTAACCGAGCTTTCGGTCGAAGAGGCGCATCACTTTTTCGATACCCTGCAGCTTTCGGAAAAAGAGATGAAAATTGCCGACCTTATTTTCAGGGAGATTAAGGAACGCCTTGGCTTTTTGGTCAACGTCGGCCTTGATTACCTGACGCTAAGCCGGGCGGCAGGGACTTTGTCGGGCGGTGAAGCCCAGCGGATCAGGCTCGCCACCCAGATCGGCTCCAGGCTGACAGGGGTCCTTTACATTCTCGATGAACCTTCCATCGGCCTGCATCAGCGCGACAATGACCGGCTGATCGGGACGCTAAAGAATATGCGCGATATCGGCAATACTCTCATCGTTGTTGAACATGATGAAGATACGATGCTTGCTGCCGATTATCTGATTGATATTGGCCCTGGGGCAGGGGTCCACGGCGGCGAAATCATTTCTGCCGGAAGTCCGGAAGAGGTGATGAACGACCCGGCTTCGCTGACGGGCCAGTATCTTTCCGGCAAAAAGTTCATTCCGCTTCCGCTTGAACGGCGGAAGCCGGACGGTCGCTACATTGAAATTAAGGGTGCGAAGGAGAATAACCTGAAAGGCACCAATGCGAAGTTTCCGCTCGGCATGTTCATTGCGGTAACAGGCGTTTCCGGATCAGGGAAAAGTACGCTGATCAATGAGATTCTCCTAAAGTCGCTGGCCATGAAGCTTCACCGGGCCAAGAGCAGGCCGGGCGAACATAAGGAAATCAAAGGGGCCGAGCATATCGACAAGATCATCGATATCGACCAGTCGCCAATCGGGCGAACGCCAAGGTCCAATCCGGCCACCTATACAGGGGTGTTCGATGATATCCGCGATGTGTTCGCTTCTACCAATGAAGCGAAAGTGCGCGGCTATAAAAAGGGCCGATTCAGCTTCAATGTAAAAGGCGGACGCTGTGAAGCCTGCCGCGGCGACGGTATCATCAAAATCGAAATGCATTTCCTTCCTGATGTCTACGTACCGTGCGAAGTTTGCCATGGGAAACGCTATAACCGCGAGACACTTGAAGTAAAATACAAAGGCAAGAACATTTCAGACGTTTTGGATATGACGGTTGAGGATGCCCTCGAATATTTCAGCAATATCCCGAAAATCAGAAGGAAGCTTCAGACGATCGCGGATGTCGGTCTAGGCTACATCAAGCTCGGCCAGCCGGCAACGACCCTGTCCGGAGGGGAAGCGCAGCGGGTCAAGCTTGCTTCCGAGCTGCACCGCCGGTCCACGGGAAAAACGCTCTATATTCTAGATGAACCGACAACCGGCTTGCATGTCCATGATATCGCCCGTCTGCTGGAAGTGCTTCAGCGGCTTGTCGAAAATGGTGACACTGTGCTGGTGATTGAGCACAACCTCGATGTCATCAAGGCCGCGGACTATATAGTCGACCTTGGTCCTGAAGGCGGGGACAAAGGCGGCACGATTGTTGCGGCGGGCACCCCTGAACAGGTTGCCGAGGTTCCGGAATCGTATACCGGCAAATACCTGAAGCCTATCCTCGAACGAGATCGGCTTCGCATGCAGCAGCTGGTCAGCGAAAGGGAAGAAAGCTACAGCAGCTCCTAAAAGGTGAGCGCTGCCGAAATTGGATTCGGCAGCGCTTTTGTATGCAGAACCTTTCCATGAAAACACAATTTAGTGAAACTCTCCCTTTGTTTAATCCGTATTAAAAGTTGAGAGGTTTTGCAGGAAGAAATTGCAGCCAGGTGTTTAAGTCATAAATAACTGAAAATGCGAGGAGGTATTGTGATGAAGGAAGAGCGCAAAAGGATTTTGGCGATGGTCGAGGAAGGAAAGCTAAGTGTGGATGAGGCCTTGCTCCTGATTGAAGAGCTTGATAAGAAAGAGAAAAACATGGAAGAAAAGAAAGCGGCTTTGCTGACAGAGCTGTCCACTACGGTGAAGGATGAAGGAGCCAAGGCGCAGGGGCCTTTTAAGGAGGACTCGTCGAGCCATAAGCTGCAGTCTGCAATGGATAAGGTTGTGGATTTTGTTGATTCGGCTTTTAAGAAAATCAAGGATTTTGACCTTGATTTCAACTTTGGCCAATCGGTGGATATCACCCATATTTTCCAGCAGGGCGGTGCCTACTTGAACCAGCTTGATATCGACGTGGCCAATGGCTCGGTGAAAATTGTTCCGTGGGATGAATCGGAGGTCCGGATCGAGTGCTCAGCCAAAGTCTACCGGGTTGAGAACCAGGATGAGGCACGCCGGAAATTGCTAGAAGACGCCATCTTTGCCATTGAAGGGCAAAAACTGCGGTTTTCCGTCCAGCAGAAATGGATGAAGGTGGAGGCCATGGTTCATATACCGCGAGCTGATTACGAGACCGCCCGGGTAAGGCTTTTCAATGGACCGATTTCAGCGGAGAATCTGTCGGTGAAGGATTTCAAGGCCAAGACGGCCAATGGCAAGGTGAGCTTTGCCAATCTCATCTGCAAAAAGCTTGAAACGGAGACGGCTAACGGCCCGATTACCGTGGCGGCAAGCCATATCTACGAGCTGGAGGCAGAGACGATCAACGGAGCCCTCAGGGTGGATGGTTCCCTCCGCCACGCCGAGCTGCAGTCCTTCAATGGCAGTATCACCTGCAAGGCAACCAATGAGGATTGCGAGCTGCTGGAGGCCAAGACGGCGACAGGCGGCATTGACCTTTATGTTCCGGAAGGCATTGCCGCCAGCGGGGAATTGAAGTCAAACCTGGGGAGCTTTAAACTCGGCCTTGATGGGCTCGATATTATCGAGGAGAAAAGCGAAATGGTGCAAAAATCGCTCCGTTTTAAGCCAAAAGGTGAAAGCTACAGCCCTCTCAGGGTATATGCTGACAGCAAAACCGGTGCCATTGCGCTTCGTTCAGCCAAATGAGGTGGCTGATCGGGATAGTCATCAATGCCGTCCTGTTCATGGCCATTGCCGGCTTTTTTAAGGATGCGGTGTACGTGGCCGGTTTTGGAGCCGCGTTGGGGGCGAGTTTCCTGCTCTCCATCTTAAATATCCTTGTCCGTCCCATCCTGGTCATCCTGACATTGCCAATCACCCTGCTGACATTGGGATTGTTCCTGTTTGTCATCAATGGAGTAACCATCATGCTGACGGACAGCCTAATGGGATCGTCTTTTGAGGTCTCGGGCTTCGGAATGGCATTGCTTACATCGCTGATCATGTCTGTTGCCAATATGATCATCCAGAAAACACTTCTGAACAAGGAATAAAGGAAGAAACGGTGCCAGGCTTTCCCGCATTAACGCAGCGGGGGTCAGGCACCGTTTTGTGTGTTAGTGTGATAAAGTGCCCGTTTTTTGCCCGGGCTGGTTCTGAAGTCTCACCACAGCTGGCCTGTTTCCTTGTATAATGGGAAGGATGACTTTTTTACGGGGTGGACAGCATGAATGGAACAGGACATATGTTAATTGGAGCAGGGATTGGCTTTGTGGCAGCCAGCTCCTACCAGGCAGAGCCTGCGGGCATAGCTTTGCTTGTGGCAGTGGGGGCGGTGGCCGGGCTGATGCCTGACATTGATATTGATGGAAAGCTATCAAACAGGATTACTTTCTCTCATAAAACGATTAAATACACCGCACAGCTGATTGCCTTTTTAATGATGGTCTACAGCTTTTTTGAAGGGGCAGACAATGAAAGATGGCTGGGGATTGCAGTTGGGGCCGGAATTTTCTTCCTGTCGGGGTTGATTACCCAGAGGCGGATGCTCACGGTCACGGGTGCAGGCGTATTGGCCGGGGGGCTTGCGCTGCAGGAATCGTGGCTGGTGCTCTTGGGAATCTTTATCATCATCGCCTCGTTTGTACCGCATCGGAGCTACACACATTCCCTGCTCGGGGCTGTCTTTTTTGGTGTGATTGCCTACCAGTTTGAACAGAGCATCGGCTTTGCCGGAGTGTTTGAAGCGGCTGTGGCGGCCTATGCCTCCCACCTGCTTGCCGACATGAAAATCCTTCCCTTTAACAGAAGGGGAATTAAACTGTTTTTGCCGTTTTCCTCCAAGGAACTTTAGGCAAAACGAAATCATCGCCTTTTTATACGCAAAAGAAAAACTGGACCTAATAAGTCCAGTTTTTTATCTACTCGCGATACACATACGTACTGTAGCCGTCTTGGCGGAGCTGGGCGGCAAGGGCATCGGCCCGCTGTTTTTCACTGAATGCACCTGCCTGGACCCTGAACAATCCATCTGCAGAACCTGCATTCACAAATGCTTCATAGCCATCCTGGCGCAATTGATTGGCAAGCTGGTCTGCATTTTTCCTCTCCCCGAATGCCCCGGTCTGCACTTTATACAAGCCCCCAGGTGCGGGTGGAGATGGAGATGGTGAAGGAGCCGGGGCGGTTCCATCTGTTTTGACAAGCCTGAACTGGTCGGCAAGAGCCTTCACAATTGCTTCGGCAACGGTCCTTCGATACGTATCCGTACGCATAAGCAAGGCTTCGTTCCGATTGGTCATAAAGCCGCATTCTGCCAAAACAGCGTCCATCCTTGTTTCCCGGAGGACGTGAAAGTCGGCGGTTTTCACGCCGCGGTCGGCTAGTCCAGTAGCGGCGGTAAGATTCCTTTGTATTTTCCGGGCCAGCTGATACGCCATCGAAGGTCTCGAGGGATGCACGAACGTCTCGATGCCGCCCACATTGTTCCAGCCGCCGCTGCCAAAGGCGTTCGCGTGAATCGATACATAAACATCAACATTCAGGGAATTTGCCCGGCTGGTTCTCTCCTGCAAGGGGACATCCCGCTCGTCGGAATGGGCGAAATGGACGGTCACATTTCGATAGTCTCGCAGCAGATTCCCGGCATGGCTGGCGACCGCCCGGTTAAATTCGTATTCTCTCAAGCCGTCCGGACTGCGCTTGCCAGGTGTATTGTAGCCATGCCCCGCATCAAGCATGATTTGCAACATGAACCCCTCCTTCCAGATAATAGTCCTGCACTCTTATTATATGAATCCCTGAGCAAAGAGGACGCAGCTGAAACTTGTTTTTTAGGAAAAGGTCTGTCCTGGCCGGAAACGGTCTTGAAAGATGCCCCAATTTCTTCATTCCTTTAAAAAGAATCTCCACCTTTTGGAGCCGCCCGCATTTTGTTCTGTAAAAAATAGTGCTAAAATATAAAGTATTGATTTTTTATTTGATAAATAGAAGGAGGGTTCCTCTTTGCCAAAAGTTCGTACTATAGACCTAATTAACAAGTTTGACCTGGAACTCATCAGTGGAGAAGAAGGAGTAAACCGCCCGATTACGACAAGCGACATCTCCCGGCCTGCACTTGAAATGGCCGGATATTTTGAATACTACCCGGCAGAACGTGTACAGCTGCTTGGGAAAACAGAGCTGTCTTTCATGGAAAGATTAAGTGATAAAGACCGGAAAGAGCGTCTGGAAAGGCTGTGCACCGACCTGACTCCATGCATCATCGTGACAAGGGATATGGAAGTGCCGCCCGAGCTGATTGAGGCCGCCGAGCGCGAGTCGGTCCCTCTCATCAAATCGGCCAGAAAGACAACAAGGCTTTCAAGCCATCTTACCAATTATCTTGAAAGCAAACTGGCACCGACGACGGCCGTCCATGGGGTGCTGGTCGATATTTATGGCGTCGGCGTCCTCATCACAGGCAAAAGCGGCGTCGGTAAAAGTGAAACGGCATTGGAGCTTGTCAAACGCGGCCATCGCCTTGTTGCCGATGATTGCGTGGAAATCCGCCAGGAGGACCAGGATACGCTTGTTGGCACATCCCCTGAGCTGATTGAACATCTTCTGGAGATTCGCGGCCTGGGCATCATCAATGTGATGACTTTGTTTGGAGCCGGTGCCGTCCGTACCCATAAAAGGATCTCGCTGATCATTGACCTCGAGATTTGGGACCAGAAAAAGCAATATGACCGTCTGGGACTTGAAGAAGAAAAAATGAAAATCATCGACACGGATGTGACCAGGCTGACGGTACCGGTACGTCCCGGACGAAACCTGGCAGTCATCATCGAGGTGGCGGCCATGAATTTCCGCCTGAAGCGAATGGGTGTAAATGCAGCGGAACAGTTCTCCAACAGGCTGGCAGACGTCATTGAGGATGGAGACCACGAAGACCGATAATGGACAACCTTGCGAATCGGCCACTGCCGATTCAGGCGGTATTTGGAACATAGCAGGAAAAATAGATAGAGATTAAAGGAGAAGGATATGGAAGAGAATTTTCAGCCGATCGACCCAGTGGCCTTTTCGCTAGGGCCGCTTCAGGTTCACTGGTATGGCATCATTATCGGATTGGGAATTGCGCTGGCACTGTGGCTCGCAATCCGGGAAGCGGAAAGGCGCGGCCTGGATAAGGATCTTTTCCCTGATTTGATGCTTTGGGCAATCCCGATTTCGATTTTATGCGCGCGGATTTATTATGTCATTTTCCAATGGGACTACTATTCGCAAAATCCGGGTGAGATCTTAAGCATCTGGAACGGCGGGATTGCGATTCACGGCGCGCTGATTGGGGCCGTCGCTACTGCCTACGTATTTGCCAAAAAGAAAAATGTGTCGTTCTGGCAGCTGGCAGACATCGCGGCTCCGAGCATCATCCTCGGGCAGGCCATCGGCCGCTGGGGCAATTTTATCAACCAGGAGGCGCATGGCGGCGAAGTCAGCCGTGCTTTTCTCGAAAACCTGATGCTGCCTGATTTTATCATTAATCAAATGTATATCAATGGCACCTACTACCATCCAACATTCCTGTATGAGTCAATCTGGAACATTGCGGGTTTTGTCCTGCTCCTGCTGCTTCGCAAAGTCAATCTTGGCAGGGGGGAACTGTTCCTCAGCTATGTGATCTGGTATTCAATCGGCCGCTTCTTCGTTGAAGGCCTGCGCACCGACAGCCTGATGCTGACCGAATCGCTCAGGATGGCCCAGACCATTTCCATTGTGCTGATTCTTGCTGCGATTGCGCTTTGGATTTATCGCAGAGTCAAGGGTTACTCAAACATCAGGTATTTGGAAAAAGGATAAAAACACAAAAGAGAAAAAATACATGCATAGCATGTGTACAGGGAGGGAAGCTTCAATGGTCACAACGATAAAAAAAGGATTGCAGGTCGGTCTCCAGACAACCTGGACTCTGGGAAAAGTCATTTTTCCCATCACCCTGATCGTGACAATCCTGCAGTATACACCAGTCCTGCCATGGATCATCCAGGCTGTTACGCCATTGATGGCACTCCTGGGCCTGTCCGGAGATGCGGCCATTCCGCTGGTACTCGGGAATTTCCTAAATCTATATGCAGGGATTGGCGCGATCCTCACGCTTGAACTGACGGTAAAAGAAGTTTTCATCATTGCCGTTATGCTGTCTTTCTCGCATAATCTGCTGATTGAAACAGGGGTGGCCCTGAAGGTGGGGGTCAAGCTGTGGGTGGTGCTGGTTGTCCGCCTCGGTTTGGCTTTCCTGTCTGCCGTAGTCATCAACCTGGTGTGGAACGGCGGCTCGGAAATCGCCCAGTATGGAATGATTTCCGGCCAGCAGGAGCAGGCTTCCGGGTGGCCTGCGATTATTTTTGAAGGCGTCGAGAAGGCTGGGCTGGGCGTATTGCAGCTCGCCTTGATTGTGATCCCGCTCATGGTAGTCATCCAGGTTATGAAGGACCTGAAATGGCTTGATGTCTTTTCCAGATGGATCTCTCCTGCCATCCGCACCTTGGGCATGAAGGAGAACGCTTCGCTGACAGTAGCCGCCGGGCTCTTGATTGGGCTTGCTATGGGAGCGGGCGTCATGATCCAGGCGGTACAGGAAGACGGTGTCTCGAAGAAAGATGCCACCATTGCCTTTATCTTCCTGGTCGCCTGCCACGCCGTTATTGAAGATACTCTGATTTTTATTCCGCTTGGCATCCCGGTACTGCCTCTGCTGCTGATCCGTGTGGCAACAGCCGTCCTGCTGACGATAACAGTAGCCTACATCTGGAACCGGGTTGAAGTGACGAAAGGAAAGGAAGCCGTATATGAACAATAGAATTGATACTGTATTATTTGATTTGGATGGAACCCTTATTGATACCAATGAACTGATCATCTCCTCCTTCCTCCATACTCTGGAGAATTATTACCCGGGGCGTTACCAGCGGAGCGATGTGCTTCCGTTCATGGGGCCCACCCTGCAGGAGACGTTTGAAGCCATCAACCCTGAAGGCTACCTGGAAATGATGGACATGTACCGCACGTTCAATAAAGCTAACCATGACCTGCTGGTCACCGAGTTTGAAGGAGTAACCGAGACGGTGGCCGCGTTAAAGGAAAAGGGCTTCAAACTGGGAATCGTGACAACCAAGCTATCCGATGTTGTAATGATGGGACTGAATTTAACCGGGTTGAACCGCTACTTCGAGGTCATCGTGGCCCTTGATCATGTGCAAAAACCGAAGCCAGACCCTGAGCCTGTCCAAAAGGCGCTGCAGGCTTTGGCTTCCCGGCCGGAAAGTGCCATCATGGTCGGCGATAATCACCATGACATCCTTGCCGGCAAGAATGCCGGAACGCTGACGGCCGGAGTGGCCTGGTCCCTGAAGGGAAGGAAGCATCTCGCTGCCTATCAGCCGGACTACATTCTGGAAAAAATGCCAGACCTTTTGCCCGTCCTTGGAGTGTAAGCATGAGGAAGACAGAGCGGTACCAGGTGGAAGGAGCCAACTCGCTGTGGCATGTGTATAAAACCGTCCCATTCTGGAAGGTGGTCAAAAACTTCATTGTCATCCAGGCGGCTCGCTATACGCCCTTTTTAAGTGCGAAAAACTGGCTGTACCGCACTTTTTTGCGGATGAAGGTAGGAGAACAGACATCATTTGCGCTGATGGTGATGCTTGACGTGATGTTTCCCGAGAAGATATCTGTCGGCCGCAATACCGTCATTGGCTATAATACGACCATCCTCGCCCATGAATATCTTATCAGGGAGTACCGTCTTGGCGATGTCGTCATCGGCGATGAAGTGATGATCGGCGCCAATTCGACGATCCTGCCGGGAGTTACGATTGGGAACGGAGCCTTTGTCTCAGCCGGCACGCTCGTCCACAAAGACGTGCCGCCCGGCGCCTTTGTCGGCGGCAACCCGATGAAGGTCATCTATACGAAAGAAGAATTGGCCCAGCGCTGGGCCGATGACCCTATTTATGGAAACAAATGAACCCTGCTCAGGCAGGGTTTTATTTTTTTGCTTGTAAAAAATCAACAAAACCAGGTATGGATGAATGTACAGATGAAGACCCAATCAGCTAGATGGTGCCGATTTTCCACGTTTAGTCTCTACCCTTTACAGGAATAGTTCTGTATCTATGGAACCGGGTGATATTATGCTGGACTTTATTGTGGAAAACTTTACTGCATCCGATATTTTTCAATTTATTTTATATGTGTGTTTAATTCTGGCTGGAAAGTGGATACTTCGGCTTGCGGCGAATTATATGGCCCGAAGCAGGCCAGAGTTTCAGGGAAAATACTTGCCATCGTTTTTATCGATGCTGAATTGGGTCTCGTTTTATGGAATCGTCTTCCTGTTCCTTTTTTATTTTTCAAACTCGGAGTGGCTGTTTTATCCTTTATATTCCCAGGGAGGCGTCGATGTAACGCTATTCCTGATCATTCTGGCATTTATGATTGTTTCCCTGGCGCATCGGGCTGTCAAACTGTTCATTAAATACGTGCTGTCTTCCGTATACGAGTATTATCAGATTGAGAGAGGGCTCAGCTACACCTTGAGCCGGGTTCTCTATTATACAGTCATGGTCGCTGCTTTGGCATTCAGTTTTACTAGTGTCGGAATTGACCTGACAGCACTGGGCGCCTTTTTGGGCATACTTGGCATCGGGATAGGCTTTGGGCTCCGCAACGTTGCCGGGAACTTCATTTCCGGTCTCATCATGCTGTTTGAACGCCCAGTTGAAGTAGGAGAAGTAATCCAGATCAATGATAAAATCGGCAGGATTGAAAGGGTCAGGATGAGGTCCACCGTGGTGCGGACAGCAAAGGAAGGAACCTTGATCGTCCCGAACCAGTATTTTATTGAACAGATCATCAAAAACCGCACAGGCGCCGTCATGATGGCCCAGGTTAGTGTCAGTGTTGTATTTGGCACGGACAGCAAGAAGGTGGAACAGCTGCTGTCGGAGGCCGTGGAGAATATTAAGGAGGATGAAGAGGGAATCCTAAAAGCTACCCATGCCGAAATACGCTTTGTTGACTTGCGAAATAGGGCAATGGAGTTTTTGGTCGAGCTCCCCGTAGCCAGTTTTGAAATCAAGGAACGGGTGGAAAGCAAGCTTCGTCATGCCATTGTCGATTGCTTCACAGAAAATGGCATCGAGCTAGCCCCGGCCGAACTGGATCTTTCGCTATTAAATAAACGCTAAAAGAAGCTTGCATGGTGATTTGCAAGCTTTTTTTTGGTAGTATTCCTTTGCCCAGCTGTGTAAAAACAAGAAAAAACATGAATTTAAAGGAATTTTGTCTCTTTATGGCTAATTTGAATAAACAGACTTTTTTATTGACTGATTTTGCCTAAAGCGTTAAACTACATATAACTTTATTTCATTACCATATTAGCGAACTAAAGTACCGATAAAAAAGGGAAATAGCTTTTGACAGATGGGGGAAAGCATATGAGCCGGTTATTTATGTTTGAGAAACCATTGGGAATGAGGGATTCTCTTCCTGATATATATGAAACAAAGCAGCATGTGCGCTCGGCGCTTGAGGGAGAAATCAGGCAGTGGGGCTATCAGTTCATTGGCACTCCGACACTTGAATATTACGAAACCGTTGGAACGGCATCCGCAATCCTGGATCAGCAGCTGTTCAAGCTGCTGGACCGTGAAGGCCACACGCTGGTGCTCCGTCCCGATATGACCGCGCCGATTGCCAGGGTGGCTGCTTCCAAGCTTTTAAAAGACGATTTGCCATTTCGTCTTGCCTATTCGGCCAATGTATTCCGGGCGCAGCAGCGCGAAGGCGGAAGGCCGGCGGAATTTGAACAGGTTGGCGTGGAATGTATTGGGGATGGAACAGTCAGTGCAGACGGGGAAATGATTGCCCTGGCGATTTCATCGCTTAAGGAAGCTGGTCTTAAGGATTTTCAGCTCTCCGTTGGGAACGCGGGGTTTGTACGGGAATTGTTTCTGCAAATCCTCGGGACTGAAGAACGCGTCCAGGAATTGACAAGATTTTTATATGAAAAAAATTATGTCGGCTACCGGGAGCATGTCAAATCCCTTCCGCTGTCCTCCATTGACAGCCAGCGCCTGCTGGCCTTTCTCGAACTGCGCGGCGGTCCGGAAGTCATTGGCAAGGCGCTGGATCTTGTTGAAAATGAAGAAGGGAAGGAAGCCGTCCTCCAATTGGAGAGGCTGTGGGAGATTATCAATGATTATGAGGCGTCCTCCCATATCAAATTCGATTTGACTCTTGTCAGCCACATGAGCTACTATACAGGAATTTTATTTGAAATTTATTCGGGCAAAGTAGGCTTCCCGATCGGAAATGGCGGCCGCTATGACGGTCTGCTCCAAAAGTTTGGAAAATCAACCTCGGCTACAGGATTTGCCTTTCGCCTTGACCGCTTGATTGAAGCATTGGGCGAGCTGGACGAAACTGTTCCGGTTTCCTGCATCCTGTTCAGCGCGGAACGGCGAAAAGAGGCGTGCCTGCTGGCTAATAAGCAGCGTTCCGCCGGGCAGCGGGTCGTTCTCCAGGACATCAGCGGCGTGAAAAACATTGATGCCTGCACCAATAAGTATAACGACGTCACGTTTTTAGTGGGCAAAGCAGGAAAGGAGCCGGACCATGACTGAACAATTAACGATTGCGATGCCAAAGGGAAGAATCTTCGAGGAAGCGGCCGAACTGCTGAGAACTGCAGGATACACGCTGCCGCCCGAGTTTGATGACTCCAGGAAACTGATCATCGATGTAGCGGAAGAAAATTTCCGGTTCATCCTGTCCAAGCCAATGGACGTTGCCACCTATGTGGAACATGGGGTCGCCGATCTTGGCATTGCCGGGAAGGATGTCCTGCTAGAGGAAGAACGGGACGTTTACGAGCTGCTCGATTTAAAAATCAGCCCATGCTATCTGGCCGTTGCCGGACTGCCGGGCACAAAAATGAATGATGTAGCGCCGAAAGTGGCGACCAAATATCCGAAAGTGGCGGAAGCCTTTTTCCGTGAACAAGGTGAGCAGGTTGAAATTATTAAATTGAACGGATCGATCGAACTGGCTCCCTTGATTGGCCTGTCCGACCGGATCGTCGACATCGTGTCGACCGGCAGGACGCTGAAGGAAAATGGATTGGTTGAATTCCAGACCATCACCTCAATCACCTCAAGGCTGATCGTCAACCCGGTCAGCTACCGGATGAAAGATGAACGAATCAGCGCAATGGTGAATGCGCTCAGCAAAGTCATATAAGTCGGGGATGTTCCTGACGAGTTCGTGAAAGGATGATTGTATTGAAGATTGTAAAGGTCAGCGGCGAGGTGTCCATTAAAAGAAGTGTCGATAGCGGAAGTGAAGACCAGAGGCAGGCCGTGAAGGAAATCCTGGCTGATGTCCGCCGGTCCGGGGATGAAGCCCTTAAAGCCTACACGGAAAAATTTGACCATGTGAGGCTGCAAGCTTTTTTGGTAGAGCCGGAAGAAATCAAGGAAGCCTACAATCTTGTCGATGAGAGCATGGTCCAGATTATTGCCGAAGCGGCCGATAATATCCGTGCCTATCACGAAAAACAGCTGCGGCCTTCCTGGCTGACGACAGAAGAAAACGGCACGATTCTCGGGCAAAAAGTGACTCCTCTTGATTCTGTCGGAGTTTATGTTCCCGGCGGAACCGCGGCCTATCCATCTTCTGTGCTGATGAATGTGGTTCCTGCCAAGGTGGCCGGCGTTAAGCGGATCGTGATGGTCTCGCCTCCCGGAGCGGACGGGAAGCTTCCTGCCGGGGTCCTGGTGGCCGCCGACCTGGCCGGTGTGAAGGAAATCTACAAGGTGGGCGGTGCCCAGGCAGTCGGAGCCCTTGCTTACGGTACGGAAAGCATTGCGCCAGTCGATAAAATTACCGGCCCCGGCAATATATATGTGGCCCTTGCAAAGCGGGAGGTATTCGGGGACGTGGACATTGATATGATTGCTGGTCCAAGTGAAATCGCGGTCCTGGCTGATGACACAGCAAATGCGGACGAAGTGGCCGCCGACCTGCTTTCACAGGCCGAGCATGACACAAGGGCAAGCAGTGTCCTTGTCACTCCTTCGGCTGCGTTGGCGGAGGCTGTGCAGCGCGAAGTGGCCGCTCAGCTAGCGGTATTGCCGCGCCGGGAAATCGCTGCCAGGTCGATCGAAGACTTTGGTGCCATCTATCTGGCTGCCGACATGGAAGAAGCCGTTGAAACAGTGAACCAGCTTGCGCCCGAGCATCTTGAAATCATGACCGAAAATGCGATGGAGCTGCTTGGGAAAGTCCGCCATGCGGGCGCGATTTTTATCGGCCGTTACAGCTCCGAGCCGGTTGGCGACTATTTTGCCGGACCGAACCATGTGCTGCCGACCAACGGAACGGCCCGGTTCTCCAGTCCGCTGAGCGTCGAGGATTTCCAGAAGAAGTCGAGCATCATCGCTTACAGCGAAGGAGCCCTCCGCGAAAACGGCGCGAAGATTGCCAAGTTTGCACGCCTTGAGGGGCTTGAGGCCCATGCCCGGGCCGTGGAAGCACGATTAAAAAAGAACGAAAACCTTTAGTCTGGAGGAAACATAGATGGAAAGATCCGCAAGTATTAGCCGCAAAACGAATGAAACCAATATCCAGCTGACCCTTGGGGTGGACGGAGAAGGCAAGTCCGAGCTTGAAACGGGTGTCCCGTTCCTCTCCCACATGCTTGATTTGTTTGCCAAGCATGGCCAGTTTGATTTGACTGTCCAGGCACAGGGAGACACAGAGATTGATGACCACCACACAACCGAGGACATCGGCATCTGCCTTGGACAGGCTTTGCGCGAGGCGCTGGGCGATAAAAAAGGCATCAAGCGCTACGGCAATGCGTTCGTCCCGATGGATGAAGCGCTCGCCCAGGTTGTCATCGACCTGAGCAACCGCCCGCATCTTGAATTGCGCGGCGAGTTTCCGGCGCAAAGAGTCGGCACATTCGATACCGAACTTGTCCATGAATTTTTATGGAAGCTGGCCATCGAAGCCCGCATGAATCTCCATGTGATTGTCCACTACGGCCAAAACACCCACCATATCATTGAAGCGGTGTTCAAGGCACTGGCGCGGGCACTCGATGAAGCGACAACCATCGACCCGCGTGTCAAAGGAATCCCATCCTCGAAAGGAATGCTGTAGATGATTGGGATCGTCGATTATGGAATGGGCAATTTGTTCAGCGTCTCCAAAGCCTTGGAGCGTCTCGAAACTCCTTATTTCATCTCTGAAGACCCAGAGGAGCTGCGGAAAGCAGACGCTTTGCTGCTTCCTGGTGTCGGCTCATTCCGCGACGCGATGGAAAGACTGAATGAACTCGGACTGACAGAAATGATTGTGGACTATGCGGGGAGCGGAAAGCCGCTTTTGGGCATCTGCCTTGGCATGCAGCTATTGTTTGAAGAGAGCATGGAGAATGGTGTGACCAAAGGACTCGGCCTGCTGCCTGGCAAGGTCGAGCGTTTTCCGGGCGTGACGGCGGAGGGAGAAGCCTACAAAGTCCCGCATATGGGCTGGAACAGGCTGCGGTTTGAAAACCAGTCGCCGCTCACCGAAAATATTTCGGAAGGTCATGTGTATTTTGTTCACTCTTATTATGTGAAAACGGATGACCGTGATGTTTTGGTCGCGGTCGGTGATTATGATGTCGAGGTTCCGGCCGTGGTCGGACGCGGAAATATTTACGGAATGCAATTCCATCCTGAAAAAAGCAGTTTGACCGGAATGGACCTGCTTCGCAATTTTACAAAAATGATTGGAACCAGATAAAGGGGTGCTGGACAATGAGTTTTATCATCTACCCGGCAATTGATATGAGGGGCGGCAAATGTGTCCGGCTCCTCCAGGGGGATTATGGGAAAGAAACAGTTTATGGCGATTCGCCGTTTGATATGGCAAAGTCGTTTGCAGAATCAGGGGCAAAGTGGATCCACATGGTTGACCTTGACGGCGCGCGTGACGGCAAACGTGTCAACGATACATACGTCATTAACGCAGCCMGCGAGCTGAACGCTTCCGTCCAGATTGGCGGCGGTATCAGAAGCGAAAGCGATATTGCGCATTACCTGGAAAATGGTGTTTCAAGAGTGATTATCGGAAGCATTGCGATTTCAAATCCGGAATTCGCCGAAGAGATGGTCCGGAAATATCCCGGGAAGATTGCGATTGGCATTGATGCGAAAAATGGGTATGTGGCGACGCATGGCTGGCTGTCCACATCAGAAGTGAAGGCAGTCGACCTTGGCAAGCGGTTTGCCGATGCCGGGGCGGAAACCTTCATCTTCACCGACATTGCCACCGATGGAATGCTGTCGGGGCCCAATCTTGAGGCAGTGGCCCTGATGGCAGCCGAAACAGGGAAAAACGTCATTGCTTCCGGAGGCGTCAGCTCTCTTGAAGACCTGGCAGCCCTTAAGGAGCTGGAGACATCCGGCGTCGGCGGAGCGATCGTCGGCAAGGCCCTTTATGAGGGGCGTTTTACGGTAAAAGAAGCGCTGGAAGCGGTGAAGAAACCATGCTGACGAAACGAATCATTCCCTGCCTTGATGTAAAAGACGGCCGTGTTGTGAAAGGCATTCAGTTTGTCCAGCTGCGAGATGCAGGAGACCCGGTGGAACTGGCGCGTTTTTATGACCAGCAGGGCGCCGATGAACTGGTGTTCCTTGATATTTCCGCTTCGCATGAAGGCCGGAAGACAATGGTCGAAGTGGTCAAAGCGGTCGCTTCCGAACTTGCGATTCCCTTTACGGTCGGGGGCGGCATCAACTCGCTCGACGACATGAAGCGGATCTTGCGCTCTGGGGCCGACAAGGTGAGCCTGAATACAGCTGCGGTCATGAATCCCGGCCTGATCACGGAGGGCGCCGATTTCTTCGGTACCCAGTGCATTGTTGTGGCAATCGATGCCAAATATGATGAAGAGCTTGGATCTTGGCGTGTCTACACCCACGGCGGGCGCAAAGCCACTGAACTTGAAGTCATCGAGTGGGCGAGGCAGGCGGTCCGCCTCGGAGCGGGGGAATTGCTTTTGACCTCCATGGACAGCGATGGTGAAAAGAAGGGCTTTGACCTGGAGTTGACGAAGGCAGTCAGTGAAGCGGTACCTGTGCCAGTGATTGCTTCCGGCGGAGCCGGGAATGCCGAGCATTTTGCCCAAGCTTTTACCGAAGGAAAGGCAGATGCAGCCCTGGCAGCATCCATTTTCCATTACAAAGAAACCTCGGTGGCCGAAGTGAAAGCTTACCTCCGTGACAAAGGAGTGGAAGTACGATGAACAACTTGAAATTTGACGAGAACGGCCTGATTCCGGCCGTCGTCCAGGATTCAGCGACCCTTGAGGTGCTGACGGTAGCCTACATGAATGCCGAATCGCTGGAAAAGTCGATTGCGAGCGGCGAGACCTGGTTTTACAGCCGGTCGCGCCAGGAGCTATGGCATAAAGGGGCAACGAGCGGCAACACCCAGAAGATTGTCGAGCTCAAGTATGACTGTGATGGCGATGCTTTAGTGGTGCTCGTTGAACCGGCCGGCCCTGCCTGCCATACGGGGGCGGTAAGCTGCTTCTCGGAGAAGCTGGTGGAGAGTGCTTCGGGTGACGAGGCAAGTGCTTCCGACCTTCAAATTCTCTCCCGTCTGGAAAAAGTGATTGCCGAACGCGAACGCGATATGCCGGAAGGCGCCTATACTACGTATCTATTCGAAAAAGGCGTGGATAAAATTTTGAAAAAGGTTGGCGAGGAAGCCTCCGAAGTTATCATCGCCGCGAAAAATCGCGACGCCGAAGAACTGAAATGGGAAGCCGCCGACCTGATGTACCACCTCCTCGTCCTGCTGCGCGAGCAGAAACTTCCATTGAAGGAAGTCCTGGGCGTGCTGGAACAGCGGCATGAAGGGAAAAAATAATAGTTTGACAGCCGGCCTCGATTGGGGCCGGTTTTTATGTGTCGGTGGATTTTGGGTAGTAGATGCGGTCTTTGCGGAAGCCGGTGTGGGGAAGACTAGTACTTGCCAGTATTTTTGAGATAATACCTGAATTATGAAGGTGCAGAAAATCCTGCAGCTGGCGATTGGTCAAGGTTGGATTGATGAGGAGAAAATAATCCTGAATCGCTTGCAGGTGTGCGTCTTTGGAAACCGCACCGCATGCCGGGCACTTCCAGCAGCCGCGAATTCTGAACATCCGGTATTTCTGGCAAGCTGGGCATTGAACCCCGGGAATGAAGTCAGTATGCGGTATATGGTAAGCAGTGTAGGAGGGAGCCTCGGGCATATGATGTTTTAAGATGGCCTTCGTCCATTTATTCACTTCTTTCGAATTCAGAATCTCTTTAGGATATAGATTTTTAACTTTATTGATTTTAAAAATCAGGCTGCCTGCTAAGCAAACCTTGTCGTAGACTTCGCGGGAATGGGCTGGATTTTTTAAAATGGTGGTGGATTTTCCGAAGGTAACGAGAAAATCAATGGGAATGGGCGGGAGCCGCATCTCTTTCATCCATCGGCCCAAGAGGTACTGGTGTCTTTTTGCCTGCACGATCGGGTCTTCAAACCCTTCCTCCTGGTTATTGAGAATACGAGTGATCTGATTAAATCCTGGATTGAAAATCACTTCTCCGGCATAGTTTTTGACGGAAAGAGGGAGCACAAAGTGAGGGGATAGCAGAATATGGTCGATTTGAAACTTGGACCCCTGGTGCTGGAGGCGGACATCCTGGAAGATTGAGAATTCTTTTTCGGGGAGAAGGCTTAAATAATAGTCAGCTTCCTCTTCTCCTCTTAAACCTGCCTTCCATTTGGCTAAATCTGTGGTAACTTTTTGGATTTGCGGGTGCCTTGGAGGCACTCTCCGTAAGATTGCTTCATTAACTCGTATTTTTAATGGCTTAACACGCTTTTTTGCAATCAAATGTATCACTCCTTTTACTGTATCTTCTATTTTTTCATGGCGACCTCCTGCAAAGGGGAATTCTTGTCCTGATTTTGTCACAAGTTTGGGGGGGATGGGCAAAATAGAGGGGCAAAAACCAATAGTGGGGAGTGGGAATGTAATTTATTTTCCAAAATGTTTGTTTTATTTGCCAATAATACCGATTTATCTTCCAAAACTCTATTTTTTTTTTCCAAAATTCAAGATTTATATTCCAAAAACCGCTATTTATTTGCCAAACACCAGTTTATGTAAAAAGCCCTTCCCCCTATTGCAGCATTACCTGGTTTCCAAGTTGGGAAAATAATTCATTTTGGTCCAACTCTTCCTCCCCACCACACCCTATGTTATAATACATTAGTTAAAAACCTTTTATGGAGGGCTAAATGGGAGAAGACTCTAAAGCAAGAAAACCAAAAGGACAGCTGTTGTCATTTGTGCCGACAGGTGAATACTACTTCTCCAAGGGTGTTAAGGCGTACCACCGCCGCGATTTGCATAAGGCTTACAAGTTTTTTAGCCGGGCGATGGAACTCGAGCCGGGCGAGCCGATGATTGTCTGCCAGCTTGCGATTGTGGCGACCGAACTGGGAGATTACCAGCAGGCGGTCACCCTTCTGAAGGAAATTCTCGAAGAGTTGGACGAAGAAATGGTAGAATGCCATTACTTCTTAGCTAATAACTATGCTCACATGGGTTTGTTTAAAGATGCTTACCATCATGCCAACTTGTACCTGGAGCTGAATCGTGACGGGGAGTTCACGGATGATGCCGAAGAGCTGCTCGAAGTGATTTTGCTTGAAGCGGAAGAGCTGGATGATGACATACATGAAGAAGACGGGCTGATTGCCAAGCAGGAGGAAGCAAGGAAGCGGCTTGAGGAAGGCGAGTTTCCGGAAGCAATCGAGATATTCGAGGAACTGGTCGAAGAGTTTCCAGAATATTGGTCTGCCTACAATAACCTTGCATTAGCCTATTTTTATCTCGGACAGCCGAAAAAGGCGAATGAGATTCTCGAGCTTGTACTGGAAAAAAATCCGGGGAACCTGCACGCGCTTTGCAACATGCTAGTGTTCGCCTACTACGAAAACCGTACAAAGCAGGTAAGGGAAATGACAAAGATGCTCGCGAAGATCCAGCCAATGCTGATGGAGCAGCAATTCAAGCTTGGAGCCACTTTTTCGCTTGTCGGCGAATACGAACTTGGCTACAAATGGCTGAAAAAACTGCATAAAACCGGTCATGAAGGTGACGGAGCATTTTATTACTGGCTGGCAACTTCTTCTTATTATACAGGGCGTGAGCAAGCCGCCAGGGAATACTGGAAAAGAGTGCTTGAGTACACCCCGGATAAAGAAGGCCATGAGCCATGGAGAGACAAGAATGTTGCTCTTGATTCCCAGGTATCCTCGATTATCAGCAGACTCCAGAGCGAGTATCCGGAGGAGCGGCTGTTTGCCTTGTTCCTGGCGTCCGTTTCCGGTAAAAAGGAAGAAATCCTTTCCACAGGGAAAATTGCCGAAAACCTGACTGGCCTGGAGCGGGAATACTTTCAGTACGTGGAATCGGGACAATCGCTGCCTGGTATGGAGGCGATTCTCGGGGCCCACGAAACGGCGCTTGTACTGTACGACTTCCACCGTCCGATCAAGGATGAAGAAGCAGGGGTCTACCTGATCTGGTTTGCTGTTTTTGATCAGGCTGTCAAGGACGGCCTGAACTTTAAAAATAAAAAAGCCTGGGCAGCCGCCGTGGAATATGTCTGGGATAAAGTGCGCCAAAGCAGGACAACCAAGCAGGCAATCGCCAAAAAGTATGGACTATCAGCATCAACCCTGAACAAATACATCAAACTCGTAGACAGCTGTCTAACATAAACCATGGGGACGGTTCATCTGCTTCATATGAAGCAGGAGAACCGTCCCTTTGCTTTTTTCTTTGTCCAGCTCCGCCTCCTAGCCCCTCGGGTCATAAGCCAATCCCCTCCAGAAGGCAAAAAACGCCTTCTTCCGCGGCTCGTCTTATGCCTGTCGCCCCTGGGCAAGCCGCCTCCGCTTTTCCTACTGTCCAGCTCCGGCGGCTAGCCCCTCGAGACGCTTCGGTCCATCGGTTGAAGTCAAAGAGCGACTTCATCCGCTGGCCCTCCAGCGCTTTTCGGG
>NZ_LIGG01000001.1:181830-275019 GCF_001273925.1 Bacillus sp. FJAT-27251 | reverse complement strand
GCTCCGCCTCCTAGCCCCTCGGGTCATAAGCCACACCTGAATTGAAGGCAAAGAACGCCTTCTATTCAGGTGCGTCTTATGCCTGTCGGGCCTGGACAGTCGGCTCCGCTTTCCTAACTTAAGCAGATTCGTGGACTCTTTCGGGTTAGTTTTATAGGATATGGGTAGGTAGTTAATACTATGATAAGTATAGACGCAGAGTTAGTGATAAAGGAGTGGAAATGATGTCTGAAGAGAAAGTGTATGATGTGATTATTATTGGGGCAGGTCCTGCCGGCATGACGGCGGCTGTTTATACATCACGTGCAAACTTGTCGACGCTGATGCTGGAGCGAGGGGTTCCCGGCGGCCAGATGGCCAATACAGAGGAAGTCGAGAACTATCCGGGATTTGATCATATTTTAGGACCGGAATTATCGACCAAGATGTTTGATCATGCCAAAAAATTCGGCGCGGAATATGCCTATGGCGATGTGAAGGAAATCATCGATGGCAAGGAATATAAAACGGTTGTAGCCGGATCCAAGCAGTATAAAGCACATGCAGTCATCCTTTCTGCAGGCGCAGAATATAAAAAGCTTGGCATTCCAGGCGAGCAGGAGCTTGGCGGACGCGGTGTGTCTTATTGCGCGGTTTGTGATGGAGCCTTCTTTAAGAACAGAGAGCTGGTTGTGGTTGGCGGCGGCGATTCAGCTGTTGAAGAAGGAGTTTACCTGACCCGCTTTGCTTCGAAAGTTACGATTGTCCATCGCCGTGATGAGCTGCGTGCACAGCCAATCCTTCAGGACCGGGCGTTTGCCAATGACAAGGTTGACTTCATCTGGAGCCATACGGTCAAGGAGATCAATGATCAGGATGGAAAGGTAGGCAGTGTGACGCTTGTCTCCACGAAGACGGGTGAAGAAAGGGAATTCAAGGCAGATGGTGTGTTCATTTACATTGGAATGGTTCCGCTCACCAAGCCGTTTGAGAATCTTGGCATCACCAACAGCAACGGCTATATCGAAACAAACGAAAAGATGGAAACAAAGGTACCGGGAATTTACGCAGCCGGGGATATACGCGAAAAATCGCTTCGTCAGATTGTCACGGCTACTGGAGATGGAAGCATCGCTGCCCAGCAGGCACAGCATTATGTGGAAGAACTAAAAGAAGAATTGAAAGCCAAGGCATAATTTTAAATGGGTCAAATCCCTGTCAGGTCATTTGTTTTGATGTTTCAGGAAAATTTTACACAACGTAATTTTATATTAACTCGACTGTAACAGTAGTGAAACAATTATCGGGTAATATAGAAATAGAAATTGACCCCCTTTTAAAAATATAATCCTTTGACGGCACAGGTTCTCCTGTGCTCTTTTTTTATGTACACCCATGTGATACAGCCTATCAAAACACTTTATAACACTTTTGTCCTGGAATTGGGTAATAGTGAATGAACGTTTCCCAAATTATCAATTTTGCATTCATTGTGGCGCGTTTCTAAAAATAGTATAATGAAAACAATGAAAAGTCCGGCTGCTTCGGTTGTTTTATGGCGACCCATTTATATTGGCAGAGGATCCATGAAATTGGCCTCTTCTAAATACCGGGCGATCACAGAAAAGTAGGTGAAGTCAATGCAGCGAGTGGCGAACTGTCTTCTCGTGAAAGATAACAAAGTGCTGCTGCTTCAAAAACCGCGCCGCGGGTGGTGGGTTGCTCCCGGCGGGAAAATGGAGCCTGGCGAAACCGCAAAGGAATCCTGCATCCGTGAATACCGTGAAGAGACAGGGATTTATTTGCTTAATCCGAAAATCAAAGGAATTTTTACCTTCGTGATAAAAGAGGAAGACCAGGTCGTTTCCGAGTGGATGATGTTTACCTTTAATGCCACCGAATCAACCGGCGTAAATCTTGAGCGATCCGAGGAGGGCGTTCTTGTATGGCATGACACGGAAGAGATCAAAAACCTGCCAATGGCCGCAGGAGATTACCATATCCTTGATTATATGGTTCACGGCCAGGGAATTATTTATGGAACGTTTACTTACACGCCTGATTTTGAGCTTATCAATTACAGGCTTGATCCAAACTAACACATATTCTATCTGTTCGGGGGAATGAAAATGAGCACCGGTTCGACAAATGATACCCAAATGGTCGTTATTACAGGGATGTCAGGTGCGGGAAAAACGGTTGCGATTCAGAGCTTTGAGGATTTGGGCTTCTTTTGTGTCGATAACCTTCCGCCAACCTTGCTACCAAAATTTCTGGAGTTAATGAAGGAATCCGGAAATAAAATGAATAAAGTGGCGTTGGTCATGGATTTGCGAGGCCGGGAATTTTTCGACTCCCTTTTTAAGGCATTGGATGATTTATCCGAAACGTCATGGGTCGCTCCGCAAATCCTGTTCCTTGACGCGGATGACTCCACACTTGTGCGCCGCTATAAGGAGACAAGGCGTTTCCATCCGCTGGCACAGAACGGCCTGCCGCTCGAGGGCATCAAGCTTGAGCGGGACCTGCTGGAGGAGCTGAAAGGCAGGGCGCAAACGATTTACAATACATCCGAGTTAAAGCCGAAGGAGCTGCGTGAAAAGATCCTTGAGGAGTTCTCGGTAAATAAGAAAGCGACATTTACGGTCAATGTGATGTCCTTTGGATTCAAGCATGGAATCCCTATTGATGCCGATTTGGTGTTCGATGTGCGCTTCCTGCCGAATCCGTTTTATATTGAACATATGAGGCCAAAGACCGGTCTTGATCAAGATGTGTCCACATATGTTCTAAAATGGAATGAGACGCATAAATTCCTTGAAAAGGTTACTGATTTGCTTGCCTTCATGCTCCCGCATTACAAACGGGAGGGCAAAGCCCAGCTGATTATTGCCATTGGCTGCACAGGCGGGCAGCATCGCTCAGTGGCCCTTGCTGAACATATCGCCAGGCATTTTGAGAAAGATTATCAAACAAGAGTGACGCATCGGGATATTGAAAAGAGGAAGGGAAAAGCAACATGAGCATGGAAGCTAAACCGAGAATCGTTGTCATCGGCGGTGGAACCGGCCTGCCTGTTTTACTCAGGGGATTAAAAAAATACGATGTGGACATAACGGCCATTGTAACGGTGGCTGATGATGGCGGCAGCTCGGGACGGCTTAGGGATGAAATGCATATCCCCCCACCGGGAGATGTCCGCAATGTCATCGCTGCCCTGTCCGATGTGGAACCGCTTGTCGAAGAGATGTTCCAGCATCGCTTTAAGACATCAAATGAGCTTTCAGGCCATTCCCTCGGGAACTTGATCCTGGCAGCGATGACCTCCATTACCGGGAACTTCTCCCATGCTGTACAGGAAATGAGCCGTGTATTGAATGTTCGCGGCAAAATCCTTCCGGCTGCCAACCGAAGCGTGGTTCTTAAGGCGGAAATGGAAGACGGAAGCATTGTCAGCGGCGAGTCGAAGATTCCCTATTCCGGCAAGAAAATCCGCAGGGTATTCCTCGACCCGGGAAATGTCAGGCCGCTTCCCGAAACCATTCAGGAGATCAGGAAGGCCGACCTGATTGTCATTGGACCTGGCAGTTTGTACACGAGCATCCTGCCGAACCTTTTGGTTAGGCGGCTCGGCGTGGAGGTTTGCAAGGCGAAGGCGCGAAAGGTGTATATTTGCAATCTGATGACCCAGGCAGGAGAGACGCTTGACTATACCGCGAGCGACCATGTCCAGGCCATCTACGATCATATGAACTGCGCCTTCATCGATACCATCCTTGTTAATAATGAGGCCATACCGCCGGAAGTCGAACTCCGTTATAAAGAGGAGCTTGCCAGGCCGGTCCAGTATGACTTTAAGCGTTTAAAAGAAATGGGCATTGAAATCCTGGAAGAAGAAATAGCGTATTTGGAAAACCAGGTCATCCGCCATGACACAAAGAAAGTGGCGGAAATTTTATATTCTCTCATTTTAATTGAAACCGAAAAGCGGAAGAAAGCGTAATACAATGATACAAGCGCCTGTCGGGGCAGGACTGGCGCTTCCGCACTAAGTGATATCCGGCTGCAGCGCCATGCCCCTCGGTCGCTTCGGTCCGTCTGATGAAGTCAAAGGACGACTTCACCTGCCGGCCCTCCAGCGCCTGTCGGGGCAGGACTGGCGCTTCCGCACTAAATAAAAGGAGGTGAGAGGATGTCTTTCGCTTCGGAAACGAAGAAGGAGCTGACGAATCTGGAGGTTAAAGGCTGCTGCAGCAAGGCCGAACTTTCCGCCCTGATTCGGATGAACGGTTCTCTTTCTTTCTCAAACCGCGAGCTGGTTGTTGATATTCAGACTGAAAACGCAGCCATTGCCCGCCGCATTTATACACTGGTGAAAATGAATTACCAAGTACCGATGGAGCTTCTTGTCCGAAAGAAGATGCGGCTTAAGAAGAACAATGTCTATATTGTCCGCCTGAAGAACACAGCGAGAAAAGTACTGGAAGACTTGATGATTTTGTCCGAGGATTTTTCCCTCGTCCATGACATTGCAGAGGATCTGGTTAAAAAGAAATGCTGCAAGCGCTCCTACTTAAGAGGCGCATTCCTCGCCGGCGGCTCGGTGAACAATCCGGAAACATCCTCGTATCACCTTGAAATTGCCTCAATGTACCAGGAACACAATCAGTCCCTGTGCGAACTGATGAATAAATTCGGGCTGAACAGCAAAACGCTGGAACGCAAGAAAGGCTTCATTACTTATTTGAAAGAAGCCGAGAAAATCACTGAGTTCCTGAATGTCATAGGGGCCCATAATGCCCTGCTGCGATTTGAGGATATTCGCATTGTCCGCGATATGAGGAATTCGGTCAACCGCCTGGTGAATTGTGAAACGGCGAACTTGAATAAGACCATTGGTGCAGCGTTGCGGCAGGTTGAGAATATCCGATATATCGAGGAAACAGTCGGCCTTCAGATTCTCCCCGGCAAGCTGCGGGAAATTGCCGAACTGCGGGTAGCCCACCAGGATGTGACCCTCAAGGAATTGGGGGAGATGGTATCGGGTGGGGTGATCAGCAAATCCGGGATCAATCATCGCTTGCGTAAAATAGATGAAATTGCTGAAAAGCTTCGTGCTGGAGAAATGATACAACAATAATAATTTGGTTGAATGGGAGGAATACAGATGGTAGAAAGGCAAGTAGAAGTTAAATTGAAAACTGGTTTGCAGGCTCGCCCGGCGGCGATGTTCGTTCAGGAAGCCAATCGATTTTCTTCGGATGTGTTTATTGAGAAAGATGGCAAAAAAGTGAATGCGAAGAGCATTATGGGATTGATGAGCCTCGCGGTAAGTTCGGGATCCATGATCACGCTTATTGCTGACGGGAATGACGAATCAGAAGCCCTAAACGCGTTAAGCGATTATATCCAGCGCGAAAGCTGAAATGAAAAACTCGCCCCATCGGATTGGAGCGAGTTTTCTTTCGTTTATTTTTTGCTTTGTTCGTTTGGATTTCTGCTGACGATATGGTCGACAAGGCCGTATTCCTTGGCACGCTCTGCCGTCATGAAGTTGTCGCGCTCTGTGTCGCGGGCAATCACTTCAAGCGGCTGGCCAGTACGCTCGGAAAGAATGCCATTCAGCTTGTCGCGCAAGAACAAAATGCGCTTTGCCGCGATCTCAATTTCTGTTGCCTGGCCTTGTGCTCCGCCAAGAGGCTGGTGGATCATCACTTCGGCGTTAGGAAGGGCGTAACGCTTGCCTTTTGTTCCGGCTGCAAGCAGGAATGCACCCATGGATGCTGCCATTCCAATACAGATGGTTTGGACTTCAGGCTTGATGAACTGCATGGTATCGTAAATCGCCATGCCTGCCGTGATGCTGCCCCCCGGGCTGTTGATGTAGATGGAGATATCCTTCTCCGGATTTTCTGCTTCAAGGAAAAGCAGCTGAGCCACAATCGAGTTGGCCACATTATCATCAATCGCGCTGCCCAGCATGATGATGCGGTCTTTTAACAGGCGGGAATAAATATCGTAGGCACGTTCCCCGCGGTTTGTCTGTTCAATAACTGTAGGAATCAAATTCATTCTATTTCCTCCTTTTACATAAGGTTTTCCCGGAACACCCGAATGAAAGGGACTGAAAGCCGGGTTTGCTATGTATTTTTATGATACACTGATGGTCAATAAAGGTCAAACAAATCACTCTCGTCCGGCTATAATAACTGTTCGACATTTACCAACACATTCCTCCGTTTCCATCTTACCCACCTGAATGAATTTTAAACAAAATCCCTCTTGCATTATCGGGCGACATGCCCTATAATTAGTATTCGTACCACACATCTGCTTTTGCAGAATAATAATTTGAATAGGCCCTCGTGGTGCAATGGATAGCACGCAAGATTCCGGTTCTTGAAATTCGGGTTCGAATCCTGACGAGGGCGCTGCCAAACTCCTGCTTTGTTTTCAAGGCAGGAGTTTTTATTTTGGCCTGGAATTTACAGGCCTTCAGCAAATATCACCAATACATCCCATTCACCTATTCGCCTTTATCATGTAAAATGGTGGAAGGGAGGGAGATCGGATGGACTTGAAAGCCGGATTATGGCAGAAGCAGACATTGAAGCTGGCAATGACCCAGGAGCTGACCCAGGCGATTGCACTATTGCAATATTCGTCCCAGGAGCTTGCAGCTTTTTTGGAAGAAAAGGCGAGTGAAAATCCGCTGCTCCAGGTGGATTTTAAAAATATCCGTACGATTGACCCGCGTGTGGGAACGAAAGTGAAGGCACGTACACCGAGCGAACGGGACCAAAAAAACTGGATCGACCAAATTGGCGAAATTCCGTACTCGCTTCAGGACCATTTGCGTTTTCAGCTAAATGTCTTGCCACTTGAAAAGGATGAGCGGAGGATTATCCAATTTTATATTGAGAACCTTGATGAAAACGGTTACTTGGGTGCAACAGTACAGGACGCAAGCGTGAAGCTTGGCATCACGGAAGACGAGGCCGAGAATGCACTTTTGCTCCTTCAGGGACTTGAGCCAGCAGGAGTGGGGGCACGGGGCCTTCAGGAATGCCTGCTGCTGCAGCTGCAGAGGATGAAGCCTGATAAGTGGAACTTCCTGGCCCAGACGGTGCTGGAAACCCATTTTATGCTGTTTGCCGAAAAGAAGTGGAAGCTGCTGGCCAAACTGCTGAAACTGGAGCTTCGGGAAATCCAGCAGACCTTCGATTATATCCAAATCCTGGACCCGAGGCCGGGAGCTGCTTTTTACTCTGAAAAAGCCGCCTATATTGTTCCCGATGTCATTGTTCGCGAGGAAAATGGCGGCCTGACCATCGGAATGGTTGATGGGACCGTTCCAAAGATTACATTTAATGAAGACTACTATCGGGAGCTGGCCGCTTACGGCGATCATGAAGTAGCCAGGTTCCTCCACGAAAAACAGCAGGATTTCCAGTGGATCCTGAAAAGCCTTGAACAGCGCCGGGAAACCTTAATGAAAGTAGCGCTTAAAATTGTTGAAAAACAGCCTGGTTTCATCCGGCAGGGCCGCTCGTTCCTTAAGCCGATGACGATGAAAGAGATTGCCGGAGAACTTGGAATCCATGAATCAACCGTCAGCAGGGCAGTGCGCGAGAAGTACCTTCAAACGCCTGCAGGCACATTTGAAATGAAGTCGCTCTTTTCAAGCTCCATCCAGACGACCGAGCTTGAACAGACCTCTTCGCAGCATGCGAAAGCCGCGATTGCGCAGCTTGTACAGGATGAAGACAAACAAAAGCCGCTCTCGGACCAGGATATTGTCGAGCTATTGTCAGAGCGGGCGGGAATCGTCATCTCGAGGAGGACGGTGGCGAAGTATAGAGAGCAGCTTGGGATTGCCTCCTCCTCGAAACGGAAAAGATTTTTATAAAAGGTGGAAAAGTTTTGGGAAGCTTAGTCAAACTATATATGAGGCAGCGCTGCCATTTGTGCGAAGACGCCAAAGCGCTGCTTGAGGAACTACAGAGGAATTGGCAAATTGAAATAGTTGAAGTGGACATAGATGAAAATGACGAGTTGACGGAACGTTATGGCATCACCATTCCAGTCATTGAATTGAACGGCGAAGAAATCCAGGCCGGCATAATTAACAAAAATTTTATAGTTGAAGCGTTTTCAGAAAAAAATGTCAAGTATATTGGTTGAATTGACTAATCACTCCTGATAGAATGATACATGAATCAGGGGTGATTTTTTTTGGAGTAAGTGGGACATAATATGTCACTCCGGGACATAAAATGACCACGCAAGCTGGAGGGGATATCTCCCATGGATGAATTGCTTGATATTCAAAAAAGAATATTGCCTGATCTTGTAGAAGTCATGCAAAGACGCGTGCAGATTCTGCAATACATAAATGCCATGCAGCCAGTCGGGCGCCGCAACCTGTCCGTCAGCCTCGGGCTTACGGAACGCGTTTTGCGGGGCGAGGTCGATTTTTTAAAAGCGCAGAATTTGCTGGAGTCTTCAGCCCAGGGAATGAGCCTGACCCATGAAGGGGAAGATATACTGGAAAGACTTGATAGCATAATGCGCGCCATTACGGGTATAAGCAAACTAGAGCAGCAGCTCAAGGCCCAAATGGGCATAGCCAAGGTGATTGTCGTTCCCGGAGACAGCGACCAGTCGCCATGGGTAAAGCGGGAGCTCGGGAAAGCTTGTGCATCCGGAATGAAAAATGCTTTAAAAGAAGACAATATCATTGCTGTAACTGGAGGAACCACGATGTCTGCGGTTGCAGAGATGCTCCCGCAGGAGATGGGTGAGAAGAATTTGCTTTTTGTCCCTGCAAGGGGCGGCCTCGGTGAGGATGTGAACAACCAGGCAAACACCATCAGCGCGATCATGGCCAGCAGGACCCATTCCCGTCACCGGGTTTTCTATGTGCCCGACCAGGTGAGCAGCGGGATATATGAGTCTTTCATCCGGGAGCCTCAGGTCAACGAAGTGCTGAATCTCATTAAATCGGCAAGCATGGTTCTTCACGGAATTGGGGATGCTATTGCAATGGCGGAACGCCGGAATACTTCTGCAGCTGATATGGAGAAAATCGTCCAGGGAAAAGCAGTTGGCGAGGCATTTGGCTACTATTTTAACGAGTCCGGGGATATCGTCCATCGGGTCCGCACCATCGGGCTTCAGCTCGAGGACCTGCAAACAGTGGACCATATCATCGCTGTAGCCGGTGGAGCATCGAAGGCAAAAGCGATCAGGGCTTACATGAAACAAGCTCCGGACACCACCATCCTCATTACGGATGAAGGAGCGGCAAGAATTTTGGTTCAAGGGTAATCAGCCTGGCCGGAACAGATTCCAGTACAGGCCGTTCCCTTAATATAAAAATAAAACCATAGCTTTAGGAATAAAAGGAGGAAAAATCATGGCAGTAAAAGTTGGTATTAACGGTTTTGGACGTATTGGACGTGTGGTATTCCGCGCGGCTCTTAAGAATCCTAACGTGGAAGTAGTGGCAGTAAACGACCTTACTGATGCAAACATGCTTGCACACCTTTTAAAATATGATTCCGTACACGGCAGACTTGACGAGGAAGTATCCGTTGATGGAGACTACCTGGTTGTTGGCGGACAGCGCGTGAAAGTTATTGCTGAAAGAGATCCTGCACAGCTTGGCTGGGGCGACCTTGGCGTAGAAGTGGTTGTAGAATCAACCGGCCGTTTCACAAAGCGTGCGGATGCAGCGAAGCACCTTGAAGCTGGCGCTAAAAAGGTCATCATCTCTGCTCCTGCAAGCGAAGAAGACATCACAATCGTTATGGGCGTAAACCATGACAAGTACGATGCAGCTAACCACCATGTTATCTCCAATGCATCTTGCACAACAAACTGCTTGGCTCCATTTGCTAAAGTACTTAACGACAAGTTCGGCATCAAGCGCGGAATGATGACAACTGTTCACTCTTATACTAATGACCAGCAAATCCTTGACCTGCCGCACAAAGACTACCGTCGTGCGCGTGCAGCTGCGGAAAACATCATCCCGACAACTACAGGTGCTGCAAAAGCAGTTTCCCTTGTATTGCCAGAGCTTAAAGGCAAGCTGAACGGCGGAGCAATGCGTGTTCCAACTCCAAACGTTTCCCTTGTTGACCTTGTTGCTGAGCTTGATAAGGATGTAACAGTTGAAGAAGTCAACTCTGCCCTTAAGGAAGCTGCAGAAGGCGATCTTAAAGGAATCCTTGGCTACAGCGAAGAGCCGCTTGTATCCGGCGACTACAATGGCGACACTCATTCTTCTACTATCGATGCTCTTTCCACTATGGTTATGGAAGGCAACATGGTAAAAGTAATTTCTTGGTACGATAACGAAACTGGCTACTCCAACCGCGTTGTAGACCTTGTTGACTATATCGCTCAAAAAGGCCTGTAAAAAATAAATCCTGAACTTTAGTGGTATCATTGGATAATCCATCCAGAACCATCTATAATTTAAAAGGATGAAAAGGGGGAGTGGGGACCAGTCCCCACTCCCTTTGTTTTTGCTGGATCAGTGTCCAGCTCCGGCGCCTAGCCCCTCGTGGCATAAGCCAATCCGTCAGGAAGGTTAAAAAGCAACCTTCATGCCGGCTCGTCTTATGCTTGTCGGGGCTGGACAAGGCGCCTGCGCTTTTCTGCTGTCCAGCTGCAGCGCCTAGCCCCTCGAGTCGCTTCGGTCCTGCCAATGAAGTCAAAGTACGACTTCACTGGCAGGCCCTCCAGCGCTTGTCGGGGCTGACCAAGGCGCTTCCGCATTTCTAATAAGGAGGTTTAACCTTGAACAAAAAGTCTGTGAAAGATATTGATGTAAAAGGAAAACGAGTATTTTGCCGTGTGGACTTCAATGTCCCGATGAAAGACGGGCAAGTGACGGATGAAACCAGGATCAAAGCGGCATTGCCGACCATCCAGTACCTAAGCGGCCAGGGGGCAAAGGTAATCCTTGCCAGCCACCTTGGACGTCCAAAAGGCCAGGCGGTTGAAGAGCTTCGCCTGACTCCGGTTGCTGCACGCCTGTCCGAGCTATTGGGCAAGGATGTGAAGAAAACGGATGAGGCATACGGGGATTCCGTTAAAGCAGAAATCAGCTCCATGAATGACGGGGATGTACTGCTTTTGGAAAACGTGCGCTTCTACCCAGGCGAAGAAAAGAACGATGCTGATTTGGCCAAAGCGTTTGCCGACCTGGCTGACATCTATGTCAATGATGCGTTTGGTGCTGCACACCGTGCCCATGCCTCCACAGAGGGAATTGCCCATCATCTGCCGGCCGTTTCCGGACTACTGATGGAAAAGGAACTTGAAGTGCTTGGCAAAGCGCTCTCCAACCCTGAGCGTCCATTCACAGCCATCATTGGCGGAGCAAAGGTAAAAGACAAAATCGGTGTTATTGAAAACCTGCTGGAAAAAGTGGACAACCTGATCATTGGCGGCGGCCTGGCCTACACGTTCGTTAAGGCACAGGGCCATGAAGTCGGAAAGTCCCTGCTTGAAGAGGATAAAATCGACCTTGCCAAATCCTTCATGGAAAAAGCGAAAGAAAAAGGCGTTAATTTCTATATGCCTGTCGATGTAACGGTAGCGGATGATTTCTCCGAACAGGCCAATACAAAGGTAGTGGCAATCAATGAAATTCCTGCTGACTGGGAAGCGCTCGATATCGGTCCGAAAACGATCGAAACCTATCGCGATGTCATCAAAAGCTCCAAGCTTGTCATTTGGAACGGCCCTATGGGCGTGTTCGAGCTTGAGCCATTCGCAAAAGGAACAAAAGGTGTTGCCGAGGCGCTGGCAGAAGCGGCGGATACATATTCCGTCATCGGCGGCGGCGATTCCGCAGCTGCAGTGGAAAAGTTCAATCTTGCAGACAAGATGAGCCATATTTCAACTGGCGGCGGAGCTTCGCTTGAGTTTATGGAAGGTAAAGAGCTTCCAGGCGTTGTCGCCTTGAACGATAAATAAGAAGTCTCATTTCGGAACCTGGCTCCGGATGCCCCGGAGCCTTCCGAAGCATTCGGAACCTAGTTAATAATGATTGCAACGAAAGGAAGTGCCGCAATGCGTAAACCTATTATTGCAGGAAACTGGAAGATGCATAAAACTCTCCCAGAAGCGAAAAAATTTATTGAGGATGTAAACGGTCTTGTTCCATCCAACGAAAAGGTGGAATCCGTGGTTTGTGCCCCTGCCTTGTTCCTTGGCCAGCTGGTCGAGGCAACAAAAGGCTCCGATGTAAGTATCGGTGCCCAAAACATGCATTTCGAGGAAAGCGGTGCATTCACCGGCGAAACCAGTCCGAAGGCATTGCAGGACCTAGGCGTGAAGTATGTCATCATCGGGCATTCCGAGCGACGCGAAATGTTCAATGAAACCGACGATTCTGTCAATAAAAAGACCCTATCTGCATTCAAATACAACCTGACTCCAATCGTCTGCTGCGGAGAAACGCTGGAGCAGCGCGAAAACGGCGAAACAAACGAGCTTGTTGGAAACCAGGTAAAACAGGCATTGACAGGCCTTACGGAAGAGCAGGTAAAACAAACTGTGATTGCTTATGAGCCAATCTGGGCAATCGGAACAGGCAAATCCTCCACTGCACAGGATGCAAATGAAGTTTGTGCCCATATTCGCCAAGTGGTAGGGGAGCAATTTTCACAAGCAGCGGCTGAAGCTGTCCGCATCCAGTACGGCGGCAGTGTAAAGCCTGGAAACATCAAGGAATACATGTCCCAGCCTGACATTGACGGAGCTCTAGTCGGCGGTGCCAGCCTGGAAACCGATTCTTTCCTGCAGCTATTGGAGGCAGGTTCAAATGAGTAAAAAATCACCAACTGCTTTAATTATTCTGGACGGCTTTGCCATCCGGGGCGAGCGCATGGGAAATGCCGTTGCCCAGGCGAAAAAGCCGAACTTTGACCGCTTTTGGAATTCCTACCCGCATGCACAATTGATAGCGAGCGGGGAAGCGGTCGGCCTTCCAGAAGGCCAGATGGGGAACTCCGAGGTTGGCCACCTGAATATCGGTGCCGGCCGGATTGTGTACCAAAGCTTGACAAGGGTGAACATTTCCATCCGCGAAGGCGAGTTCGAACGAAATGAAACCTTCCTGAATGCCATCAGGCATGCAAAAGAAAAAGGCAAGAGCCTCCACCTTTTCGGACTGTTGTCCGACGGCGGCGTGCACAGCCATATCAACCATATGTTTGCACTGTTGAAGCTGGCTGCAAGCGAAGGCCTTGAGAAGGTTTACGTCCATGCTTTCCTGGACGGCCGGGATGTCGGCCCTCAGACGGCAAAAGGCTATGTGAAGGAAACGCTTGAAAAGATGAGTGAAATCGGTGTTGGTGAATTCGCGACCATCTCCGGACGCTATTATTCCATGGACCGCGACAAGCGCTGGGAGCGGGTTGAAAAATCATACCGTTCCATGGTGTACGGCGAAGGCCCAACATATTCCAACCCGATGGAGCTGATTGAGGACAACTACAACAACGGAATTTTTGACGAATTCGTCATTCCGTCCGTCCTTGTCCGTCCGGATGGCTCGCCGGTTGCCACAGTGGAAGATGAAGATGCGGTTATTTTCTATAACTTCCGTCCTGACCGTGCGATCCAGATTTCCAATACCTTCACCAACAAGGACTTCCGTTCATTTGATCGCGGGCCGAAACACCCGCAAAACCTTCATTTCGTCTGCCTGACTCATTTCAGTGAGAGTGTGGACGGCTATGTGGCATTTGAACCGATGAACCTTGATAATACGCTTGGAGAGGTGATTTCCCAAAACGGAATGACCCAGCTCCGCATTGCCGAAACGGAAAAATATCCGCATGTCACGTTCTTTATGAGCGGCGGACGCGAGAATGAGTTTCCTGGCGAAAAGCGGATTCTCATAAATTCGCCGAAGGTCGCAACTTACGACCTTAAGCCTGAGATGAGCGCCTATGAAGTAACCGATGCGCTTTTAAAGGAAATTGAAGCTGATAACTTTGATGCCATCATACTCAATTTCGCCAATCCGGACATGGTCGGCCATTCCGGTATGCTTGAACCAACCATCAAGGCAGTGGAAACAGTTGATGAATGCCTAGGCAAAATTGTCGACCTGATCGTTTCCAAAGGCGGAACGGCGATTATTACAGCTGACCATGGAAACGCGGACGAAGTGGTGACTCTTGAAGGCAGCCCGATGACGGCACATACAACGAACCCTGTCCCTGTCATTATCACAAAAGAAGGCGCTGAGCTGCGCGAKGACGGAATCCTCGGCGATCTTGCACCGACAATGCTAGACTTGCTCGGTGTCAGCCAGCCAACCGAAATGACCGGAAAAACCCTCATCAAAGAGTGAGGCACCCTTTACCACAATAAAGAGGGTCAGGCACCCTTTACTGCACTAAAGCAACAGGGGTCAGGCACCCTTTAGTATGATAAAGAAACTACATTTTAAGGAGAGATTTCAATGCCATTTATTACAGATGTTTATGCACGTGAAGTACTTGATTCCCGCGGGAACCCTACAGTTGAAGTTGAAGTATACACAGAGTCCGGTGCTTTCGGACGCGCGCTTGTTCCAAGTGGTGCTTCTACTGGTGAATACGAAGCAGTTGAACTTCGTGACGGCGACAAGAGCCGCTACCTTGGCAAAGGTGTTTTGAAAGCAGTTGAAAACGTGAACGAAATCATCGCTCCATTCCTTGTTGGCGAAGAGTTCAACGTTCTTGACCAAGTTGGCGTTGACCATGCGCTGATCGAGCTTGACGGTACTGAAAACAAAGGCAAGCTGGGAGCAAACGCAATCCTTGGCGTTTCCATGGCTGTTGCACATGCAGCTGCCGACTACCTTGACATTCCTTTGTACCAATACCTTGGCGGCTTCAACTCCAAGCAGCTTCCAGTTCCAATGATGAACATCGTGAACGGCGGCGAGCACGCTGACAACAACGTGGACATCCAGGAATTCATGGTAATGCCAGTAGGTGCGGAAAGCTTCCGTGAAGCACTTCGCATGGGTGCGGAAATCTTCCACAGCCTGAAGTCTGTTCTTAAAGAAAAAGGCTTGAACACAGCAGTTGGTGACGAAGGCGGATTCGCTCCAAACCTAGGCTCCAACGAAGAAGCTCTTCAAACAATCGTAACGGCAATCGAAAAAGCAGGCTACAAGCCAGGCGAGCAAGTCATGCTTGCAATGGATGCTGCTTCTTCCGAGTTCTACAGCAAAGAAGACGGCAAATACCATCTTTCCGGAGAAGGCGTTGTAAAAACATCTGCTGAAATGGTTGACTGGTATGCAGAAATGGCTTCCAAGTACCCAATCATCTCCATCGAAGACGGTCTTGACGAGAACGACTGGGAAGGCCACAAGCTTCTTACTGAGCGCCTTGGCGGCAAAGTCCAGCTTGTTGGTGACGACCTGTTCGTTACAAACACTAAGAAGTTGTCTCAAGGAATCGAGCAGGGCGTTGGCAACTCCATCCTGATCAAAGTGAACCAAATCGGTACACTTACTGAAACCTTCGACGCAATCGAAATGGCGAAGCGCGCGGGCTACACAGCGGTTATCTCCCACCGTTCCGGTGAAACAGAAGACAGCACAATCGCTGACATCGCAGTTGCGACAAACGCTGGCCAAATCAAAACTGGTGCGCCATCCCGTACAGACCGCGTTGCCAAGTACAACCAGCTTCTTCGCATCGAAGACCAGCTTGGCGAAACAGCGCAGTACAACGGAATCAAATCTTTCTACAACCTTAAGAAGTAATAGAGGTTTACAGGACGCCGGCAGACATGCCGGCGTTTTTTTATGGCCGGCAATACAAGTATTGTTTCAATCTGGAAAATGTGATACATTTAAAATACTGTTAAATGCAGGCTTTCCAGGAGGTATGCTTCATGCACACATTTTTAGTCGCACTTTTAGTTATTGTTTGTATCAGTCTAATTGTTGTTGTCCTTCTTCAGTCCAGTAAAAGTACAGGCCTATCCGGAGCGATTTCCGGCGGCGCTGAAACGTTGTTCGGCAAGCAGAAGGCACGGGGGATCGACCTTGTCCTGCACCGCATCACGATTGTGCTGGCTGTCCTATTTTTTGTTCTGTCCATTGCAGTATCGTATTTTGCACTATAAAACGCGAGCACAAACCGGCTTCGATCGAGGCCGGTTTTTTTGCGGCCTGCCAACTTGGGAAAATATTCATATCCATAATCGTTAACTTTCCAAGGGAACAGCATTAATGCGTATTTCTGGAATGTTGAGACCAGGTTTGTTAAAACTAAAAAGTGTATCCATAATACGATTGATTAAAATAAAGGGAGTTATCAGATGAAGAAGTTAGTTCCAAAGCCATTCACATTCAAGGCGGGTAAGCGTGCAGTATTGATGCTGCATGGCTTCACTGGCAATTCAGCCGATGTGCGGATGATGGGGAGGTTCCTTCAGGAAAAGGGTTATACCTGCCACGCACCCATTTACAAAGGGCATGGTGTCCCTCCTGAAGAGCTGGTGCATACTGGTCCCGAGGACTGGTGGCAGGATGTCACAAATGCCTATGAGTTTTTGAAAAACGAAGGCCATGATGAAATCGCTGTGGTCGGCTTGTCGCTTGGCGGCGTGTTTTCCCTCAAGCTGGGTTATACAGTGCCTGTGAAGGGTATCGTACCAATGTGCGCACCCATGTACATAAAAAGCGAGGAAACCATGTACAAAGGAGTCCTGGCTTATGCCCGGGAATATAAAAAGCTGGAAGGAAAAAGTGACGAACAAATACAATCTGAAATGGAAGAGTTCGAGAAGACTCCGATGGGCACCTTAAAGGCGCTCCAAGGTCTGATTTCCGACGTCCGGAACAATGTGGACATGGTCTATGCACCAACTTTTGTTGTCCAGGCCCGCCATGACAATATGATCAACACGGACAGTGCGAATATCATCTACAACGAGGTTGAAGCCGTCCATAAGGAAATCAAGTGGTACGAAGAGTCCGGGCATGTCATTACCTTTGATAAAGAAAAGGACCAGCTTCATGAAGATGTTTATGCGTTTCTGGAAAAGCTAAATTGGAAAGAATAAATAGATAAGTGTTTTATTATGACGAACCTTATTAAAGGAGGGATTTTTATGGAAGAAAGCATTCAGGGCCATATTGACCGGCTGCTTCATTATATGAAGGATGAAGCGTATAAGCCGCTGACCATCCAGGAGCTTGAAGAAGCGTTTGGTATTGAGGATTCAGCGACTTTCAAAGAGTTTGTGAAGGCTCTTGTTGTCATGGAGGAAAGAGGGCTGGTTGTAAGGACCCGCAGCAACCGTTACGGTCTTCCTGAGAAAATGAATCTGGTCCGCGGAAAGCTTACCGGACATGCGAAGGGGTTTGCTTTTGTCATTCCGGAGGAGCCTGGCATGGATGATATTTTCATCCCGCCAAATGAAACGAATAATGCCATGCATGGGGACATCGTCCTTGCGCGCGTTTCGTCCACCAGCTCCGGCCAGCGGCGCGAGGGAACGATTGTCAGGATCCTTGAGCGCGGTGTCCAGCAGATTGTCGGCACCTATACGGAAAGCAAGCATTTCGGATTTGTTATTCCGGACGATAAAAAATTCACCAGTGATATTTTTATTCCCAAAGAAGCGAGCATGGGCGCTGTTGAAGGGCATAAAGTCGTGGTCTCGCTGACAAGCTATCCGGATGGGCGCAAGTCGGCAGAGGGGGAGGTTGTCTCCATCCTGGGACATAAAAATGACCCAGGTGTCGATATTTTATCGGTCATCCATAAGCACGGGCTGCCGATGGAATTTCCGCCGGAAGTCCTGCAGCAGGCGAACGAGACTCCGGATGAAATCGATGAGAGTGAATTGGCCAATCGCCGCGATTTGCGGGATGAAGTAATCGTGACCATCGATGGTGCCGATGCGAAGGACCTTGATGATGCTGTAACCGTCACAAGGCTTGAAAATGGCAACTATAAGCTCGGCGTCCATATCGCCGATGTCAGCTATTATGTACAGGAAGGTTCGCCGATCGACGTTGAAGCGGCCGAGCGTGCAACAAGTGTTTATCTTGTGGACAGGGTAATTCCAATGATTCCGCATCGCTTGTCCAATGGAATTTGCTCCTTGAACCCTAGGGTGGACCGCCTTACCTTGAGTTGTTCAATGGAGATTTCTCCGGAGGGGGAAGTAGTCGATCACGAAATCTTCCAGAGTGTCATCAAAACGACTGAACGGATGACCTATCATGACGTCAACCTTATTTTGGTTGACAAAGATGAAGAGGTCCGCAGCCGTTATGAATCTCTTGTTCCGATGTTTGAGGTGATGGAAGAGCTGGCGGCCATTCTGCGCGGCAAAAGGATGGGGCGCGGTGCAATCGACTTCGACTTTAAAGAATCGAAGGTCCTTGTCGATGAAAATGGCCATCCGTCCGATGTGGTGCTGCGCGAACGTTCTGTCGCAGAGCGCCTAATTGAAGAATTCATGCTGGTAGCGAATGAAACGGTTGCCGAGCATTTCCACTGGATGGAGGTTCCGTTCATTTACCGAATTCATGAAGACCCGAAAGAAGACAAGCTTCGCCGGTTTTTTGAGTTTATTACCAATTTCGGCTATCTTGTAAGGGGAACGGCCAATTCGGTGCACCCAAAGGCACTTCAGGCCATCATTGAGGAAGTGCAAGGCAAACCGGAGGAAATGGTCATATCAACTGTGATGCTGCGTTCAATGCAGCAGGCGAAGTATTTCGAAGAAAGCCTTGGGCACTTCGGTCTCTCAACTGAGTTCTACACGCATTTCACTTCGCCGATCCGCCGTTATCCGGATACCATCGTCCACAGGCTGATCCGCACCTATCTGATTGAAGGCAAGATTGACCAGCACACCAAGGAAAAATGGAATGCCCTTCTGCCGGAAATCGCGAAGCATTCCTCGGACATGGAACGCCGGGCTGTGGATGCGGAGCGTGAAACCGATGAACTGAAGAAAGCGGAGTATATGGAAGATAAAATCGGCGTCGAGTACGATGGCATTATATCTTCCGTTACCAACTTCGGCATGTTCGTCGAACTGCCGAATACGATTGAAGGTCTCGTTCATGTGAGCTATATGACCGATGACTATTATCGTTATGATGAGCGGCATTTCGCGATGATTGGGGAGCGGACAGGAAATGTGTTCCGCATTGGCGATGAAATCACCGTCCGAGTTGTCAAGGTCAACAAGGAAGAGCGCTCCATCGACTTTGAGATCGTCGGCATGAAAGGCACGCGCCGCCGTGAAACGAACGATGCGCCTAAGGTGTTCAGAACAGGAAGCAGCGAACGCAAGCCGAGAAGAGGCAAAACCGATGATAGCGCAGCAGGTGGAAGCAAGAAACGCGGCGAAGGCGCCAAGAAAAAAAGCCGAAACAAAAAATTCTACGAAAACGCCCCAAAAGCCAAGCGCAAACCGAAACGACGCTAACGCACTAAAGCGCTAAACGGTGCCTGACCCGCGCTGCGGTGATGCGTTAAACGGTGCCTGACCCCGTTCAGGCACCGGCTTTTGTGGTATAATGTCGGGAGAGTATAAAGGGGGAAGCAGTATGCCAAAAGGTATTGGCAAAACGGTAGCACAAAATAAAAAAGCCTACCATGATTACTTTATTGAAGAAACCTTTGAAACGGGTATTGTCCTTCAGGGTACAGAGATCAAGTCCATCCGGGCTGGAAAAGTGAACCTGAAGGAATCATATGCCCGCATCAGGGATGGCGAAGTATTCCTGTATGGAATGCATGTCAGTCCGTATGAACAGGGAAACCGCTATAACCACGACCCATTGCGCGAGCGGAAGCTTTTGATGCACCGCCGTGAAATCAGCAAGCTGATCGGTGAAACAAAGGAAATCGGCTATGCGCTAGTGCCTTTGAAGATTTACCTGAAAAACGGTTATGCCAAGGTTTTATTGGGTCTGGCCAAGGGTAAAAAGAAATACGATAAGCGTGAGGACCTGAAAAAGAAAGAAGCCAAACGCGATATCGAGCGGGCTTTCCGCGAACGCCAGAAGATGTAGAAGGGATGGCGGAAACTGGAAGTTGTTTACCAGTTGAAAACTTTCTCTGGTATGTTATAATAAGTCTTGTCACCACGTGTGGCAAACAGCTTTTGCTCGGTAGCACCCGAGTATCCTAACGTCTGTTTATATTATATATGGGGACGCTACGGATTCGACAGGGGTAGTTCGAGCTTAGGTTGCGAGTCGAGGGGATCGGCCTCGTTAAAACGTCAACGCCTATAACTGGCAAAACTAACAACAACCTAGCTTTCGCAGCTTAATAACTGCATAGCTGTTCGCCCCTCCATCGCCTATGTGGTAGGGTAGCGGACTCACTCTTAGTAGGCTACGCCGGATTCCACCGTCTGAGGATGAAGGAAGAGAACAAACAGGCTAGCTGACCGGCCGCCTGTCGGCAGGCAAATGGCTCAGCGAAACGTGAATATGTCGACTACACTCGTAGAAGCTTAAGTGGCGATGCTTCTGGACGAGGGTTCGACTCCCTCCGTCTCCACCAAATACATATTTGGTGGTTTTTTATTTGCCTAATAACCTAAAGCATAAGTTTTCCATTCTGGATAGCTTATGCTTTATTTAGTTTTGACAGTTATTCATTCCAGAGAGCTCCTTTATACTTTGCGGCAGTCCCTAAACCATCCCAAATTAAATAGCTACAGGAAACACCTCCCCAGGAAACGATTCGAAATTGTCAAAAAGTAAGGGTTTACAATAGAAAACCTATATAGTATCATGAAAATAACTTAGAACAGTGTATAAACAAAGATTCATTTACATCAGTATTTTTTTAATCATATTATAAAACACTGTTTTATAATATAAAACAACACGCCTCTAACTTGTATTGCTTTTTTTGCCTCAAATAAAAAACAGTGTTTGGCATTATCAAACTAACTAAAATTGGAACAACTCTCATAGCTAATGTAGAGTTATTCCCCTGAAAGCAGAGGAGAATTCCATGACCAACCTAGCTTCAATCATGAATGTTTCGCAGGAGGCTTACAATCAAATGCAAACAAGTGCTCCTGGCCCTAAGGGGGCATTGCCGTTAACTTCGGAAATGTTAAAGCAATGGCCGAGCGGCAATCTGTTTGGCCTGACCCAAAATGTCGGAATGGGCTGGGATCCAAAAAAACTGCTTGGACAGGAAATACTTATTTTGGGAACGCAGGGCGGCATCAAGGCTGAAGACGGAACTCCGATCGCGTTAGGATATCACTCCGGCCATTGGGAAGTTGATGTGTTGATGAAGGCGGCAGCTGAAGCGATTAACGAGCAGGGAAATATCCCATTCGCTGGCTTTGTCAGTGACCCTTGTGACGGGCGTTCGCAAGGAACAAAAGGGATGTTTGATTCGCTGCCATACAGAAATGATGCTTCCATTGTCATTCGCCGGCTTATTCGTTCCCTGCCGACGCGAAAAGCAGTTATCGGAGTGGCCACATGTGACAAGGGATTGCCGGCAATGATGATGGGGCTGGCACATATGCATGATTTGCCAACAGTCATCATCCCGGGCGGAGTGACACTGCCGCCGGAATCAGGCGAAGACGCGGGAAAAATCCAGACGATTGGCGCCCGGTATGCGAATGGGGAACTTACCCTTCGTGAAGCGGCCGAATTAGGGTGCAGGGCTTGCGCCACGCCAGGCGGCGGGTGCCAGTTCCTGGGGACTGCTGCGAGTGCCCAGGTTGTCGCAGAAGCACTTGGAATGGCGGTGCCGCATTCAGCCCTTGCGCCATCCGGACAGCTGATCTGGAAAGAAATGGCCAATCAATCCGTCCGAGCCGTAACAAATGCAATAGCCCAAAACCTTACAACAAAAGATATCATTACAGATGCTGCTATTCGTAATGCCATGACCGTTCATGCTGCATTCGGCGGCTCTACAAATCTATTATTGCATATCCCGGCGATCGCACATGCCGCAGGCTGCCGCGTCCCCGACATCAGGGACTGGGAGGCCATCAACCAAAAGGTGCCAAGATTGGTGAGCGCCCTGCCAAACGGACCGATTGACCATCCAACAGTGAGAGTGTTCCTTGCCGGCGGCGTACCGGAAGTTATGCTGCATTTGCGAGACTTGGGTTTGCTGGAGGAAAACGTAAAAACAATAACAGGTGAAACTTTAGGCGACATACTGGCCTGGTGGGAAACTTCCGAAAGGCGCAGGCTTGTCCATGAAAGGTTAAAAGCGGATGGAATCAAGCCTGAAGATGTCATTATGAATGTGGAGAAGGCGAAAGCAATTGGAATGACATCGACCATTACATTCCCTACAGGAAATATTGCCCCTGAAGGCGCAATCGTCAAATCAACCTCCATTGATCCGTCGATGCTCGATGAAAACGGGGTCTATTTTCATAAAGGTGCCGTTAAAGTGTTCACCTCGGAAAAAGCCGTAATTACAGCCATAAAAAATCAGCAAATCGCTGCTAAAGACATTATCGCTCTTATTGGCTGCGGACCTTCAGGAACGGGTATGGAAGAAACTTACCAGGTCACTTCAGCGTTGAAGCATTTATCTTATGGCAAGTATGTGACCCTTATTACCGACGGACGTTTCTCGGGTGTCTCGACAGGGGCTTGCATTGGTCACATCGGTCCGGAAGCGTTGGCAGATGGGCCAATTGGAAAACTGCGGAATGGTGATATCGTTCAAGTCAAAATTGATTGCCGCAATTTGCAGGCCACCATTGATTTCGTTGGCGCAGAGGGCCGGGAGTTTGGAGCAGTCGAAGGTAAAAAGCTGCTTGAAGCCCGGACCGTCCATCCTGAACTTCGGGCGAATCAGGATCTTCCAGACGATACAAGGCTCTGGGCGGCACTGCAGGCTGCAAGCGGCGGAACCTGGCGCGGAAGCATATATGATGTTGACAGAATTATAGAAGTGATTGAAAAAGGCATGGAAAAAATAAAGGAAGAACAAACAGAATCCAGCGCATCAAGCTCTGTGTAAAATATGAAGCATCCCGCAGTGTCGGGATTCCGGAAGAGATGGCCGCGGTTTCCTTAGCGAAAACCGCAGTCACCTTCCACCATATATATAAGGGAAGGTGAAACAAATGGAAATGCTTCAGGTGAATAAAAACCAGATTATCAATAGCAGAGGAGAGGCGATTCAGTTAAGGGGAACTTGCATCGGCGGCTGGATGAACATGGAGGACTTCATTAACGGCTATACCGGTTCAGAGCATGGATTGCGTCATGCGGCTGCTGAAATTCTCGGAGCCTCCAAAGCCGAGTTCTTTTTTGACCGAATGCAGCATTACTTCTTCGGTGAAGATGACATCCAGTTTATTAAAAGCTGGGGAGGAAATACGGTGCGGCTTCCGTTAAACTACCGCCACTTTGAAGATGATGAAGCACCGTTTACCTACATAGAAAAAGGGTTTGAGAAGCTGGACAAGATTTTGGCACACTGCGAGAAGCATGAAGTATACGTTATCCTGGATTTGCATGCGGTGCAGGGTTTCCAAAATACTCATTGGCATTCAGACAATGATGTGCGTCACAGCTTCTTCTGGCATGATAAAACATCACAAGATAGATTTATAGAGTTATGGAAGGAATTTGCCCGCCGTTACCGGGGACGTGCTGTCATTGCCGGCTATAACTTAATGAATGAACCTTGCACGAATACCCCTCATGGAGATTTTCCTCATAATTTCTTTGCGAACTACAAGCCGGACTGGGAGAGAATGAACAGGGTCTACCGCCGGGCTGTCGAGGCGATCCGCCAGATTGACGACAAACATATTATCTTTCTTGAAGGCGATAATTACTCCAAGCTGTTTGAAGGGCTTGATGCGCCATTTGCAGATAATCTCGTCTACAGCAGCCATAATTATACGGCGGCCGGATTCGGACCGGGGCCTTACCCGGGAATCGCGGATGCAAAAACCGCCCGAGTGGAAAGCGGAGTGTATTGGGACAAAGAAAAACAAATAAACGTTTTTCATGAGCACCAGGGAACAAAATTTGCAAAGAAGCATGAAGTGCCGCTATGGATCGGCGAGTTTGGTTCCGTGTACAACGGTCCCGCAGATGAAGTGCCTTACAGGTTGGCCGCACTTGATGACCAAATCAGTATATTTGAAGAATTCGGCGCCCATTGGACAACATGGACCTATAAGGACGTCGGGGTCATGGGGCTTGCCACCTTACATCCTGAATCGGAATACATGCAGCGTATTTCATCCATTATTAACATGAAGCATCGCCTCAATACGGATGACTGGATGATTTGGCTTCCTGGCCATGAAGCAAGAGCCTCAATCGAGTCGCTTGCTGCCCACTTGGAAGATGTCATTGGCGACCCGGATATGGACCACCGTTTCAATGTGGCTGCCTTGTCGCAAGCTGTTTTAACCGTTTACGCCGGCTCCTTAATCCAGCCTGCCTTTGTAAAGGCTTTCAAGGGGCTGTCGGAAGAGCAGCTTGACACTGTGCTGCAATCTTTCGCTTTTAAAAACTGCCTTGTTAATGATGGGTTAGTAAATGTGCTAAATAAACACACGAAAATCAATGTGAGGGGTTGAATGATTTGAAGAGAGTTTCACTAATAATCGTCTCGGTTTTTTTCCTCATCTTATCTTCTGCATGTTCCAGTGAAGGTACGGCAAACCAAACGAAGTCACAAGGCTCCGGTGGCCAAAGCTCGGGTGATCAAATCACTCTTGACCTCTGGCACTTTGACCCAGGCGAGAGAATGGAAATCTATGCTGAAGCTGTAAAACGTTTTGAAGAGAAACATCCAAATGTAAAAGTGAACGTGCTACAAGTACCAAATGATGAATATAAACAGCGCGTTGTTGTTGCCATGGCCGGCGGAAATGCACCTGATGTATTTGCAAGCTGGGGCGGCGGCTGGCTGCACGAATTCGTAAAATCAGACCAGGTTTTGGACTTGACCGAGCAAGACATTGATTTTGACAAGTTCATTGACGTTGCTCTGGCAAACGCCAAATACGACGAAAAGATTTATGGCCTTCCACTCGGTATCTCTCTTTATACATTCTATTACAATAAAGAGATTTTCGAGAAAAATGGCCTGGAAGTTCCGAAGACCTATGACGAGTTCCTGAATGTTGTGGATGTATTAAAGGAGTCAGGCATTTATCCAATCGCCATGGCAAACCAGCCAAAATGGCCAGGTGCCTTCTATTTAATGTACTTCGCTGACCGTCTGGGCGGAGAGCAAGTATTCCAGAATGCCCTAAACAGAACGGGCGATGGGTTTGACAGTCCTTATTATGTAGAAGCAGGAAAGTATATTCAGGATTTAGTAAAAAGAGACGCGTTCAATCCTGGATTTAACGGTTTGCCGTATGATGCCGGTTCTGCAAGGCAGCTAATTTACTCTGACCAGGCTGCCATGATGCTCATGACCGGAGGTTTTGTCAACAATGTCCGCCAGGAGTTCCCTGCATTCGAAGAAAAAATGGGAGTATTCCAATTTCCGGCGGTCGAAGGCGGAAAAGGAGATCCAACAAACATCAGTGGCGGCATCTCTCCAACCTGGTCCATCAAGAAGGATACAAAGCATCCTGAATTAACCGTTGAATTGCTGAATGAGCTGACAAGCCTGGAAACAGCACAAGAATATGTGAACCGTTCCGGTAACGTTGTTGCAATCAAAGGGGTGGAGGTTAAGGACCCCTACGTAGAAACCTTTACACAATGGGTAAATGAGGCAAATGCAATACAGTTTCCATATGACCAGACATTGCCGCCTGAATTGGCTGAGGTTCATAAAAATACAACATTTGACTTGTTCGGCTTAACGACTACTCCGGAAAAAGCAGCCGAGGAGATGGAAAAGAAGGCTAAAGAAGTCATTGAGTAGGAACGCCCGGAAAAGATTGAAGTGTCAGCCTCTCGCATGATCTGCTTAAGGTCCTGTCCATGATTCAATCGTCTATGGCAGGACCTTAAATCAATTCTTTAACCACTGCCTGTTTTTAAGAACTATAGAAGCAGTAAGGGATGTGATTATTATGATTTCTGAAAGCAAGTTGGAACCAGCAAGAATGGAAGCCGAAGTGAAATTGGTCCAAAAGAAACAAAAACAAAAAGATGTACTGGTCATCCTGTCCTTTATGCTTCCGGCCTTATTTGTTTACACCATCTTTATTMTCTATCCCATTATCACGACGTTTAATTACAGTTTGTTTGATTGGAATGGAATGGGAGAAAGAGTGTTTGTCGGGCTGCAGAATTATACAGCTCTGTTATCGGACAATACATTTTGGCATGCTTTAAAAAATAATGCCTATCTGATTTTAGTGTCCGTTTTCGTTCAGATTCCGCTTGGACTGATAATGGCACTGATGTTATTTAGCAGCATTCGCGGCAAAAAGGTCCTGAATGTTCTCTTCTTCCTGCCATACTTAATGTCTACTGTTGCCGTCGGTTTGCTATGGATCTTTATGTTTGACCCCGTAAACGGACCAGTCAATAAGCTATTGAACTTTTTCGGTTTTGAATCGATTCATTGGCTATCCGGCAGCAACTCGGCACTGATTGCTATTTTAATCGTCATGGCCTGGCAGTTTGCGCCTTTTTATATGATTCTTTTTAAAGCGGCCATGGTTGGGATACCAGAGGAATTGTATGAAGCCGCCGAGATTGACGGAGCCAATGGGGCAAAGAAGTTTTTCTATGTTACACTGCCTTCCTTAATGCCAACGATTGTCAGTTCCTCGATTTTGGCAGTAGTTGGATCGCTGAAGACCTTTGACCTGTTCTATGTGATGACAGGAGGCGGGTCGGGGAATGCAACGGAAATCCTGGGAACCTATATGTACAGACAGGCCTTCGTTAACTTTAAGATGGGATACGGCAGTACGATTGCCGCGATGATGTTTATTATCGCCTTGATCTGCGCCGTGGGCATCTTGTTCCTGGACTTTAAACGCCGTAAGAAACAGGGGGTAGCATAAATGCGATGGATTGGGACAATGAATAAATCGCTGCTGTATGTATTTGTGGGGATCTTGCTGGTGTTTACCAGCTATCCGTTTCTGTATATGATTGCAACCTCCTTTAAGAGCATGCAGGAATTCTTTCAGGATCCGTTTTCGATCATCCTTGGCTCTTTCACGTTAGAGCAATATGCATCGGTTTTTTCGATGGGACTGATGACATATTTCATCAACAGCCTCATTGTTACGGTAGTCGCCGTCCTGCTCGTTATTGTGCTGGCAGCGATGGCAAGCTATCCGTTAAGCCGGATGAAGTTCAAACTGAATAAACCGCTCTTCGTTTTGTTTCTTGGCGGAATGATGATCCCGGTTCATGCTACGCTGATTCCAATTTTTATCATGTCCAATGATTTGGGCTTGTATGATAAGCTGTTTGCTTTGCTGGGGCCTTATGTCGCCTTTGCCCTGCCGATTTCCGTATTTATTTTCACACAGTTCATGCAGGACCTTCCAAGCGAGCTGGAGGAAGCGGCAAAAATGGACGGAGCGGGGCATTTAGTGATTTTTTCAAAAATACTCGTCCCAAACCTGAAGCCGGCCATTGCGACGATTGTTATTTATAATGTCGTTCACATCTGGAATGAATTTATTTTTGCATTGATATTGATTCAGTCGCAAAGCAAAATGACGCTCCCAATCGGACTGCAAAAGTTTTATGGTGAATTTTCGGTCAATGTGCCTGGACTGATGGCTGCGCTGACACTGGCAAGCTTTCCGGTTTTGATCATCTTTGTCCTGGCACAGGAAAAAGTAGTGAAAGGCTTGATAGGCGGCGCTGTAAAAGGATAGGATCTGCCTTTATGCCGATATGTTTGTATGAAAGTGGAAACAGAGTTTGATATTATATAACTAAAATCAGGAACAGGAGGAACTAATTTTGGCAGCTGCAAATCCTTTTAAAGGAATTATCCCACCGGTATCCACCATTTTTAACAAAAATGGCAAGCTTGATCAAGCAGGAATGAGCCTGCTTATTAACGATTTAATCTCAAGAGGTGTACACGGCCTGTTTTTCCTTGGCACAGGCGGTGAATTCAGCCAGCTGACCATTGAGGAGCGCAAGGAAGTCGCCGAATTTGCTGTGAAAGAAGTGAACGGCCGCGTTCCTGTTTTGATTGGGACAGGTGGTCTGAACACAAAAAGTGTTATTGAACTGAACAAGCACGCCAAGGCGATTCAGGCAGATGGTGTAGTTGTCGTTAATCCGTATTATTTGAAGCTCTCCGAGGAGAATTTATACCGTCATTACAGTGAAATCGCCGAGCACACGGAACTTCCAATCCTGCTTTATAATTTTCCGGCACTAACAGGCCAGAATTTATCAGCCGGCCTGGTTTTAAGGCTTGTAAATCAATACAATCATATTGTCGGAATTAAGGAGACGGTAGAAAAGATAGGGCATATTCGCGAGATTATTTTGAAAGTGAAAAGCGGCAATCCCGAATTTCGTGTTCTGTGCGGCTATGAAGATTTGTTTTTGGATACCCTGACCTTTGGCGGGGACGGAATTATTGGTGCAGGAAGCAATTTTGCGCCTGAACTTTCCATTGATTTGTACGATGCATTCCTTAGGGGGGATTACCAAAGAGCGGTGGAGTTGAATAAACGGCTTGCCATGATTCCCGAAATGTATAAGCTGGACACACCGTTCATCAATGTTATTAAAGAGGCCATTGCCATGTCCGGGCTGAATATCTCTACCGAAGTATTGCCGCCTGTCCGGCCCCTTGATGAGGAAAAGAAGAAGGAATTGGAAAATATTCTGAAACAAGCAGAAATTTTAGCAAAAAATGTGTAGGTAAGGAAATAAATGTTTAAACGAGGCAGCTTCACATTAACTGAATTTTATAAAAAATAGTCTTTTGTCCACTTTCGGATATGTCATTATTCCTATATCCTGTTTATAGCAACCAAACTGTTGTTTGGTAAAGGAGTGCTTTCCTGGCGAGGGAAGCAGCTTAAGTAAAAGGAGGAATAATAGTGAAGAAAAAAGTACTTGTGCTGGCTTTATCTGCAGTCATCGCAGGGTCTGGTGCAGCAATGGCACCGGCTTTTGCTGCCGGAAACGGTCCTGACGTAAATGGAAATCAAACGGTGCAGACAGCGATGCTCACCACTTATAATGAGATGGCGGATTTCTTGAAAAAGGAAGCTGCCAAGCAGGAACGGCTGGAGCTGGAAGTGATTGGCCAAACCGTGAAAGGGCGGGATCTTTTCTTGGCGAAATACATAACGAACCCTGATAACCCGACCATTCTTTACCTTACACAGCAGCACGGAAATGAGGCGATGACCACAGAGGGAGCCTTGGACTATATCCGGCACCTTGGCTCAGGCAGCAAGAAGGTCAATGAAATGCTTGATAACGTCAATATCCTGATTGTGCCAATGCTGAATGCGGACGGTGCCATGGGAGATGTGAATTTTTCTCTTGATAATTACATGGCGAGCGGCCGCCATCTAACCAGGTTTAATGCTGACAGGATTGACCTGAACCGTGACCATGTCAACAAAGTCACTCCAGAGGTACAGGCCCTGCATCAAAATGTGCTTCAAAAATATAAGATTGATTATATGATTGACTTCCATCACCAGGGAACCCAGGAGGATTATTTTGGAAAGCTGACTACTGGCGCGCTGCTTACTCCTCAGAGTCCTGACGTGGCTCCGGAGGTTGCATTGAACTCTAAAAAGCTGGCGACGGTCCTATATGAAGGAGTCGATCAGACAGGCTGGGCGTTTCTATTAAAGTTTGATGAACCAACGACGAATTCTGCTGTCGCTTCCAATGCCATGGCGCTTCAGTACGACATTCCTGTCATCCTGTTCGAAATGCGCGGTATGGCAGACCACTCCTACGAGCCTTATGTACTCGGACAAAAGTCAAACGGTTATCTGATTAAGCAGGCTTTCCTGGCGATGGACTCCACTGCGAAAGCCATTGCGGACGGTTCGATCAATAACGCCGATCCTTCTGTCTATGATAACCTGCCTGAACAGCATTACAGCTACTAAAGCCCGGAAATTCATGCAAAATAGACAGCCAAAAGCAAGCGGACTTCCTGCCGCTTGCTTTTCATCTTCCAAACAAAACCTTCTTCAGCACATCAGTTACACTCTCCAATTCATGGCTATACCGTCGAAGCCTAACCTCCATCGCTTTCCTCTCGGCTTCATCTTCAAGAAACCTCAGGAGCTGTTCCTCCATTGCTCCAGGCTTCATTTCAATCGCGAGCCTTTCCTCCAGCAAGTACTCCCGATTCTTTTCCTCCTGTCCGGGCAGGGCTTTCAGAAGGCAAAGGGGAACCTGTTTCCGAAGGCATTCGCTGATGGTGACTCCGCCGGGTTTTGACAGCACCAGGTCAGCCTGATCATAAATCCTGTTCATTTCACTGCGCAGCGAAACATATGGAATGGGCTTCAGAAAAGGCGCCCCCATCCCCGCTATCCTCTCGTAGAGCCCTTTGTTTTTACCGCATAAAATTACATAGGTGATCCTGCCTGACAAGCTTGCAGCATCAAACAGCTCCTCAACAGGGCCAACCCCCAAATGTCCGCCTGAAACCAGCACTTGAAAAGGAGTTCCCGACCGTTCACCTGCAGCATTTTCCCTTGTCATTTCTGGATGGACTGGAATACCTGTGACCGCAACCCTTTCAGAGCTGACACCCTTGTGCATCAATTCCTCCCGCATGGCATGGCTTGGCGTCAAATGCAAATCAATATCGCTGAATCCCCAAACATTATTAATAAAATAATCAGTATACGCGTTAACAACCGGAACCCTCAGCATTCCATTCATTTTCAGCCTGTTTAAAAGGTAGGAAGGAAGGCAATGAGTGCAGACAATCAAATCCGGATTCTCCTCCTGAAGGAGCCCTTTCATGCTCCTCAAAAAGAATCCCTCGTACAAATAGAACCGCCGGCCAGCATCCTTAGGCGTGCAGGCATTGTACTGGTATATCCTGCTGTAAATGGCAGGTGCCATCTTGATCGCTTTTAAATAAAGGGAGGTTGTAAACTGCTCAGCAAGCCGGGATGTATATTGAAAAATATCAACTTTCTTTATTACAGCTTGATTATCCAGTTCGCTTATATAGGCGCTGACCGCATCTGCTGCCTGGTGATGGCCGGAAGGCATCTGCAGAAAAGGTAGAAGGAGCACTTTCGTCATCAACCCGCAACCTCCTGAAAAAATGTCACCCCGCAAAAAGGCGTAGTTCATAATTTTCTCCATAAAAAGGTGCATTATGCAGACAGGCCGTTTCGCCTAAACTTTCCATAAATAGTTCCGCCCCTTAAACAAAAAATAATACGGCATACCGATTGAAGGGAGAAGAACGTACATGTTTTTTCGTCCGTTTTTTTTAAACGTATGGAGTTTTTTAGATCCTATCTATTTTATTTTTACACGCTTGCAGTACCCGTGTCCCGGTACCGCCAGGAATGGAGTTTTCCGTGTCCGGCTGACGCGATACAAGGGAAAAGACGTCATACTGTCGGACGGAACAAAAATCTGCAAAAATGATCTTTTGCTGAAAATTCATTTGCATAATGTGAAGATTTTGAAGGAGCTTTCGTCGGTGAAGAGTGAAATCGCCAAAGGCAGGGTGATTTTCAAGCAAGTGCTGAAATCGATGCCATTCCTGGCCAGCTTTATTTCCGGTCATCCCGAACATTCCCGAATTAAAGGAGTCATTGGCATTACCCTCATCGATAAAGGGTTCACACCACTTGGCTTTGATTGCATCCATCCTGAAAACAGGTACTATCTATCGTTTAAAAAGGCCACCCAGCTGCCAATCTATCTTCTGTCATGCTCTGAAATTTCCATGGCTAACATAAGGAAGCATCACCCTGTTTACCTGATGATGTCCAAAGAAATGCTGTTGGAAAAGTACAAAAGAAGTATATAATCAATTCCCACCAACTCCCACTGTTTTACTTCCCTCCTTCCTATTATAATGGACAGGGAGGAGGGATAGTGCTATGGACCTATTTCTAATGCTGGTTTTAGCTGCTTTTGTTGTTTGGGCATTTATTAGAGCCAATAAAAACACTCGAGAAGTAAATATCAATACTATTTCAGTTTCCCGTCCCAATCTTGAACTTTCCGACAGGCATTTAAACGTGCTTCATCTGTCAGACTTGCATCTTGAAAATATTTCAATTAATCCCGACGAGTTATATAAATTGGTATCAAAGCAGCCCGTTGATCTGATCGCCCTCACTGGTGACTTCCTTGACCGCAAGCGGAGCATCCCTAAATTGGAGGCCTACCTTCAGGTGCTTCAGAAGCTGAATCCTAAATACGGAATGTATGCCGTCTTTGGTAATCATGATTATGTTTTAAAAGGCCAAAACTTTGAAACTTTGAAAAAGACGCTGCAGGACAACGGCTGCATGACGCTTCAAAACGAGCATCACACCATTCAGGTCAATGGGGAGAGCCTGAACATCATCGGCATCGATAATTACAGCACAAAGCACAGCGATGTGAAAAAGGCGTATCAGGATCTTCCTGCCGGGTATAACCTGGTTTTGACCCATGACCCGAATGTTGTCCTCGACATGGAGGGAGTCCATTACGATTACTTGCTGTCAGGCCATTTCCACGGCGGCCAGATTCATTGGCCGAAGCCTTATCACTTGGTCAAGATGGGCAAACTTGTCTCCATGAATATGGTGAAAGGACTGCACTACCATGGCGGAAAGCCCTTTTATATCAGCGAAGGACTCGGGCAGACCGGCGTCAATATCCGGATTGGAAGCCGTCCTGAAATCACCTATCATGAAATTTCCTAAAACCTTGCCAGGATGGCTAGGTTTTTTATATAAAAATATCTTGAAGTAAAGATTCTTGATGGAAGAGTGAATATATGGTACATATTAAATAAACACTATTAAAAACTACGCGAACAGGAGCAATTAAATGGCGAAAAAAACAAAAGGCATTCACCATATCACTGCGATTGTAGGCCATCCCCAGGAGAATGTTGACTTCTATGCGGGTGTATTGGGACTGAGAATGGTTAAAAAAACGGTCAACTTTGATGACCCGGGAACCTACCATTTTTATTTTGGCAATGAAGGAGGAGAGCCGGGCACCATCATTACCTTTTTTCCGTGGGCGGGGGCCCACCAGGGCAGGATAGGGGATGGGCAGGTAGAAACCACCGCATATGCCGTACCTCCCGGGGCGCTGTCTTTTTGGGAAAACAGGCTAAAGCAGTTTGATATTCCATACACAAAAAAAGAGAGGTTTGGCGAGCAGGCTATTGCCTTTGAGGACCCGCATGGCTTGAAGCTCGAGCTTGTGGAGAGGGAAGGGGGAAGCCCTAACACATGGGAGTTCGCCGGTATTACTCCCGATGTGGGAATCAAGGGGTTTGCAGGAGCAACGCTGCTCTCGGGACTGCCATATAAAACGGCTGAACTGCTTGAGATAATGGGACTTGAAAAAGTGGGCGATGAAGGAGAGTTTACCCGCTTCTCTTCAAGCGACGAGATTGGCAATATCATTGATCTGAAAAAAGCGCCGAGCGGCATCAAAGGCTCCATGGGGGTCGGGACTGTGCACCATATCGCCTGGCGGGCTGAAGATGACGAAGACCAGCTTGACTGGAAAAGCTATATTGAAAGCAATGGATTTGGCGTCACGCCTGTCCAGGACAGAAGCTATTTTACTTCGATTTATTTCCGCGAGTACGGAGACATTCTGTTTGAAATCGCAACCGACCCCCCTGGATTTGCCCATGATGAACCAGTGGAAAGCCTGGGCACGGAATTGAAATTGCCTGAACAATACGAGCAATACCGTTCAAGGCTTCAGAAGATCCTGATTCCTGTTGAAGTCAGGGAATTGAAGTAATCGAAAGGTAAAAAATGAGCTCAGACCCAATAAGGAGGAGAAACAATGAAACACATCTATAAAAAAGGACAGGACCCATCAAGGCCAACATTGCTTTTGCTGCATGGAACGGGAGGGGATGAACAGGACCTGCTTCCGCTGGCAGAGAGAATCGACCCAAATGCGTCTGTATTAAGTGTGCGCGGAAATGTGCTTGAGAATGGCATGCCCCGGTTTTTTAGAAGGCTGGCGGAAGGCGTGTTTGATGAAGAAGACCTTGTTTTCCGTACAAAAGAACTGAACGAGTTTCTTGATGAGGCTGCAGCACAGTATGGCTTTGACCGGGGCAGCCTGGTGGCAGTGGGGTACTCAAATGGAGCCAATATTGCAGGAAGCCTGCTGTTCCATTATCAGGATGCGCTCAAAGCAGCAATCCTTCATCACCCGATGGTGCCGCGACGTGGGATTGAGCTGCCGGATTTAGCGGGCACATCCACCTTTATCGGAGCAGGTACCAACGATCCAATCTGCCCGCCTGAGGAATCGCGTGAACTTGGCGGCCTGCTGGAAAAAGCAGGCGCAAGCGTTGAACTGCACTGGGAAAGCTTCGGCCACCAGCTGACACTGCAGGAAGTGGAAGCCGCCGCAAAATGGTACAGGTCGCTCCCGCTTTAGCCATAACAGAAAACCCCAAAGATTTTATGGGAATCTTACCAGGCACTCCTTTATAATTAAGGGGTGCTTTTTCAATGGAAAGGAGAGAACCAGATGCATCCTCCTGATACTAAACGAATCGAAGCGCTGGATTTCATGAGGGGATTTGCGCTCCTGGGCATCATCCTGGTGAATATCCTGCCGCTTCTTCATATTGGACTTCCAGTAACAGCGGCGGAGGCTTCCTATTGGAAGTTTTTATACCTGTTCATTGAGGGCCGGTTCTTTACCATCTTCTCCTTTTTATTTGGAGTGGGATTCTATTTATTCATCACCAAGGCCAACCAAAAAGGAAGAAATGGGCTGCTTTTGTTTTTGCGAAGGATTTTCGTGATGTTTCTTATCGGCCTCATTCATTTTCGGTTCCACCCCGGCGAAGCCTTGACGGTGTACGCCATAAGCGGTCTTCTGGTACTGCCCTTTTACCGCCTTAAAAAAGAGACCAACCTGATTATTGCGCTATCTTTGCTGGCGGGTTTCAGCTGGATGGCTATCAAGCCGCTGCTGCCAATTGCGCTGATTCTCCTCGGGTTCGCAGCCGGGCAGTTCCGCCTGTTTGAAAATCTGGCAGCCAAACGGAAGCCGGTCGCTATTTTCACTGCCGTCATGGGGGCATTAAGCCTGCTTGCGATTGGCTATCAAAACAGCCTCGCGCCAGCTCTGGGGAACGGAGGAGTTCCGGGAATGGATTTTTACCCATTCTTCCATGCGGGCATTATGGTGGGGCCGGTCGTATCGGCTTTTTATGCAGGCTCACTGATCCTGCTTATACAACTGCCATTATTTAATAAGCTGCTGTCACCTTTGAAACACTACGGAAGGATGGCGCTGACCAATTACCTGGCACAAACAGCTTTGATCATTGCGGCAGGACGCTTTTTCGGCCAGCTTACCCTCATTGAATCCCTGTTTGTCTGCTTAGCCATCTATGCACTGCAGATGCTGTTCAGCTGGATTTGGCTCCGCTATTTTCTCTTCGGGCCGCTGGAGTGGCTCTGGCGGGCAGCAACCTATCTACAGCTTCCGCCATTAAGAAGGAAGCCTGTTTCCGAAACGCAAAAAAGCTGACTCGAATCCCTGAGTCAGCTTTTTTGATAATTCAAATCCCATACTACTCCGAAGCTATCCTGTACCTTCGCGAATCTGGCTCCCCAGAACGTATCCTGAAGCTCCATGACTGTTTTTCCATTCTGGCGAAGCTTTTCATATATGCTCTCAATTTCCTGGTCGCTTTCAAGTTCGATGGCAAGCGAGATATTGCTGCCTATGGCGACCGACTGGCCTGGAAAGCCGTCAGAGAAGAGGATCTCCAAGCCGCCTTTTTTCAGCTGGGCGTACATGATCAGTTCAGACGCTTCCGGCGGTGTCGGGTAATCGGCTTCTCCATAGGTCTGGACACGGACAATTTCCGCCCCGAACAGCTCCTGGTAAAAATGCAGCGCCTCTTTCGCTTTGCCTTCAAATACAAGGTACGGTGTAACTTGATCTCTCATGGTTCCCACTCCTTTATAATGTCCCGGTCATACCTTTAAAAGGGTGAACAGAAACACGATAAAACATACCCTGATACATAAAAATAAAAATAAAAAGGACGCCCATAAAAGGCGTCCTTGCGTATTGGGGCGGCGGGCTGCACGCCACATCGTGCATTTCCCGGAGGAGTGCCCGCCGACTTATCCAACTCAGCTCATCGCTTTACTACTATACCATTCTTGGACCAGTCATGGCAAGCCCCAACATTTCCCTTCAAAATATGAACTTGACATCAGCTTTTTATCGGTATATAGTTTAACTCGTTAATAGTTCAACTGTTGAACTGTTTTAGTGTTGAATTAATATTTCGAGGTGAAAAGGCATGCCCGACAACAACATAAATGAACTTGTAAACCGCTTTATTGCCGTGCAGTTCTCGGTCACTAAAAAAGCGGAATCTTTCATTAAGGAAGAAATCAGCAGCGACCTGACCAATGACCAGCATTATACCTTAAGGTACATCCATAATATCGGCTCCTGTACCTCATCCGATTTGGCGGAAGAGTTTGAAGTGAATAAAAGTGCGATTACCGCGATTATCAATCGTCTGTTCGAAAGAGGGCTGATTCAGCGGACGCGTGATGAAAAGGACCGCCGGGTAGTCTACCTTGCCTTGACACCTAAAGGCAAAGAGCTGTTCCTTAAAACGGAGGAACGGATTGCCAACCTGGTTGAATCCTTCATAACAAGCTTTGAACAGGAAGAAATCGAGCAATTTATCAACACCTATGAAAAGCTGAACCAAATTTTGATTGATAAAAAACAACTGGGGGAATAGAAAGTGAGTGCAATTATCAAACATAAATGGCTTGTGATTATTGCCTGGATCCTGGCTGTCGCAGGCCTGTTCATGGCTGCGCCGAATATGGCGGACCTTGTGCGTGAAAAAGGCCAGATCACGGTGCCGGAAGGATATTCCTCCCAGCTGGCCACGCAAATCATGAATGATGTCCAGTCACAGGACGGAAGCGAAGACCAGGGGCAGGCTGCTCTTGTCTTTCACAATGAAAAGAAGTTGACTGAGGCTGAAATAAAGGAGGCTGAAAAGGCGGTCCGCTCCCTCGAGCAGGATAAGGAGCTGGGCGTTACCGAGGTCCTGACGCATTTTAACGATGAAAGCCTCAAGGATCAGCTCGTTTCGGAAGACGGAAAATCGATTCTCGTATCGGTCTCCTTCAATTGGCAGGACCGGGAACCGGCTGAAGTGAGCGAAGCATTGTATCGGGCGACCGAAAATGCAAAAGTGGACCACTACTTTACAAGCGAATGGATGATCAGTGAAGCATTGATCACCAGCTCGCAGGAAGGCTTGAAAAAGACGGAAGGTATTACCGTCGTTTTCATTCTTATCGTTCTTCTCCTCGTGTTCCGCTCGGTTGTAGCGCCGGTCATCCCGCTGCTGACGGTTGGATTCAGCTATCTTGCTTCCMAGTCCATTGTGGGCATGCTGGTGGACTCATTCAATTTTCCATTGTCCAACTATACGCAAATCTTCCTGGTGGCAGTCCTGTTTGGAATTGGAACGGATTACTGCATCCTGCTCCTAAGCCGTTTTAAAGAAGAGCTTGGGCAGACAGAAAGCGTAAGCGATGCGATTATCGAAACATACCGGAATGCCGGACGCACCGTGTTTTTCAGTGGTGTCGCCGTAATGATCGGCTTTGCGGCGATTGGATTTTCGCAGTTTATCCTCTATCAGTCTGCTGCGGCGGTTGCGATTGGAGTCGCCATCCTATTGGCAGCATTGTTTACGATTGTGCCCTTTTTCATGGCGGTGCTTGGAACGAAATTGTTCTGGCCTTCCAAAAAGTCGGCAGAGCATGGGGAAAGCCGGATTTGGGGCACTGTTGGCCGCTTCTCACTCGCGCGTCCGTTCCTGTCGCTCCTGATTGTTGGTGCTGTGTGTCTGCCATTCCTGGCCGTTTATGATGGGGAACTTTCCTATAATTCACTGGAAGAAGTATCGGCAGACTATCAGGCCATCAAAGCTTTCAATGCCATTTCCGGCAGCTTTGGACCGGGCCAGTCGATGCCAACGCAAATCGTCCTTAAAAATGATGATGAAATGAATACAGCAGAATATATCAGTCTTGCAGAAAAAATCAGCCAGGAGCTGGAAAAGGTAGACCTGGTCGACAGTGTCCGATCTGTAACAAGGCCGACCGGTGAGCCGATTGAAGACCTATATATAGCAAAACAGGCAGAAACTCTTGAATCCGGTCTCGGCGAAGGAAAAGACGGATTGAAACAAATCAGTGAAGGCTTGCAAGAGGCGGGAAGCGAGCTGGCGAAGTCGGAGCCGGAACTCGAAGGCGCTGTCGACGGCATCAGCCAGCTAGTAGCCGGAACATCTGAACTTCAGTCCGGTCTTGGTGAAATCCAGACCAATCTGGCTAAAATAGAAGAAGGCATCCGCCAAGGCTCCATGGGTTCAGATCAGATAAAAGCCGGGCTTGAAGAAGCTAAGGCAGGTGCACAAGAATTGCTGGCTGGATATCAGGAACTGCTGGCTGGCTATGAAAAGATGGAAGGGACGCTGGCTCTCCTCAGCGGTGAATATCAAAAGGTGGGAGTTGGCCTTGAGCAGCTGTCTGCAGGCATGAACCAAATCCAGAATGAATATTTCCTTTATCTTGAAGGGAAATATGCAGGGCTGGCAGATGAACAGGCCTACCAGGGCATCAAAGGTGCGGTGCAGGCAGCCCAGCAGGAACTTCCAAAGCTCTCTGCGGGGGTAAACGAATTAAATGGCGGCCTTGCCCAAATTAATGGCGGCATGGCAGAGGCCAATGCGGGATTCAAGCAGGCAATCGGCGGCCAAAGCTCGATGGCTGCAGGCTTGCAGGCTCTCATTGATGGGGTGGAAGCCCAGCAGGAAGGATTAAATCAGCTTGCAGACGGACAGGGACAGATTGTCCGCAATATGCCGAAGCTGAGCAGCGGCCTTGGCGGAATCCATGATGGCCAGCAGCAGCTATTGGCCGGCTTCGGCAGCCTGGGAGGACAGCTTTCCCAGTTGACCGACGGCCTGGAGCAGAGCGCCGAGGGGCTTAACAAGGTTTCCGACGGTCTCGGCTCCGCCCAGGATTATTTGGGAGGATTGTCTTCTGCGGAAACGAACAGCTTTTACCTGCCGCAAGAGGTATTGGAAAGCAAGGACTTTGAACAGGCGCTTGATGCCTATATGTCAGAGGACCATAAAGTGATGACGCTGGATGTCGTTTTTAAAGCAAATCCTTACTCCAATGAGGCCATCGCCCAGATGGACGAAATCAAAGCGGCGGTTGACCGGGCCGTAAAAGATACAAAGCTTGAAAATGCCGATGTGGCGGTCGGGGGCATCACGAGTGTCAATGCCGACCTTGATACGATGTCCGGCCAGGATTATACAAGAACGGTCATCCTGATGCTTGTCGGAATCTCGATTGTCCTTGTCTTCCTGTTCCGTTCGATCATCATGCCTGTCTATCTGATAGGTTCATTGATTTTGACCTATTACACGTCGATGGCGATCAATGAAATGATTTTTGTCAACATCCTTGGTTATACAGGAATCAGCTGGGCCGTGCCATTCTTTGCCTTTGTCATCCTGGTGGCTCTAGGCGTGGACTACAGCATCTTCCTGATGGACCGATTCAATGAATATAAAAATCTTGAAATCTCTGAAGCAATGCTGATGGCAATGAAGAAAATGGGGACCGTCATTATTTCGGCTGCGGTAATTCTTGGAGGAACGTTTGCGGCGATGATGCCATCAGGCATGCTCTCGCTCCTTCAGATCGCTTCCATTGTCCTTGTTGGCTTGTTCCTGTACAGCATGGTGATGCTGCCACTGTTTGTCCCAGTCATGGTGAAGAACTTTGGCGCTGCCAACTGGTGGCCGTTCAAGCGGCCGGAGGCTTAGAATAAAGAAACTGCCGGGTGAGCTGAACTGTGCCCGGCAGTTTTTTTATTGGCAAGGTGCATCAAAGCCTAATTTTTGCTGGGGGTCGGGAAAAAAGGTATTGAGAGGCCTCATTAGTGCCCGAAATCAGCTGAAGGTCAGGAAAAAAGGTCCTGAGAGTCCTTGTCAGAGCCTGAAATCTGCTTTGAGGTAAAAGGCATTGAGATATCTTCAAGACCTGAATTTTCCTTCCGGCACGGGAAAAGGGCCTTAAGAACCCAACATCCATCCCAACCCGCAAATGCATGTCTTTCCAAGATTTTACTCGGTTGCCCTTCCCCTATATAAGGTTTACAAACATCCTAAATTACTATACTATAAATATTTTCCGACTATATTAATAAGAAAAGAAGGCGAAGTTAGATGTCACAACCTGCAGCGGCTAATATGCCGAACCAGCCTAGCTGGGATAACAAATCGACAACGGTGGTTGCCGAGCTGAAGCCCGTCCAAAAACCTTTGGTCCTCATTGGGGTATTGGCGTCTATTATTTTATATATCAGTATTGTGGCGGCGGCCAGCTGGACTCAGGGAACTTTGTTCATCATTGGGCTCGCGCTCGGTGCAACGCTTTTGCACGCCCGCTTTGGGTTCACTTCCGCTTTCAGGCGTCTCGTCTCAGTGGGAAATGTCCAGGGCTTGCAGGCCCATATGCTGATGCTCGCGGTCGCGACCACTTTATTTGCCATCATTTTAGGCACTGGTTTCAGTTTTACTGGTGTTGAGCCAAAAGGGTATGTTTCACCTGTTGGCGTCGGCGTCCTTTTTGGTGCGTTCATTTTTGGGGTTGGGATGCAGCTTGGAAATGGCTGTGCTTCCGGGACTCTTTATTCGGTAGGCGGAGGATCTTCCTCCATGATTCTGACCTTGATTTCCTTTATCGCCGGTTCGCTTCTCGGAGCTTACCACTTTGCGTTTTGGATGGAGGAGACACCTGCCCTGCCGCCGCTTTCGCTTGCCGATTCGACAGGCTTGGGCTATTTTGGCGCATGGGCGGTACAGCTTGGGCTGTTTGCCCTGATTTATTGGATCACGGTTCAAATCGCTAAAAAGAAGAACCCTCCAATGATGAAGCCCCTGCCAACGACGGCTGGATGGAAGAAGGTATTTCGGGGCGCCTGGCCATTGTTTGCCGCCGCGATTGTCCTCGCTCTGCTCAATGCATTGACGCTGGCGGTCCGCGGAACTCCGTGGGGAATTACATCCGCTTTTGCCCTCTGGGGAGGAAAAGCGATGATGGCAATGGGCGTGGATGTTTCAACCTGGGGCTATTTCTCGGGGGCGAACGGCGCAGCGCTTACGAATACGGTCCTTGCCGATTCAACGAGTGTCATGAACTTTGGCATCATGTTGGGAGCATTCATTTCGGCGGCTGCCCAGGGAACGTTCAAGCCTGGAAAAATTAAGCCTGGTGTGGCGGGAGCTGCCATTGTCGGCGGTTTGATGATGGGCTATGGTGCAAGACTTGCCTTTGGCTGCAACATCGGTGCCTACTTTGGCGGAATTGCCTCCTTCAGCCTGCATGGCTGGGTATGGGCAGTGATGGCGATGCTGGGCACATTCCTTGCCTTGTTCATCCGGCCTCTGTTTGGTTTGAAAAACCCGAAGCCAAACGACTCCGTCTGCTAAAACCAGATACAAAAAGCCTCCGCGATTTGCGGAGGCTTTTTTGATGCTTAAAAAACCTTCATTGGCGCAAAAACGGGAAGCCACTGACGGAAAATTAAGCCAATAGCCTTTATTAGCGTAAAAATAAAGAGGCTGATAGGGGAGAATTGCGCCAATAGCCTTCATTAGCGTAAAAACGAGAAGCCAACGGTGAAAACTTGCGTTAATACCCTTCATTAGCGCAAAAAACCAGTAGCCAATGGCAAAAACTTGCGTCAATAGCCTTCATTAACAAAAAAATTAAGGCTACTGGCTGGAAAAATTGCGATAACAACCTTCATTGACGCAAAAATACAGAAGTCGGTGGCAAGAAACTGCGTCAATGAAGATAACTGGAGATGGGATCCTGCTTTTTTCCTTTCTCATCATTTTCTCATTTCCCTTTCATGGTCTTCACTTTTTCTGGAGGTATATTCGGATTAAGCAAAGAGAGACAGGAGGAAGAAAATATGAAAATAGTAATGATTCCATCCGGGTTTAAAGAATCTGTGAGTGCGGACGAGGTGGCAGTGGCGATGGAAAAAGGCATCAGGCGATTTATTCCGGATGCAGAGACTGTTCCTGTGCCGATGATGGATGGCGGAGAGGGTTTTACCAGAGCGATTGTGCAGATAAAAAAGGGAAGACTCGTCAAAAAAGAAGTAACAGGCCCCGTCGGCCAAAAAGTGATGAGCCACTTCGGCGTGTATAAAGAAGGCGGGAAGGTAACAGCTGTGATCGAAATGGCGGCAGCGGCCGGCCTGCGTCTCGTTCCAAGGGACAGGCGCAATCCCTTGTACACGACAACATACGGTGTAGGTGAACTGATAAAAGCAGCGCTGGACTTGAATGTCGACAAAATCCTGATTGGCTGCGGTGATTCAGGCACATCGGATGGAGGGGCGGGAATGGCCCAGGCGCTCGGTGCTCAATTTTTGGATGAGGCAGGCCAGGTAATGGATGTTTGTGGAGGAGGAGATCTTCATCTGGTTCACGGTATCGACCTTTCATCGCTGGACCACCGTCTGAACGATGTAACCGTTGACGCTGCCTGTAACTGGCATAACGTTTTATGCGGGCCCAAAGGGGTAGCGAAGGTATTTGGACCACAGAAGGGGGCTTCTGCCCGCGAAGTGGAAATCCTGTCGCAGGGACTGGAACGGTATGCCTCTATCATAAAAGCCGAACTTGGAAGGGACTTGCGCTTTGAGCCGGGAAGCGGAGCGTCGGGCGGCCTGGGAGCAGGGCTGGCCGCATTTGCAGGTGCAACTCTCCATCCGCGTTTTGATATCATTATGAAATATATCCAGATTGAAAAGCATATCTTCGGTGCCGATCTGGTTTTGACAGCAGAAGGGTGCCTGGATGAACAAACTCCTTATGGGAAAATTCCTTCCCAGGTGGCCAAAGTAGCCAAGKGGATGGGTGTCCCTGTCATTGCCATAGCGGGAACGATTGGAAAAGGAGCCCAAATGAATTACAGGAGCGGCATTGATGCCTATATGAGCATCATCCCAAAGCCGGCCACGCTGGAAATGGCGATGGACAAGGCCTCCTCATGGATTGCCGATTCCGCAGAGGCTGCCATCCGCCATGTGTATATTGGGTATGAAATCGCCGAGAGGAAATATGCGAGGGAGCTGGCATGAATGCATACAGCCGCTTAGAACGATATCAGGCGAATGCCCGGACCTCCAGCGAAGCGAAGCCAAAGACGCCCATCTATGCCCAGCCGCTTGTGATTGCCTTTCTGGCTGTTTGCCTGGTTGCCATTGTCTTTACTCCGGGGCTGCCGTACGAAGGGAAAATCGCCATTCTTGCATTCGGTTTGTCCATGGTGCTGTGGATCGGGACAAAATTCCCGGCTGGATTCGTGGCTCTTGCCGTACTGCTCCTTGTGGTCGTGGTGAAGGGAGCAGAGGCGAGCCTGGTGTATGAATCTTTTTCTGCCGAGGTCGTCTGGCTGATGATGGGGGCTTATATTCTTGGAAAGGCTGTAAGCGTCTCTGGGCTGGCGGAACGGATGACCAAAGCCATTCTTCGACAGGCGAACACTTCCAATAAACTATTTTCCTACACGGTGCTCGCCCTTCAGCCGCTGGCTTTTTTCATTCCGTCCACTTCCGGCCGTGCCGCCATGGTGCTTCCGATTGTAAAAAACCTGGCAGGCCTGCTTAAAAACCAACAGCAAAAAGCGGCCCTGGCAGTTCTTGTCCCTGCTGTCATCCTGATGTCCACTTCGGCTTCCCTAATCGCAGCCGGGTCGCACCTGATCGGGGTGGAATGGCTCAAGAAGTCGACAGGCGAGAGTATCTCCTATTTGCAATGGCTGGCTTGGGGAGCTCCGTTTGCCATTGTGGCAAGTCTAATCACTTTAGTCGTGATTAGGTTGTACTTTCTAAAATCAGGAAGCCAACAGAAGGATGGATTTAAAGAAACAGAAGAGGAGCCTGCCGGAATAACGGAAGAGCATAGTATAAAGGCTCCCTTCAGCGATATGGAAAAAAAGACAATGTATCTCATCGGTGGAGTGGTTCTTTTCTKGGTGACGGAAGGAATTCATGGCTACGATATCGCCTTTGTAACGATGGCGGCTGCCATGCTGCTGATGATTCCGGGTGCGGGGATATTGACCTGGAAACAGGGAATCTCATCTGTTTCCTGGAATTTGATTGTATTCGTGGCAGCGGCGGCTGCACTGGGGACGAACATGATTGAGAGCGGAGCAGTCGATTGGATCAGCGGTCATGTCTTCGGATCGCTGTCATTGCTCCAGAATGCTCCCGAATGGCTGGCAGTTATTCTTTTATGCCTGATTTCCGTCACTTCCCATCTATATATTCCTTCCCATACGACAAGGGCGGTCGTCATGGTGCCGGGACTGCTCCTTTTAAGCAGAACATTGGGATTGAACCCTCCGGCGGTTTTGTTCCTAAGTCTGGTAGGAATGAACTACTGCCTGACATTCCCGGTGAGTTCGAAGGCTTTACTCGTTTTTTATGAGGACGAGGACCTTGCCTATGACGCAAACGACCTGCTGAAATTAAGCATGATTCTAATGCCGGTGTACGCATTGCTGATGCTTGCATTTTACTTCACCTATTGGAAGCTTACGGGCCTGCAGCTGTAGCCTGCTGTGAAAGGGGGGGCTTTGAGAAGGAGAACAATGCCTGCCCTTGCCCCCGGCATATGCTAAAATAGCGGTAAAAGATACGAATGAGGGGAAATGCATGGATAAACCGAGAATCCTGATTGTCGAAGATGAAGAAAAGATTGCCCGTGTTCTGGAGCTTGAACTGACTTATGAAGGATATGAGGTGGGAAAGGCATTTGATGGCCTTGAAGGCTTCAAAAGGTTTCAGGAGCAGTCCTGGGACCTTATTTTGCTCGATATCATGCTGCCGGGAATAAGCGGGATTGAGGTGCTGCGCCGGATCCGCTCCCAGGGTGACGACACAGCCATAATCATGCTGACGGCCAAGGATTCCGTCGAAGATAAGGTATCCGGCCTCGACCTTGGGGCTAATGATTATATTACCAAGCCATTCAAGATTGAGGAACTGCTGGCGCGCGTCCGCGCTTGCCTGCGGGTCAGCCGTAAAAAGGAGGCACCAGCCTGGGCAGGGCAGGACTGGGTGACAGTTGGCGCATTGTCCTTGAATGAAGCTACCCGTGAAGTGAGATGCAAAGAAGACTATATTGAATTGACGCCTCGCGAATTCGATTTGCTAGCCCACATGATGAAGCACCCGAGACAGGTCATGAACCGGGAACAGCTGCTGAATAGTGTATGGGGCTACGATTATTACGGAGATACGAATGTAGTAGATGTCTATATCCGCTATCTGCGCAATAAAATCGACAAACCGTATGGAACCCAGCTCATCCATACGGTCCGCGGTGTCGGCTATGTTGTAAAGGAGGCAAAATGAAGCTCAGGCACAGAGTCAACCTCTATACAGCCGCGATGTTTATTGTGCTGCTGGTCATCATAACTTTTTCTATCTATTCGGTGTTCAGCCGGACGATGATGAATAATGAATTGGAGCGGATGGCGGGAGAAGCCCTGCAGGCCATTGATGGTGTAAACAAGGCCGATGGCATTCCCCTGGATGATGTGCTGCGCTCCTATGTACCCGTCAATGGCATGCTGCAGATTGTCAAGGCCGATGGCAAACCTCGCGCTGCCGCAGCAAATCCTGATCTTTATAGCCTGCGCAGCCTTCCGGTGGATTTTTATCAAAAAGAAGTAAGAGAAATCAAGGAACATAATGGGACTCCTTACGCTTTTGTTTCAATCCCCATTATCTTGAATGACGGAGAAATGGCGGACCTGCAGGCGACAGGGAGCCTTGCCCACACAGCGGATATGCTGCGGAGCCTCAGGCTCGTTCTGATCATTATTACGGTGCTGGCGACCATTCCGGTACTGCTGTCATCTGCGCTTCTCTCAAACTTTATCATCAGGCCGATTGCATCCATGATCAACACCATGAAGGAAATCCGCGAGAGCGGCCAATTTAAGCAGATTCCCCTTCCGAAAAAATCGAAGGATGAACTGTATCAAATGGCAGAGACATTTAACAAGATGATGCATCTTCTCAAGGTCAATTATGAAAAGCAGGGGCAGTTCATCTCAAATGCATCGCATGAACTGAAAACGCCTCTAACCGTTATTGAATCGTATGCTTCCCTTTTACAAAGAAGAGGAAGGCAGCAGCCGGAGCTGTTTGATGAGGCTGTGGAAGCCATTCATTCCGAAGCCATCCGCATGAAGGATTTGACACAGCAGCTGCTCCAGCTTGCCAAACATGAAGACCAGTGGCAGGTTGCCTTGGAGAATGTCAATCTGGCCGCCATTGCCGAAGAGTTGGTGAGGTCGTTTCAAAAAGCCTATAACCGGCAAATTGAACTGAACATCGTGGATCAGCCCATAGTCAGGGCTGATCAGCAAAAGTTCAGGCAGCTGTTTTATATCCTGATGGATAATGCCCGGAAATACAGTGAAGACGTGATTAACGTCAATATTAAAATGGTATCGGAGCACGCTGTTATCGAGATTGCCGACCGCGGAATCGGGATCCCGGCTGGTGATCTGGAAAAAATATATGATCGTTTTTACAGGGTCGATAAGGCGCGTACAAGAAAAACAGGCGGATTCGGGCTGGGGCTGTCACTTGCCAAAGAGATTGCCGAAGCCATGGGGTCTGATATTCAAATTGAGAGCGTGGAATCAGAAGGAACGACCGCAAAAATCATTCTTCCACTGGCGCCTTCTTATTAGTTTCTCATATTGCTCCAGCAGGATGGAAAACAAAGTCAAAAGCACTGAGGTGATTATGATGAACATGAAAATGGTGGGGGCAGCAGCAGTGGCTGTCATTCTTATTGTTGGAGGTTGGCAGCTGTTGAAGCAGATGACTTCAGCACAACCATTGACAGAAGCCGAAGCAGCAGCAAAGGTCGAGGAACTGTATCCAGGCAAGATTGTGGAATTGGGCAAACAGCAGGATCGATATGTAATGGCCATTGATCGTGATGAGGGGATGTATGAGGTAGAAATGGACTCGGTGACCGGGGAAATAGTGAGCATGAAAAGGACGAAAGAACATAAGCCCCCCGAGCCGCAAGGAAATGAACAGGCACCTGAAGAACCATCCCAGCCCGAAAAGGAGCCAGATTCTCCCGAGTCGCCAACAACTAATGAACCATCATCCACAAGCCCTGCCAAACTAATTACCCAGGAAGAGGCAGCTTTCATTGCCCTGAAGCGTTTCGGCGGCGAAATTGACGATGTCGAGCAGGTGGAAAAAGCCGGTATTTCTTTTTACTTGGTGGAAGTTGAAACCGGAGATGACAGGGAAGTAACGGTTGAAATCAATGCCATCTCAGGAGAAATCACCAACCTAGCATGGGAGGACTAGAACTTTCATCCGTTTCTCATCAATTTCTCATTTTCCTGTCACGAAAGCCTCATTTTCGGTGGATATAGTTTAGATATATCGATAAAGGAGGCAGACAAAATGAAACGAAAAGTATTAATCATTGCGAGTGCAGGTTTGGTATTATTGGGAGGAGCTGTTGGGGCAGGTGCATTTGATGACACTGGAAAGGCGGAAAGCCAGGGAATGAAGGAAGACAAAAATATCATTTCCATGAACGAAGCTGAGGAGATTGCCATTAAGGAAGCAGGCGGATCGATCGAAAGCATTGAACTGGAAAAGGACGATGGAAGACTGATCTATGAAATTGAGCTTCGCAGCGAAAATGGGGATGACGATGTGGATGTTGACGTGGATGCGGTGACAGGCGAAGTGCTGAAGGTAGACCGGGATGATGACGATGATGACAAAGGGAATGTGGAAGTGAACAGAGAGGCCAAGGTTGCTGCAGCACCTTCAGATGACAAAAACAAAGCATCGGGACCATCCTATATTACCTCTGAAAGAGCCATTGAAATCGCCACAAAGGAATCGCCAGGAAAGGTCGAGGACCTGGAACTTGATGACGGTGCCTATGAAATTGAAATCAAGGACGGCACCCATGAATATGAGTATAAAATCGATGCAAAGACCGGAATGATTATCGAAAAGGAAATCGACCGGGATGATGATTAGTTTCTAAACTAGCACGGCCCTGTGTCCTCTGCCAAGAGGCGGAGCAAAGGGCCAGATCGAGGAGGAAGCATATTGATTCGCTTTGGAATAGTAGGCACCAACTGGATTACAAAACAATTTATTGAGGCAGCAAAACAGCACCCGGATTTTACCCTTGAAGCAGTCTATTCCCGCACGGAGGAAAAAGCTCGCGAGTTCGCCGGGGAGTACGGGGTGGAAAGAATTTTTACCAGCCTGGAGCAGATGGCACAAAGCAGTGAAATTGATGCTGTCTACATTGCCTCCCCGAACTCCTTCCATGCACGCCAGGCGGTCACCTTCCTTGAAAATCAGAAGCATGTTTTATGCGAAAAGCCGCTGGCCTCCAATGCTGCGGAAGTCAGGCAAATGACATCAGCAGCCAAAAAACATGGAGTAGTGTTAATGGAAGCGATGAAATCGACACTCGTGCCGAACTTCCGGGTGATTGCCGACCATCTGTCCATGATAGGTAAGGTGCGGCGCTATTTCGCAAGCTATTGCCAATATTCTTCCCGGTATGATGCGTATAAAGAAGGGAATGTGCTCAATGCCTTCAAGCCGGAATTCTCCAACGGTTCGTTAATGGACATCGGCACTTACTGTGTGTATCCGCTTGTTGCTTTGTTTGGCAGGCCGGAACGCATCCAGGCATCGGGAATCATCCTAGAAACAGGTGTTGATGGGGAAGGCAGCATTCTTCTTGGCTATAAAGACATGGAGGCAGTGGTTATGTTTTCGAAAATTACCGACTCCTCGCTGCCGTTCGAGATCCAGGGAGAGAACGGCAATATTTCGGCCGACAAGGTGAATGTGCCGGAACAGGTGACCCTTACTATCCGGGGAAAGGCACCAGAGGACCTGACACAGCAGCAGAATCGCAAGCCGTTGTTTTACGAGGTGGAAGAATTCATGTCGCTCATTAAAAACAACCAGCTGGAATCCCGGGTGAACTCGCATGAGAACTCGCTGCTGACAATGGAAATCATCGATGAATGCCGCCGCCAGATGGGCGTTGTCTATCCCGCCGACTCCAAATAAAAAAACGCCCCTCGAGTGGGGCGTTTTTGCTTATGGCTTCAAGATGACCTTAATCACTTCGTCTTCATGGTCATTAAATACCTGATAGGCTTTACTAGCCTGGTCGAGCGGAACTTTGTGGGTGATGATATCGGTTGGATCAATCTCGCCACTTACTACGTAATCATACATCTTTGACATCAGGTTGACGGCAGGAGCCTGTCCCATTTTCACGGTGATATTACGCTCAAAAATGTCTCCAAGCGGGAACATATTGTAAACCGATCCATATACTCCAGTAAGCTGGATGGTCCCAAATTTCCGGACAGCTTCCTTCCCAATCTTAATGGCACTTATAGTGCCGCCTTGAAGCTTCAGCTTTTGCTGGACCTTTTCCGCCACTGATTTTTCCCCGTCCATGCCGACGCAGTCGATCACGACGTCCGCACCGCCACGGGTAATTTCACGAATATATGATCCCATATTTTCATATTCATCAAAATTATAGGTTTCCACATTATTGGTCCGTTTTGCATGCTCCAGACGGTATGGGACATTGTCGACCGCGATCACACGCTTGGCACCCTTGAGCCATGCGAATTTCTGTGTCATCAGGCCGACCGGGCCACAGCCAAGCACGACAACGGTATCGCCTGGCTTTACACCGGCATTCTCGACGCTCCAATAGGATGTCGGCAGAACATCAGAGATGAACAGCAACGACTCATCAGGAAGTTCGGCTGATTCCGGAACCTTCAGAGGCATGAAGTTTCCATAAGGGACTCTCAGCAGTTCAGCCTGTCCTCCAGGATAGTTTCCATAACGCTCTGTAAAGCCAAGGTAGCCGCCGGAATCGACCATATCGTTTGGATTGGAGTTATCACACTGGCTCCCCATATCATGCTCACAATAGAAACAATGGCCGCATCCTACTGTAAAAGGAATAACCACGCGGTCGCCTTTCTTCACCTTGGTCACTTCGGAACCCACATGCTCAACAATCCCCATTGGCTCATGGCCGATCACATATCCAGGATGTGTAGGTAATGCTCCCTGGTAGATATGCAGGTCGGATCCGCAAATGGCCGTAGAGGTAACCCTGATGATAATATCATCATTTTTTTCAATCTTTGGATCGTCGACATTTTTTACTTGTATGTCTTTTGCGCCTTGAAAAGTTACTGCCTTCACATAGTTCCCTCCTTAAAATGAAAGTATTTATCTATTACCCTGTATTTCTTCATGTATGTTCGTAAAAAAGGAGGATTTTTATTTTATGAGAATAAAAGGAAGAGGAAGTGACAAAGCAGCGTTTTCATTTTAAGATTAAAAGAAAAGGCAAGGGGGCGGGAGCATGCAAGTAAGGGTGTTTGCGAATCTTCGCGATATTTGCGGCGGTGTCCAGGTGGAAGTCATACCGGATGGCGACACAGTCATGGATATTCTGAATAAAATGGTCGAGATGTTTCCGGAGATCGAAGGGGAAATATTCACTGCGGAAAAAAAGCTGAAACCGTTTGTGCATGTGTATGTGAATGGGAAGAACATTATCCATATTGAGGATCTGCAGACGAGGGTAAATGAGAGTGACCAGTTTGCCCTGTTTCCGCCGGTGGCAGGGGGCTAAAGATGGTGAGCCGTGAAATGGAGTTCCGTGGAATCAATCTCAGCCATCTCGTCATGTATTTTCAGGAACTCGGAGGAAAACAGGTCACAGAAAGACTGCCACTTATTTATGAAGGGGAAGGATGGAGCGGCGAGATTATCGGCGAGGAGGAAATCACTTTCACACCGGCTTTTAAGGTGAATGCCGTCCAAATCCGCTTCAAGGCGGAAAATGAGGAAATCCTGGAGGAACTCATTGTAAAATATCGCTACAAAACCACGCGGATAGGCGGGTAACACCCAGACTGCCAGCGGGKTCAGTTTTGACTAGAAAGGACTCAGTTTGCTGATTTTCTTCGGTAATGCGAGGAATTCATAGACGGAGAAATTCCGGTTAATGCATATGGAAGGGGCTAAAGAAGCATAAATAGGCGGATATTTTCCGGTTACCCCCTCTAAAAAGAACAAATTTCAAGGATTTTATTAGTTTAAACGGAAAAAGTTCCCTTATTTTGCGGGAAATGCTGGTATTTCCCAATATAAGCGGAATTTTTCCGTTTATTTTTTCATAGTCAGAAAAATCAACGATTTATTTTTAAATATGCAAAAAACTGCTTGGAGACAACATTGCTCCAAGCAGTTTTGCTTCTCAATTTACGTGCGAATCACTTGGTTTTTGTAAAAATAACCCGGTTTTTTTTCTGAAACTTATACCTGCTMAGGAGCACCTGTTTCTTCAGCAAGAATGCCAAGTTCGCGCAGCTTTTCGGCTGGTACCACTCCATCCTGCCATCCGCGGACCTGGTAGTATTCTTCCAGCATGATATCCATGCGGCTAACGGATCCGGCACTGTTTCCGCTTGCAGGCTCTTCGGTGAAGCGCTTCGGCAGGAAATCGTCCTCGCGTTTGTCGAAGCCGGCAAGGTTATTGTAGTAGCGCTCAAGATTGTAAATCCGCTCACCGGCAAGCATGACATCCTCAGCTGTCATCGGAATGCCTGTCATTGCGCTGTACTGCTCGGCATAATGCTCGGCATTTTCCGAGAAGGAGGAGAACTTACAGATGTCCATGGAATCACCGAATGCAAGCATATCCTGGAATATTTTCAGCAGCTCGCCTTTTCCTTCCGGCTTCAGGCGGTCTGTCGGCTCCGGAATTCCGGCGATTTCACTGGCGACCGTGTAACCGCGCAAATGGCAGGCGCCGCGGTTGCTTGTTGCATAGCCAAGCCCGATGCCCTGGATTCCGCGAGGGTCGTAGGCAGGGATGGACTGGCCTTTGACCGACATGGAAAGCTCAGGTGCGCCCCACTCGGCCGTTGCGCGTGCCGGGCCTTCCGCAAGGATGCCGCCAAAGCCTTCACGGTGGGCAATCTTGCGCGTCAGCTCGACCATTGCCTCGGCATCACCCCAGTTCAGTTCTTCGGAAATGATTCCTTTTTCATAAGCTTCCATTGACACCGAGAACGCGTGGCCAAGTTCGATCGTATCCAAGCCATATTCATTGCAGCGGTCGATCAGGTAGGCGATGGCTTCTGCATCACTCAGCATGCAGTTGGATCCAAGCGACCAGGAAGATTCGAACTCAAAGCTTTCAACTCGCGTCTTATACTGTCCGTCTTTTACTTCAACTTCAATCTTGCAGCCAACCGGACAGGCATGGCAAGTATTATTGGCGACGAGAAGATGCTTGTTGACATACTCGCCGCTGTGCTTTTCAGCCTGGTCCCAATGGGTGTACTGGGAGTTTTTCGTTGGCAGCGCACCGACTTCATTGATCAGGTTGGTGAGGACATTGGTTCCGTATACGGATAACCCGCCTTTGTTTGGAGCAGTCAAGCCGCCTTCCAGGATTGCTTTTACCGCTTTTTTGTTAGCCTGTGTATACTCATCCTTCAGCTTTGGAACGGGCATATTCCCTTTTTGCGCTGCCTTGATGACAACAGCCTTCAGTTTTTTATAGCCGGCCACAGCCGCGGTTCCGCCGCGTCCTGCCGCACGGTCATGCTCATTGATAAAAGCGGCATAGCGCACGGTGTTTTCACCGGCCTGGCCAATCGTAATGACGCTGAGGTTTTCCTCGCCATGCTCATCCTTCATAAGCTGGACCGTTTCCCTTGTTCCTTTGCCCCAAAGATGGGAAGCGTCGCGCAGCTCGGCCTGACCGCCTTCGATGTAAAGATAGACGGGCTTGTCGCTCTTACCTTTAACAATGACATTATCGACCCCCGCCCATTTCAGGCGTGCCGCGGTCCAGCCGCCGATATGGGAATCAGTCGCCGTATGTGTCAGCGGGGATTTTGTGACAACAGCCATCCGCCCGCTCATGGAACTGCGGGAGCCGGTTACCGGACCTGTCATGAAACATAAAATATTTTCTTCCGAAAATGGCTCAACTTCCGGTCCGTTATCCAATAGGTATTTAACCCCAAGCCCGCGGGCGCCAATATACTTTCTGGCATCTGCTTCGTTGATTTCCCTGTAATCAACTGTGCTGCTTGTCAAATCGACGACAACTTCCTTGTTCATGAAACCGCCAAGATTCATCGTTTTTCGCCACCTCTTTCATTTTGGATAAAATGCTCTCATCTTTAATAAATTAGCTATCGCACCCTAAAATTCCTTTAATTTTTTTAATACTCGAAATAATATTTTGTTTTTTTTATAATTTAATAGAAAAGAGGGGATGTCCGTGAAAGAAATGGAGCGTTATTCACGCCAGATACTGTTTAAACCGATTGGGGAAGAAGGGCAGAAAAAGCTTCTGGACAGCAGGGCGGCTGTGGTGGGCATGGGGGCACTTGGGACCGTCATCGCCAACCACCTTGTTCGTTCGGGGGTTGGATTTGTAAGAGTGATTGACAGGGACCTTGTGGAGCTGTCGAATCTGCAGCGCCAGTCGCTTTATGATGAGGAGGATGCGGCGGGGCACTTGCCAAAAGTAATGGCGGCAGAGAGGAAGCTAAGGAAAATCAATTCGATGGTAAAAATCGACCCTGTCATTGCTGACCTCAATCTGGACAATGCAGAAGAATTATTGTCAGGCTTCGATGTGATTGTCGATGGTACGGACAATTTTTCGACACGCTACTTGATCAATGATGTAGCAGTCAAATTAGGAATTCCCTGGGTATATGGAGGCGCTGTGTCATCGAGGGGCATGTTTGCTGTGATTATCCCCGGGAAGACGCCGTGCTATCGATGTTTATTTCCCGAGGTCCCGGAAGGCCTGGGCGAAACGTGCGACACAATTGGCGTTTTGTCGCCGATTACGGATATTATCGGCTCTTTCGAGGCCACCGAGGCATTGAAGCTGCTGGTTGGTGCCGATCACAATCCGAATTTGGAGCAAATGGATATCTGGTATCCCTCATCCATGCAGATGGATATTTCAGGGGGCAGGAATCCGGAGTGTCCAGCCTGCGTGCACCAGCAGTTTGAGTTCCTTGACCGTTCTTCAAGCCGGCAGACAGTCTACGCGGTGCTTTGCGGCCGCGATACCGTCCAAATCAATCCCCGCCAGGTTGAAACGTTTGATTTGGAGAACTTGGCCAAAAAATTGAAGGGAAGCGGCAAGATGATGGTAAATCCATTTTTGCTTCGCTTTGCACCGGACGACAAGGTGACGTTGGTCTTTTTTAAGGACGGCCGTCTGCTTGTTCATGGGGTGGAAGATGTGGTCGAGGCGAAGAAGTATTATGCACGGTATTCGGGTAATTGAGCAGCACCTGTCTTCTGGACTGGTGCGTTTATTTCCATTTGATTAGGGGAAATTATTGTAGAACAATCCAAGGACAGGAGGATTCACAATGGCTGATAACGATACTTCTCAAGTTAAGATTCAACCAGGCCAGAATTCCAAAGAGCGCAGCCGCATTGAGAACACAATCGGCAGCATGGATACAGAAGCCGAAGAAGCGAACAGGCAGATTCAGGACGATTTTTACGGCGATGGCGGAAATGCAGATAATTCGCCAATTTATGCCGGAAACAACACACCCGCTATTAAAGTCAATAAAGAGAAAGAATAGTTCTTTCAGTATATAGACAAGAAAGGTTCGGAATGACGACATTCCGAACCCTTTTTCGTTTAGTCTGTTTTATCGTTTTGGTCCTTGTTTCTTTTATTGCCCTTGCTATTGTCTCCGCTGACTGGTCCGTCAAGTGTTTCTGCCATCTGGTGCCCGGCCTGGGGAGAGTTTTGGTTTCGGCTGCCTTTGTTGAATTTCTTTGTCATATGAAGCCTCCTCTAGTTTTTATCGTCCTTATTTTGCCTAGCGGGAGGCGTTTTATTTGTACCTTAAGCAAAAAAAAGAGGCTGGCATCTGCCAGCCTATGGATAAGGGAGGTTTTGCCAAGCAAAACCAGTTGTTAAAAAAGGGAAGTTTGTAAAACATTTAAAGCCAAGAGCACTTTGAACATTTTCGAAAATCGGGAGTCCTTGAAGTTTGCCGATTTTCAGCCAGGAATTTTTCCGGATCCCTATTAATGGCAGATACAGTGTTAGGATGTTAAACAGCTTGCCAGCGCAGGATTTGTTGCCAATTTGTCCTTTTTTCGCCGACGTTCTGCTGTCTTCTTGTCTTTATAATAATAAGTAGGTATGAAGATGTTATGGAGAAGTTATGTGGAAGTTGTGAAGATTGATTTTTGGTAGAAGGAGAGAGGGCGATGAGCCAAAAAATCCTGCTGGTGGATGATGAGCGGATGATAACTGAAGTGCTGGAGGCCTATTTGCGGAAGGATGGCTTTGAGGTTGTGACTTCGGATAATGGTGTCGATGCCTTGAGAAAGGCCGACAGCGTGATACCGGATTTGATTGTGCTCGATTTGATGCTTCCGGACATATCGGGCGAGGATATCTGCAGGCTGCTCCGCAAGGAATCCGATGTGCCGATCCTGATGCTGACAGCGAAATCGGGGGAAGAAGAAAAAATAAGCGGAATTATGATGGGAGCCGATGATTATGTAACCAAGCCGTTCTCCCCGCGCGAGGTAATCGTCAGGATCCAGGCGATCCTAAGGCGTTCGAAAAGGGCTGCTCCTGCTGTGCAGGCGGATCAGCTAAGCTTTAATAACCATGAACTGGTGATTGATCTGTATAAAAAAGAGGTCGCTGCACAAGGAAATCCCATCAGTGTGACTCCGATTGAATACAGGCTTCTGTCCAATATGGCGAAAAATCCTGGCCGCGTGTACAGCCGGATGGATTTGCTTGATAAGATCCAGGAGGACGGATTTGCCTATGAAGGCTATGAACGCAGCATTGACACTCATATCAAGAACCTGCGGAAGAAAATTGAGTGTGATGCCAGGGATCCGAAATATATCCTGACAGTGTTTGGCATGGGCTATAAGTTTGGAGGAGCCCCGGATGCTGAAAACGCTGCGTTCTAAAATCCTTTTTTACCTATTGCTTGTGTCCCTGACGGGTATCATGGTTGTCAGTTTCAGTCTCCAATGGGGATTTGAAGCGAGCTTCAACCATTATATCAATGAAAACAGGACCCAAAGAGTCAGCCAGCTTGTGAATGCATTAAAGCTGGAATACAAGGAGCGCGGTGCTTTTACAGGGGAACGGGTATCACAGCTTTTTTATGAACAGGCAATGACAGACAGCCTGTATTATAAGCTGTATACCCCAAATGAAATTCTGCTGATGGATTCCACCTCAATAAGAGGAATCATGGAAGGGCTGGGAATGAGGAATAATCCTTACCTGGAAGACAGCTGGCTGACGGCCACGGAGCCGATCAAGCTTGAAGGACGGACGCTCGCCGTCTTAAAGGTCTATTATCCAAAAGGGTTTATCGACAGTGAATATGTGTTCCTTCAAACCATAAAAAAGTACTTGCTTACCGCCGTTGCCGTAACAGTCCTTTTGGCGCTGTTCTTCAGCATGCTGTTTTCCAAGCGGCTCACGGCCGGTCTGAACAGCCTATCCGGGGCAGTCGAGGAGCTGACAAAACGGAAAAAAGGTGTCAGGGTTCCGCTCGACGACCTGTCGCTGGAGATGAAGCGCCTGGGCATCGCTTTTAATGACCTTTCAATGTCGCTTGAAAAAGAGGAGCGCCTGCGCAAGGAATTCACCGGAGATCTGGCACATGAGCTCCGCACGCCGCTAGCCACATTGCGAAGCCAGATTGAGGCCTTCCAGGATGGAATCTGGGAGCCGACTCCCGAGCGGCTGAAACAGAGCCATAACGAAATGATGCGGCTGGTCAGGCTGGTGAATGAACTTGAGAAATTGCTGGCGGCCGAAAATCCGCAAATCAGGCTTGATAAAATCGAACTTGAGGCAGGGGAGCTGCTGGGGTCCATGAAGGAATTGCTTTTCCCTGTTTTCAGGGAAAAGGACGTCGAGCTGGAGGTTGTTCCGCCCAGCTCTCCGATGGTGTTCCACGGAGACCGTGATAAAATTGTCCAGATCCTCACCAATGTGATCAATAATGCCTTGAAATACAGCCCCGAAAATCGGAAGGTTACCGTTTCTGCCGTCCAGGAGGGAAGAATGGCCGGCTTCCTTGTCGAGGATGAGGGCGTGGGTATTGCCGAAAAGGATTTGCCGCATATTTTTGAACGCTTTTACCGCGGCGATAAATCCCGTGACCGCAAAACAGGCGGAATCGGCATCGGCCTGTCCATCGTCAAGGCACTTGTCGAGGCGCATAAAGGAAGCATCCACGTGGAAAGTGAAGTTGGCAAGGGAACCACTTTCAAAATATTATTTCCAGCCGGTGAATGAGCTGCTTCAAAGCAGCTCATTCACATGATAGACCCGGCCGTTTTCGACCTCACCATCCACAAGCAGCCTGACGAGGACTTCGCCGACTTCACCCGGGGATCTCAGCATGTTTTTCTCTTTAAATTCACGGAACTTGCCAACTTCAATAAAGGCGTCCTGAGTGGAGGAACGGATTGTCTCCTGCATTCCGGTATCCATGATTCCCGGGCTGTAGGCAATGACTTTCGATGTGCTTTGGCGATTATTGAGCTCAAGGGCGGCTGTCCGGGTGAACATGTTGATGGCTGCCTTCGTGCTGCAGTACATGCTCCAGCCATGGACCGGCCGCTCTGCCGCTCCTGAAGTGACATTGGCAATGTAAAGCTGGCTGCCAGTTTCCTCCGCTTTTTTCAGGAACAGATTGCAGATTAGCACAGGGGCAGCAAGGTTTACCTGGATGTTATAGAGTATGGCCGTTTCCTCAAGGGCGCCTGCGATATCGATGGGTTGAATAACACCTGCATTGTTGACCAGATAGACTGCCTCCGGCTTCCTGTTGTACAATGCTTCAGCTATTTCGTTAAAAACTTTAGAGATATCTGTTACAGAACCCAGGTCGCATGGATAAAACTCGTACTGAAGGCCAGCATGGGCTGCTGCCTCTCTAAGTTCCTGATTTTCATTGCGGGAAACAGCAATAAGATTGATCTTTTCATCAAGCATCTTTCGGGCAATGCCTTCCCCGAGCCCCTTTGAGGCCCCCGTAACGATTCCATACTTCATAATCATTCCTCCAGCTATTTTAATTTTCGCTTCTTTCATTGAAACATGTTCTTCGTAAAAATAAAAACCAAACCCCCCGGTGTCACGGGTCAATGTGCCCCAAAATGGAGTGGAAGCAGGAAACGGGTCACGATGACCCGTTCAATGTGCCCCAAAATGGCAGGAAAGCGGAAAACGGGTCACGATGACCCGCTCAATGTGCCCCAAAATGGCGGGAAAGCAGAAAACGGGTCACAATGACGGTTTCAATGTGCCCCAAAATGGAGTGGAAGCGGAAAATGGGTCACGATGAAGGGGTCAATGTGACCTAAAAAGGCAGGAAAGCAGAAAACGGGTCACAATGAAGAGCTCAATGTGCCCCAAAATGGCAGGAAAGCAGAAAAAGGGTCACAATGAAAACGCCCATCTGCCCCAAATCAAAAACCTGCACAAAAAAACCACCCTGGCTAATGCCAGCGTGGCTCCTTCATCAGGACAGCAGTTCGCTCCACTCTCCAATAAAGCCGGCAGCGGCCTCGTTGGGGGAGGAAAGTACTTCTGTTGTAGGCCCGGATTGCTTAATCTCTCCATCCATCAAAATAAGCAAACGCTGTGTGAAGTACTTGATCTCAACCAAGTCATGGCTGATAAAGACGGTGGTTGTCTTCGTGTTTTCCACCACCTGTTTCATGTCCTTCAAAAGCTGCACTTTTGTTGGGAAATCAAGGGCTGAAAAAGGCTCATCGAGAAACAGCACTTCCGGTTCCAAAATCATCGCCCTGGCGAGGTTGACCCGCTGCGCCTCGCCTCCGGATAGATGATAAGCATGCTTTTTGGAAAGATGGCTGATTTTAAATACTTCCAGCCAGTAGGCGACCTTCTCCTTAATTTCCTTGCGGGGCCGGTTCCGCAGCTTCAAACCGATGGCAATATTGTGGTAAACACTTGTGTCAAGAAGCAGGGACTGCTGCAGGGCAACTGCGAACTTCCGCCGTACTTCAAGCGCGAGAACGTCTCCGACCTCCTGGCCCTGGAAAAAGACCGAACCCCTGCCTGGGGGATCGAGCAGAGCCAGTGTCTTCAAAAGCGTGCTTTTTCCGGCTCCGTTCGGGCCCATGACCCCAAGAACCTCACCTTGGCGAAGCTCGAACATGGGCACTGTTAAAATAGGCTTGTCCCCGGCTTTTATTTCGATATTTTCGATTGTAATCAAGGAGGTCATAAAGATCGCTTCCTTTGCTGTAGATAAGTAAGGCAGAAGGTAATCAAAAAGGCAATCGTCATCAAAATAAAGCTTAGTGCCAAAGCGATATCAAAGTTCCCCTTTGATACTTCCATTACAATGGAAGTTGTCAGTATCCTTGTCTCGCCGCTGATATTGCCGCCAACCATCATGGCTGCCCCGACTTCGGCAATGACCCTGCCGAAGCCGGCGATGATCGCTGCGAGTATGGCAAGACGGCTTTCTTTCAGTAAAATCAATACCAGTTGTATCTTTGTTGCCCCAAGCGCCTTGATTTGCATGATCAGCTTTTCATTGATCTGCTGGAACGCCGTTGCTGTCAATCCGGTGACAATCGGGAGGGAGACAAGCGTTTGGGCAATGATGATCGCTGTCGGAGTATAAAGCAGTTCGAAATCGCTGAGCGGTCCTGAGCGCCATAGCAAAAGTGTGATCCACAGGCCAGCGACCACTGGCGGCAGGCCCATGCCGATATTGATCAAGGTCAGGAGCAGCTTGCGGCCTGGAAATTTTATCAGCCCGAGCATCATTCCGGCAGGGAGGCCGATCAGGGTACTGATCATGATGGCCGTCAATGATACTTTCAGTGTTCTCCATGTAATCTCCAGGATGACGGGGTCACCAGAGAGAATCATTTCAATCGCTTTCCGCAGTCCTTCCAGTAATAATTCCATGGCATTCAGGCTTTCTATTAATTTTATGTTCTACTTAGTCAACGACACTATTCAAATAGGAAAAACAGCGGTTCCCCGTATTCTTCCACACCGAAATCGGCAATGGTATTCTTCGTATCTTCGGCAATTATAAATTCGACAAATGCTTTTGCACCGTCTTTTTTCACTTTTTCATGCTTTTCGGCATTTACTTCCATTACATGGTAGATGTTCAGAAGGCTTTCGTCTCCTTCAACCATGATTTCAAAGTCACCCAAATTGTCTTTTTGGGCAAGATAGGTTGCCCGGTCCGTCAGGATATATCCTTTTTTCTCGGCTGCCACCTGGAGGCTGCTGCCCATTCCCTGTCCTGTTTCAACATAGCTTCCATTTTCTTTCGGATCAAGATTGGCTCCTTTCCACAAGGCCAGCTCTTTCTTATGGGTGCCGGAATCATCGCCTCTGGAAACAAACGGTGCCTTTGCGTCAAAGATTTTAGTTAGCGCCTCTGTTGCGGCAGCATCCTTGATGCCAGCAGGGTCATCGGCAGGTCCGACAATGATAAAATCATTATACATAAGTTTCTGGCGGTTTACGACATCCCCGCTGTCAACCAGTTCCTGCTCTGCATCCGGCGCGTGGACCAGAAGGGCATCGGCTTCTCCCCGTGTGCCCATTTCCAGGGCTTGTCCGGTGCCAACAGCGACGGTTTTGACATTATAGGGCTGCTGTTCTTCAAACATCGGAATCAAAACATCCAGCAGGCCGCTGTCCTGGGTGCTTGTTGTTGTTGCAAGAATGATATCAGTGCGTTCGACCTCTCCACTTTCCTTTGGTTCATCCTTTGCGGTTTCAGTGCCGGTTGAACTGGAGCAGGCGGCCATAAGGGCGACCAGCATGACCAGCATGATTGCAAATATCTTTTTCATCTTGAACATCTTCGGATTGTCCTCCTTTTAATGGGTAAGAATGATTGTTCCTAGTTCACTGGCATCATAGCCTTCAAGTTTTTGGACGCTTTCTTTAAACGCCGTAACATGGATGAGGTCAAGCAAGTGCGTCAAGGCAGTGCGGTTTTGTTCTGTTTGGCGAAAGACCAGATCGAATTTTTCGTGTGTTATCGGAATGAAATCCAGTCCGAGCTGAAGGGCGGCATGTTTTATTCCAAAAGCCGCATCAGCAGAACCCCGGGCAATATGCGAGGCGGCCCCCAGGTGGGTCCACTCTTCCAATTCGTACCCTTTGACCACTTCCGGGCTGATTTTGCTTTCGGCAAGACAGGAGTCAAGCAGGAACCTGGTCCCGGAACCTTTCTGCCGATTCACCACCGTTACATCTTTTCGGGAAAAGTCATCAATCCCCCTAATGTTTTTGGGATTTCCTTTAGCAACAATCAGGCCTTGTTCCCTTGATGCCAGCCGGATGACCGTAATCGGTTCATGGACGAAAAGCTGGCGGATAAATGGCAGATTGTACTCCTGGGAGGCCGGGTCAAGTAAATGGATGGCCGCGATATCGGCACTTCCCCGGTAGAGCATCATCAGGCCTTCGAGACTGCCAATATAGCTCGGCTGAATGCCCAGTCCCGCCGATTGGCTGGCTGCATATTTCACAAGGTGTTCCACGAGGAAATCATGGCTTCCCGCAAGCCGGAGAATATAATTTGTTCCGTTTTCGGCGGCAGGCTTCCGGATTCCGCTGGCTGGCGAGGCGGCGGAGTTCGCTTTGTATCTCTCCATCTCTGCATGTTCAATCCGCATTTTGTTGCCAACTTTAAAGGCATTCAACTCTCCCCGTTTGATCAATTCATAGACAGTATGTTTTGAAATCTTGAACATGGCTGCAATTTCATCTGGTGTATATGTAAGATCGTGCATGGTTTTTCACCTCCCTGTTCACTCTAATAACAGAATAACTGAAAACTTGCTTGAAAAGTGTGACATTTGTTAAATATCGTTAAGTTTTGTTAAGTCCTGTTAAGTTTTGTTCATGAATTAGACGAAATTTGAAGGCGAAATTAGAAGATGAGCAGGTTGCTGTATTTCAATATTATCATCGTGGTAATATGGAAATACCCCTAAGGGAAAGGAAAGTGGAAATGAAGATTACAGATAAAGCGCGCGTTATGCTTGAAGAAATCCTTGCAGAGCGCCAGGCGGCGGGAATCCGCATCTTTTTTGCAGGCTATGGCTGAGGCGGCCCACAGATTGGACTGGCTCTGGATGAGCCGGAAGAAGATGATCTAGTGAAAAAAGAAAATGGCATTCAGGTTGCCATCGACAAAAGAATTGGCGAGGAAGCCGAACAATATACTCTCGAATACGATGAGGTAAACGATGGCCTTGTTGTTTTGGGCGGCAGCAGCTGCTGACCACAAAGAAAAAGCGCATCCCCGGGATGTGCTTTTCTTTGTGTAAGGTAAAAACAGGTATGTAAAAATACCCAAAGTACACTTGAATGTTGTTATTTTTTGTCGATAAAAATATAATGAAGTATTGTACAGTTCTTCACTAAAGGAGAAAAAGCGATGACTTCCAATCCAAATAACAATTCCCGGCTTGATTATGGCCTGGTTATGATTTTGTTCCTGCTTTTTTTAGTAAGCTGCATTTCGATATATAGTGCCCAGACGACAGGACAGTATGGGAAAAACTTTTTAGCTCAGCAGATTGTCTGGTATGGGGTAGGCATGTTTATAATTGGCGTAGTCATGAGGCTCGATTCGGACCAGCTCAAGAAGCTGACCTGGTTTGCTTACGGCCTTGGGATTGCCCTGCTCGGATTCCTGATTGTCGCACCTGCCAAAATTGCACCTGTCATCAACGGTGCGAAAAGCTGGTATGTCCTGCCGGGCGCCGGTTCCATCCAGCCATCCGAGCTGGTCAAAGTGTTCATCATTCTGGCTCTGGCCCGAGTCATTTTCGACCATCATCAAAAGAATCCGGTCAAAACAATTTCTTCCGATTTTTGGCTGTTGATTAAAATTGGCTTGGTGACGATGCTGCCTCTGCTTCTTGTGATGCAGCAGCCCGATTTGGGTACATCACTTGTTTTTATTGCCATTATGCTCGGAATGATTTTTATTTCCGGGATTTCATGGAAAATCCTGGGTCCCATCTTTGGTGTGGGGGTCACTTTAATTGCGGCGATTTTTTATCTTGTCCTTTGGAAGCCGGAGCTGCTTGAAAAATACCTTGGCGTCAAGCAGTACCAGTTCGGCCGTATCTATTCCTGGCTTGACCCTTATAATTACCAGAGCACCACAGGGTTTCAGCTGACCCGCTCACTGCTGGCAATCGGCTCGGGGGAGACCACCGGAAAAGGGTATGGGACCCGGGAGGTCTACTTGCCTGAGAGCCATACTGATTTTATCTTCAGTATCATTGGGGAGGAGTTCGGGTTCGTAGGTGCGAGCATTTTGATCAGCTTGTTTTTCCTTCTCATCTATCAGATTACGAAAATTGGCATGGAAACAAAAAACGATTTCTATACCTACCTTTGTGTCGGAGTTATCAGCATGATTACCTTCCATGTGTTCCAAAACATTGGAATGACGATCGGCTTGCTGCCCATTACGGGAATCCCGCTCCCGTTTGTCAGCTATGGGGGAAGCTCCCTGATGGGGAATATGTTCGCCATCAGTCTAATCTTCTCCATCAGATACCATCATAAAAAATACATGTTTTCCACATCGGATTAAGAAAAGAAAAGCGCAAGTGCCTTGCAAGGCGCTTGCGCTTTTCTATGGAAAAAAGATAAGCTTCTGCACTTAGATAACTGTCCAGCTCCAGCACCTAGCCAGTTTTCACCCTCGAGTTACTTCCTCGAGTATCTTGCGATAAGCGTAGCTTTGAGCAGCTCGAGTCACTTGTCTGGCTTTGCCTCCTAGGAGCTCGAGTCGTAAGCCATAATCCTTCAGAAGGCAAAAAACGCCTTCCTGCGGATTCTGTCTTACGCTTGTCGCTCCTAAACAGTCGGCACCGCTTTTCTAATTCGGTCCAGCTGTTGAAGTCAAAGAACGACTTCATCAGCTGGCCCTCCAGCGCTTGTCGGGGCTGATCAAGGCTTCCGCTTTTCTTATTCCACTATTCCAACCTCTTTTATAATGACATTGGCTTTTACTTTGAACTTAGCATTTGGGTAATCACTTTCCCATTTTTTGAAATTAAAACCTCGGGTTCTGGTCTTGGCAAAATGGCCAAATCCGAATGGATCCACTTTATTTTCCTGCAATCTGGTAATCAGTTTTAAAGATTCTTCCTCGATTTGCTTTTCCAGTGCTTTTTGTACCTTCTTTACTTCTTTAGGGCCCATGAAACTGCTGCCGGAATATTCCTGTATGGTTCCATTTACAGTAATATGAACGGTAACCTCCCATGGGTTTCGTCCCGATAATTTCATATTATGATTTGACATTATGTTCCTTACAATCACTTCATCACTGTTGATTTCGGTCCTGACGGTGCCTCTGCTGAATTTATCATTTATGAGCTTAAAGTAAAACATTTCATCGGCGGAGACCGTTTCAACCATGTTTTGATCCTTAAACACGGCAAGACCGGTGATTTCCACGAGGTCTTTTCTCTTCTTTAAAAGGGGGAGAAATGGGTCCTGCCCATTCTGGTAATAATCAAACAAAAACTGGTGGATGTTGGTTAATGGAAGGTTGCCTTGTTCCTCGTTATGCTGAAACAAGCCGGAGAAATAGTCCGCATTTCCCCTGTTTCCGTAGGAGCCTTTAAGGACATCCTGCGCAGTTCCATCCACTACGGCCAGATAGACCCTTGACCCAATGCTTGGATCCCTTTGGAAGGCATCAATAAAAGAAACAATGCCTTTTTTGGCAAGTTTATCCCCGAAAAAGGCGATTTCCAGGCTGCCGGTCACAATCGGCTGTCCCGATTTATGCCGCATCCGAAAAACAAGCTCACGGCTGATATTCCCTTTTGAGCTAAAGATAAAGTTTTCAATCGATTCTGCCTTGTAGACGGGAATCATCGCCGTTCCCAAAACTTCATCGCCTTCCAAATCATACCCCAGTCCCATGGCGATATTGACATCATCGATTACCTCTTTTTCCACGCACCCTGCCAGCATCATGATGCTAACTATTAAAAGAGGGAAAATTGAAAGTTTCATTTCTTTTTCACCTTCCTGGCAATCAGCACTGAGACAAACAGGAACGGGACGTACAGATAGTTGAGGATAAAGCCCATCCTTCCAGTGAGATCCATGAACATATTGACTTTCTGGCGTGTATCCAGGAGCCCGATGATGACTAAACAAACAAGGGCAATAATCAGCACTGCTCTTCGCTGTCTTAAAGGGGAAATCCGTTTCATGATTTTGCTGGCACTCCAGATGCAAAGGCAGACATTAGGCAGAATAATGAGGACCCAGTTGGCAATCCCAATGTATTCGAACCTTTCGACGAAGGGCAAATTGACAATTTTCCACATTTCAAGGGTGGCCCAAATCGACTTCTGAAGCAACGTCTCAGAGAAATAAGCAAAGGTAATGACTGCGAGTGCTGTATAGAACAGAGTGGTGATAAGCACTCCAAAGTGGACCCATTTCTTGGATTGTTCCGGTTTTTTTATATAAGGATAAATAAACAGCAGGATTTCAAATCCCGTATAGGTCAGCGACATGTGATAAGAGCTCTTTAATAATTGGATGGGCGTATGGTCCAGGATGGGGAGGAGGTTGCTAAATTCGGAATACTTGAAGGTGAATCCGAAAACAAGCAGCAGGTAAGCTGGCAGCACAATCCCGAAAAAAGCAATGCCGACAACGGTCCGAAAACCTCCATAGATGATATAGATAACCAGGACCAAAAATAAGGCAGCAAAGCCCCATACACTAAGTTCGGGAAAAACCCAGACCTGGATGACTTCGATATAGCCGCGCAGAATGGCGGTGGATAAAATAATGAAATACAGGATGAAAAGGAAGCTGACTCCCTTGCCAATTATGCCGCCGAAAGCGAAAAAATGGGCAGTAACCGCGTCTCCGTCAACTGTTTCACAAATCTTGTACATCATCCACACAATGGAATGGATGCTGATTCCCGCTAGGAGCACAGAAATCCAGGCGTCATAACCGGCCTCCATTGAGATTATCCGTTGAAACCCGAGGACGCCGATGCCAATCTGCATGGAGACAATAGCATAGAGGGCGAGGAACGGTGATATTTGAAACCTTTCTTCAATTTTTTCCCGCATTTTTCTCCCTGCCTTCCTTCTTATTCATCGATGTCCTTTTTTTGTTCTCCTTTATTCTTGCTAAAACGGGCAGTATTTTCTGTTCTTAAAAACTTAGGGCGTTTGGACTGTTTCTTGAATGAAAGCCTTACGATGGCATCCCTGAAATCGGAAACCCTTGGGGGATACATAGGTTCCAGATACGGCCTTCCCAAGGAAGTAAGCCGGAGAAGATGTGTCAGCAAAAAGGCAAAGCCAATCAGGATTCCGACGAGACCCCATAATTCCGCCATCAGCAAAAAAGGAAATCGCAGAAGCCGGATGGTATTGCCCATCCTATAGATAGGAGTCGTGAATGAGGCCAGCGCAGCCAGCGCAATAATGATCAGCAGCACGTTACTTGTCAGCCCCGCTTCGACGGAAGCCGTTCCGATGACGATTCCACCCACAATGCCAATGGTCTGGCCGACCTTTGTCGGAAGGCGTGCACCTGCCTCGCGCAGCAGTTCAATGGTCAGTTCAAGGATCAAAGCTTCAATGATTGGAGGAAAAGGAACAACCCTTCTGGACGTAATCAGTGTGCCCAGCAGATCTTTTGGAATCAATTCATAATGATAAGAGAGAACGGCCACGTAAACCGGTGTAACCAGAAGTGAAAATATAACGGAAAAAAAACGGATAAGCCGAAAAAAAACAGAAATAATCCAGTTTAGATAGTAATCTTCAAACGAGCTGTAGAATTCCGTCAAGGTTGTCGGCCCCAACAATGCATGCGGTGACCCATCTACAAGGATAGCCACTTTTCCTTCGGCGAGCACGGCCGAAATTCGATCGGGCCTCTCCGAATCCAGAAGCTGGGGAAAAGGTGAATTTTCATTGTCGGAAATCATCTGGACAATGTAAGAGCTGTCGGAAATTTCATCAAACTCAATATCCTTGATTCTCTGAATCACGGTTTGCACATTGGTTCTATCAACAAGATGATCAATATAGAGAATGGCTACATGTGTTTTTGACAATTTGCCTACCTGCAAATTTTCAACTACAAGCTCCTTAATAGGCAGGCGTTTTCTGATCAGGTACAGGTTTTGGTCAATCGATTCAACGAAGGCTTCCTTTGGGCCAATTACGCTGAATTCCACTTCAGGAGGAGATATGGATCTGTTGATCTGTTTTTTTGCGGCAATGAAGACCAGTTCGTTTATATTTTCGCCAATGGTCAACATCACGTAGCCGCTTAGAAGTTTTGTTTCTATATCCTTTGAATCAGATGATAGCTGTACATCGGCTGCTGGAACCAGCTTTTTAACGTCGGCGGCTTCGTAAAAGTCTCCGGTTAGCAAGCCCGGCAGGATGAACTCGTTGATACTGGCGTCATCTACAAGGGTTGAAACAAACACCAAGGTAAATGGCCGGCCCGACTTTTGGCTGATATAGTGCATTTTTTTGAAATCATTTGACTTTGAAAGCGCCGCCTCCCAATTTTCGGAGGATAGGGACTTTGAAGAACCTTGTTGTTTTTCCGCCCCCGGCGATTGCTTGTCCTTAAGTTTGGTTTTAGTTTTTTTCTTGAAAAAATTGCCCATCCAGCCTCACCATTCCACTAGTTTGGCTTTATTCTTTGCCAAAACAGGAATGTTTATGAAAAACAAATAACCCGCAGAAAAACCTGCGGGTTTAAAAGAAACTGTTCCTGTATTATGGAAGAAAATATTTTTCGATATCATCAAGCATAAGGTTGGCGGCAATGACTCCTCCGGCGGTGTTCCAAATTGCGTCATCTACCTTGTGGACTTCACCGTTCTTGGCTACTTCTAGGTTTTCGAACAATGGATCCTCAATCCACTCTTTTTCCAATTGGGTGGCTTCTCCATTTCCCTCTTCATAGGTGAAATAGAAGAGGATATCGCCGTCCATTGCATGGATTCTCTCTTTCGTTACATTTTTCTCGGCAAAATCATCCACATCCTGGCTTTCAGGGCGAGCAAAACCAATTTGGTCCAGGATCACTCCTGAAAAACTATCCTTGTGATAGATCCGGACATCTCCTGCCATGAATCGGACCATGGAAACTTCTTTTTGAAGTTGATCCCCAAGCTTGCCTTTCAGATCTTCAATGCGGTTATCATAGTCCGCGATCACCTTTTTGCCTTCTTCTTCTTTATTTACTGCTTTTGCATACAGTTCAAAGTTTTCCTTCCAGTTTCCGCGAAGTGTTTCCGAATAAACAGTAGGGGCGATTGCATTAAGCTGTTCATAAATATCTTCATGCCGCATTTTATTTCCAATGATCAAATCAGGCTTAAGGGCAGCGACGGCTTCCACGTTCACTTGGCTTTCCACCCCTACAACCTGGACATCCTTCATGTCCTCGGCTATATGGTTATACCATGGATCGCCAGTCCACGACTGAACGGCTCCAACAGGAGTGACGCCAAGTGCCAGTAAAGCTTCTGTTCCTTCATTGGTAAGGATGACCACTTTCTCCGGCGTTTTGTCGAGCGTGACGGTTTCCATCGCATTTTCCACTGTATAGCTAGTGGCTTCCTGTTTATCTGGCTTTGGTTCTTCAGCCTTCTCTTCGTTATTGCCTCCGCAGGCCGCCAGCAGCAAAATCGTTGCCAGGGAAAGCAAAATTAGTATGTACCTGGGTGTTTTCATTGCGGTAATTCCTCCTTGAATGTTAATGATAATCATTTTCAATTAGTTCGTATTTATGATAAAATAATTCATGGGTACATGTCAATTGCTAATTGATAATGATTTTCAAATGATCCAACCCGTTCACTGAATATGGTTTTCATAGCAATTTACTGCGGTGGAATAAACTAATTTGCAATTATATATTCATTTTGGAAGGTATTTGACTATGCTGCTTAAAACAAATGGCCAGCGTTGGGCTGGTTTGATTGGAACTGGATTCCTGCTGCTTTTTCTTGCTTGTTCCAGTATCGTGTATGGATACACAGAGACAAGCTGGAAAATGGCATATGATGCTTTTACGAATTTCGATGGTTCAAACGAACATATCATTATCCAGTCTGTTCGGCTTCCAAGGGCATTGATAGCTGCCGCTGTAGGTGCCAGTCTGGCGATTTCAGGGGTGCTGATGCAGACAATGACGAAAAATCCGCTTGCCTCTCCGGGTATCTTCGGAGTAAATGCAGGGGCAGGGTTTGCTGTCGTGGTGGCAGTGACCATCTTCCAGGTGGGGAACCTTCAGGCATTTACATGGATTTCGTTTCTTGGTGCGGCTGTAGCCGCTGTGAGTGTATATGTAATTGGCTCGACGGGAAGGGAAGGGCTTACGCCAATGAAGCTGACTTTGGCTGGGGCAGCGATTGCAGCGATGTTCTCTTCCTTCACCCAAGGATTATTGGTATTAAATGAAGCGGCCCTTGAGCAGGTTTTGTTTTGGCTTGCCGGTTCCGTACAGGGGAGGAAGCTTGAGTCTTTAATGAGTGTACTCCCGTACATGGCAATAGGCTGGGGGGCTTCATTATTACTTGCAGACAAAATGAATGTCCTTTCGATGGGGGAAGATGTGGCCCGGGGCCTTGGACTAAAAACGGGCCTGTTGAAATTGGGGGCAGGCATCATCATCATTCTGCTGTCTGGAGGAGCGGTTGCTGTTGCTGGGCCAATCGGCTTTATCGGGATTGTGATTCCCCATATTGCCAGGTCGATTACTGGTATTGATCATAGCTGGGTCATTCCGTTTTCCGGCCTCCTTGGCGGTATGCTGCTGCTGGCTGCAGATATTGCAGCCCGTTACCTCTTAATGCCCCAGGAAGTGCCGGTAGGTGTGATGACCGCCATTATTGGTACCCCGTTCTTTATTTATATCGCCAGGAAGGGGTTTAATGGCCGATGAAAAAATACCAGGGAATTCGGATTTTAAATGGGGAAGTCTCCTTTTTGGTTGATAAACAGGCGCTCAGGGTGCTAGTTGGACTAATGATTGGAGCTGCCATCCTTTTTCTCGCCAGTGCGGGCATGGGTGAGATGAAAATTAGTCCATTGACGGTCTTGAAAGTGTTTTTTGGCGGCGGTACCGAGATGGATCGGCTCGTCGTGCAGTCGTTCCGCCTGCCGCGCATCATTGTCGCATTAATGGTAGGGATGGCTCTGGCCGCTGCAGGCGGGCTTCTTCAGGGGATGGTCAGAAACCCGCTTGCCTCTCCGGACATCCTTGGAATGACAGGAGGCGCAGCGGTAGCGGTAGTAGGATTTCTGGCTATGTTCAGCGATGAAAATAATGCTCTTACTGTTAGTATAAAATGGATGCCTGCAGCAGCGTTTCTAGGGGCAGCGGTCATTGCCCTGCTGGTTTACTCCCTAGCCTGGAAGGATGGGGTTTCTCCTGTACGCCTCGTTTTGATCGGTATAGGAATCTCAACTCTGATGCAGGCATTGACCACGCTAATGATGATTCTTGGGCCGATTTACCGGGCAAGCCAGGCCAATATCTGGATAACAGGAACGGTCCATGGCTCGACCTGGAACAATGTGGCTATACTCGTCCCTGTCACTTTGCTTCTGATGGCAATGGCGTTTATGATGGCGAGAACTGTGAATATCCAGGAGCTCGGGGATGACATTGCAACAGGAGCCGGAAGCATGGTTCAGCGTCAGCGCTTCCTTTTGTTAGCCATAAGTACGGGGCTGGTCGGATGCTCAGTTGCCTTTGCGGGAGGCATAGGTTTTGTCGGACTGATGGCTCCCCATATGGCAAGGAGGCTGGTCGGTTCCGCATTCGGAGCCTTGCTCCCGGTATCAGCCCTGATTGGCGGGATCCTGGTCATGCTGGCCGACTTGATCGGCAGGACCATGTTTTCCCCGCTTGAAGTCCCGGCCGGTGTTTTTACGGCGAGCATCGGGGCGCCATATTTTATCTATTTGTTGTATAAAACAAGGAACGCATAAACATAAAACGAGGGGTGAGCAGATGATGGCCCAGGCGATTGCAACGGAAAAACTGACTCTTTCATATGGAGATACCATCATTATTAATGAAATGGACCTGAGAATTCCCAAAGGGGAAATAACCGTCTTTATCGGTGGGAACGGATGCGGAAAATCTACACTGCTCCGTTCCATTGCCCGTCTTTTAAAACCCCAGGCCGGATCGGTGCTTCTTGACGGAGAGGCAATTTCACGCTTGTCTACCAAGGATGTTGCCCGAAAGTTGGCCATTCTTCCCCAAGCACCCTTGGCTCCAGAAGGCTTGACGGTTCTCCAGCTCGTCAAGCAAGGACGCTTCCCGTACCAAAGCTGGCTAAAGCAATGGTCGGAACAGGACGAGGAAAAGGTGATGGGCGCCTTGAAGGCTACAGGCATTGATGGATTGCAGGACCGGCCTGTTGATTCACTTTCGGGCGGACAGCGGCAGCGGGTCTGGATTGCGATGACACTTGCCCAGGACACAGATATCATTCTTCTCGATGAACCGACAACTTATCTTGATATGACGCATCAAATTGAAATTCTTGATCTGCTTTTTGAATTGAATGAAAAAGAAGGAAGAACGATCTTGATGGTCCTTCATGATTTAAACCTTGCCTGCCGGTATGCCCATAACGTGGTAGCAATCAAGGACCAGCGGATTTATGACCAGGGGAAGCCGGAGCATGTAGTGAATTCCAAACTTGTCAAAAACGTCTTTGGAATGGATTGCGATGTTGCCGTTGATCCGCTATTTGGAACTCCTCTATGCATTCCATATGGGAAAGGACGTATCATCAAGAAAGGTGTTGCTGCACATGTCTACTGAAATGACGCCACAGGAAAGGGAAGAACTGTCGAGGTTCAGGTACACTCCAGAATTAAAAGATAGGGACAAAACCAATATCGGTGCTCTTTTGGAGGAAGAAGCTCTGTTATCGTTCCTGGAAGGTGTAAAGCAGGAGATTCAGGCTCCTGACCTCAGGGTGGCGGCTTCCGTTTTTACTAAGTATTTTGCCTTTATCCCCGTTATTTACCTTTATTCATTATCGGCGTGGGATAAAAAGCTTGCTGTTTCCCTGGACCAGCTTTGGCTGCAAAGCAATGAACGGGATGGAAAATGGCTTCCAGAGTATTTCTTCCAGGATGTGAGAGTGGAAAAGAGGGCGGATGAAGACAGGAATGCATGGAGAGATGAGGCATTAAAGCACTTGTTTAGTGAAATTGTGTTCCCGATTGTGGACCAGCTATCAACAAAGATGCATCTTTCCAGGTATATCCTATGGGAGAATATCTCGGTCTATATCTCCTGGCTTTACCGGAATATCCTTAATCCAGCGGAGGCGCCCAGGGCGGCGGAAGACTTTGAATACCTCGTCCAAAAAGCACCTGGCCGCTTATTCGGCCCCTATGACCGAAATCCGCTTCAGCTCTACCATGCCGAACCGGAATATCTTGAAGAAGCCAGTGAACATGTCTATGTCCGCAAAACCTGCTGTCTCACCTATAAGCTGGGGGAAAAACGGACCTATTGCAGGACCTGTCCATTATATTGCCGCAAATTCAACAAGGGAAAAAGAAACCGGAATGAATATTAAAAGCCATCTGCCAAATGGCTTTTTTTATTCGACAAAAGTCTGCATGGATTGACTAAAATGATATTCAAAATGGGGGAACAGTGTTAAAATGATTTTGATATTACTATAGTAAGAGAATCTCTTGCGTCAAAATGTAAGCGCTTAATATTGGTTCCTAATGTTTTTACAAGGGGGAGAGAAGGCAGCATGGAGAAAATAATGAGGGATTTTTTCCTTTTCTTGTCCAAAAATCGTTCGCTCACAAGGGCAGCGAAAAAGTATGGCCTGAAGCTCGGCGCGGCCCGTTTCGTGGCGGGTGAGACCATCGGCCAGGCAGTCAGCGTAATCAAGGACCTTAATGCCAAGGGGCTGGCCGTGACCATTGATTATCTTGGCGAGTTCGTTGACAACGAAGCCGAAGCAAGTGAAATGGCAGACCAGTCGATTGAGGCAATCAAGGCGATTGGCAGGGAAAAGCTGGACTCCCAGTTAAGCCTGAAAATGACCTCCATGGGACTTGATATTTCCCAGCAAACCGTTCTTGGGAATATGCGGCGGATCCTCGATGCGGCTAAAGAGAACAATGTGTTTGTGACAATAGATATGGAGGACTATGAACGCTGTGAAAAGACTTTGCAGATTTTCAAGAAACTGCGAAGCGAGTATGACAATGTCGGAACGGTAATTCAGGCATATCTTTACCGCACCGAGCAGGATATGATCGACCTGAGTGATTACGAACCCAATCTCCGCCTTGTCAAGGGAGCGTACAAGGAATCTCCCGAGGTCGCTTTCCCTGATAAGAAGGATGTGGATGAAAATTTCAAAAAAATAATTGAAATGCATCTCCGCAATGGGCATTACACCGCAGTGGCCAGCCATGATGAAAACATCATTGCCCATACAAAAACATTTGCGGAACAAAATGCCATCCCCAAAAGCCAGTTTGAGTTTCAGATGCTCTACGGAATCATGCCGGAGCGGCAGATAGAACTGGCAAAGGAAGGATTTACGATGAGAGTGTACGTGCCATACGGAACGGACTGGTACGGCTACTTTATGCGGCGCTTAGCCGAAAGGCCGGCAAATGTGGCCTTCATCCTCAAAGGGATGCTCAAAAAATAGGCTGTGCGATCCTGCCATCAAGATGAAGCCCCGGGGAATGTTGTTGTTCCCCCGGGCATGTTTCCCTCATTTTTTATACTGGTTGTTTTGGCTGTTTACCTTGCCGCCGCCGTCATTTTCCACGGTTGGCCCGGCATTCCCTTTAACGCTTGCAGCACTTACACCGCGCTTTGATGGGTTCTTTTTCATTCGTGCCATTCCAATCACCCCCACTGGTAGCTTGCCCACGAGAGGAGAATACAAGCCTTCCTGATAAACTTTAAAAAATTTTCAATTTTTTAGGTGAAAATATTGCGCAAATTTTTATAATATTCTATAGTAATTAATAACAGAGCTCATTCAAGGACCTATTTTTTTGGCGTAAAAATGAATGAGTATTCATTCAAGCTTCGGCTAAAGGGGGAGACAGTTTTTATGCGACAAATTCAAAAAGCAGCCGTTCTAGGCTCCGGTGTCATGGGTTCAGGGATTGCAGCACACCTGGCGAACATCGGGATCCCGACTTTGCTGCTCGATATCGTGCCTCGCGAGCTGACGGAGGCAGAAAAAGCAAAAGGATTGACCCTGGAGGATAAAAAGGTCCGCAACCGCATAAGTGAAGGCGCCTTGCAAAAGCTCCTGAAACAAAAGCCCGCGCCGCTCGCTTCAAAGAAAAACCTTGCGCTCATCGAAGCAGGCAATTTTGAAGACGACATGCCGCGTCTAAAAGATGTCGATTGGGTCATCGAGGTGGTCGTTGAAAACCTGGACATTAAAAAGGCTATTTTTGAAAGCGTTGACAAATTCAGAAAGCCTGGCAGCATCATCAGTTCAAATACATCCGGCATTTCGGTCGAAGCGATGGCGGAAGGCAGGTCGGACGATTTCCGCAGGCATTTTCTTGGCACCCACTTCTTTAATCCGCCTCGCTACCTGAAGCTGCTTGAAATTATCCCGATCAGGGATACCGACCAGGAAGTTCTTTCATTTATGAAAACCTTCGGCGAGGATAAGCTCGGCAAAGGTGTAGTTGTAGCAAAGGATACACCGAACTTTATTGGAAACAGGATTGGGACATACGGCCTGCTAGTAACCGTCCGTGAAATGCTCAAGGGCGGCTACAGTGTCGGGGAAGTGGATTCTGTAACCGGCCCGCTGATCGGACGGCCGAAAAGCGCAACCTTCCGCACCCTGGATGTGGTAGGGCTTGATACTTTCGCCCATGTGGCCAATAACGTTTATGAGCAGGTAGAAGGAGAAGAAAAGGAAGTATTTGAAGTACCGGAATTCATGAAAGAGATGTTGAATAAAGGCTGGCTCGGCAGCAAGTCCGGTCAGGGATTCTTCCTGAAGCAGGGAAAGGAAATCCTTGAAATCGACCCGGCGACGCTGGAATATGTCCCAAGAAAACAACTGAAGACACCTTCCACGGAAGCCAGCAAACAGGAAAAAGGCACCGCCAATAAAATGAAGGCGATTGTATTTGGAAATGACCGTGCCAGTGAATTGCTATGGAATGTCTTCAGCCCTGTATACATCTATTCCGCCAAGCTGCTTGGTGAGATTGCAGATGATATTGTCGCCATCGACAATGCGATGAAATGGGGTTTTGGCTGGCAAATGGGTCCATTCGAGTCATGGGATGCCCTGGGTGTCGAAAAAACCGTCGCGAAAATGGAATCAGAAGGCAGGGAGGTTCCAGGCTGGGTCAAGGAGATGCTGGCAGGTGGATTCACTTCCTTCTACAAGGAAGAGGAAGGAACACGCTACTTTTACCACCAGGGAGAATACAGGGTGATTGAAACCAATCCAAAAGTGATTGACTTGAAGCAGCTGAAGAAACAAAAGGGCGTCATTAAAAAGAACTCGGGTGCTAGCCTGGTTGACCTTGGTGACGGAGTGGCATTGCTTGAATTCCATTCGCCAAACAATTCAATCGGGATGGACATTATCCAGATGATCAATTACGCCGTTGATGAAGTGGCGATGAATTATAAGGGGCTTGTTATCGGCAACCAGGGCAAGAATTTCTGCGTTGGCGCCAACCTGGCAATGATGCTGATGGAAGCCCAGGATGATAACTTTTTTGAACTGGAGATGGTTATCCGCCAGTTCCAGCAGGCAATGATGAAAATCAAATACAGTCCAAAACCGGTGGTTGCTGCTCCTTTCGGAATGGCACTCGGCGGCGGAGCGGAAGTGTGCCTGCCAGCAGCCCATGTCCAGGCATCAATGGAGACTTACATGGGGCTGGTGGAAGTCGGAGTAGGCCTCCTGCCGGGAGGAGGCGGAAACAAGGAGCTGTACATCAAGCACCTTGAGGGCCTGCCAAACGGGGTGAACATCGACCTCCAGGCGGTGGCCAACAAAGTGTTTGAAACCATTGCAATGGCAAAGGTGTCTACTTCTGCGGAAGAAGCACGCGACAATAACTTCCTGGGGAAATTAGATGGAGTCAGCATCAATGGCGACCACCTGCTTCATGACGCCAAGCAGGCCGTTCTCGCCCTCCATGACAAGGGCTATAGTGCCCCGCTGCGGAAGCCAGTCCCTGTTGTCGGCGAGCCAGGCTACGCCGCACTGCTTCTGGGAGCCCAGGCGATGTACCAATCGGGATACATTTCCGGGCATGATCTCAAGATCGCACAGAAAATAGCCTATGTCATTGCCGGCGGAAAGGTTCCATACGGAACAAAAGTCGATGAGGACTACCTGCTCAATCTGGAGAGGGAAGCATTCCTGAGCCTTATAGCAGAACCGAAATCCCAGCAGAGGATGCAGCATATGCTTGTAAAAGGGAAACCGCTCCGCAACTGAAGTTTTATAGAATGACAGAAAAATAGATGGAAGACAACAGCGGTGCCCGGCCTTTGGCTGGGCAGGTGCCTAACTATGAAAGAGAGGGAATGGAATGAGAGAAGCGGTAATTGTTGCCGGAGCCAGGACTCCCGTCGGAAAAGCGAAGAAAGGTTCGCTGGCCAGTGTCCGGCCGGATGACCTCGGGGCTCTTGTTGTCAAAGAAACATTAAAAAGGGCAGGCAATTATGAAGGGAATATCGACGATTTGATTATTGGCTGCGCAATGCCGGAAGCAGAACAAGGATTGAATATGGCAAGGAACATCGGGGCGCTTGCAGGTCTCTCCTACGAAGTGCCGGCTGTCACAATCAATCGCTACTGTTCATCAGGACTGCAGACCATCGCCTATGCTGCAGAAAAAATCATGCTTGGCCATGCCGATACGATCATCGCCGGCGGAGCGGAATCGATGAGCATGGTGCCAATGATGGGGCATGTCGTCCGCCCGAACGCCAAACTGGCGGAAAGTGCTCCCGAGTATTATATGGGCATGGGACATACAGCGGAAGAAGTGGCCAAAAAATACAGCATTTCCAGGGAAGACCAGGATGCATTCGCGGTCCGGAGCCACCAGCGTGCGGCCATCGCATTGCAGGAAGGAAAGTTTGCGGATGAAACGGTGCCGGTGGATGTGACCGTCCGGTCTGTTGGCAAAGACAATAAACTTGTTGAAAAGAACTTCAAGTTTACCCAGGATGAAGGTGTCCGTCCGGATACTACACTCGAAGTGCTTGCGAAGCTGCGCCCGGCCTTCTCGGTAACTGGTTCCGTAACGGCAGGGAACTCTTCGCAGACAAGCGACGGTGCTGCTGCCGTCATGGTGATGGACCGGGAAAAGGCGGAAGCCCAAGGGCTTAAGCCAATGGCTAAATTCCGTTCCTTCGCCCTTGGCGGGGTACCGCCGGAAGTGATGGGAATAGGTCCGGTCGTCGCCATACCGAAAGCATTGAAACTGGCTGGGCTGGAGCTTTCCGACATTGGCTTGTTCGAACTGAATGAAGCGTTCGCCTCCCAATCCATCCAGGTAATCCGTGAATTGGGCTTAAACGAGGAAATCGTCAATGTAAATGGCGGTGCCATTGCTTTGGGGCATCCGCTCGGCTGCACCGGTGCCAAGCTGACCTTGTCGCTCATCCATGAAATGAAGCGCCGCAACCAGCAGTTTGGTGTCGTTACCATGTGCATTGGCGGCGGCATGGGCGCTGCCGGGGTATTTGAACTTTTATAAAGTGAATCTTAATGCGGGATAAAGAGCATTCATTCCTAAAGGAGGAATTATATTATGGCAAACCCAACTGAAAAGATTGTTAAAGGCGGCAGCTTCCTGCTGGAGGAGGTAACACCTGACCGGATTTTCACTCCTGAAGACTATACCGATGAGCAGATCATGATCGCGAAAACAACGGAAGATTTCGTCCAAAATGAAGTCCGTCCGCAAATCGAACACCTTGAAAACCATGAGTTCGACCGCACTGTAAAACTTTTGAAAGAAGCCGGGGAACTGGGCCTTCTAGGTGCGGATGTACCTGAAGAATATGGCGGCCTGGGGCTTGATAAAATCAGTTCCTCCCTGATCACGGAAAAGATGTCAGGCTCTGGGGGCTTCTCGCTTTCCCATGGAGCACATGTTGGAATCGGGTCCCTGCCAATCGTCCTGTTCGGGAATAAGGAACAAAAGGAAAAGTACCTGCCTGCACTGGCAACAGGCGAAATGATTGCCGCTTATGCTCTGACAGAGCCTGGCTCAGGTTCTGATGCCCTGGCCGCGAAAACAACTGCAAGGCTGAATGCGGAAGGAACACACTATATCCTGAACGGTGAAAAGCAATGGATTACAAACGCGGGCTTTGCGGATGTGTTCGTCGTTTATGCCAAGATTGATGGCGAGCAATTCTCTGCATTCATTGTTGAAAGGGAATTTACGGGCGTTTCCACAGGTGCCGAAGAAAAGAAGATGGGAATCAAGAGCTCTTCCACACGCACATTGATTCTTGAAGACGTTCCTGTACCAGTTGAGAATCTGCTGTTCGAGCCAGGGAAAGGCCATTTGATCGCTTTCAATATCCTGAACATTGGCCGCTATAAATTGGGAGTTGGCGGTATCGGCGGCTCCAAGAAGGCGTTTGAGCTGACTGTGAAATATGCCAATCAGCGCCAGCAGTTCAAAACTCCAATCTCACAGTTCAACCTGACGAAGGAAAAGCTTGCTACTCTTGCGTCTGAAATTTATGCCACTGAAAGCTCTGTCTACCGCACAGTTGGCCTGTATGAGGACAGCATGGGCCGGATGACGGAGGAAGAGCTGAATGATGGCAATAAAGTGGCCGCAGTGGTTGCCGAATATGCCATTGAGTGTTCCCTGAATAAGGTCTTTGCCTCGGAGACACTGGACCATGTAGTGGATGAAGGAGTCCAGATTCATGGCGGATATGGTTTTATGCAGGAATACGAAATTGAGCGCGCCTACCGTGATGCCCGCATCAACCGCATTTTTGAAGGGACAAACGAAATCAACCGCATGCTTGTTCCTGGAACATATATGAGAAAAGCGCTTAAGGGTGAACTTCCATTGTTCCAGAAAGCCCAGCAGCTGCAGGAAGAATTGATGATGATGATGCCAGAAGAGCCAGGCGATGAGCCGCTCGCACAGGAAAAACATCTTGTAGCCAACGCCAAGAAAATTGCCTTGCTGGCAATCGGATTGGCTGCACAAAAGTTTGGCAAAGCTCTTGACAAGGAGCAGGAGGTTCTGGTAAATATCGCCGATATCATTTCCAATGCCTATGCAATGGAATCCGTTGTCCTTAGAACCGAGAAAGCTATTCAAAAGTCAGGTCTCGAGAAGAGCAAGCAAAAACTTTTCTATACCCAGATATTCTGCCAGGAAGCTTTCATTAAAATTGAGCAGGATGCCAAAGAAACACTTGTGGCGGCAGAAGAGGGAGACACGCTTCGCATGCTGATGTCCGCTTTCCGGAAGGTGACACGCTATACCCCAATCAATGTGATTCCGAAAAAGCGTGAAGCAGCTGACAGGCTGATTGAAGCAGAACGTTTCGTTGTGTAACAAATTGATTATGACAGGCCCCTCGATTCATGAGGTGGCCTGTTTTTTAAATGCAAGAAGTTTCTGCATTTCACTTAGATAACTGTCCAGCTCCAGCGCCTAGCCCCTCGAGTCGCTTCAGTCCAGCTGTTGAAGTCAAAGAACGACATCATCAGCTGGACCTCCAGCGCTTGTCGGGGCTGATCAAGGCGCTTCCGCTTTAAATAAAGAAAAATGAAAATTTTCCTCAGGAATATTAGAATTTGCCTATGGGATATGGTAATATCCGTTTAGAGGGTACTATGTCAGGAGAAGATGGGGTGGTGGTGAAATGGCGTTAACTTTTTATTGGTATCCCAAATGCGGTACATGCCGGAATGCTAAAAAGTGGCTGGATGCCAACAATATCCAATATACAGAAGTACATATTGTCGAGAACCCTCCCTCAAGGGAAGAGCTTGAACGCTTCTATAAGGCGAGCGGGCTTGAACTGAAGAAATTCTTTAACACGAGCGGCCAGAAATATCGCGAGCTCGGGTTGAAGGATAAGGTGAAAACAGCATCAGAATCGGAACTTCTCGATCTTTTGGCATCCGACGGCATGCTGATCAAGCGCCCTTTGCTGACTGATGGGAACAAAGTGACAGTAGGTTTCAAAGAAGAAGAGTACGAAAGAAGTTGGCTGCAGTAAGAATAAGCATTGGTGATTAAATCATCATAAATTAATTGGAGGGGGATCATTAAATGACTACACCAAAAGATTTACGTTATTCCAAAGAACATGAATGGGTAAAGACAGAAGGAGAAAACGTACGTATTGGCATCACTCATTTTGCGCAATCAGAGCTTGGTGACATCGTGTTCGTCGAACTTCCTGAAGTCGGTGATACAATAACAGCGGATGAGCCATTCGGCAGTGTTGAATCAGTTAAGACTGTGTCTGAACTTTATGCGCCAATCAGCGGCAAAGTGGTTGAGGTTAACGAAGACCTGAATGACAGCCCTGAATTCGTGAATGAATCACCGTATGAAAAAGCATGGATGGTTGTCATCGAGCCTTCCGATGCAAGCGAAGTGGACAAGCTCATGTCCTCTGAAGAATATGACCAAATGATTAATGAATAAGCAAAAAGGCATTCCGTTTTTTCGGAATGCTTTTTTTGTCCTTGATAAGAAGATATAAATTTCCGCACTTAGATAACTGTCTAGCTCCAGCGCCTAGCCCCTCGAGTCGCTTGTCTGGCTTTGCCTCCTAGGAGCTCGAGTCGTAGCCATAATCCTTCAGAAGGCAAAAAAACGCCTTCCTGCGGATTCTGTCTTACGCCTGTCGCTCCTAACAGTCGGCTCCGCTTTTCTAATTCGGTCCAGCTGTTGAAGTCAAAGAACGACTTCATCAGCTGGACCTCCAGCGCTTGTCGGGGCTGATCAAGGCGCTTGCGCTTTTATATAGCACCGTTAATTACCACTTGTTGCAGGCTAAGGTTCGGGCAGAATACATGTAAGGACAAAGGAGAGGTGAGAAGAGTGACTTTGGAACAACGGAAGCTTGATGTTACCGACCGTATTGTCGGCAAATTGAACAATGGGGAGATCCAGCTGTATTTGGAGGATGAAAAGGTTGGCACGATCACACTGCCGGAGGGCAGCACTTTTCAGCTTGAACACCACTTTGAAACGAACCAGCAAAGAATCTTTCAGCATGTCTCCGTCCCGGCTAAGTCCGAGCCCAGATATACTGATTGTGACGAAGGCGGCTGGTGTTGAAAAAACAGCGGACTGCTTCCGCTGTTTTTTTTTAGTCAGTTAAAAAATCAATTTTTTTGCAATATCTCTCTAAAAACAGGACAATAAAGATAGGAAAAGCAAAACAGCACAAACTGTATTTAAATGATTATAATAATGTAAAGTAATGTCGTCTGGCGGTGGGAATGAGGATGGAAGAGAATCATAAAGTCATTATTGTAGAAGGCTCTTCAGATAAAAGAAAGGTCCAGAGCATTCTGAACGAACCTGTGGATATCATTTGTACAAATGGCACAATTGGCCTTTCACGGCTTGATGAGCTGATTGAAAGCCTTTTTCATAAAGATGTCTATATATTGGTCGACGCAGACGATTCCGGGGAAAAGCTCAGGAAGCAGTTTAAGCGAGAGTTCCCGGAAGCCAGCCATCTTTATATTGATAAAATGTACCGGGAAGTGGCGACAGCCCCCGAGAAACACTTAGCAACCGTATTGCTTGGCGCAAACATTGATGTTCATGCGGAGTTTTTGGAAAAAGGATGAGAAATGGATGAAAGACTGGACACAGAAAGAATTTGAACAATTTATCCAGAACAGAGGCACCGGCCTAATGTATTTTTACACGCCGCTTTGCGGTACATGCCTAATGGCTTCGAAAATGCTAGAAGTCGTACAAAAGCTTTACCCAAAGCTTCCGCTGGGCAAGGCTGACCTGAATTATATGCCCGGGCTGGCGGAAGGGCTGGAAATTACAAGTGTACCTTGCCTGCTGCTTATCTCCGGTGGGGAGATTGTCGAAAAGATTTATGCTTTCCATTCTGTCCCTTTTTTGCATGAGCAAATTCAGCAAAAAATATTATGAGTTGAGGGAATATGACATATTTCCCGGAAAATGAAAGGACAATGCCTTGGGTATTGTCTATTTTGTTTTTTTCCCTACCAAGTTTTCCTGTCTCATGTTATTGTTTTTATAATCAGAAATTTTAATAAAAACAAAAAAAGGGAGAGATAGGAAAATGGCTGGGAAAAAGGAATATCATTTGGAAACTCTGGGAGTACATGGGGGGCTTGCCGCCGATCCGTCAACCGGGGCGAGGGCGCTTCCAATCTACATGAGCAACGCCTATCAATTCAAAAATACGGACCATGCGGCAAATCTGTTTGGATTGAAAGAGGATGGCTACATATACACACGCATTCATAACCCGACTGTTACCGTATTTGAAGAGCGGGTTGCCATGATGGAAGGCGGAATTGGCGGCCTGGCCGTTGCCAGCGGAATGGCAGCGATTACGATGGCGATCCTTAATATAGCCGAAGCCGGAGATGAAATTGTATCAGCTTCGCAATTATACGGAGGAACTTACAACTTATTTGCTGTAACTCTGCCTCGCTACGGCATCCATGTTAAGTTCGTCGACTCCACTGATCCTGAAAACTTCCGTGAAGCCATTACCGATAAGACAAAAGCCGTTTTTGCTGAAACCATCGGCAACCCGAGCCTTCGCATTCTTGATATTGAAAGAACAGCGGAAATCGCCCACGAAGCAGGAATACCGCTCATTATTGACAATACTTTTGCTACTCCATATCTTTGCCGGCCAATTGAACATGGAGCCGACATTGTCATTCACTCAGCCACTAAATGGCTGCTCGGCAATGGAACCGCATTGGGAGGCATCATCGTGGATGGGGGCAAGTTTGACTGGAATTCACCAAAATTTCCGGGATTCACAACCCCTGATGCCAGTTACCATGATCTTGTTTACAGTGAGGCCCTTGGTGCTGCTGCCTTTATCGCGAAGGCCCGTGTCCAGCTTTTGCGTGATATCGGCCCTGCCCTCAGCCCGCAAAATGCGTTCCAGTTCACACTTGGCCTGGAAACGCTGCATGTGCGCATGAAAGAGCATGTTGCCAATACAAGGAAAGTAGTGGAATATCTTGAGGCCCACCCTGCTGTTTCCTGGATATCCTATCCTGGCCATGCGTCCCATCCTGATGGGAAGCTTGCCCAAAAATACCTGCCAAAAGGGGCTGGCTCCGTTGTTGTTTTCGGTATTGAAGGCGGACGGGAGGCCGGTGCCAAACTGATTAATTCGGTTGAACTTTGGTCCCACCTAGCCAATGTCGGAGACGCCAAAAGCTTGATCATCCATCCGGCCAGCACGACCCACCAGCAGCTTGACGCGGAGGGATTAAAAGCGGCTGGCGTCCCGGAAGATCTCATCAGGCTGTCTGTGGGCATCGAGCATGTTGAAGACTTGATCGCGGACCTTGAACAAGCGATCCACCAGGCGACTGGCATTCCTGCACCGGCGAACCAGCAGGCCTGAAACATGTGGAAATGACTCCTGGGACATGTTTTTGTTGACACCCATTTTTATTCCGTGATAGAATCACACTCGTATTATTAATCCGCATAAACAAAAATTGTATATATTGCTCTTATCAAGAGAGGTGGAGGGAAGTGCCCTATGAAGCCCGGCAACCGTCAATGTTCGTATTGAAATGGTGCCAATTCACGCAAAGCGAATGCTTTGGGAGATGAGAGAAAGGTTTTTAAATATCATGGCCTTTCTGCTCGCTGCAGAAAGGCTTTTATTATGCACGGAATGTTGCCTCCGGGACGCGATTTGCATTTTTTCTTTACGGCATAGGAAAACTAAGGGGCAGCCTTATGCAATATGGGTTTGTTTAGCGGTCAAGCTATTGGGAATAAGAGAGGGTGAAACAAATTTGATTTCAATTAAGGATGTCATTAAAACATATGCCTCCAGAAGTGGCGATGTCAAGGCAGTTGATAAGGTCAACCTTGAAATAGAAGAGGGAGAAATCTTTGGTGTCATCGGCTATAGCGGTGCGGGGAAGAGCACGCTGATCAGGATGCTGAATGGACTGGAGATTCCCACCGAAGGAACCATTAATGTGGCTGGACGTGAAGTTTCCCGGATAAAAGGAGCCGAACTTCGCCGGGCAAGGCAGGAAATTTCGATGATTTTCCAGCATTTTAATTTATTGTGGTCAAGGACAGTAGCGGAAAATATCGCTTTTCCGCTTGAAATAGCAGGAGTAGCCAAACAGGAGAGGGAAAAGCGGGTAAACGAATTGATCAGCCTTGTTGGCCTGGATGGCCGCGGTGAAGCTTATCCCTCCCAGCTGAGCGGCGGCCAGAAGCAGAGGGTGGGAATTGCACGTGCGCTGGCTAATAATCCGAAGGTGCTTCTCTGTGATGAAGCGACTTCGGCGCTTGATCCCCAGACAACGGATTCCATCCTTGACCTTCTGGTAGATATTAATAGACGTCTGGGATTGACCATTGTGCTCATCACACATGAAATGCACGTTATCCGGAAAATCTGCCATCGTGTTGCTGTAATGGAAGGCGGAAGAATAGTTGAGTCAGGCCCAGTCCTGAATGTATTTAAAAATCCCCAGCAGCCTATTACCAAAAGGTTCGTCCAGCAAGTGACCGAGCCGGAAGAGACAAAAGAAACGGTTGAGCACCTGCTTCAGCGCTATCCTCATGGAAAAGTGGTACAGCTGACTTTTGTCGGAGAGGGTGCAGAGCAGCCATTGATCACGAATACAATCAGGAATTATCCGGTTATGGTGAACATCCTGCAAGGAAAAATCACCCAAACACAGGAAGGGGCCTATGGAACTTTATTCATCCATCTTGATGGTGATGAGGAAGTCAGCCAGGCAGCCATTAAGTATATGTCCTCACAGGGAGTAGGAGTGGAGGTGATCACTAATGCTTGAAACCTTCTTTCCTAATGTAAAGCTGGACAGGATGTGGGAAGCTACAACGGAGACTCTATATATGACGGCAATCTCTGTTCTTGCAACCTTTGTATTGGGCATTATACTTGGTTTATTGCTTTTCCTGACAGCGAAGGGGAATATTTGGCAAAACAGGCCTGTTAATCTGGTGATCAGTACATTCGTCAATGTTTTTAGATCCATTCCTTTTATCATTCTAATCGTCTTATTAATTCCTTTTACCAAGTTCATCATGGGAACAATGATTGGCGAAAATGCAGCATTGCCGGCCCTCATCATTGGTGCTGCCCCATTCTACGCCAGAATGGTTGAAATAGGACTAAGGGAGATTGATAAAGGCGTCATCGAGGCTGCACGGTCAATGGGAGCGAAAACCAGTACGGTAATCTGGAAGGTCCTCCTGCCAGAATCAATGCCGGCGCTTGTATCGGGAATTACAGTTACAGCCATTGCCCTTGTAGGGTTTACGGCAATGGCAGGCGTGATTGGGGCCGGAGGACTTGGAAACCTAGCATTCCTGGAAGGCTTCCAGCGGGGACGCGGCGATGTAACCTTGTTTGCTACAGTTATTATTTTGGTAATCGTGTTCGTAATCCAATTTATTGGTGACTATATAACATCAAAACTAGACAAACGTTAGGAGTGTAAAACATGAAAAAATGGCTTAGTACAATTTTTGCTGCAGTTTTTGTTCTTGTTCTTGCAGCGTGCGGAACAAGCGGAGACGAGGGGAACCAGTCAAATGAAGGCGGAACGAGCGAAKAAAACGCTGAAACCCAGGAGTTGACAGTCGGTGCTTCGAACGTGCCGCATGCTGAAATCCTTGAAGAGGCAAAGCCGCTCTTGGAGGAAAAAGGCATCACCCTGAATATTGAAACTTTCCAGGACTATGTCATTCCAAACCAGGCACTTGATTCAGGAGAACTGGATGCGAACTACTTCCAGCATATTCCTTACCTTGAAGGCCAAATGGCTGAGCATGGCTATAAGTTTAAAAATGCAGGCGGCATTCACATAGAACCAATCGGCATCTATTCACAAGAGGTTAAGAATCTTGACGACCTGCCTGATGGAGCCCAAATCATCCTCAGCTCCTCAGTGGCAGACCACGGACGTGCCCTTTCCCTGCTTGAAAAGGAAGGCTTAATCAAAATTAAAGAAGGCGTCGACAAAACAAATGCCACACTGGAGGATGTAGTTGAAAATCCCAAGAACCTGAAATTTGATGCCGAGTATGAAGCGGCACTTCTTCCGCAAATCTACAATAATGGAGAAGGAGATGCGGTCCTGATCAATTCCAACTATGCGATTGATGCAGGCTTGAACCCGCTTGAAGATTCCATCGCCATCGAAGAGAGCGACTCTCCATACGTTAACGTCATTGCAGTCAGGGAAGGCGACGAGGACAAGGAAGCGATCAAGACTCTCGTAGAAGTACTTCGTTCCCAGGAAATTCAGGACTTCATCCTTGAAAAATATGAAGGTGCCGTTGTACCGGTATCAGAATAGCGTTAAAGAAAAGCGGGCTTATGCCCGTTTTTTTTATAGGCAGGKAATTTTCTTTTAACTCATTGATATAGAGGAAACTGGCTTTAAACCCCCAGAATTTTACGAATAGACCGGATTTGCGGGTGCTGAACCTCATTCAGCCCCCCTTAGCCAAAAATTTCCGGTTTTTTCGACTTTGTGAAGGGTAAAGAAGGAGTGTTACGATGTTAATGTAAAAAGAAATCGCCAAAAGGCGAAAAAACGAAGGGATGATTCGTTATTAGTTTTTTACAGATGAACTATACGGATAGGATGGACAAAGCGATGCAAAGTGCCCACGGAGTGTGTTTGGAATTATATTGTGCCAAGCATGAGGTAAGAATGAAGGTTGAACAGAGACGTGAGGAAGATTACTTGCAAAGCCAGAGAATTTTATCCGATATCGAACGAAAAGTCCATTCCAATTGATTTTGTTAAAAGGAAACCAGTGTTATAATAGCACTGGTTTCTTCTATATATACATGAAAAACTCCCTGTTAGTTAAAAATAAACGGATGAAACTCACTGGTTTCAGCTTAAACAATAAGGCCTTTAACGGTTGCCATTAGATTTAATTTGTTATAAGATTGTAATGAGAATAAAGTGAGAATGAAAAGGATAACCGTTCTAACGGACATATATCTTTTCTTATTAATGGAGGTAAGAATTATGGGTGGATCTGTATTATCAATTAAGGACCTTCATGTTGAGATTGAAGGCAAAGAAATCCTTAAAGGTGTGAACCTTGAAATCAAAGGTGGCGAAATCCACGCCATCATGGGACCGAACGGAACAGGTAAATCGACATTGTCTTCAGCTATCATGGGACATCCAAAATACGAAGTTACAAGCGGAAGCATCACTTTAGATGGCGAAAACGTCCTTGAAATGGAAGTGGACGAAAGAGCACGCGCTGGTCTGTTCCTTGCGATGCAATATCCAAGCGAAATTAGCGGTGTGACCAATGCCGACTTCCTTCGTTCCGCAATCAACAGCCGCCGTGAAGAAGGACAGGAAATTTCATTGATGAAATTCATCCGCCAAATGGACTCCAAAATGGAATTCCTTGAAATGGATCCGAACATGGCTCAGCGCTACCTTAACGAAGGATTCTCCGGCGGTGAAAAGAAACGCAATGAAATCCTGCAATTAATGATGCTTGAACCAAAAATCGCCATCCTGGATGAAATTGACTCCGGGCTTGATATCGATGCGCTTAAGGTTGTTTCCGCTGGAATCAACGAAATGCGCAGTTCTGATTTCGGCTGCCTGATTATCACACACTATCAGCGCCTGTTAAATTATATCACTCCTGATCATGTGCATGTCATGATGCAGGGCAAAGTTGTCAAGTCGGGCGGACCAGAGCTTGCACAACGTCTGGAAGCCGAAGGATACGACTGGATTAAACAAGAGTTGGGAATTGAAGACGAAACAGTTGGGCAGGAAGCGTAAGCATTAGGGGAGGATCAATATGACTACTGAAACAAAGCTGCCTTTTGATCAGGAATATATTACTTCCTTTTCAAAAGATATGAACGAACCGGACTGGCTGACAGAATTGCGTGTACAGGCTCTGGAAAAAGCGGATACGCTTCCGATGCCTAGACCGGATAAAACCAAAATTAATAAATGGAACTTCACCCAGTTTGCAAATTTGCTTGTAAAGAGCGAAGCATTCGCAAGCCTTGATGAACTGCCGGAGGATGTAAAGGCCCTTGTGAACCTGGAAGCGAAGGACAGCAGCCTTTATATCCAGCGCAACAATAAGCCCGCCTACATTTCCGTTTCCAAGGAATTGCGGGAAAAAGGTGTCGTATTCACGGACATTTTCACAGCAGCCCGCGAACATGGCGATTTGCTGAAAAAATACTTCATGACAGCTGTTAAAAGTGATGAGCATCGTTTGACAGCGCTGCATGCTGCTTTCATGAACGGCGGAGCATTCCTTTATGTTCCTAAAAATGTGGAAATCACCCAGCCGGTCCAAGCCATTTTCGTGCATGACAATGCAGAAGCAAATGTATTCAACCATGTATTGGTTGTGGCTGAAGACAACAGTTCTGTAGTTTATGTAGAAAACTACATTTCAACTGTTCCGCAAGCAGGCAGCCAGTTCAATATCGTTACTGAAGCAGTTGCCGGAAACAATGCGAGAATCCAGTATGGTGCTGTTGACACATTGGCAAAGGGTGTTACAACCTACGTCAACCGTCGCGGAATCGCTGCCCGTGATGCGAGGATCGAATGGGCCCTTGGCATGATGAATGATGGAAACACAGTATCCGAGAATGTGACAAACCTTGTTGGTGACGGCTCTTATGGCGATGCAAAAACCGTAGTGGTTGGCCGGGGCGAGCAGGTTCAAAACTTCACAACGAACATTGTCCATTTTGGAAAGCGTTCCGAAGGCTACATTCTAAAGCATGGTGTTGTGAAAGACAGTGCGACTTCAATCTTTAACGGTATTGGAAAAATCGAACACGGTGCTTCAAAATCGAACGCAGAGCAGGAGTCCCGCGTATTGATGCTGAGTGAAAAGGCTCGCGGAGATGCCAACCCAATCCTTTTGATTGATGAGGACGATGTGACAGCCGGACATGCTGCATCCGTCGGCAGGGTTGACCCACTTCAATTGTATTACCTGATGAGCCGCGGAATTTCACAAGCTGAAGCAGAAAGGCTTGTGATCCACGGTTTCCTTGCTCCAGTCGTCAACGAGCTTCCAATCGAGGGAGTCAAGAAACAGCTGGTTGAAGTGATTGAAAGGAAAGTCAAATAATGAATGCCCGGGAGATTCGTGAACTGTTTCCGATATTGAACCAGGAAGTCAACGGGAATCCGCTTGTCTACCTTGACAGTGCGGCAACCTCCCAGAAGCCTGTCCAGGTAATTGAAGCTCTGGATAAATATTACCGCGAATACAACTCCAACGTTCACCGTGGAGTCCATACTCTTGGTACCAGGGCGACAGACGGCTACGAAGGTGCCCGCGAAAAGGTAAGGAAATTCATTAATGCGAAATCCATTCAGGAAGTGATTTTCACAAGGGGAACAACCACCTCCCTTAATACTGTTGCGGCCAGCTATGGACGCGCAAATTTAAGTGAGGGCGATGAAATTGTCATTTCCTATATGGAGCACCACAGCAATATCATTCCGTGGCAGCAAGTGGCCAAAGCGACTGGCGCCACGCTGAAATATTTGCCTCTTCAGGAAGATGGAAGCATTTCCCTTGAGGATGCGAAAGAAACAATCACAACTAACACGAAAATCGTTTCGGTCATGCAGGTTTCAAACGTACTTGGCGTGATTAACCCGGTGAAGGAAATCGCCCGGATTGCCCATGAAAATGGAGCCATCATGGTAGTGGACGGAGCTCAAAGTGCACCGCATCTCAATGTCGATGTCCAGGACCTCGATTGTGATTTCTTTGCTTTCTCAAGCCATAAGATGTGCGGCCCTACTGGAATTGGGGTTCTGTATGGCAAAAAGCATTTGCTGGAAAAAATGGAGCCAGTCGAATTTGGCGGAGAAATGATCGACTTTGTCGGCCTGTATGAATCAACCTGGAAAGAGCTGCCGTGGAAATTTGAAGGCGGTACTCCAATTATAGCTGGAGCCATCGGCCTGGGAGCAGCAATTGATTTTCTCAATGAAGTTGGGATGGAGCATATTGAGGCGCACGAACACAAGCTTGCTGCCTATGCCATGGAGAAGATGTCCACTGTTGAAGGATTGACTATTTACGGCCCTAGGGATGCATCCAACCGTGCAGGTGTCGTCACATTCAATCTGGAAGATGTCCATCCGCATGACGTGGCTACCGTGCTGGATGCAGAGGGAATTGCCGTGCGTGCCGGACACCATTGTGCCCAGCCGCTGATGAAGTGGCTGAACGTGTCGGCCACTGCCCGGGCAAGTTTCTATTTGTATAACACGGAAGACGATATTGATAAACTGGTTGCTGGACTTGTCAAAACAAAGGAGTATTTCAGCGATGTCTTTTAATAACCTAGATACCCTGTACCGCCAAGTCATCATGGATCATTATAAAAACCCGCGGAACAAAGGGATCCTTGAGGAAGATGGCAGCCTGACAATCAACATGAACAACCCGACCTGCGGGGACCGGATCCAGCTGACGATGAAAGTCGAGGATGGAAAGGTAACAGACGCGAAGTTTGAAGGGGAAGGGTGTTCCATTTCGATGTCATCTGCCTCTATGATGACGCAGGCCATTAAAGGGAGAACCGTAGAAGAAGCAATCAAGCTCTCAAAGATTTTCTCTGATATGATGCTGGGAAAGGAATATGACGAAGAGGACCTTGATTTGGGCGATATTGAAGCCCTCCAGGGGGTAGCCAAATTCCCGGCGAGAATCAAGTGCGCCACCCTTGCATGGAAAGCGATGGAAAAAGGCCTGAACGAAGACAGCCAATAAGCTTCCAGCGCGACACGAGAGAAAAAACAAGGGAAGCAGACAACTTCTGCTTCAATAAGAATGGAGGAATTCGACGATGGCTAAAAAAATGCCTGAGATCGGTGATTATAAATATGGTTTTGCCGATAAAGACGTTTCCATCTTCCGGTCTAAACGAGGATTGACTCGTGAAATCGTTGAAGAGATTTCCAAGATGAAGGAAGAGCCCCAGTGGATGCTTGATTTCCGCCTGAAGTCCCTTGAGCATTTTTACAATATGCCGATGCCGCAATGGGGCGGAGATTTAAATTCATTGAACTTTGACGAAATTACTTATTATGTCAAGCCTTCCGAGAAGTCGGAAAAATCCTGGGATGAGGTTCCGGACGAAATCAAGCGTACATTCGACAAGCTTGGAATCCCGGAAGCGGAGCAAAAGTACCTTGCAGGTGTTTCCGCACAGTACGAATCCGAGGTTGTTTACCACAACATGAAGGAAGACCTTGAAGAACTGGGAATTGTCTTCAAGGATACAGATTCTGCCCTTAAGGAAAACGAAGATATTTTCCGTGAGCACTGGGCCAAGGTTATCCCGCCGACTGACAATAAGTTTGCAGCACTCAACTCTGCAGTATGGTCCGGCGGCTCGTTCATCTACGTGCCAAAGGGAGTCAAAGTGGATACTCCGCTTCAGGCGTATTTCCGCATCAACTCCGAAAACATGGGTCAGTTTGAGCGTACGCTGATCATCGTGGATGAAGGTGCACATGTACACTATGTCGAAGGCTGTACCGCTCCAGTGTACACAACCAACTCCCTGCACAGTGCGGTGGTTGAAATCATCATCAAAAAAGATGCTTACTGCCGGTATACAACGATCCAGAACTGGGCCAACAACGTATACAACCTTGTTACAAAGCGTGCGGTATGTGAAGCGAATGCGACGATGGAATGGATCGACGGAAACATCGGCTCCAAGCTGACGATGAAATATCCTGCGGTCATTTTAAAAGGCGAAGGAGCAAGAGGAATGACTCTTTCCATTGCCCTTGCCGGAAAAGGCCAGCATCAGGATGCAGGTGCGAAAATGATCCACCTTGCGCCGAACACATCATCCACGATCGTTTCCAAGTCGATTTCAAAGCAGGGCGGAAAGGTTACGTACCGCGGAATTGTCCACTTCGGACGCAAAGCGGATGGCGCCCGTTCCAACATTGAGTGCGATACGCTGATCATGGATAACAGCTCTACTTCTGATACAATTCCTTATAACGAAATCCTGAATGACAATATTTCGCTTGAGCATGAAGCGAAGGTCTCCAAGGTTTCCGAAGAGCAGCTCTTCTACCTGATGAGCCGCGGGGTATCTGAAGAAGAAGCAACCGAGATGATCGTAATGGGCTTCATCGAGCCTTTCACAAAAGAACTTCCAATGGAATATGCCGTTGAAATGAACCGTCTGATCAAGTTCGAAATGGAAGGTTCCATCGGCTAATAGCCTTGTTGGAGATAGAAGGAAAGGCCGCCTGCATGAACAGCAGGCGGCTTTCTTTTTGTTTTGCGATGGCTTTGCTAATGAAGGTCCATCTCAGTGCCCAAAAACCCGGGGA
>NZ_LIGG01000001.1:84202-181090 GCF_001273925.1 Bacillus sp. FJAT-27251 | reverse complement strand
TGCTTCCCCATTTTTAGACACGTCCTCTTTTAGAATGTTAGAGTCATTATAACAAAGTGACTAATTCTACGTGTCCGTTTTCTAGTCTACATCCATGACAGCTTCCCTCAGTGCCCAAAAACTCGGGGAGGCTGGAAAAGAAGGCACTGATAGCTCCACTCAGTGCCCAAAAACCAGGAGAAGCCGGAAAAAAGGCACTGACAGCCTCTCTCAGTGCCCAAAAACCCGGGGAGGCTGGAAAAAAGTACTGACAGCTTCTCTCAGTGCCCAAAAACCCGGGGAGGCTGGAAAAAAAGGCACTGACAGCCTCTCTCAGTGCCCAAAAACCAAGAGAAGCCAGAAAAGAAGGCACTGATAGCTGCCCTCAGTGCCCAAAAACCCGGGGAGGCTGGAAAAAAAGGCACTGACAGCTTCTCTCAGTGCCCAAAAACCAGGAGAAGCCGAAAAAAAAGGTACTGACAGCTCCTCTCAGTGCCTAAAAACCCGGAGAAGCCGGAAAAACAGGCACTGACAGAGCCCTTAGGGATAAATACAAAAACACCCATCCCCAGTAAGGACCACATATTGTTTCTGTCACTCCTCATTCGGGTAAAAAGATTTGAAAATCGGGAAAAGTTGTGAATATGATATTATATACTTTGGAGGTGCGTGCATGATTCACATAGGTTTAACAGGCTGGGGCGACCATGACAGCTTATATGGCGGAAGAGTCGCACCAAGGGATAAATTAAAAGAGTATTCAAGCCATTTTCCAATCGTGGAGGTGGACGCATCCTTCTATGCGGTCCAGCCAGTCAAAAACGCGGAAAAATGGGTGCACGATACACCTGAGTCATTTCAATTCATTGTAAAAGCCTATCAGGGGATGACTGGCCACCAGCGGGGCAAAATACCCTTCGAATCCAAATCGGAGATGTTTGGGGCCTTCCGTGAGTCGCTTAAGCCCTATCAGGAAGCTTCCAAGCTTGCCATGGTCCTATTCCAGTTTCCGCCCTGGTTCGAGTGCAAACGGGAGAATGTGGAACTGCTGCGCTGGTGCCGTGAGCAAATGGGAGACACCCCATGTGCCCTTGAGTTTCGCCACCAGTCCTGGTTTGCCGGGGAAATGGAACGGAAAACACTTCAATTCATGAAGCAGGAGAACTGGATTCACAGCATCTGTGATGAACCCCAGGCAGGGCAGGGGTCTGTTCCGATTGTCCTTAAATCCACCTCTCCCGAAAAAGTTCTGGTGAGGTTCCATGGCCGGAATGTTCACGGCTGGAACAAGACTGCTGGGGACAATTGGCGGGAAGTCCGTTATTTATACCGATATAATGATACCGAGCTGAAGGAATGGGCCGGTTATTTAAAAAAGCTAAAAAATGAGGCGGAACAAGTTTATGCCGTCTTTAACAATAATTCTGGCGGGGATGCGGCAGACAATGCCCGGCATATGCTTGAAATCCTCAATATCGACTATAGTGGCCTTGCCCCAAGACAGCTGGACTTATTTTAAATAGCCGGAAACGGGCAGGGCTTCACTTTTCTAGTAAAGGGATTGAGACTATTGGAAGTTTTACATATATACCATACGAATGACCTTCACAGCCATTTTGAACATTGGCCGAGAATCCACGATCTTGTCACCGAAAGGAGAAGATGGCATGAGCAGGAAGGAGATGAGGTTCTCCTTTTTGATATCGGCGACCATATGGACCGCTGGCATCCTTTATCAGATGCGACGCGGGGGAAAGGCAATACCGAACTCCTGAACAAGGCTGGTTATGATGCGGTGACCATTGGCAACAACGAAGGAATAACCATGCCGTATGGGGACCTGGACTCGATGTACAAGGAAAAGCAGTTCAAGGTTTTGATAGCCAATCTCTACCGGAAGGACGGAACCAGGCCGGAATGGGCCCAGCCTTACGAAACGTACATAACAAAGTCTGGAACAAGGATTGGCGTCATCGGCCTCACAGCCAATTTCAGCACCTTTTACGATATGCTGGGATGGAAGGTGTCAGATCCGATGGAAGAACTGTCTTCCTGCGTGGCCAGCCTGCGGAAGGAAACCGACCTAATCATTCTCCTTTCCCACCTTGGAATCAATGAAGATGAAATCATTGGTGAAAAATACCCTGAGATTGACCTCATTCTCGGCGGACATACGCACCATATTTTGCATGAAGGAAAGACTGTCGGAAATGCTCTCCTTGGGGCTGCCGGGAAGTACGGCCAATTTACCGGACATGTCATGATTGAAATTGAGCAGGGAACGAAGGAAATCCTGTCCAAGAAGGCGCAGCTGTATGATATGAACGAATGGGATGCGGCGGAAAGGGAGAGGGAGCGGATCGAAAGCTATTATCAGCGCGGAAAGGATCTGTTGTCCAGCCCGATTTTAAAGCTGCCGGAAAAGCTGGCAGCCAGCAGCTTTGATGAGTCGCCGCTGGCGGACCTGCTCTGCAGGACTTTAAGGGAGTGGTGCGATGCCGATTGTGCTTTCCTGAATGCCGGCTTGCTTCTCCACAGCCTTGAGCAGGGACCTCTTACGGAATATGACCTTCTGTCTGTCTGCCCTCACCCAATAAATCCTTGCACCATTCAGTTAACAGGATCCCAATTAAAAGAGGTGCTCCTCCAGACGAGAGATGAAAAGTGGCCCCATCTCCAAATCAAGGGATTGGGATTCCGGGGTACCGTCATGGGCAGGTTTGTATATGATCGTGTCGAGTTTTCCGGACAATCGATATTAATTGGCCACAAACCGTTGGAGCCAAAGAAACTCTACACGCTTGCCATTCCGGATATGTTTACGTTCGGCAGGTTTTTTCCGGAGGTATACCGCTCTGAGCATAAAACCTACTTTCTCCCCGAATTCCTGCGCGACCTGCTGAAATGGAAAATCCTGCAGCTCTACAATTAAGACAAAGTTTCACCTTTTCACTTGCTGCTACATAGAGTGTAGTACAAGGAAAGGAGTTGAGCTGCCCGTGATTGAAGTAACACCAATCGAGCTCGAGGGCCATACCTTTTTAGGCATTACTGTCAGACTGCCGAAAACCAACCTGCTTGTGGTAACAAGCGATAAAGGATATATTATGTGCGGCGCACTCGATGTCGCGCTTTTAAATGAAAAACTGAAACACCGGAAAGTGATTGCCGGAAGGGCGGTCGGCGTCAAAACCATTGAAGAATTGCTTGAAGCCCCGCTTGAGTCGGTAACCTTCGAAGCTGAAAACCTTGGAATCACGGCAGGAATGACAGGCAAGGCCGCACTCGGAAAAATGATTTGAGAAAAGCAGTCCAATAGCGGGCTGCTTTTTCCGTTAATTTAGCACATTTTTAGCCTATGTCCCCCTTTTTCTGCATACATATGCTTGTAAAGGAGGGGATTTATTTTGGCGAAGATGGGCCTGCGGCTGCGGCGGAAAGGGCCCTTGCCATTCAGGCATGTGCTGTTGATAACCTTGCTCTTTTTTTCCCTTTCAACTGTAGGCGGGCTTTGGCTGATTGATAAAGGAATTGAACCGACTTTGATGAGCTATGCTGAATCGCAGACCAGGAAAATCGCAACTCTTGTCATAAACAAGGCTATAAACGAGCAGGTTGTCAGTGGGATGCAAACCACTGACCTGATAGAATATGTGCCGATTGACGGGGGATCCAGGACGGTCATTCAGTATAATGCTGAAGTTTTAAATAAAATAAAGGCGGAGACAGTAAGCCTTGTCCAGATGAATATCAATGAAGCGCAAAAAGGGAATCTATCAGCACTTGAATCATTGGCAGATGTTGAATTCGAGACGGAACAGGCTAAGTCTGAAGATGGGATGGTCTATTATGTCCCGCTTGGCCAGGCGACCAAAAATGCGCTCCTTGGTAACCATGGCCCCAGGATTCCTGTCAAATTTACTGCTATTGGCGACGTTATTTCAGATGTGGTCTGGAATCAAAAACCGCTTGGAATCAACAATACTTGGATTGATGCATCCATCAGGATCATTGTGAATGTCCAGATTATCATCCCGTTCGCAACGGAAATTGCCACCATCCAGGAAGATATCCCAATCGGCGGTTTCCTGCATCCAGGGGAGGTTCCGCAGTTTTTTAACAATGGCGGCGGAGGTGTGCCGCCAGCAGTTGAATTGCCTTCAAAAAAGAATAATGATGAATTGCCCGGCGCATAAATAATTACATTTTTGTATAAAAAACAATAATAAAAGCTGTCTCTTTCCATGGGCAGCTTTTCTTGCAAAAAACGTAACTGAACTCCTGCTATATCAGTAAAAATAAGAGAATAAAAAATTTTAATAATAATCTGTAAATATTATTTTGACAAAAGAAAAAAACCAAGCTATACTAATCTCAGGAAAAAAGAAATCTGAAAATAGAAAAAGTTCCAACTCTTCACTTAAGTAAAGAAGGGAAGGAAAGATATCAGGGGGGTATCTCATTTATGGAAAATCGTCCACAATGGGGCACAAGGGCCGGCTTTATCCTTGCTGCTGTAGGATCGGCGGTCGGACTGGGAAACATCTGGCGTTTTCCGGGCGTAGCATATGAAAATGGCGGTGGAGCATTTTTCCTTCCTTACCTTTTCGCGCTATTAACGGCCGGAATTCCGCTGCTCATAATGGAATTCACAATCGGCCACAAGTACCGTGGATCTGCTCCTTTAAGCTTTGCGCGGATGAGGAAGGGAAGCGAGTGGCTCGGCTGGTGGCAAGTTGCCATATCCTTTGTCATCTCGACCTATTATGCGGTCATCATCGCCTGGGCAATGGCCTATGCCTTTTTCTCTTTCGGCCAAAAATGGGGGAATGACCCGCTTACATTCCTCGTAGGAGACTATCTGCAGGTTGTGGATGCCGGGCAGGTTGGCAGTCTCGTTCCATCCGTGTTCTTTCCACTGATTATTGTTTGGGTCATCTCATTGGGTATCTTGTTCAAAGGAGTCAAAAAGGGGATAGAAGTTGCGAACAAAATCTTTATTCCAGCACTTGTTATATTGTTTTTAGTTATTGTTGTTCGTGCTTTAACACTCGATGGGGCAGTGGAGGGTGTAAATGCATTCTTCAAGCCTGACTGGAGCCAGATTGCCAACGGCAAGGTGTGGGTCGCTGCATATGGCCAAATATTCTTCAGTTTATCCATTGCCTTCGCGATTATGGTAACCTACTCAAGTTATCTTCCGAAAAAATCGGATATCACCAACAATGCCTTCATTACTGGATTTGCCAACTCTTCATTCGAGCTTCTTGCCGGTATTGGCGTTTTCGCCGCCTTGGGCTTTATGGCTGCCCAGCAGGGTGTGCCAGTGGATGAAGTGGTAAGCAAAGGTGTTATCCTCGCATTTGCGGTATTCCCGCAGATTATCAATGAGCTTCCGGCTTTCAGCGGCGCGTTTGGTGCCTTATTCTTTACCTGCCTCGTGCTGGCCGGTCTGTCGTCGCTTATTTCAATCGTGGAGACATATATCGCTGGTGTACAGGATAAATTCAACATTTCCCGTACGAAGGCAGTCGCACTTGGCGGCGGGCTGTCGGCATTGATTTCCATCCTTTTTGCCACCCAGGGCGGCCTAAATTTCCTGGATACAGTTGATGCGTTCATCAACAATTACGGCGTAGCGTTTGCCGGCCTTATTGAAATCATCATTGTGGCCTGGATTGCCAAAGAGCTGAACAGCTTACGCGAACATGCCGATGGACTTTCCGATATCCGCCTTGGCAGCTGGTGGAACATTTGCCTGAAGTATATCACTCCGGCAGTTCTAGGAGTCATGATGGTGATGAATGTCATGACAGATTTGAAAACCAGTTATGGAGGCTATCCGGCCAGCTTCAACTTCTACTTCGGATGGCTAGTGGCAATCGGTGCCATTATTTTCGGCATCCTGTTTGCAAAGTTGAAAAAGTGGGATTCGGCCTCATATGAAATTCCAAAAGACAAGGGGGTTTCTAAATAATGGATGCCAGTGCATTGGTCATGATGTTTGCCGGAATGGTGATTATTTGGGGCGGCCTTGCAGCAAGTGTAGCCAACGCCGTTAAAAAATCCAGGGCTAAATAAAAAACGGGACAGTCTCGGTTCGATTCGAGGCTGTCCTTTTATTCTGGTCATGAGGGTATACCTGGAAGATTATCCTTTTTTAAGACGAGCCCTTTCCTCCCTGGACCATAACCTTAAATGCGGGAAAGGGTCAAATGACCATTCTGTATATCCGTTGTCTTTGTACATGCCATAGTGCAAATGCGGTGGAAATTTTCCTGCTGTACCCGGCGGCCCGTAGCCTGAGCTTCCTACCCCGCCAATCACCTGTCCCGGCTCCACGACCTGGCCAACCTGCAGGTCCTTGGCGAAGCCGCTCAGATGGGCAAAATAATGATACGTATTGTTGATGTCCCGGATGCCGACACGCCAGCCGCCGAAACGGTTCCAGCCTTTCATTTCGACAATGCCGTAACCTGTTGCCCGGACGGGAACTCCATATCCGGCGAAAATGTCTGTCCCTTCATGGATTCTTCGGCCTCCCCAGCCGCGGGCATCGCCCCAGGTGTTCTTATAGCTGTGATTGCTTCTCAAAGGAACAGGGAAGGCATGCTGATCAAGGTCAAGGCGGCCAAAATGTTTGTAGATTTTAGCTTTTCCAATGATGATGCCAACGGTCTTATCACGTTTGTAATAGTTCCACAGGCCTATCTTAATATTGTCGTGGTCTGTACCATAGGTTAAAAGGTATTGAGCAAACGCATGAAGTACATCCTCATCATCCCGGACATCCGCCTTGCCGTCCCCGTTTCCGTCAAAGCCTATGCCATTGAAGAATTGGATTGAAACCGGATTTGTATCTTCTATATCAGGGTTTAGGAATCCGGCCCATTCCTCGGGTCGAAAGTAAATTCCCGACAGACCTTCCGCTTTTGGGAGGTCCTTTCTCGCCAGTCGGATGCTGCGTTCATACTGGTCAATGGCCGCCATATAGTACCATGGCAGGTTGGTTACCGCTTCGACTCTCTTATAAAGGTCCATTCTTTTCCCGTACACATTCTCCTGCTCTCCGGCAAAGGCCATCGATGTGAAGCTGGGTAAGATTAAGGAAAAACAGATAACCAATGCAATAAAGTACCTCACAGGAATCCTCCCTTCCGCTAATTCTAAAACAGGACTTTAAATAGAGCTTCTCTGCTGAGATGGAAATAAAATACCAGTCCTTGTGCTCTGGCTTTAGTTTATGAGAAAGGGGAGATATCATAATGAGAAAAATATGGTAACTTGAAAAAGTTCTTGGAAAAGTTCTTCGGCTTGTCCTTGCCATTTTGTTATGATAAAGTGACAAAAGGAGCAATACCGCGAATGGAGTGACAAAATGAGCAGTAAAGAGGAAGTCCTAAGAAAACCTGATTGGCTTAAAATTAAATTAAATACGAACGATAACTATACCGGATTAAAGAAAATGATGCGGGAGCAAAGCCTCCACACGGTTTGTGAGGAAGCACGGTGCCCGAACATCCACGAGTGCTGGGCAGTAAGACGGACGGCTACTTTCATGATTCTGGGGGATGTCTGTACCCGTGCATGCCGTTTTTGTGCTGTAAAAACGGGACTGCCAACGGAACTGGATTTAAAAGAGCCTGAAAGGGTTGCCGATTCCGTAGTGACCATGAATTTGAAGCACGTAGTTGTCACTGCGGTGGCAAGGGATGATTTAAAAGATGGCGGAGCAGCTGTCTTTGCAGAGACAGTAAGAGCTATCCGCCGTAAAAATCCTTTCACTTCCATTGAAGTCCTGCCTTCCGATATGGGAGGCGTCTACGAGAATCTGCAGCTATTGATGGATGCAAAGCCGGATATCCTGAACCACAATATTGAAACGGTCAAACGCCTTACACCACGGATCCGCGCAAGGGCAACCTATGAGCGTTCGCTGGAATTCCTCCGCCGTGCAAAGGAGATGCAGCCGGAAGTTCCGACAAAATCAAGCATTATGATTGGGCTGGGTGAAACAAAGGAAGAAATCATTGAAGCGATGGATGATTTGCGGGCAAACCATGTGGATATCCTGACAATCGGCCAGTATCTGCAGCCTTCAAAGAAACACCTGAAAGTGGTGAAATATTACCACCCAGATGAGTTCAATGAATTTCGGGAAATCGCCCTCCAAAAAGGCTTTAGCCATTGTGAGGCCGGACCGCTTGTCCGATCATCCTATCATGCGGATGAGCAGGTGAACGCGGCGGCTAAACAAAAACAAAAGCTTGGCGAACAGGAAGTCCAGCAGGCATAAGCGATAAAGCAATGCGTTTGGGGCAGCCCCAAGCATAAAAAGTCCAGCAGCACTGCTGGACTTTTTTGGCTAGATAAGAAACTTTTAGTGCTTAGATAATTGTCCAGCTCCAGCGCCTAGCCCCTCGAGGTCATAAGCCACTCCAGAATTGAAGGCAAAAACCGCCTTCTATTCTGGAGTGTCTTATGCTGGTCGGGGCTGAGCATATAAGGAAAACTTCTCAGTATAAGCACCGCAGGAACAATCCGCCTTTAGATTGTTCCGAAGGCGCTTGCGCTTTTCCTTGCTATTCCCCATCCAGTACGGTGCCTTCAGTACCATTGCCCGAGCCTTGTCCGCGGTTGTTTTGTTTATTGCCATATCCCGTTCCGTTGTCCATAGTGTTTCCGGCATTGCCGGCTGCGTTTTGCTGCTTGCTGCCGGATTTGCCGGACCTGCCATCATCCCGGCGGTCTATACCGGTTTGGCCCTGCGGCGACTGGCTCATCTGCTCGATGACGCCTTCCAGGAGGGAATCAATATCATCGCTATTGGCATTAAGGGTTGCAAAATTCTCGACATTCTGCCTGAGATTAGGATTATCCGACACATAAATTTCAAACCAGCGGGGCACTACAGACATAGCTGTCTTTTTGACCTGGTCTGCCGTTTCTTCACGATTATTTGCTTCCGTCCGGTAGACAATCAGCACTTCTTCATCCGTTACAAGTGTCGAGACATCATCCACATTGGGAATGTGTGTACTTAGGCGTGATATCATGTCAGCAAATTGTTCCCGGTCAATTTCATATTCTGGCTGATCTTGGTCGGCTCCCATCACGCCTGTGCGCTGGTGGCGGACATAGCCGAACCGCTTGTCGTCATGGGGAACATCACGATTGTACAGCTCAGGCTCGCTATTGTTCACGTGAAGCTGGTTTCCGTTTCTTTGCTTTATTCCCCGGGTATCATTGCCGTCACCTGCCATATTGCCGGCGCAGCCGGCTGCCAGAAAACCGCAAATTCCTATGATCGCTGCTGTTTTTTTCATATTCAGCACCTCCTGTACATAGAATTGCCCAGGAGATTTCTTTTTTTCCTTAGTAATTCATGGAGAATCAGTTATAATTTATAATAGGATATTTTTTTACAGGCTGGCTTGTTACAGGCAAGCAATGGAAACGGCATTTTTTAAGAGGTGACAGTATGATTTGCATCAATAATTTCTGTTATGAAGTAGTCGATGAACATAGGGATGGATTCAATGAGGAAGCGTTCCGTTCTCGCTACAGTGATATTCTCAACAAGTATGACTACATAGTCGGGGACTGGGGCTATGGCCAGCTAAGGCTGAAAGGGTTCTTCGAGGACCAGAACCAAAAGGCGACTTTTGATACCAAAATCAGCACGGTAAGTGAGTACTTGTACGAATACTGTAATTTTGGCTGTGCTTATTTCATCGCCAAAAAGGTGAAGAAATAAAAAAAGGAGGCTGGTTCCAGGGGGAACGGCCTCCTTTCTTTTATTATGAAAAGGTGTCACGGAGTATAAGGCGACTGCACATCTTTCCCGGGGTCGTCATGGGTGGGATGGGCCCCCTCCATCTGTCTCGGCATATCCTGGTGCAATGTTTTATTCTCATAGTTAAAGGCGCTGTAATATCGCTGGCCTTCCTGCCATTCAGTGCTTTTGTTCTGGACCGGCTCACTTTCCGCACGCGGTGAACCGTAGGGTCCTTCCGGAAATTCTTCAGCCGTTAAGAAGTTTTTGCTTTTCTCCACATTCGACAGCTCGGAAAATACTTCAGAATCTTTATTTGCCATTCAATCACCCTTTCCTTTTTTCTTTCTTAGTATTTGTGATTTTAGGCAAAATAACAGAATGAGCAGAAAAAGCGGCTGTCAGGCTGCCCTTGAGGGTCTATACCGCTGAGCGCAGGAATGATCTCAGGTCCTCGGCATCTTCTTCTGACAAATTGAAGGCGTATTCAAGATAGCCCTCTTCATCCAGGTCATCGTGGCCGATAATGGCAAACCGGTTACCCTGGATATCGAGAACAAGCTGTTTGCCGTAATAGCGGTCCGACTGGATAATGGCGAGGTCAAAGCGCTGATTTTCACCCATAAAGCTGACAAAGCGGGTTTTAGTTGGTACTACGTCATCATATAAGAAAAAGCGGTCTGTCATCGTTAAATTCCTCCCTATGCTGCTGCATCTTGTTCCATCTTATCAAAAAGAAAAGCAGGATGCCTACAGGTTTAGGCTGATTCGGAAAAAAGGAGCCGCTATTATGGTAAAATAGAGAGGAAATGCTTGTGTAAGTTTTGACAGTTTCATGATGGAGGGAATGTGCATGTATTTTGTGGATAGGGATACAATTGAAGAAACGCTGCACTTTTTAGATAGGCAGATCAGCCTATTTACAGATCAGGAACAATGGGAAACTCCGATAGAGAAAGCGGCGCTGGAGCGATTGGCCCATACAATCGTTGAAGCCATCCTCGATGTGGGGAACATGATGATCGACGGCTTTATCATGCGCGATCCGGGAAGCTATGAAGATATCATCGACATCCTTTTGGATGAAACCGTGATTACAGCCGAGATGCATCAGGCATATAAAAGCCTGATTCCATTCAGGAAGATGACCGTCCAGCAATACATAAATGTGGACCATGTCCTGCTGCGGGACAGCTTCAAGAAAGAGATGCCAAGCCTGAAGCTATTTTCCGGCAAGGTCCGCAGCTATCTGACCAATGAACTTGGGCCGGTATCTGCTTTTAAAAGATAAAAAAATGATCAGGCCGCCTCTTGCGGCCTTTGCTAGTGCAAGGAGTTTCCTTTGGAGGTTTTAACGCAGGATGGCTTAAGTGACAGCGAGGAGGACGATGATGAAAAAGTATAAAGGCTATTTGATTGATCTTGACGGCACAATGTATAAAGGCAGTGAACGAATCGAAGAGGCCGCCGATTTTATTCGCCGTTTGATAAAAGAAAATATTCCCTACCTGTTTGTGACGAATAATTCATCCCGTACACCGGCACAGGTTGCCGCGAAGCTTAGGGACTTCGATATCCCCGCCGAGGAGCATCAAGTGTTCACGACGAGCCAGGCAACGGCCAATTACATATACGAGCAGAAAAAAGATGCATCAGTCTACATGATCGGGGAAGAAGGCCTGAGAACGTCCATTGCCGAAAAAGGCTTCAGGGAAGCGGGGGATGATGCCGATTTTGTCGTAACAGGCATCGACCGTGAAATCACTTATGAAAAGCTGGCGGTAGCCTGCCTTGCAATCCGGAATGGAGCCAGGTTTATTTCAACCAATGCGGATATCGCGATCCCGACGGAGCGCGGTTTCATGCCTGGAAACGGAGCGTTCACCTCGCTAATAGCTGTTTCTACCCAAACGAAGCCCCAGTTTATTGGAAAGCCGGAGTCCATCATCATGGAGCAGGCGCTTGAAGTTCTTGGGACAGGCAAAGCCGAGACCCTGATGGTCGGCGATAATTATGATACGGATATCCTTGCAGGGATGAGGGCCGGCCTGGACACCCTCCTGGTACACACGGGAGTGACCACAAAAGAACTTCTTAAACGATACGAAAAGAAACCAACCTATACAATCGACACACTTGACCAGTGGGAAGTGTAAAAAACGAGGGGCAGTCCAGTCCCTCGTTTTTTTTGGCACTTGCGCTTTAATCGATATTGGCAGCGCGGTGGGCCAGGCGGCTTGACGCGGCAGCGGCGATGGCTCCGACGATGTCATCCAGGAATGTATGGCATTTGCCGCTGGATTTATCATTAAGTTTTTCAAGAATGCCGGGCTTTTGTTTATCTATATAACCGTAGTTGGTGAATCCAATGGACCCATATATATTAACGATTGAAAAAGCAAGGATTTCATCAATTCCATACAAACTTTCATCAGTCGCAATGATGGACTGGAGAGGCTCACCAAGCTTTCCTTCCTCCGCCAGGATATCCAGCTGTATTCCTGTCAGAATGGCATTTTGCACTTCACGCTTGGACAGAACCCTTTCCACATTTTCCATGCAGTCGTCCATCGCAAGGGAAGGGTGGTATTTCTCCTGAAGATAATAGACAAGCTTGGCAATATCCTCTATTTCCACCCCTCGTTTATGAAGCCATTCCCTGGCATTTTCTTCGGTAAGATGAATTGGTTTCTTTTTTTCTAACATATGTTGTCACCCTTCTTTCCAAAAATTCTATGATATCTATTTAACCTAATTTATTCGGTTTAACCCGTTTGGTTCGCACAGATCTCTTAACAGGTTTTCCTAAAATGGGCATTTTAACAAGTTTTTCGCCCACCCCTCATATAGTACTAAAAAAGATTCGAAGAGGGGCTGCCACATGTTTGAAAAAATGATCAAGGAAAAATACGGCATTAAGGAAGGCCATGAACTGGATATCGAGAAATATCGAGCCTATAAACAGGATAAAACGCTTTACTTGATTATCACCGCAACAGGAAGGAAAGAGCAAGAAATAAGCGAGCTTGAAAAAATAGCGGGGCTGCTTCGCAGCTTTGGCGACAAGGAAATCCCGCAATTTGTGCGCACGAAGGATGGAGCACAGGTCTGTGAATGGGAAGGAAGCCAATACTGCCTGCTTCAATATCCGGGGCTGAAAACCAATTCTGTTGAAAAAATGGGCAGCAAGCTGGCACGTCTTCATTGGAGAGGGAGGTATATGCCTTTTCAGGTGAAGACAGTGAACAGGATTGGGCAATGGAAGCAGCTCTGGGAAAAGCGGCTGGACCAGATGGAAAATGTATGGAATGGGAAGCTGATGCAGGAGCCGGAAAATGAATTTGAAAAAATGTTTTTGGACTCCTTTCCGTATTATATGGGGCTTGCTGAAAATGCAATCCAATATCTTGCCGACACCGAACTCGATGGACAGCCGACAGAAACTGACAATGGCACGGTCTGCCATGAGCGTTATACGGCCAGGACATGGGGAAAATACGTGATTAAGAATCCATTCGACTGGGTGTTCGACCACCCATCAAGGGATTTGGCGGAATGGATCAGGGAACGGTATTTTTACAATACGCAAACCTATCAGCCGGCAGTCAGGAAATTCATTGCCAGCTATCAGCAGGGGGGCAGGCTGTCGCCATTCGCCTGGAGGCTTCTTTATTCCAGGCTGTTATTTCCTCTCCATTACTTTGAATGTGTGGAAGGCTATTATATTACAGGTTCGGAGCAGCAAAAGCTGGCACTGGAGGATCAGCTGCTGAAGCATTTGAAGATGAGCGGGGAACACGAACGTTTTTTGGGAGGCTTTTACCAGCTGGCCGAAGCGCCCGCCCGTGCTTTGAAGCTTCCTTCGATATCTTGGATAAACAAGTGATTCCTTGTCAGGTTTCAGTATGTTAAAATAATTTTGACAACTGTTATGCAGAGGAGAATACAATGAAGCCTTATATCTATCTGACCAGGAAATTGCCGGAAGAAGCCTATCAAAAGCTGGCAGGACGATTCGATGTGCATATGTGGGAACGCGAGGATCAGGCTGTTCCGCAAGATGTCCTGCTGTCACAGGCAGCGAAAGCGGATGCGCTGCTAACAGTCGTATCCGACCCTGTCACACAGGAGGTTTTCGAGGCGGGAAAAAGATTGAAGGTGGTCGCCAATATGGCGGTCGGCTACGACAACATAAATGTGGATGCGGCAACGGAAAAAGGCGTTTATGTTTGCAATACGCCTGATGTACTGACCGAAACAACTGCCGACCTGACCTTTGCCCTCCTGCTGGCCGCGGCACGAAGGGTAGTGGAAGCCGCTGAATTTATTAAAGACGGGAAATGGCAAAGCTGGAGCCCGTTCTTGCTTGCGGGCCATGATGTCCATCATAAAACCATCGGAATTGCCGGCATGGGCGGCATTGGCGAGGCAGTGGCACGCCGGGCCAAAGGGTTTGGCATGGAGATTCTTTACCATAACAGGTCCAGGAGGCCAGAGGCGGAACAAGCGCTGGGAGCACAATACTGCTCTTTCGATGAACTGGTGGAGCGATCCGACTTCCTGGTCGCCATGACGCCGCTGACACCGGAAACAAAGCACTTGTTCAACGCTGATGTATTTAAAAAGATGAAAACCTCCGCCATTTTCATCAATGCTTCCAGAGGGGCGGTCGCCGATGAAGCAGCCTTGGCCGAGGCACTGAAAAACAAGGAGATTGCGGGGGCTGGATTGGATGTGTTTGCGGAGGAGCCGATATCTGCGGACCACCCGCTGCTGGCTCTGGAAAATGTCACGGCCCTGCCCCATATCGGCAGTGCCACTATGGAAACGAGAATGAAAATGATTGGGATTTGTGTGGACAATATCGAACGGGTCCTGACTGGACAAAAACCAAAAACACTTGTGAACACCATCCTGCTCGAGTCATAGCTCGGAGCGGAAAAGAACCAGCCTCCTTATGGCGGTTCTTTTGCTATTCAGCTGAAATTTCCAAATAGTTGAACTCTGAAGCGTTTACATTATTTTTTTAGGCAAAATCCCTTGTAAATAAAGAAAACAATAACTATAATGTCTACTATACAAAGACAAGTGTTTACGACTGGAGAACAGAAAGCGAGGAGAAATTATGAAGGCGATTTCGATTGGACTGCTCGGACTTGGCACGGTTGGCAGCGGGGTAATCAAGATTATAGAAAACCATCAGGATAAGCTGATGCATCAGGTAGGCTGCCCAATCCAGGTGAAAAAAGTCCTTGTTCAGGAATTGGGGAAGGAAAGAGCCGTAAAAATTGACGAGAGTGTTTTAACGACAGATGTCAATGAAATCATTAATGACCCTGGCATCGATGTGGTCATCGAAGTCATGGGCGGCGTGGAAGAAACAAGAGAGCTATTGCTTCAGGCAATTGAAAATAAAAAACATATTGTCACAGCCAATAAGGACCTGATGGCCATCTACGGCTCAGAGCTGCTGCGGGCGGCATCCGCCAATGGCTGCGACCTATTTTACGAAGCGAGTGTGGCAGGCGGCATCCCGATTATCCGAAGCCTTGTCGATGGACTTGCTTCCGACCGGATTACCAAACTGATGGGCATCGTCAATGGAACGACCAACTATATTTTGACGAAAATGTCACAGGAAGGGCTCGCTTATGGGGATGTTCTAAAAGAAGCCCAGGCGCTTGGGTATGCCGAGGCCAATCCTGCATCGGATGTGGAAGGGCTTGATGCGGCCCGCAAGATGGTGATCCTTGCAACTTTGGGATTCTCAATGAAAGTAGATCTCGATGACGTAAAGACAACTGGAATCACCAAGGTAACCGAAGAAGACCTTCATTATGCGAAACAGCTTGGCTATACAATGAAGCTGCTCGGAATCGCCCATCGCGACGGGGAAAGAGTGGAAGTCAGTGTTCAGCCAACCTTGCTGCCGCATTCCCATCCGCTTGCGTCGGTGCATAATGAATACAATGCGGTTTATGTATACGGCGAAGCAGTGGGTGAGACCATGTTCTATGGCCCGGGAGCCGGGAGCCTGCCTACAGCGACATCGATTGTTTCCGACCTGGTCGGAGTGGTGAAAAACATGCGCCTTGAGGTGAATGGAAGCTCGGCCATTGCCCCTCAGCATGAAAAAAACCTGAAGGCTCCGGAAGAAATCTTCTCCAAGTATTTCTTAAGGCTCCATGTAAAAGATGAGGTAGGTGTTTTTGCCGAGATTACTTCTGTATTCGCAAAACATGGAGTAAGCTTTGAAAAAATCCTTCAACTGCCGGTAAAGGAAAAAGGTCTGGCTGAAATCGTTCTCGTTACCCACAAAGCGTCCCTTAAAGATTATGAGGAAATATTGATGGAGCTGCGGGATTTGAAGGCATTGAAGGAAGTCAAGAGTTCTTACCGGGTGGAAGGAAGTGCTGGGGCGTGAGATGGAAAGGCTTATTGGAGGAATACCGGGAATATCTTCCCGTAAATGATAACACTCCCTTACTGACATTGCATGAGGGGAATACACCTTTGATTCGGCTGGACTCATTGTCCGAAAAGTGGGGTGTCGATCTTTATGTAAAAACGGAGGGGACAAACCCGACAGGATCCTTCAAGGACAGAGGGATGGTCATGGCAGTGGCCAAGGCCAAGGAAGACGGAAGCGACACGGTCATCTGCGCCTCGACCGGAAATACCTCGGCTGCTGCGGCCGCCTATGCCGCAAGGGCTGGCATGCGCTGCATCGTCGTCATCCCGGAAGGCAAAATTGCCATGGGGAAACTTGCCCAGGCAGTCATGTATGGGGCAGACATCATCTCGATTGAAGGCAACTTCGACGAGGCATTGAAAATGGTGAGAAACATTAGTGAAACCGAGCCAGTGGCCCTGGTCAACTCGGTCAATCCATATCGGCTTGAGGGCCAAAAAACAGCTGCGTTTGAAATCTGCGACCAGCTTGGAAGCGCGCCGGATATTTTGGCTATCCCTGTAGGAAACGCGGGAAACATCTCCGCCTACTGGAAAGGGTTCAAGGAGTATGATGCAGCAAAAGGAACATGCCTGCCGCAAATGTTTGGCTTTGAAGCCGAAGGGGCGGCTGCCATTGTCCATGACAGGGTGTTTGAAAACCCTGAAACAGTCGCCACTGCCATCAGAATTGGAAATCCAGCCAGCTGGCATTTGGCGGTTAATGCAAGAGATGAGTCAGATGGAAAGATTGGCGAAGTCTCTGATGAAGAAATCCTGGAAGCCTACCGTACCCTTACCTCCACTGAGGGAGTGTTTGCCGAACCAGCATCATGCGCTTCCCTTGCCGGTGTTTTCAAGAAGCTGCAGCAAGGCCAAATTCCGCGCGGTTCAAGGATTGTTGCCGTCCTTACCGGAAATGGCCTAAAGGACCCGGCGACGGCTATTGAATGCAGCACTATTAAGCCTGTCGTCCTGCCAAATGATGAAGAAAAGGTAAGTGAACATATCCGCGGAGTTGTCTACCGATGAAGGGCGGAGGAATGTTCACCGTCAAGGTGCCGGCCAGTTCGGCAAACCTGGGGCCGGGATTCGATTCGATTGGGCTAGCGGTCAACCTGTACCTAAGTGTGGAAGCGGAAGTCCATTCCCACTGGGATATCATTCCTTTAAGCGAGGAACTAAAAAGGTTCCCGCGTGACAGCGAGCACTTTATCGCCCAAATGGCCATCAGGACAGCAAAATTATACGGCAGGGAAATGCCGCCATGCAGGCTGGCGGTCCAGAGCGATATTCCCCTTGCCCGCGGGCTGGGCTCCAGTGCGGCAGCCATTATTGCGGGAATCGAGCTGGCAAGCCATTTTTGCGGGCTTCAGCTCTCAAGGCAGGAGAAGCTGGAAATCGCTGCTGGTATTGAAGGGCATCCGGACAATGTAGGAGCCTCCATTTATGGCGGCCTGGTCGTTGGCAGTCAGCTCGAGACCGGGATTGACCTGACTCCGGTTCACTCTGTTGAAATGGATCTTGTAGCCGTCATTCCCGACGATGAATTATTGACAGAATCCTCCCGGGAAGTCCTTCCTGAGGAGATTGCGTTTTCCCAGGCAGTGGAGGCAAGTGCAGTGGCCAATCAGCTGCTGGCGGCCCTTTTTACCGGAAATTGGCGGGTGGCAGGCAAGATGATGGCCAGCGACCGCTTCCATCAGCCTTATCGCCGGAAGCTGATTCCCTGGTGGGACGAGGTTGAACAGCTTGCCCTGGAATCCGGGGCATTCGGAACGGCCCTAAGCGGGGCGGGACCATCACTCCTATGCCTTGCAGAACCGGGCAAAGGTAAAAAACTGGCGCAATCCCTGGAAAATTCCCTAAGCGCGATGAAAATTGTCCAGCTCGAAATCGAGCGGAGTGGCAGCCATACTTCCATCATCCATCAAGACAATAAAAAAAGCCCAATTTAATGGGCTTTTTTTTATTGATACATAATAATAAAAACAGCCATGCCCAGTGGCACGGCCGCATATATACGATAGATTAAAATACTTGTTCTACTTCGACAACGCCCGGTACTTCCTCTAAAAGAGCGCGCTCGATTCCAGCCTTCAATGTGATTGTAGAACTTGGGCAGCTTCCGCATGCACCGAGCAGACGCAATTTTACCACGCCTTCATCCACATCGACCAATTCACAGTCACCGCCGTCACGCAGAAGGAATGGACGCAATTTATCTAATACTTCCTGGACTTGTTCAAACATTTGTTGCTCAGACATGTAAAATCGACTCCTTTCATAATTCCTATTATAATCGCATCCTGTTGAAAAATCTATTGGTTAAAACTAAAAACCCTGCAGGGATAGTATTTTCTTAGGCATGATGGTCACATTATTGTAAAATGTAATTATACTGATGGGGGGAATGCCTTGTGCTTCAAAAAGAAGTCGAGATTGTGGTTTATGGAGCCGACCAGCTCTGCCCGAGCTGTGTCAATTTGCCATCATCCAGGGAAACCTATGAATGGCTGGAAGCGGCTGTTGGCAGAAAATACAGCAATCAGAGCTTTAAGATCTCTTATGTAGACATTTTCAATCCTCCGGAAGATGAGGACAAGAAAAGCTTCGCACAGCAGGTAATTGAAGAAGACATGTTTTATCCCGTCGTTCTCCTTGAGGGGAAGGTCGTCGGGGAAGGCAATCCGCGCCTGAAAACAATTTTTGCCGAAATGGAGAAGTACGGCTACCAGCCAGCCTAGCGGGAGAGCTAGCTAGGGAGATGGGTGTGCGCATACAGGGGGGGCTTTCGGAAAGGTCCGAAAGCGGGTCTGATTCGGACAGGAGTCCAGGAATAGCGGCATAAGCAGTCCGAAAGCGGGTCTGATTCGGACAGGTCTCTAGGGAAAAAGCCGTAAGCAGTCCGAAAGCAGGTCACATTCGGACAGGTCTGCAGGGAAACGCCGTGTAGCAGTCCGAAAGCAGGTCACATTCGGACAGGCTTCCAGGAAAAACGCCGTAAGCAGTCCGAAGCAGGTCTCATTCGGACAGGAGTCCAGGAAAAACGCCGTAAGCTGTCCGAAAGCGGGTCTCATTCGGACAGGTCTGCAGGTGAAACGCCGTAAGCAGTCCGAAAGCGGGCCTCATTCGGACAGGAGTGCAGGTGAAACGCTAGGAGCTGTCCGAAAGCAGGTCTTATTCGGACAGGAATGCAGGTAAAACGCCGTAAGCTGTCCGAAAGCGAAACTCTATATCGATGGACCCCGGTTTTAACAGCTAAAAAAGAGCCTTGAGGTTTCTCAAGGCTCTTTTCAACCGGCTTCGGTTTTCTTTTATCCATTATGGTATTTATACATCCACAGCACGCCGGACTTTAACAGCCTGGCGACACGGCCGGTGATCGGTCTTTCTGCGACTAATCCGAAGCCGTGTTTTTTGCCGAGGGAGCCAAGTACGCCCTTCAGCTTGATTGGCGGGAAGGACTCTGGTACTTCTTCGCCTTTCCATCGCTTTGTAAGGACGACAACAATCTGTTCAGCCTGCCCCTCTGCCAGCTGGGCGCTTGGTGCGTGTGGAAGGCTCGCACAGTCTCCCAGGATAAAGACATTTTCATATTTCGGCAGGTGGTGCCTTGGAGTAATGATGGCCCGGCCCATTCCATCTTTTTCAACAGGAAGATCGCGAACGATTTTATTCGCCTGGATTCCGGCTGTCCATACGATGGCATCAGCCGACACAGGGTCGTCATGATTATAAAGGATGCCCTCTTCTACTCTAGTAATATTCGCTTTATTGATAATCTCAACCGAGTGCGTGTCAAACCAGTTTTCCACATACGTGCTCAGCCTTTCGGAAAAAGCCGACAAGATATGCTTGCCGCGGTCAAACAGCTTAATGTTAAGGTCGTTTCTGCTTTCGCTCAGTTCGCTGGCAAGCTCGACGCCGCTCAGCCCTCCGCCCACGATCGCAACAGTTGAACCTGCCGGAAGATTGTTTAGGGCCTGGTATGTTGCCCTTGATTTTTCAATCGTCTGGATGCTATAGGTAAACTCCTTCGCACCTGGAATATCATGATATTTGTCCTCGCAACCAAGTCCGATGACGAGGTCATCAAATGGAACTTCTTCACCAGACTGAAGGCAGACAACTTGTCCATCGAGCTTAACTTCCGTGACTTCTGCGTACTTGATCTTCAATCGTGGATGCTCCGGGAATGCCACCCGGATATGCTGGTCGGAAATGGTGCCGGCCGCGAGCGCATAATATTCAGTCTTTAAGCAATGGTATGGGAACCGGTCAATTAGCGTAATTGTTACATCATTTGGCAGCTCATTCGGCAGAAGCCGGTGAAGCATCCTCATGCCTCCATAACCGCCCCCGAGAATAACCAGATTTTTCATCATTACTATCCCCTTCTCTGCTCTCTTCCTTTACTTTCCTTCATGTTGGTACAATGTTCACTTTGTGGAACCGCTTGCTTTCCGTTCTAAATAATATTCCAAAATAGATTTAGTCTTAAACTCCATAAGAATTATAACGAAGTTGTGACAAAATAACAACAAATATAAGCCGAGCAGCACCCTTCGTTGAAGGACAGGGAACATTGACGATACCCATAAAAAAAGGTAGGATTAACAGTTAGTAGAGAGGTGATAGGAAATGATTGTGCCGATCGTTGAATTTTGCATCAGCAATCTGGCAAATGGAGCGCAAAAAGCTCTTGAGCAGCTGGAGCGGGATTCCAATCTCGATATCATCGAGTATGGATGCCTAAGCTATTGCGGCAAATGCGCCAAGTCCTTGTATGCCCTTGTCGACGGTGAGCCCGTCACTGCTGAAACACCAGAGGAGCTTGTGGAAAAGATTTACCAGCACATCGAAGACAATCCGATGTTTTAATTCCGGGGCTGCCTATGCAGCCGGCTGATATAGATAGCTCCCGTTTTTAGTGAAACCGATTGGTTGAGGAGCAGGAACACACTGTATATAATAGTTATTAAGAAGGGATTTTCCCGGGACAGGAGGCAAAAAAATGGAACAAATCGTTATAATTACCGAAGAGGCTGCCCTCCAGATTAAAGATATGATGAAACACAATGAAGAGGAAGGAGCCTTCCTTAGAGTGGCAGTAAAGGGTGGCGGCTGCAGCGGTCTCTCCTATGGAATGGGATTTGCCCATGAAGTCGAAGAGGGCGACAGCGAATTGGAACAACATGGCATCAGGATTCTCGTTGATAAAGACAGTATTCCGATTTTGAAGGGGACTGTGATCAATTATAAGCAGTCCATGATGGGCGGGGGATTCACAATCGACAACCCGAATGCCATCGCTTCCTGCGGCTGCGGTTCTTCTTTCAAAACCGCAACAAACGCAGGGACGCCTGAGGATTGTTAAGCAAAAAAGCAAGGTGAAAGCCACCTTGCTTTTTTTATTGGAATAAGAAAGTATGACTTGCTAGACTTAGATAAATGTCTAGCTCCAGCGCCTACCCCCTCGAGTCGCTTGTCTGGCTTTGCCTCCTAGGAGCTCGAGTCGCAAGCCAGAATCCTTCAGAAGGCAAAAAACGCCTTCTGAAGGATTCTGTCTTACGCTTGTCGCTCCTACCAGTCGGCTCCGCTTTTCTAGATCGGTCCGTCCGATGAAGTCAAAGAACGACTTCACCTGCCGGCCCTCCAGCGCTTGTCGGGGCTGAGCAAGGCGCTTCCGCTTTTCGTTGCTACTTAAACATCGATGAACTATGAAGCGGCTGAATTTTTGCTTTTGGATCGTAAAAGGCCTTTGCGTTGTTCACTGCAGTTGGCGCTTCGCCGAATCCGCAGGCAATCAGCTTTACCTTGCCGTCATAGGTGCAGATATCTCCGGCAGAATAGATGCCAGGAATGTTCGTCTCCATTTTTGAGTTAACGACAATGGAATTCTTTTCGATTTCCAGTCCCCATTCCTTAATTGGGCCGAGGGAAGAAACAAATCCGAAATTGCAAATGACTGCATCCACATCAATGGCGACTTTTCCGTCCCCATTTGCTTCCTGAAGAATAATCTGATTAATGGCGGCTCCATTTCCGGCCAGGTCCACTGGGACGTATGGTGTTTTAATATCAACTTTTGAATTCTGCAGGTTTTCCACACTATGTTCATGGGCCCGGAATTTGTCGCGGCGGTGCACGATTGTCACCTGTTCAGCAATCGGTTCAAGCATCAGCGCCCAATCCACTGCGGAATCGCCGCCGCCCAATACCGCGACCTTTTGGCCGGCAAACTGATTAAGGTCATCAATAAAATAATGAAGGTTTTTGCCTTCATACTGAGAAGCGCTTTCGAGTTCGAGGCGGCGAGGCTGGAAAGCACCGTTCCCGGCAGTGATAATGATGGTCTTGGAGTAGTGGGTTTGCTTGTCTGTTGTCAGCTTAAAGTTGCCATCCTCCAATTTTTCCAGCTTTTCCACAGCTTGCTCGAGCACGATGGTTGGGTCGAATTTTGCCATTTGTTCTTTCAGGTTGTTGATTAATTCCTGGGCGCGGACCTTTGGGAAGCCGGCCACATCATATATGTATTTCTCCGGATAAAGGGCAGATAGCTGGCCGCCCAGTTGCGGAAGACTTTCAATGATTTTTACGGATGCCTGTCTCATTCCGCCATAAAAAGCAGTGAACAAACCAGTAGGTCCTCCACCGATAATGGTGATGTCATACACTTTTTGATCTTCTTTCACTCCATATCCCCCTCACTATGTAGCAAAATAACTCCATTTTATATAATACCATAAAACGTTAGTGAACATCGGTAATTAGCGTTATATTAGGCTCCCTGTTCCCTGATTTTTAACAAAAAGACCTGAATTAATTCAAGAAAAAGGATGGAAATGAAAATTTTTGTCCTATTAGCCTCTTGAAAATAGAAGGTAAAAAGAATATCATGAGAGATGGGTCAATAAATTGTTAAGTTTGTGTGACAATTATAGTAATTTTTCTTGTCTGTATTAGTGAAAAAAATCACAAAGCACAGCCTTTATCTTATTTTTTATGATATAGTAATTTTTTTAAAAGCAGTAAAAGATAAGAGTAAGCATTTTTAGACAAATTTTATACAAAGGTGGAAGTGATCACTTTGAGAAAGCCAAAAATTGTTATTCTAGGAGCAGGTTATGGTGGACTTATGACAGCTACAAGGCTGCAAAAACAGCTTGGAGTCAACGAAGCTGACATTGTCCTCATTAATAAAAATGATTACCACTACGAAACAACCTGGCTGCATGAAGCATCTGCAGGCACGCTTCATCATGACCGCGTTCGTTACGATGTTCGCGACGTCATTGACCGTCAAAAGGTTGAGTTTGTTCAAGGTACAGTGGAAGAGGTAAGAATGGAAGAGAACCGTGTCATCCTGGATAGCGGTGACGTTGTTTATGATTACCTGGTGGTAGCCCTGGGAGCTGAGCCTGAAACATTTGGAATCAAGGGTCTGAAGGATTATGCCTTCTCCATTGTCAATGTAAATTCGGCAAGGCAGCTTCGTGAGCATATCGAATACCAATTCGCTACCTATAACACTGAGGAAGTGAAGAAGGACGAAAGGCTCACAATCGTCGTCGGCGGAGCCGGCTTCACAGGAATCGAGTTCCTTGGCGAACTTGCCAACCGCATTCCTGAACTTTGCAAAGAATATGACGTGGACTACCATAAGGTAAAGGTTGTTTGCGTAGAAGCAGCGCCAATGGTTCTGCCAGGATTTGACCCTGAGCTTGTCGATTATGCGGTCTCCTACCTTGAAAAGAAAGGCATTGAGTTCCGTATTGGAACAGCCATCAAGGAAGCTACACCTGAAGGCATCATTGTTGCCAAGGGAGAAGAGGAAGTAGAAGAAATCAAAGCCGCCACTGTTGTTTGGGCAGCGGGCGTACGCGGAAACTCCGTAATCGAGAAGTCTGGAATCGAAGCGATGCGCGGCCGGGTGAAAGTGCAGCCTGACTTGAKGATTCCAGGGTCAGAAAACGTCTTTATCGTGGGTGACTGCTCATTGATTATCAATGAAGAAATCAATCGTCCATTTCCGCCAACAGCTCAGATTGCCATGCAGCAAGGTGAAGTTTGCGCACGCAATATTGCAGCTCTTGTCCGTGGCAAAGGCGACCTTGAAACGTTCACTCCCGATATCAAAGGAACAGTATGTTCCCTTGGTGAAGACGATGCGATTGGAGTGGCATTTGGTAAAAAGCTGGTCGGTTCAAAAGCATCCTTCATGAAGAAAATGATTGATAACCGTGCCTTATTCATGATCGGTGGCCCATCGCTAGTCATGAAAAAAGGAAAATTCAACATTTTGTAAGTTAAAAAAAGGCAGGCCTCCGGGTCTGTTTTTTTATACGTTTAAAAGATATTGTAATTTTCTGAAATTTTAAGCTAGAATCAGCATGTGGAAGGAAAAGCCTTATGTATCCGTTTACACGACCTATTTTTACCTAAAATGAATCTTTTCATTTTCTGAAGATATTGTTATATTATCAGAAAATTCAAAGATTAAAGGAGAGAGGACGATGAGCCAATACAAAGGTGAAAATAAAGAGTGCCCTTATTGCTCAGGTAAAGGGTACTTCCAGCTTCTGCTGGGCGGTTCGGAAACCTGTTCCTGCTGCGAAGGATCCGGAAAAGAAAAGCAATAGTGAATATTTTAATTCAAATCCTGCACTCTGCAGGGTTTTTTCTTTTCCCCTAGACAAGCTGCTTGGTCATTCAGTAAACTAGGAATGATGGAAAATAGGGGGAATCATCGTGGAATTAACGATTGTCACATTGATTATATCAATGCTGCTTTTCTTTGTGTTATTTTTTGGGATAGGCTTTTTATTGAACATGCTGCTTAGAATGTCATGGATCATGGCTATCCTATATCCTGTCATCACAATCTTTATCATTGATGATGTAAGATTCATTGAATACTTTCGGAATAGCGGACCTGCTTTTCGGGAGCTTGGCAGCAAGATTGCCAGCCTTGCTCCCGCTGATATAGCTATCCTGGGCTGCGGTCTGGCAGGCGCCATTGCTGCAGGGTTTGTCATTAGGCTTTTGCGCAAAAAAGGGTACCAGATGTTTTAAAACCTTCATTTAATGAAGGTTTTTTATATGAGATTGGGAATATTTCCTCCTCCTTAGGGCAAATAATAGTTTTGTGAGGAGTGAAAGAGTTCTATGTACATAATAAAAATATGGGCAAGGCGCTTTTTTATGTCCATCCTTTTCGTGGCTGCCCTGCTGACGACCCTCCATTCGATTTCGGGAGTGGATGCTGGTACGATTATGAAATATTTTTATCATGATGACATTCCGGCGAGCGCGGATGCCGCCAGCCCAAGTCAAAGTCTTGAAGAATCTGTCGACTGGACGCAATATCCGAAAAAAACGGTCATTGCTACAGGGTACACGGCAGGAGCTGAATCGACCGGGAAAAACCCGGGCCATCCAAGCTATGGAATCACTTACTCAGGTGTAGAGGTAAAGCGGGACTTGTTTTCGACCATAGCTGCAGACCTGAACGTGTTCCCGATTGGAACGGTCCTCTTTATACCCGATTATGGCTATGGGGTGGTTGCCGATAAGGGCGGGGCGATTAAGGGAAATAAGTTGGATTTGTATTATGATACAGTGGAAGATGTCTATAATCAGTGGGGCAAAAGGACCATTGAGGTATCCATTATTAAAATGGGGGACGGAAGCCTCACGGAGGCGGACCTGAAGGAAATGAACGAAGATGCTGCCCTCCAAGTGTTCAGGCAGCAGTATAAAGAATGATATTTATAAAGAAGAAGGCTGGCACCATAAGGTTGGATGCCAGCCTGTTTGGGTTTTAAAATCCAGTATTGTCAAGCAGGGAGGAAAGCTTCTCCAATCCGTCCAGCAGTCTTGGGGAAGGGCGGCAGTACAGTTCCTCATCAAGAATGAAGACTCTCCCTTTTTTGACGGCTTCAAGATCATTCCATCCCGGCCTTTTCCTGATAAGGGAAGGATTGATTTTCTCCCTCCGGACACCGACCCAGGCGAGGCAAATAAAGTCCGGCTGGCGTTTGAGGACGTCTTCCCAGTCTGTCTGGATACTTGCTGACTCATTGTCATCAAATACATTGCGGGCTCCGGCTGCATTCGATAGTTCCGTAAGCCAGTTTCCTTTTCCAGGCGTAAAGACTGGTTTGGGCCACCATTCCCAGTATAAGGTTGGCCTGCGACCTGATGGTGGTTTTTTCCTGGAAGCTGCCTCAAGCCTTCTCCGATAATCCAATGCTGCTATTTGCCCTGTTTCCGGTATTCCCAGAGCTTCAGCTGTAAGGATCAAATCTTGCTCAATATCCATGAGGGATTGGGGATTTAAAACGAGATGCGGAATTCCCCGGGCCCGGAGGCCTTCCACATTCTTTTCCATTCCAGGCACACTGAGGGAAGCAAGCACCAAATCAGGTTTCAGGTCTTCCACCAGATCGAGGTTGATGGACAAGTCGGGTCCAAGCCGGGGAAGGCTGTCAATTTCCCTGGGCCAATCGGAAAAATCATCCACTCCGGCCAGCAGGCTTGTTTGTCCAAGGAATGCCATCAATTCCGTATTGCTGGGACATAATGATAAGACTCTCATCCCTTTTCCCCCTTTCTAAACAAGATAATGAAGCAGCAAAGTAAGGAAAATGCCTGTAAGGCCGCCAAAGAAAACCTCAATTGGTTTATGGCCCAGCAGTTCCTTCAGTTCCCTGCGCTTTTCCTGTTCAGGCTTTTTGGGCCAATCCTTCGCATCTTCAATGATTCTATTAAAGTCTGCTACCAGCTGGTTCAGCACAATGGCCTGTTCCCCTGCCTGGCGCCGGACTCCAGTTGCATCAAACATCGTGATGATCGCAAAAATGGCAGAAATGGCGAACACCGGGGAATCAAGGCCTGTTTCCAGGGCTACACCGGTTGAAAGGGCTGTGACAGCCGCGGAGTGGGAACTCGGCATTCCGCCTGTGCTGGTGAGCAGAGACCAGTCAAGCCTTTTGGTAGCGATAAACTGGATAGGAACTTTAACGAACTGGGCAAAGAAGATCGCTGCCAAAGATGCCCATAAAGGGAAATTGAACAGAATTTCCATGGGGTATTCCTCCCTTTATTCATTTACTTTATTGTACAGCAAGATTTGTAAAATCACATAATCATTTCACGGGGAGTTCCCATCTGATATGATACCGTTAGCACCAACATGGAGGTGTGCAAGATGGGCCATGACTACCMTATGGAATATTACGAGTTTTTTATCAGCTTCAATGAAGGTGATTACTACACATGCCATGACCTCCTGGAAGAAATGTGGATGGAGGAAAAAGGGAATTTATTTTTAAAAGGGCTTTTGCAGATGAGCGTCGCGCTCTATCATTACAGCTACGGAAATGTGAAAGGAACCAGGCTCATGATGAAGGCGGCCCATGACTATCTTCAGGGATACAGGCCCTTTTACTGGGGGCTGGACCTAGAGAAGGTCCTGGAATTTATTGAGGACTGCCTGGAGATTATTCCTCCGGGAATAGACCAAGTGCCTTATACCGCTGTGGACCACCTGCCAGCTTTGCCTCCGCTTTTTTTGTATCTTCAGGATGATTAGGGATTCGAAATAAATGACAGGTTTGGTTATAATGAAGATATATTTTGGAGGTGACAGATTTGTTTCAAATTAAAAGAGACTGGGACGCGGCCAATGCCCATGAATGTTTGATTATTGGCATTTTCCATAAATCGGCTGCCCTTGAAGGAACAATGTGGGAACTTGATGGACTTTTTAATGGCCAGCTGAAAGAACTGATCAAAAGCGGCGATATCGGCACCAGGAAAAAGAGTGTGTCCAAAGTGCACACCTTCGGAAAAATCAAGGCTAAGAGGCTGTATTTTGTCGGGCTGGGGCCTGAAAAGGAATTTTCCTTCGAGCTGCTTCGCGATGCATTTGGCAAGCTGTTTAAAACCCTGAAACAAGACAAGCTGACGGAAGGGGCTGTGCTCCTCGACACGTTTGCAAGCGGGGAAGTTGATCATCTGGATGCAGCCCATGCTTTTGGTGAAGCCTGCCAGCTGGCGACCTACGAATTTGAAGGATACAAACAGAAGAACGAACCGGAAAGAAACATGGAAAGCCTGACAATCTATGCATCAGGTGAGGAAGCGAAGGAAATTGAAGCGGCCGTGGGAGTGGGACATGTGCATGGAAAAGGCGTGAACTCGGCACGCACCCTCGTGAATTTGCCAGGCAATATGCTGACTGCATCAGATATGGCGGAATATGCACGCAAACTGGGGGATACATATGGCTTTGAAGTTGAAATCCTTGAGAAGGAGGACATGGAGAAGCTTGGAATGGGAGCGATGCTGGCAGTTAACCAGGGTTCAGCAGAGCCTCCAAAGATGATTGTTCTCAAGTACCAGGGCAAAGACGAATGGAAAGATGTCATTGGCCTGGTCGGAAAAGGAATTACCTTTGATACTGGAGGCTATTCGCTAAAGCCAAAGGACGGGATTGTCGGGATGAAATCCGACATGGGCGGCGCTGCGGCTGTGCTTGGCGCCATGGAAGTGATTGGGGAGCTTAAGCCTGAACAAAACGTGGTGGCCGTCATTCCGTCAACGGATAATATGGTAAGCGGTACAGCGTTCAAGCCGGATGATGTGATTACCTCAATGAGCGGAAAGACAATTGAAGTGCTCAATACGGATGCGGAGGGACGCCTGGTGCTTGCCGATGCCGTGACCTATGCCAAACATCATGGGGCGGAGTATCTGGTGGATGTCGCCACGCTGACAGGCGGGGTCATCATCGCGCTTGGCACGGATACGACTGGGGCGCTTACAAACAATGAAGGATGGTTTGAGCAAGTGCTTGAAGCGTCCTATGAAGCAGGTGAGCCGATTTGGAGGCTTCCTCTGTTCGAGAAGGACCGCGAACGGGTGCGCAACAGCAAAATCGCCGATTTGAATAATTCCCCGGGACGCGAGGGCCATGCCATCATGGGCGGCGCCTTTGTTGGCGAGTTCGCCGAGCAGACCCCGTGGGTTCACCTGGACATCGCCGKGACAGCGACCACCGCCAAAGACCATGAACTGGGACCTGCGGGTGCAACGGGTGTGATGGTGCGGACATTGGCCTTGCTGGTTGAAAGATTCGAAGGAAACTAAAAGATGCGAAAAATGGAAAAGGAGGCAGCCAGTGCATACCGGCTGCCTCCTTTTTGTATGGGCCGCTCTCATAAATTAGTCGTTGACATGTAAATAGGAGCATGCTATTTTAGAACATGTAATTTAATTCTCTACCAATTTACCAAACTAAAGGATTTTATTTTACAACACCAGAGAGGGGACCACCATGAACGCAGTAGTAATTGCTGTCCTGGTTATGCTTGTCCTTAGCCTCCTTAGGGTAAACGTTGTTATTTCCCTTATCATCGGGGCCCTGGCAGGCGGATTGACAGGCGGACTTGGACTGGATAAGACGATAGAAGTTTTTGCGAATGGATTGGGAGGAAGTGCGGAAGTAGCTCTAAGTTATGCATTGCTTGGGGGATTCGCGCTTTCCATTTCGGCAACCGGCCTTCCGAATATGCTCGTAGAGTCGATGTTGTCCTTTATTGGGAAGCAGGGGGATCAGAGAGCGAAAAGTCTTTCGAAGATTCTGATTATTTTTTTCATCTTGTTGATGTCCATCTTTTCCCAGAATTTGATTCCTATTCATATTGCCTTTATACCAATTTTAATTCCACCGCTTTTATATATCATGAATGAACTGCGGCTCGACAGAAGGCTGATTGCCTCTGTGCTGACTTTTGGACTTGTGACTCCTTATATGCTGCTGCCTGCAGGATTCGGAAAAATCTTCCAAGGTATCCTGCAAACGAACATGGCGGATAGCGGCTTGACTGTCCCAGCTTCGGATATTCCGGCTGCGATGCTGATTCCCGCCGCGGGAATGCTTTTCGGCCTGCTGATTGCCATATTCGTTTCGTACCGGAAGCCGAGGAACTACCTTCAGGCCGGGAAAGTGGAAGCCAGCAAAGGCGTTTATTCCAAAAGAGGCATTCTCTTTTCTGTAGTTGGAATTGTGGCTGCATTGGCTGTCCAGCTGACTACTGGCTCGATGATTATCGGGGCATTATCGGGAATCGCCGTTATTTATCTTAGCGGATCCATCAAATGGAACGAGGCGGACCAGCTGCTGACAGACGGCATGAAAATGATGGCCTTTATAGGCTTTGTCATGCTCGCGGCTTTCGGCTTTGCGGATGTTTTGAAGGAAACGGGCCATGTTGCCCAGCTGGTGGAATGGTCTGCCGCTGCCATCGGCAACAATAAAGCATTGGGCGCCCTGATGATGCTTGTGGTTGGCCTGCTTGTCACAATGGGAATCGGTTCATCCTTCTCCACCATCCCTGTTATTGCCACCATCTTTGTTCCGCTGGCGATGCAGCTTGGCTTCAGCCCGATGGCGACTGTTGCCATTGTCGGAACCGCCGCGGCACTGGGAGATGCAGGTTCACCTGCTTCTGACAGTACTCTTGGACCGACAGCCGGATTGAATGTCGATGGCCAGCATAACCATATATGGGACACAGTCGTGCCGACATTTGTCCACTACAACCTGCCTTTGATTGTTTTCGGCTGGATTGCCGCAATGGTATTATAAGAAATGCGTAAGCACAAGACAGCCTCCAATGGAGGCTGTTTTTCAATGGGCTGGTTGTTTGCCCATGCATTTTCTGGGTTGTTTGCATATGAAGTAGGGAAGGCATTTCTACTTTTGAAGGAGGGAACCCGAAATGCATCCTATGATAACACCATACCGAAACAGCAGATTTTTTGGACCAGGCCTTTTATTTGGCGCACCGTTCCTGGGCGGACTGCTTGGCGGATTTTTGGGAGGGGCGCTATTCAGGCCTTATGGATATGGGGCAGGATTTGGCTATGGCGCAGGATTTGGGCCAGGATTTGGCTATGGCGCAGGATTTGGACCGGGATTTGGCTATGGCGCAGGATTTGGACCGGGATTTGGTTATGGAGCAGGATTTGGAGGATATCCTTACTGGTAATAGAAGGAAGGAAAACAGCTCTTCACAGGGAGCTGTTTTTTTCTTGCACTCCTTAAAGGGAAGTGTCCATATCGCGAAAGATGGGTAAAAAATTGAAACCAGTGAAAAAAGGATTTAGGAAGGATATAGCGAACTGTTTAATAATAACCTTATAATATATTCCTCATAACTGGAAAGCTGAGTGAAGGAGAAGATGGCATGGACTTGGATCTCATCATGGGCATTCTCGATGAAAAAGGTTATCTTGGCCTGTTTTTATGGCTCTGGATGGGGATTTTTGGCGTTCCTGTTCCAAATGAGGTGTTTACGCTGACGGTCGGGTTTGCAGCTGCCATGAAAGTGCTTCATCCTGCAGCGGCTTTCCTGGTTACATATGCCGGAATCCTGGCAGCTTTAACAACGCTGTATTTGCTTGGCCGCCTGTTGGGCAGGAGACTGCTGAATTTCATGGAAAAACGGAAACGATTTTCAAAAAGCATCAGCCACTCCCTTGTTTTTATGGAAAAATACCATGCGTTCTCACTCACACTCAGTTATTTCATTCCCGGTGTGAGGAACTTTGTTCCGCTTCTGTATGGGTTTAGTAAACTGCCTTTCCGGGTGTTTGCCCTTTTCTCTTATACAGGGGCGCTAGTGTGGCTCACAATCGTTTTTACGATTGGCTATCTTTTTGGGGACCATAGTGCGATGATTTTAAAATACGGGAAGGAATTTGGGCTCGCTGCCATAGCTGTCTTCTCAGTGCTGGCAATGTGGCTTGTCCGCAGGAAGGTTCGAAGCAGGCCAAGGGCCATTGGAAGATAGGTTGATTACTTTACAGGGGGGACACAAAGGATGGAAAAAACGCTGCTGGAATCATTAGGAATTGAAATTATTGAATTGCAAAAAGGAAGGGTTGTCGCAACCATGCCGGTTGATGACCGTACCCGTCAGCCGTTTGGACTTCTTCATGGCGGGGCATCTGTGGCTCTTGCGGAGACGGTGGCAAGCGTTGGTGCTTATGAGCTTGTCGATAAGGAAAAAGAGGCGGTTGTCGGCCTCGAAATCAACGCCAACCATATCCGCGCGAAGAGGGACGGAATCGTAACAGCTACGGGAACCGCACTTCATCAAGGGAGGACCACCATGGTCTGGGAAATTAAAATAGAAGACGAAGAGTCCAAGCTTGTCTGCGTGTCAAGGTGCACCATTGCGGTGATAAAGCTCAGGTAAGTGAAAAGGATCCGGGAAACATTCCCGGATTTTTTTATTCAGGATGGACAAATTCCTGGACCCAGCGGCTTTTCCTAGTAGGACGTTTCTATTTCAAAAAGGTTTTTCAGCCTGTTCTCATGGAACTTCGCGGGCAATAGTTTCAGCAAAATATTTCGAAGAACGCATAGAAAAGGCTTTTCAAGTTGTGCTGTTTTCCTGAACAGCTTCATTTCCTGCGCCACCTGGCTGGTCCTGGAAAGCCGGTCCTGTTCATATTGCCTGAAAGAATCCTTTAGGGGATGGCCCTGTTTAACCCGCTTGGCGAGGCAGATGCTATCCTCAATGGCCTGCGAAGCTCCCTGGCCCAAATCGGCATGGGCAGCATGCGCGGAATCTCCCAGCAGCAGGATCCTGCCAATCAAATATTGCCGAAGCGGCTCCAGTTCATACAAATCATGTCTGACAATATGTTTATCCTCCGTTTTTTCGAGAATTCTCTGAATATGTTCATGATAGGAGAAAAAATTGAAGAGCAGATCCAGGGAGGCCCATTTTTCGTATGACGCTCCATCGGGGGCGATTTTTTTAATCGCATACCAATACAGCCTCCCATCCGGAAGTGGAACGGTGCCGAAACGCCCCCTAGGCCCCCATGTCTCGGTATACAATGCCCTGGCATCGCAATCGGGGTCAAGGACCCCTCGCCAAGCTGTATATCCAGAGAACTTCAGTTTTATGTCCGGGAGGAGCCTGGAGCGGAGAAATGAATGTTTGCCGTCACAGCCGATGAGATAGTCACAGCTGACGGCGGTTCCATCCTTGAAGATTAAATGGATATTGTGGTCATTGTCCTCAAAGTCGATCAGTTCTTTCTGATAATGGAGAGTGCCGGGTGAGAGTGAAGCTTTAAGGATGGCAAGGAAGTCTTCGGGCAGAATGAACAGGAAAGCAGTAGAGTCCTTTTGTGACCGGCAGTTCAAGTCTGCAATCGACCTGCCCCATTCTGAATAAATAGTGAAGCTGTCTGAACTCACGCCAGCTTTACGAATGTCCGTGCCGACGCCAAGGGCATCTAGGGCTTTTAATGCATTGCCGCCAAGAATAAGCCCGGGACCTGATGACAGGTTGGATTGCGTGCCTTTTTCATAAACTTCCGCCTTTATCCCCCGAATTTGCAAGGCGCGTGCCGTGCACATCCCCCCAATACCTCCGCCAATAATCGCAACCCTTTCGCCAGCCATTTTGTGTTCCTCCCCTCGAAGTTTGCTATCTATACTATACGATGGAAGGAAATAGCATGATGTGGATAAAATTCGAACAATCAGTAAATTCACGTGTTGAATGCAATCTGTCAAAAAATCTTCAAGAAAATAAAAAAGGCTTTCCGAATCCCGTCCATTCGAACGGTCTTCGGAAAGCTCCTTTACAATTAAACCGATTTTCCTTGGTTCACTTTTTTTCGATCCCTTTCAAGCTCATCGGCAACACTTTTATTCCAGAGCTTGACGCCTGAATTGTAGGCCGCCCGGCCAATCAGGTGTCCGGATACCGGAGCCGTCATGAAAATGAACAAAATGGCGAGTACAAGCCGGGAGTTAAAGTGGTCTTCAAAAAAGAGAAAGTAAAACATCGCTCCTAGCAGGATCAGCATGGCTCCCAAAGTGGTCGCTTTGGAAGCGGCATGGTTTCGGGTATAAATATCAGGAAGCCTGATCACCCCGAAGGCGGCCGCCAGAGTCAAAAATGTACCGGAAAGGATAAACACCATGACAATGATTTCATAGATTGCTGTCACGTTCGATGACCACTCCTTTCTCTAGATATTTGGAAAAGGCTACTGTGCCTATGAACGCCAAAATTCCAATCAGCAGGATGATATCCAAAAACGCATTTGTGCGCAGGATGATTGATAAAATGGCAATCACAGCTACTAAAGTGATTCCCAAAGCATCCAGGGCAACGACTCTGTCAGGAATCGTCGGCCCTTTGATGACCCGGTAGATGAGCCCGAACATCGCTACGGTAATCAGGAACAATGCTATGTATAGAAGAGTTTCAAACATTATCGGCTCACCTCCATAATCGCTTTTTCAAACGAATTTTTAATGCTGTTCACCGCATCATTCAAATCATCGATATCGACAGCATGTACATATAGTGTTTTGTTGTCCGGGGACACATCAACAACGAGTGTTCCGGGCGTCAGGGTAATCAGATTGGATAACAGGAGGATTTCCCAGTCCCGCTCCAGCTCAATCGGCAAGGCAAAAATTCCGGGGCGAATATCCAATTTTGGCTTCAGGACAAGCCTGAGTACCGCAAGATTGGATAAAATCAATTCCCTAATGAAAATCAGCACCAGCCGAATGATTGCATAAACGCGCATTAGGTAAAACCGGGTTTGGAAAAATCCCCGGAAGAAAAATAGGATCAGCAGGCCAAAGAAATAGCCCACAATGAATGTCGCCGGAGTGTAGCTGGTTTTCAGGAACATCCATACAAAAGCGAGAACGAAATTCAACAAAATTTGAAATGCCATAGCCACCTACTCCTTTAACACAGCATTGATATAGATTTCCGGATTGCTCAGTGTCTCGGCAGCATTCATGATGACCGGATACAGCGCCTCGGTGCCGAATCCAAATAGAACTGCAAAAACAGTCAGGATKGCTGGTGAAGCCAGCAGCCATTTGACAGGAACTTTTTCCTGGTTTGCATAGGTCTGCGGCTCTCCCCAAAACACATTCATGAAGATTTTCATAGCAGAGAACAGAACGAACAAGCTAGATAAAAGGACAACGGCTGCTCCCCAGTAGTTTCCATTTGCAAAGCCGGATGAGATGATCAGGACCTTGCCGGGGAAACCGCTCAATGGCGGAATTCCAGCCAAAGCAGCCGCTGCGATGAAGAAGGTCCAGGCAAGGGCAGGAAAGCTGTGAATGAGGCCGCCCATTTTCCTCATGTCCGAAGTACCGGTTATTTTAATGACAATGCCTATAAGCAGAAATAAAGTAGCTTTTATATTCATGTCATGAATGATGTAAAAAATGGACCCGGCAAGGGATTCCTGCGTAAACGTTGCAACACCAAAGAGAATGACACCGACGGCTACAATGATGTTATAGATGATGATCTTTTTAATATCGGAAAAGGCGATTGCTCCGATGACGCCCACGATGATTGTAAGAATGGCCAGTACTTCCAAAAGCCCGTGCGTAAAGCCGGTATCCTGGTTAAACAGTAAAGTATAGGTCCTGGCGATGGAGTAGATCCCCACTTTTGTCAACAATGCTCCGAACATGGCCAGTACGGGAGCGGGCGGAGCGTAATAGGACCCGGGAAGCCAGAAGTAAAGCGGGAAAAGTGCACCTTTGGCCCCGAATACTATCAGGAACAAGACAGCAATGACGGTTATGATTCCTGATTGTCCCATCTCAGCAAGCCGTACAGAAATATGTGCCATATTGAGTGACCCAACAACGGAATAAAGGTAACCCACAGCGACAACAAACAATGCTGATGCAATCACGTTCACAAGAAGATACTTGATTGTCTCCCTCAGCTGAATCTTCGTTCCGCCCAACACAAGCAGGACATAGGAAGACATAAGCATGACCTCGAAGAAGACGAACAGGTTAAATATGTCGCCTGTAGTAAAAGCCCCGTTTATTCCTAAAAGCAAGAAGAAGAAGACAGGGTAGTAAAAATGTTCTTCCCGTTCCTTTTCAATATACCGGAAGGAATAAAGCAGACACACAAAACCGATCAGGCTTGTCGTGACGACCAGCAGGGCCGAAAGCATATCAGAAACGAGGGTAATTCCAAAAGGTGCTTCCCAGTTCCCGAGATTCATGGTTTGAATGCCCTCGTTGTATACCGTGGCTGCCAGCCATAGTGAGGCGATGACCATTAGAATGGACCCGGCAGCTGAAATCCAGCGCTGGGCCAGAGTATTTTTAGCAAAGAATATCAGGATAGTCCCGGTAAACAAGGGTATTAGTAACGGTAAGACAATTAGACTATTCATTTCCTTCCTTTCCTCTCATAAGCTCCAAATTATCTGTGCCAAGTTCCTGATAGCTGCGGTAGGCAACTACAAGGAAAAGGGCGGTTATTCCAAAGCTGATAACGATTGCTGTCAGAATCAATGCTTGCGGGAGCGGGTCGGTATAGGATTCAGCATTTTGGCCGAGAAGGGGAGCTGCTCCGGTCTTCAGGCCGCCCATGGTCAAAATTAGCAGATGGGCTCCATGGCTGAGCAATCCTGTTCCGACAATTACTCTCAGCAAGCTTTTGGAAAGCATGAGATATGTCGCAGACATAAAGAGAATTCCAATCAGTACAGACATGACTATCTCCATTATTCACTCTCTCCAATCGTTTGAATAATGGTCATCGTGGTTCCGATGACGACGAGGTACACACCAATGTCAAACAAGACCGCTGTATGAAGCGATGTTTCTCCCAGCAGCGGAAGGTCTACATAGGTGAACCAGTGCGTTAGCAGCGGCTTTCCGAATAATAGCCCCCCGGCAGCTGTGCCGGCGGCAAACAAGAGGCCGACCGCTACCACCTTTTTATAATCGAATGGCAGGGCTTTTGACACTGTTTTTATATCGTAAGCCAGCAGCAGGAGAACAATTGCCCCCGACGTCATCAGGCCTCCGATAAACCCGCCGCCCGGCTCATAGTGCCCGGCAAAAAACATATAGATGGAAAACAAAACGATGACAAACAACAATACCTTTGTTGCAGTCTGCAAAATGAGATTATTTGTTTTCATCATTGTTCTCTCCCCCTTGTCATACGCAGCTTAATCAGGGAGTAGATTCCTAAAGCGGCGATTCCCAGAACGGCGATTTCAAACAGTGTATCAAATCCCCGGAAATCAACGAGCGTCACGTTGACCATGTTTTCCCCGGCTGCTTTTTTATAAGTATTCTCAATATAGTATTGGGAAATGGAATCAAACATTTTACTGCTATGCGCCGAAAGGGCAATGAGCGTAACAATGGTTCCAACACCAATCGAGATGACGAGGTTCCCAACTTTAAAACGCTTATCTTCTACATTTTTGCCGAGCTTCGGCAAGTGATAAAAGGCCAGCAGGAATAGCGCTACCGATACCGTTTCAATCACCAGCTGGGTCAAGGCCAGGTCCGGCGCCCTGAAGACTACATAAAAGAGGGAAACGGAATAACCGACAGCTCCCAATAAAATGATCGCCGAAAGTCTTGATTTGGCAAACAGCACGGAAATGGCGGCAACAGCTGTTATCACGGCTAGCACCAGCTCAAACGCACGGATTTCGGCCACATTGGACATATCCAATACAAAAGCATCCTTCAGGAACAAGGTGATTCCCAGGCTCAAGATGAAGAAGGTGAAAATATAAAACAGATACGAGCGGATCGACCCTGTCATATAAGCGCCTGTCAACTTACCGGCACCTCGCTGGATGTTCTCCAGTCCCTTGTCGTAGAACGAATTCAGGGAAAAACGTTCTGGCATGCGGTTGTATATGCCTGCCCATTTTGGCATGAATTTATAAAGCAGGATACCCGCCAGGATGACGCCGATAGTCATAAACAATTCCGGAGAAAGACCGTGCCAATGGTAGATATGCACATCAAAATCCTGGCCGGCTGCCAGCAGCGGCGGAAGGATGGAAGCCATGACAGATTCAATCAACGGGGCGACGAGGTTCGGAAACAACCCGATAATGACAACCAAAGAAACAAGAATGACCGGTGAAATCAGCATCCCGATCGGTGCTTCATGAGGTTTTACCTCCAGCTTTTCAGGCTGGAATTTTCCTGTGAATGTTTTGAACACAATAATCATGCTGTACAGGAACGTAAATACGCTTGCGACCCAGGCAACAATCGGGAAGAGCAAACCAAGGCTTTCCATATTGAACAGTCCGATTTCCTGGGCGCGGAGCATGCCGGTAAAAAACATTTCCTTACTCAGGAATCCATTGAATGGCGGAAGGCCGGCCATTGAAAAGGAACCGATCAATGCCAGTGTAAACGTGATAGGCATAACCGTCATCAACCCGCCCAGCCTGCGGATGTCACGCGTACCGGTTTCATGATCGACAATTCCGACCACCATGAACAAACTTCCCTTGAATGTTGCATGATTGATTAAATGGAATACCGCAGCTGTGACGGCAACAGCAAAATAGCCATCTTCCATCTCGGGGAAATGGAGTGCTGCTGCTCCCACACCAAGCAGGGACATAATCAAGCCAAGCTGACTGATGGTGGAGTAGGCAAGGATTCCTTTCAGGTCGGTATGCTTAACTGCCGAGAAGGAGCCCCAGAACAAGGTCAACAGGCCGATGCCTCCAACCAGCCAAATCCACAGGCCTTCGTAAGCGAAGACAGGAGTCAGCCTGGCAACCAGGTAAATTCCTGCTTTTACCATCGTAGCCGAGTGCAGGTACGCACTGACTGGAGTCGGTGCTTCCATCGCATCGGGCAGCCAGATATGGAATGGGAACTGGGCCGATTTTGTGAATGCGCCAAGCAGGATACAAATCAAGGCAGGGATGAACAGGGAGTGTCCGACAATATCGCCAGCCATGGCGACTGTAGCCGAAATGCTGAACGTTCCGGTCATCAGGTAGAGGAGAATGATTCCTCCGAGCATGGCCAAACCGCCAAATACGGTAATCAGCATCGATTTTTGCGCTCCGTAGCGAGAACGTTCACGATGGTTCCAATAGCCGATCAGCAGGAAAGACGAGAAGCTGGTCAATTCCCAAAAGGCATACAGGACGATAAAGTTGTCGGAGAGGACCACTCCGAGCATTGCTCCCATAAATAGAAGCAAAAAAACATAAAACTGGTTAAGCTTTTCCTTTTCCATGGAAAGGTAGTAAATGGAATAAAGGACAACGAGGGAACCGATGCCAGTAATCAGAAGGGCAAATAGGAGACCCAGCCCGTCTACTCTCACGCTGAAATCAATTCCCAGGGATGGAATCCATGCCAATGTTTCCATGATGGCTTGTCCGCCTATTGCGTCCCCAAAAAAGGACAGGAAATAGGCGAACAGGGCAACAGGAAGCGGCAGCAGAAACCAGCCGGTATGGATTTTTGAAACTGTCTTATGTACTAATGGAATGAATAGTGCCAATATTAATGGAGAAATAATGGCAAGATGAAGCAAAGACAAGTACATAACCTCCTTTAAATGCAATAGTAAATTCGTCCTGCTTAAGACTCTCCGTTTATTTTAACCAAAGCTGGCTTTGGCAAACAGCGCAGGAATCATTCCTCACCTAGCGTTCCAAACACATTATACCGTAAAATCCAGAAGCCATGCATGCTCGACTGCTCAGACGCCAAGAAGTATAAAAGGCACGCCAAAACGGCACCCTATAGGTGGAGGGATGTGCCATGGTTAAAAAAGTCACCGCTTGCCTTTCGGTCTTTTTCATGCTGCTGGCAGGTGCCTTTGTGCTTGATCGGCAAAACAGCGGCACAGAAGGACCAGCTGACGGCGGCCCAATGTTCCAAATCCAGCAGGCTGGTGCCGTCGAAGCAGAAGAAGAAGAAAGGCCGAGAGTCTTTGCGCCAAGGGAGTATGTCAAAATCGTTTCTCCCGAATAACACCAAAAAGAGGGTGAACCAAGTTCAGCCTCTTTTTTTATACGTCCAAGTCTGTAAAAGGTTCTATAATTCTTTGAAAAATTTGTAGAAAAATTTTTTTGTGTCCACCTAAAAAATGCAGAAAAGTAAAAAAACTAACCCCATTTCGTGATATAATAGTAAAAATATATTGCAAGTGCTGCTGGGCAAAAGTATTGAGGAAAGTTGGGAGAAAATGAAGGAAAAGGAACGGGCGATCTTTATTGACTTTGAATTTACCATGCCTGACCGCCACAGCAAGAGAAGGGGTTTCTACCAGGAGATTATTGAAGCGGGAATTGTCCTGGTGGAAAAAGGGCAAATCATTGAGCAGTTTTCTTCCTTTGTTGTGCCAGTCCGCTTCCCGGTATTGACCGAGAGATGCAGGTCATTTTTGAATATCACCCAAAAGCAGGTGGATGGGGGCATTTCTTTCCACGAGCTGGTTCTTAAATTAAAGGCACTGGAAAGTCAGCGTCCAGGCTTGGTCATTACGTGGGGAAACATGGACATGAAGGTGCTTCGCCACAATTGCCAGCAGGCCGGAGCCGAGTTTCCGCTTAATGGCCGTGAAGTGGATCTCTCAATGGAGTATAAGCGGTTCTTTGGGGACCAAAACCAGACGGGACTCTGGAAGGCGGTACAGGAGTATGGCCGTGAAGGGACAGGAAGGCATCATCGGGCGCTTGACGATGCGCTGACCACCTACCATATTTACAAGCTGGTCGAAAAGGATAAGCAATATTTGCAAAAGCCGCAGCCTACAACGATTGGAGACAGAGTCGACTTTTCAAAGCTGTTCAATAAATTCGCCTAAAAAGCCAGACCACTCTCCTGAGCAATCTGGCTTTTTTGGTGCGTTTTCCGCCCCAACGGCTCTGATTCCTATTTGAAATAGTCTTTCTCAAGGCTCTCGATGCACTTTAGGCTGGCAGCGGCCCACGGAGAGGAATCCTCCTCGAGAGGCTCCTTAAAACGGGTGACAGCTTCCCTCAACGATTCCTGGTAATCTGGCATCCCGCCATCCAAAGGTTTCACCATTTTCCTCGGAATGTTCGCCTGCTCTCGGAAGGCAAGGGCCCTGCGCTCATGGAAGAAGCTCACTTCCGCTTCCCGGGGGTTATGCAGGTCTCCTTGCATCGGGTGCTTTAAGACCGCCAGGATACGGACAAGGTAATGCTCAGGCCGGATATCGGTGACTTCGCCTGCATATTTCCCGGTTTTGTATATCGCTGTTACATAGTCACCTATCTTGATTTCACTCATGCTACTCTCTCCTCTCATGTAAAAAACGACTGGATATTATAGCCATCCTCGTTTATATTATGGAGCATAGTATGGCAAAAACAAAGCGGGAGCCCGGGGCTTTCGCAAAAACATTGGAGGAAGACAGGATGAAACAACTATTGCTGTTAGTATTGTCCMTTGTGCTGCTGGCAGGCTGCGGGACAAGCGGCGAAAAAAACACGGAGGAAGCCGGGTCAGGTACGGGCACGGATCCAGAGGAAAAAGTGGTGGTGTCTGGAGGTTTCCCTCAGCTTTCACCGGAAGTGGGTGACAATGAAAGGCTTGTGGAGATAAAGACATCGCATGGTGCCGTAAAGATTAAACTGTTTCCCGAACATGCCCCAAAGGCTGTTGAAAATTTTATCACCCACAGTGAAAATGGCTATTACGATGGCTTGATTTTCCATAGGGTCATTAAAGGCTTCATGATACAGGGAGGAGACCCTGAAGGAACAGGAATGGGCGGAGAGAGCATATACGGAGAACCTTTTGAAAACGAAATTTCGCCAAACCTCTACCACCTTCGCGGGGCCTTGTCGATGGCCAATGCCGGACCGGATACAAATGGCAGCCAGTTTTTCATCGTGCAGAGCAGCTCCCTCAATGGCGGACTGCAGGGCTATCCCGATGAGATTGCCGAGGCCTACAAGGAAAATGGAGGAACGCCTCACCTTGATACAGCCCATACCGTCTTTGGCCAGGTCATTGAAGGAATGGAAGTCATCGATGAAATTGCAGAGGTGGAAACGGGGGCAGGGGACAAGCCTGTTGAGGATGTTGTGATTGAATCGATCAGCGTCATCGATTAAGGGAAAGCTGGGGGTTGTGGCTTGGAATACGGAATGTCCGGGCGTATAATAAGGAGAATAAAGGACTGACGTCATAAAGGAAGGAAGTTTATATGAATTGGTTCGTTTTGTCGTTGTTTCTATATTTTCCGCAAGATAAATCGGAATACCTGCCAGCCGCCTTGTGGCTGATTGCTTTTACCATACTCGCCTTACTTACAATGAAATTTGTCATCCGCCACTCCAAAAAGGAGGCGGAGAAAGCAAGGGAATATGAAAAAGCGCTCCAGCGGCAAATGGCTGAGAGCGAGAATAAATGATACAAAAAACGAAGGTGTCCCAAAAGGCACCTTCGTTTTTCATTAAGTGAATGAAATCTTCAGCCGATTTAGGCCTTCCCTTAATATTTCGCGAGGACAGGCGAGATTCATCCTCACAAACCCTTCTCCCCCCGGTCCGTATCCAGTGCCAAAGTTGAGCCCCAGTTTGCCTTTTTTAAGGAGGCGTTCCTTGATTTCCTCGTCAGACCMCCCGGTTTGCCGGCAATCGAGCCACAAAAGATAGGTCGCCTCAGGAATCACAGGCTTAATATCCGGCAGTTCCGCTTTAATAAAGGAAACGGCTTCGTCGGTATTTTCCTTCAGGTGCACTAGAAGCTCCTCAAGCCAGGGTTCTCCATGAAGGTAAGCCGCTTCCATGGCTGTAATCCCGAATACATTAAGAGAGAAAAATCCCTGCATCTTTTGCTGCTCGGTGAATTTCCGGCGAAGCTCCTTATCCGGAATGACAACGGCTGATGACTGAAGGCCTGCTATATTGAAGGTTTTGCTAGGCGCAATGCCGGTCAGCACAATTTTTTTGTACTCTTCTTTTATAGAGGCAATCGGGATATGCTTGTTTGGCTTGAAGACAAGGTCAGAATGGATTTCATCTGCCAGGATGAGGCATCCATATTGCAGGCATAAATCGCCAATTCTGACCAGTTCCTCCTCCCGCCATACCCGGCCGCCCGGATTATGCGGGTTGCACAGCAGGAAGAGCTTTACGCCATCTTTAAGCTGCTGTTCAAAATCCTCGAAATCAATTTCATAGGTGTCATCAATCAGCTTCAGCTGGGAATTGACGACCGTCCTGCCATTAACCTTTGCCATGTCAAAAAAAGGCGTATAAACAGGTGATTGGAGCATGACCTTGTCACCCGGGTCGGTATAGGCCTGGATTGCGAGCGCGATGGTTGGCACTACACCGGGGCTGTAAACAATCCAGGAGGGGTCGATATCCCAGCCATGGCGTTTCTTTTGCCAGCCCGCCACAGCCTCACCCGCCTCCTGGCGCACAAAGGTATAACCATAAATACCATGGTCGACACGGTTTTTTATGGCCTCTACAACCTCCCTGGGCGGGAGGAAATCCATGTCTGCCACCCACATCGGCAGAACATCTTCATCGCCGAAAACCTGCTTTACCATCTCCCATTTAACGGATGCCGTACTTTTCCTGTCAATATTTTGATTGAAATCATAACTTCCCATTCTTCCACCATCCCAAGTCATTATAAATTGCACTATCTTCATGATAAAGTAGATGATCAAAAAAGTGAAAAAATACAGTCATGGCTACTCCAGGACTTAATTTGAGGCTTATTCAAATCCTGAATGAATGTCAGCTGTTTGTTTGATGAAGAGGTGCTCCAATAAATTTCCGAATGTGGCTGGCAACTTCTTCGGGCCGTTCTTCAGGCACGAGATGCCCTGTATCTTCAAGGACGATGAGGTTTGCCTGTGGAAGGTCACGTGCAAGCTGTTTACCGACGCTTAAAGGAACGACTTTGTCATGTTCTCCCCAGATCAGCAAACATGGAGTCTGGATCTGCTGAAGAGCCTCGTGGGGAAGGTCTCCTTCCCTATCGCGAATCATCCTTGTCAACCCCTTGAAAATCCCATTGTCCATGAAGGGGGCCAAATACCCCTCCCTCATTTCATCATCAATCAAAGAATGGTCATGGACCACATTCCTCAAGTTTTTTTCCACTCCCGAACGCCCGAGGTGATATTTGACATAAAGGTGGAATAATGGCAAACGGCTGCTTAGCATCAATGCCCGTCCAGCAGGCTTCAGATACCCTGAACTGCACAGGAGTACCGCTTTCCTGGCCTTGCCCGAAAAATGGTGGAGGATGTTCAACGCGATTTGTCCACCCATTGAATGCCCAATTACGGTGTATGTGGAGATGTTCAGGCCGTCCATTAGCTCGGTAAGTGTCCTAGCCAGATTTTTATAGGAATATTCATAGCTTGTTCTCTTCCCGCTTTTGCCAAAGGGAGGCAGGTCGACGCTTATCACGCTGTAGTCCTCTTTTAAAAGCGGTACCAGATGCCTGAAGCTGAAGAGGGAGGAGAGAAAGCCATGGATAAGGACAATCGTTTCCCTAGGAGCAGGGTGTTGATAATACTCGTAATAAATGTCGATTCCTGACACTGTCTTGCTTGCTGCAAAGCTGTTTGCTGCCATTGTGACCACTCCTGATTATGAACTATCCCTTACTTTTCCCCACTTACAAACATTTACACTTACAGTAACCCTTGCTATCGCACCAGGAAAAAGGATAAATATCCATAATCTCCTGCTATCGCTCTTTCAGACAATTTTGATATAATAGTTGTATTTTAAAGCTGAGGAGGATTTTATGCAGCTCACTGCCAAGGAATTAGAAGTTGTAGAAATTGTTGAAAAGAATTCGCGAATCTCCAATGAGGACCTTGCCGCCATGTCAGGCCTTGCAATAGAAGAAACAGAAGAAATCCTGGGAAAACTGGAGCAGCTCAAGGTGATTGTCAGGTATACGTCGGTGATCGACTGGTCCAAAATCGAAGGTCATGAAGGAGTGACGGCGATGATTGATGTCAAGGTCACTCCGAAGCGAGGGGTTGGATTTGATGACATTGCCAAGCGGATCTACCGCTTTCCGGAAGTGAGATCCGTTTACCTTATGTCAGGCGCCTATGACCTGTCCGTCATCATTGAAGGAAAGTCGATGAACGATGTGGCAAGGTTTGTATCGCAAAAGCTTTCCACACTTGATTCCGTCATCTCCACAACGACTCATTTCATTCTGAAAAAATACAAGCATGACGGCACCATTTTCGAGCCGGAAGAGGACGATAAACGGATAGTGGTGTCACCCTAATGAAAACGACCAAAAGCTACTTATCTCGAACAGTTGAAGAATTAAAACCATCAGGAATCCGCCGCTTTTTTGACCTTGCTTCCGGAATGGAGGGAGTTATTTCGCTTGGGGTTGGAGAACCGGATTTCGTTACCCCCTGGAGCGTGCGCGAAGCGGCGATTCTGTCACTTGAACAGGGATACACCTCGTATACGGCCAATGCCGGGCTTTTGGAGCTTCGACAGGAAATCGCCTCCTACCTTTTAAACTCCTTTCAGGCAGCCTACAAGCCTGAAAGCGAAATCATCGTAACCGTAGGGGCCAGCCAGGCGATTGATATCGCTTTGAGGTCGATTCTTGACCCGGGGGACGAAGTGATCATCGTGGAGCCATGCTTTGTCTCCTATAGTCCGCTTGTCGTCCTTGCCGGGGGAAAGCCGGTGCATGTACAGGCTGCCAAAGACAATGGCTTTAAAATTGCAGGAGACACATTGAAGGCAGCGATTACGGATAAAACAAAAGCAATCATGATCTGTTCCCCGAATAACCCTACTGGAACATTGCTGGAGGAAGATGATTTGCGGGAAATCGCCGCTATTGCGAAAGAACATGACCTTCTCGTCTTATCGGATGAAATTTATGCTGAGCTGGCTTATGATGGGGCCTATACGAGCATGGCTGCCATCGAAGGCATGAGGGAGAGGACCATCCTTGTTTCCGGTTTCTCAAAAGGATTCGCCATGACCGGCTGGCGCCTCGGCTTTGTCTGTGCTCCACAATACATTGCAGAGGCCATGCTGAAAGTTCACCAGTACGGGATGATGTGCGCACCGACCATGGCCCAATATGCGGGCCTCGAAGCATTAAGAAGCGGAAGCAGTGATGTGGAGGAAATGCGGAAAAGCTACCGCCGCCGCCGAAACTATATGGTCAGTTCGTTCAATGAAATGGGCCTGGACTGCCATCTTCCCGGCGGGGCTTTCTATGTGTTTCCGTCCATCCAGGCAACCGGTTTGACCTCGGAGCAATTTGCGGAACAGCTGCTGATGGAAGAAAAGGTGGCCGTTGTCCCCGGAAACGTCTTTGGCGAAAGCGGGGAGGGCTATATCCGCTGTTCCTATGCGACTTCAATGGAGCAGCTGCAGGAGGCCGTCAGGAGAATCCGGAGCTTCCTCGAGAAAAACACAAAATAAAAAGAGGGCAGCCATGGTTGGCTGCCCTTTAAAAAGGGGGAATACTAGAAAGCCTTATGATAAAAGGATTTCCACATCCACTCTTTTTATACATTGCAAGGACAGGATTATGATAACTTTTCAAGATAAAGTTCCGAAGCAGGAACGTCAAGAATCGTCGCTAGTTTTAAGAGTGTTTGATTATCAGGGGTTTTGGTCCCCGTCTCGTATTTTTCAATCGTCTGCCTTCCCACTCTTGCCTTTAAGGCAAGCTCCTCAAGCGTCATGCCCCTCTGCTGGCGGATTGATTTGATATTAGCACCGACTGCAGACATCTTCTTTCACCTCTCCTTTATCGTTATTACTTAATTTTACCATAAAAATCCTGGGGAATATCCCCATTAAATGAATATTTGGTTAACTGCACTTAGTTTTGCAGGCAAACTTTTTTTAAGTTTTTTTGTAACTATAAGGTTTATATGATATAATTTTATATTGCGTATAAATGGGATAAAAATAAATTACAAATAGGAGTGTTCTCATGTCAGAAAAAATCGAAACAGGCAGTGTTTTAACAGGAAAGGTTACTGGAATACAGCCTTACGGAGCATTTGTTGCATTGGACGAAAATACACAAGGGCTGGTTCATATCTCCGAAATCACCCATGGGTATGTAAAGGATATTAACGAGCACCTTAAGGTTGGCGACGAAATTAAGGTCAAAGTCCTGTCTGTAGACGAAAATGCAGGCAAAATCGGCCTCTCCATCCGTGCAACGGAAGAAGCGCCTGAGCAGGCAAGCAAGTCCAAAAGGCCTCGCAAGCGTCCAGCAGCCATCATCAGCCAGGATGAAGATTCCCAAGGGTTCAACACATTGAAAGACAAGCTTCAGGAATGGATCTCACAGTCAAAAATGTAATCATTCCAGATTTTTACCACAGTACATGAGTGCTGTGGTATTTTTCTGTCTATGAAAACAAAAGGCTTCCGCTTGATTGCTGATTCGGACAGGATGGTCGGTGAACCCCGGGTTGGAGTCCGAAAGAAGCGCTGATTCGGACAAGGGTGGCCGGTGAAACCCAGGTTGGAGTCCGAAAGAAGCTGTGATTCGGACAGGATGGCCGGTGAAACCCGGGGTCGAGTCCGAAAGAAGCCCCGATTCGGACAGGATGGTCGGTGAACCCCGGGGTTGGAGTCCGAAAGAAGCGCTGATTCGGACAAGATGGCCGGTGAAACCCGGGTTGGAGTCCGAACATACCCATGACCAAGCCTGACCAACGCATCGCACAACCGTACACAACAAAAAATCCGCCACTCGGCGGATTTTTGTTTTACATTATGATCTTGAAGGCTCGGATTGGGTTTGTCGTTCTTCCCTTTCACTTGGAGCGAACAGCAATCCAAGGTTAACCAGCCCTGCAAGGCCGACCAGGCCGTATACAATCCTTGAAAGGGCTGAATCTTGTCCGCCAAAGAGAGAGGCAACAAGATCGAATTGAAAGAAGCCGATCAATCCCCAGTTAATGGCGCCAATAATGGTAAGAACTAATGCAATTCGTTGCAGAGTGCTCAAGTGGGATTCCTCCTTTTAAAATGGGTCAGGTTTAGGTTGAACCATTTTCCACGAAATATGCATGCACTTCCATTATTTTTTATCAGAAGGGTTTCTGTTTTTTTGCCATACTAAATTTTTGCAATGAACTGGCACTTGAAACATAATAGGAAATGAAGGATGGTGACTAATATGGAGAATTTTGTATTCGCAAATCCAACCAAGCTTATTTTTGGAAAAGGCCAGCTTGACCAGCTTAAAAAAGAAGTACCCAACTATGGGAAAAAGGTTCTGCTGGTTTACGGAGGAGGCAGCATCAAACGCAGCGGGCTGTACGAGGAGGTACTCGGGCAGCTTGAGGAAATACAGGCCACCGTATTCGAACTGCCGGGTGTAGAGCCTAACCCTCGCTTGTCGACTGTCCATAAAGGTGTGCAAATCTGCAAGGAAGAAGGAATTGACTTCCTGCTTGCGGTCGGCGGCGGAAGTGTGATTGATTGTACAAAGCTGATTGCAGCAGGCGCAAAATATGATGGCGATGCCTGGGATATCGTAACCAGGAAGGCAGCGGCCAATGAAGCCTTGCCGTTTGGCACGGTGCTGACTCTTGCAGCGACGGGTTCGGAAATGAACGCGGGTTCGGTGATTACCAACTGGGAAACGAAAGAGAAGCATGGCTGGGGAAGTCCGGTGACTTTTCCGAAGTTCTCAATCCTTGACCCGGTAAACACGTTCACAGTGCCTAGGGACCAGACAGTGTACGGCATTGTCGACATGATGTCCCATGTGTTTGAGCATTACTTCCACCAGGCTGAAAATACGGATTTTCAGGACCGTATGTGCGAAGGGCTGCTGCTAACGGTGATGGAGACGGCTCCAAAGCTGCTGGAGGACCTCGAAAATTACGAATACCGTGCAACCATTCTTTACTGCGGTACTATGGCTCTGAACGGGATGCTGTCAATGGGCTACCGGGGAGATTGGGCTACGCACAATATCGAACACGCCGTTTCGGCTGTTTATGATATTCCGCATGGCGGTGGACTGGCCATCCTGTTCCCGAACTGGATGAAACACAATCTCCAAGTCAAGCCTGAACGGTTTAAGAAATTGGCAGTCCGTGTCTTTGGTGTGAATCCTGAAGGAAAGACGGATGAAGAAGCCGGTTTGGAAGGAATCGAAAAACTCCGGGATTTCTGGAATAGCATCGGTGCTCCTTCACGTCTGGCAGATTATGATATTGATGAAAGCCAGCTTGACGTCATGGCAGATAAGGCGATGGTGAATGGCCAATTCGGCAACTTCACCAAGCTGAATCGGGAAGATGTCCTGGAAATATACAAAATGTCGCTATAATCCATAGGCGGGCCAGCAGTGTTATCCTGACTGGCCCTTTTTCGACAAGAAATATAGAATTTTGACGAAAAGATTTCACATGTGAACACGGTTACAAAGTTGGATGATTCTTGATTCTTGTCCCGCCATTGGTTAAAGTGATAGAAGAAAACAATACAATGGAGGATCAGCCATGACACATATTCGTTTTGATTATTCAAAAGCCCTTAGCTTTTTTGGCGAACATGAAGTTACATACTTGAGGGATTTTGTGAAAGTAGCCCATCATTCCCTGCATGAAAAGACAGGAGCGGGCAGCGACTACCTCGGCTGGATTGATTTGCCGACTGATTATGATAAAGAGGAGTTTTCCCGTATCCAGAAAGCGGCCGCCAAAATCAAGAGCGATTCAGAAGTGCTGGTTGTCATCGGCATCGGCGGTTCCTATTTGGGAGCGCGCGCGGCAATTGAATTTTTGCAGCATAGCTTTTATAACTCTCTTCCGAACGAAAAGAGACAGACTCCGCAAATTCTGTTTGCCGGAAATAATATCAGCTCCACGTATATGAGAGACCTGATGGACATGCTTGAAGGGAAGGATTTCTCCATCAATGTCATCTCCAAATCAGGAACAACGACAGAGCCTGCGCTGGCATTCCGTATTTTCCGCAAACTGCTGATTGAAAAATACGGTGCAGAAGAAGCGAAGAAGCGAATTTATGCAACCACCGATAAAGCAAGAGGTGCGCTTAAGACACTTGCCGATGAAGAGGGCTATGAGTCCTTTGTGATTCCTGATGATGTAGGCGGGCGCTATTCCGTCCTGACTGCTGTTGGTTTGCTGCCAATCGCTGTCAGCGGAGCCGATATCGAATCAATGATGAAAGGTGCAGCGCAAGCTCAGGAAGACTTCGGGAAATCCGAACTCGAAGAGAACGCGGCCTACCAGTACGCAGCTGTGCGGAATGTCCTTTATAACAAGGGCAAAACAATTGAGATGCTGATCAACTATGAGCCGTCGCTTCAGTATTTTTCAGAATGGTGGAAACAGCTGTTTGGCGAAAGCGAAGGAAAAGACCAAAAAGGTGTTTATCCTTCTTCCGCCAACTTCTCAACCGACCTGCATTCCCTGGGACAATATGTCCAGGAAGGGCGCAGGGATTTGTTTGAAACAATCATCAAGGTTGATGAGCCGCGCCACGAACTGACCATCGAAGCAGAGGACAATGACCTGGACGGCCTCAACTATCTTGCCGGCGAAACTGTTGACTTTGTCAACAACAAGGCGTTTGAAGGAACATTGCTTGCCCATACCGATGGCGGCGTGCCAAACCTGGTGGTGAACATTCCTCAGCTCGATGAATATACTTTCGGCTACCTTGTTTATTTCTTCGAGAAGGCTTGCGCAATGAGCGGCTACCTGCTTGGGGTCAACCCATTCGACCAGCCTGGCGTTGAAGCTTATAAGGTCAATATGTTTGCACTTCTAGGGAAGCCTGGGTTTGAAGAGAAAAAAGCTGAGCTTGAGAAGCGACTGAAATAGGAAAAGCGTAAGCGCCTTGCTCAGCCCCGACCAGCATAAGACGATCCAGAATAGAAGGCGTTCTTTGCCTTCAATTCTGGAGTGGCTTATGACTCGAGGGGCTAGGCGCTGGAGCTAGACAGTTATCTAAGTACACCAATTCATTCTTGGATTTTTTACAAAAGAGTGCCAGTGAAAAAAGCTGGCACTCTTTTTTGCTTGATGAAATTTTCCCTTTTGGCAAAGACTATTGAAAAAGAAAGGGAGAATGTAAATGATTGAACTATCATCTCAGCTTGAAGGAAAACGATTTGACCTATACCAGCTGGAGCAGACATTAAAACCAATGGGATACTCCATTGGCGGAAATTGGGATTATGACCAAGGCTCATTTGATTATAAAATGGCGGACGAACCGGGCTATCAATTCCTGCGGCTGCCTTTTACAGCAGTCGAAGGACAGCTGGATGCCAAAAACTGCGTTGTGCAGTTCAGCCGCCCTTTCCTGCTTGGACACGTTTATCAGGAAGGCCTGGATGACCATGCGCATGTAGACAACTCCAATGCATCCTTCAACCAGTTTTCCGAGCCTGTAGAAAAAGATGGGGACGTTCCGGACCGTTTTGTGAAATTTGGCCAAACCCTTTTGAAGGATGCAGAAAACGCCTTACTTTGAGCCAAGAAGTTTTTGCTTGTTTGTAATCACAAGAAGCTGGTCCTCCTTTTCAACTTTCATGCCATTGGCGGGATTGACATAAAGGTCATTCCCTTTTTTTATTCCCAGGAGAAGAATCCCTTCCGATAATAAAAACAGGTGGGCCTGCTTGAAATCTTTTCCGAGCGTTCCCGGACTTCCCGGCTGGTATTCAAGCTTTTGTGCGGCCAGCTCATCGAGAAGATCGGAAAGAGGAGTCACCATTCCGGTTGAATGGATGCTGTCAAGAAAAATCGCGCTCGTCAGGGTGTTGGTTTTAATGATTTCATCGGCCCCTGCCCGTTTCGCATTATTCAACTGTTCATTGGTCAGGATTTCAACAATGCACCCTACATCAGGATTAAGCCCTTTCACTGCCAGCAGGGTCAGGATGCTGTTCATGTCAGCCTGAAGTTCAACAAGATTCTGGTCGGCCGTTATGATGACCTTTGCGGCAGCAGTAATATTTGCCTGCAGGAGAACCTCATCCTGAAGGGCCTTCCCTTTAATAAAATGCACATGGTGGAAAGGCATGGGATTGCTGTTAAGAGTTTCATCAATGAGGAGGATATGCTGATTGGATTTGGATAAAGAACCGATAATCGCTTTCGAACGCTCATTCCAGCCGATCACCACCAAATGCCCATTCCCTTTGTAGTCGGACCCGCCCTTAATATATTCTTCCTGCTTCGTGACAGCAGCAGTGGAAAGGGTAATAAAATAAGTTGAAATAAAACCTGCCCCGATAAACAGGAGGACAATTCCGGCCAGCCTGCCGGCCATTGTCAAAGGAACATAGTCTCCGTATCCCACTGTTGAAGCGGTAATTATTGCCCACCAGACCCCATCGAAGACAGTCGGGAAATTTTCCGGCTCCAGCAAATGGATGAACAGTCCAAACAAGCAGATTAACAGGGAAGTAATGAGGAGAATCCTCAAGAGCAGCGGCAGCCTGATGAACCGGATATAAAGATGCTGTGGCAAGTGAACCATCCCCTTTTCTCTTTATTGCCCAGTATCGCCAGTAAACAGAAAATGGAAACGGGAAGATTCCTCCAGCTTGGGCCAATGTCCAAACACGCCTTTGGTCTTTAGCATAGTGTGAAGCAAGGAGGGATGAAAATGTTTTACACTGCGCTGCTATTCTTCGCGTGTATTCTGGCAGGATTTTCCCTGCTGAAATTAACCGCAACAGGTGTTGCCCTGCTTGGCGCCGGCCTGGTCTCTTTCTTTGAAGTTGTCGCTGTCCTTGTCATCATTATTTTCGTGTTTGCCTTGCTGTATATAGGATTCAAAGCCTTGTTCAGCAAAAGCTGGAGATAAAGGCTATAAAACGAAGAGGCTGTCATCAGTCTCTTTTTTTAATTTCATAAAAAAGAAGGATTTGGTAAATATCTAACTGTATACAAATTTTGATTCTGCATGGAATGGGGGTGGGGCAGCCATGTTTAATTTTCTCAATAAAATGGCGCGGAGCAAGAAGAAAATAAAGCCTGTGGAATCAAGGGATACCCTTGGAGAACAAAACAGTTGGAAAAAGCAAAACGTCTCGCGGCTCATTGATGAAAATATCGACTTGATGAAAAAAATCTATCGCATTCCCGATAACAGGGATGTGAAGTTCAGGGAAATTAAACTGGGAGGAAAAGGAAGGAAAGCCGCTGTCTTTTTTATCAGTTCCATCACGGACGTCAGAACAATCGAGGACAGTGCATTGCGTCCGCTGCTGCTCAATACGGATCCTGATGCAAGGATTGAAGAAATTGTCTATACACAGAATGTAACGACCGTCACCCAAATAAAAGAAGCCGTCGAGAATGTCAACAGCGGCAACGCTCTGATTTTTCTCGAGGGAGAACCTGCTGCCTACGCGTTTGAATGTGCGAACTTCCAGGGGCGGGCAGTGGAATCAGCTGAGACGGAGGTCCTGGTAAAAGGTCCCAAGGAAGCCTTTACTGAAAAGGCAATTGTGAATTTGTCCCTTGTCCGGAAGCGGATAAAAAATGAAGCCTTGGTCGCTGAGGCTGTAACAATTGGGGAGCGCTCAAAAAACGATGTGTTTGTTGTCTATATACGAAACTTGGTTAACATCCAGCTTCTGGAAAATATAAAGGAGCGGCTGAACAGCCTCAATGTCGATGCAATTCAGAACCTGCCTCTACTGGAGCAATATATTGAAGAACGGAAATTCTCGCTGTTTCCCAGTGTGCTGCTGTCTGAAAGGCCGGACCGGGCAGCCTCTTTTATCGAGGATGGACATATCGTCCTGATGATGGATAATTCACCGGACAGCCTTATCCTTCCGGCAACTTTCTGGTCGTTTTTCCATACTCCAGAAGATCATTATCTGAGGTTTATCTTTGGGAACTTTATTAGAGTGCTGCGGATGATTGCCATGTTCATCACCGTTTTTATCTCGGCTATCTACATTGCGGTCACCACCTATCATGCCGAGATGATCCCGGCTGACCTTCTTTTGGCTGTTGCAGGAACAAGGGAGAAGGTACCGTTCCCGGTCCTTATTGAGATTTTGCTCATGGAGATTGCCTTCGAACTGATCCGTGAAGCCGGATTGAGGGTGCCGAGCCCCATGGGTCCCACGATTGGAATTGTAGGTGCCCTTATTCTGGGACAAGCGGCTGTAGAAGCAAACATTATCAGCCCCATCGTGATTATTGTGGTTGCCCTCAGCGGCCTTAGTTCTTTTACAATCAGCGACATCAGCCTGAATTTTGCTCTAAGGATCATCAGGTTCCTGTTTATTTTTTCTGCCGGGCTGTTCGGTATTTATGGAATGACAACTTTATTTACTATAGGAATGTTTTATTTTGTATCCTTAAAGTCGTTTGGGGTGCCATTTCTTGCCCCTATGTCTCCGCATTATGTCTCTTCGAAGGATACGATATACCGGAGGATATTGACACAGGAAGTCCTGCGGCCGGGATACTTAAAACCAGCCGATATCAATAAAAAAGGTAATGGAGCAGTGAAATGAATCAAACTAAAGGGAAGATTGGTATTAGGGAATATGTCGCAATCATTGGATTGACAATAGGCAGCAAGCTTTCGGATGATACGCCCAGCATATTGTACAGCACAGCTAAAAACTCTGCCTGGATATCAGTCTTGCTTATGAGCCTTTTTTCCATCATCCCCATTTTGCTGCTGCTAAAAGTGATGTCGTCTTATAAGGGGAAAAATCTCCACGAGGTCAACCTTCATCTTTTTGGCCAAGTCCTCGGCAACTTTTTCTCGTTTGTCCTGCTTGCTGTGGGGTTCGCTTTTGTAGTTGTCGACTCCGAGAGATATGTGGACATCATTGGGAGTATGTATTTTTCCAGAACCCCGCTGGTTGCAATTTACATTGTCTTGTTTGTTGTCTGTGCCTATGGGGCGAAAAGAGGGATAGAGCATATTGGCAGCACGGCATGGCTCGCCTATTTTTACATTAAGGCCACCCTCCTTGTAGCTTTGGTGATCACATTCTCCCAGGGAATCCCTGAGCTGATTTTTCCGCTTTGGGGGCCAGGGATCGGGGAAGTTGTCAAAACGGCTGGAAGCAATATGTCCATTTTTGCCGATATCTTTTTCCTTGCCCTGATCGCTCCTCTCGTCGGCACTTTCAAGGAATACAGGCGCGGGACGCTGATTGGCTTCGGCATAGGGGCAGTTGAAATCACAGTCTCGCTTGTCTTGTTTGTCATGCTTTTTGACTTTACATCCATTGAAGTGCTGAAATATCCGTTTCATGAAACAATCCGCTATATTTCGATAGGGTTTTTAACGAATGTGGAAAGTATCTTTCTTCCATTTTGGCTGGTTGCGGCATTCATCCGTTTTTCCGTTTATCTTTATTTGGTGGTAGTCCTGTTCGGCGGGGTTTTTAAAATCAAAAACTTTGAATACCTTGTTCCGCTGATGGCTGTTCTGATTGTTGCCCTTGGGAATGCTTCGACCATTTCCGAGTACCGGATTCCGCAATTAAGAGAGCTGCTTTTGACATGGCTGAGCCCTGTATTCTTTCTATCACCCTGCTTCATGTGGATGGCTGCCAAACTAAGGGGGGACTTCAGGAATGGGACATCAGCTAAAGATCATTAATATCGTCATCATGATTGCAGCGTTATCCATTTTGCCAGGCTGCTGGGACCAGACAGGTCTTGATAAAAAGGTGTTTGTGATTGGCCTTGGCATGGACAAATCCGAGGAGAGCGGGAAAATAGAGATTACTTATCTAATCTCGAATGCGGAAACAGGCACAACGCAGGCGGCTGGAGCGATCCAGGAGACAGGCATACAGACCATTACCATCCGGGCCTCGGACTTGATATCGATCAGGAATACAGCCAATGCCGTCATAGCACGGGAAATCTCCTATGATTTGCTCCAGGTTATTGTCGTTTCGGAGGAGCTTGCCAGGGAGAAGGACTTCATCCGTTTTATTTATAATGCCAGCAAAGACCGTGAAATCAAACGAAATGCCTTTTTAATGGTCAGCAAGGAAAAGGCCGCGGATTTTCTTGCCAATAACAAGCCGACCATGCTGACGCGGCCTCACAAATTTTATGAAAACATGATGAGACGCGGGATTGAGACGGGACTAATTCCAGACTCCCAGCTTCACCACTTTTTCCGGATTACGGAAGAAGACGCCAATTTATTTCTTGGCATGTATGTAACGACTGAAATTAAAATGGATAAAGAAAAGTTCCGCGTGAATGAAAATGATGCTCTTGCGGGCGAAATGAAATTTGAGGGAAAAACAAATAATGCCGAATTCCTCGGTGCTGCCGTGTTTCTCGAAGGCCAGATGATTGGAACCTTCTCGGGTGTGGAAAATCGGATTGTCATGCTGATTAATAAGGCCTTTGAAACCACCGATATTCTCAGTGTCTACCCGGATCCATTCATGGAAGGGTATCAAATGGCGATTAGACTAAAAAAGCTTAAAGACAGCGATGTTCACCTGGACTTGAGTAAACAATCGCCAAAAATACGTGTCACTCTCCCGCTGGTGGCCGAGGTGATGAGCGATCCGGGCATGAAAAATCCAGCGGAAAGCAAGGAGAAAATAGATAAAATCCGCCGCTACCTTGAAAATGAAATCGCAGACCAGGTAAATGGGGTAGTGAAAAAGACGCAGGAAGAATACAAGGCAGAGCCTTTTGGCTGGTCCCTCTATGCCAGGAAGGAATTTCGGACTCTGAAGGAATATATGGCGTTCGACTGGATGAAAACATATCCGCGCATGGATGTTGAAGTCGATGTTGAGCTGCGTTTTGGGGAGTTCGGCAGGCAGCCCAAAATACCAACATACGAAGGGATAAGGGATTAAGATGGATACGGCTCTAAACTTGTTCATCTGGGTTTGTGTACCCCTGGTCTTTCTGTACACCTCGGGATTCGCATGGTCATTATGGAAACAGAAAAATAAGGGGGGAGCAGTAATTGTATTTATTTTAGCCTGCATTGCCCTTGTGCTTCCATACTTCACGTATATGCGTTATTGAGATTTTACAAATTCGTTTAGTTCCCCAGTAACAAAGGAGTAGGATTACGATGTTCTGAAAAGAGGTAAGAATATTAGTGAAACAGCTGTTTTTCTGCCTCAAAGGATAGAGAAGATCATAGGAGGAAACGCCCATGAAAAAGCAGTATGCCGTAATTGGCATGGGCCGGTTTGGCTCAAGTGTAGCCGCTACACTTTATAATGCAGGGAATGAGGTCCTTGCTATCGATAGAAATGAGGAACACATTGAAGATTATAAAAACAGCGTGACGTACGCGGTGATTGGCGACTCGACAGATGAAGCAACGATGAAAGAAGTGGGTATCCGCAATTTTGACACCGTCATTGTGGCCATTGGTGATGACATTCAATCGAGCATTCTGACTGTGCTGCTCCTGAAAGAATTGGGCGTAAACAATGTGGTTGCCAAGGCCCTGAATAAGCATCACGGCCAGGTACTGTCTAAGATTGGAGCGGACAAGGTGATTTTTCCCGAGAAGGATATGGGGGAAAGGCTCGCCCACCAGCTGATGGCTTCGCCCAATGTTCTCAACTTTATTGAGTTTGCCGATGATTACAGCATAGAGGAAATCAAGGTGCCGAAAAGCATGGAAGGAAAGACCCTCAAGGACCTGGATTTGCGCGCTGACCATAATGTCATTGTCGTGGCAATTAAAGAAAAGGATAAAATAAATATCGCGCCCGGGCCTGAAGAAACGCTTAATACAGACGATGTGCTTTTCGTGGTTGGGGAAAATACCGATTTGGAGAAATTCTCCAGTATAAACTGAAAGCTGCCGAACAGGTCGGCAGTTTTTTAGTGGAATTGGTTTTGAAAGAAGAATTGGACGAGGTTTTATACTTAAACATGAGCCTTCCTTATTCGATTTGTGTCAATCATACATCGAAAATGAGCTATTTTGCTAATAACCCTGTGGATTTTTTAGGGCTGGTGTACCTTAAGGGGTATTAAATAATGCGAGTACTAGTATTAAATATCATTTAATATTGATAAGGGTAAATATAATGCTGGTTGGTCGGGATATAATGCTGGTAAGCGTAAGGATAATGCGAGTACTAGGTTTATAGCAGCCAATTTAATGCTAGTACTAAATAGGCCAGCTCTCGTCGTTAAAACCTAGTACTAGCAAAAAATTGGTGCCTGACCCCCACTGCATTAAAGCAATAACGAACTAAATGGTGCCTGACCCCCACTGCATTAAAGCGATAACGAACTAAATGGTGCCTGCCCCCTCAATGTTAACGATGTGGGGGCAGGCACTTTGGTTTTGAAATTTGTTCTTTAATCCTGTTTTACAGGCGTGGTTTCTGTTGGCAATGAACTGTTCGTGTATTCTCTAGACGGCCAGTCAATCGGGTTCCTGACAGCACTTTTCCCTGAGAAATTCTCGATCAGTTCCTTGACATCGATGCCGGAGGAAGCTTTCAGGCTCTCCTGGAGGCCGGCCATCAGGTTGGTTGCGTATCCCGTCACCTTATTGGCGCCGCCGTTTACTCCGCTGCCGCCGGTATCGACGACAGTGATTTTCTCAATGTTCCCCAATGGTGCCGCAATCTGCTTGGCGTATTCAGGAAGCATTTTTAGAATCATGTCGAGTGTCGCAGCCTGGCCGAACATTTCGAACGCTTCGGCAATTTTCTCCTTGGCCTGGGCTTCTGCAAGTCCCTTCAGGCGGATAATTTCCGCTTCCGATTCTCCTTGCGCTTTTTGTGCTTCCGCTTTTGCCAAACCGTCCATCCGCACTCTTTCTGCTTCGGCGCTGGCCATTGCTTCAATCCGGTATTTATTAGCATCCGCTTCTGCCATTTCCCGCATTTTCTGGGCAGATGCCGACTGTTCGACAGCGTAGCGGTCCGCATCCGCCTTTTTCTTGACCTCGGAGTCATATTGGCGCTCGCGGCGCAGGATTTCCTTCTCTTCCAGTTCAATCTGCTTTTGGCGCTCGATGATTTTGACCTGCATTTCCTGCTCTGTCACTTCCTGCTTGGAACGGGCTGTCTCAAGGTCATAGGCCTGGTCTGCCCGGGCCTTGGCGATATCCTGTTCGCGGCGGTATTCGGCAATCTTGAGCTGGTTTACCTTTTCAGCTTCCGCAATTTCCGTTGCCCGCTCGTACTCGGCCTTTTTTGCATCTTTATCGGCTTCGGCCCTTTTTATGCGGGTTTCCTTGTCCGCTTCTGCCGTCGCGATATCCGCATCCCGTTTGACCTGCGCAATCCGCGGTTTTCCGAGGGAGTCAAGATAGCCGTTTTTATCGCGCACTTCCTTTATGGTAAAGGAAACGATGACAAGTCCCATCTTGGCGAGATCCTGGGAGGCAACACGCTGCACCTCCTGCGAGAACTTATCGCGGTTCTTATAAATCTCCTCAACGGTCATGGAACCAAGAATCGAGCGGAGATGGCCTTCGAGCACTTCTTTTGCTTCATTTTCACGGTCTGCCTTTGTTTTGCCGAGGAACTGCTCGGCCGCCGTCGCAATTTCGCTGATGGAGCCGCCAATTTTGATGATGGCTGTTCCATCGGCCATGACGGGAACCCCCTGCTCGGTATATACTTCCGGAGTGGTCACTTCCAGCTTGCTCGATAGCAGGCTCAACGGGCGGGATTGCTGGAACACAGGGAAGATGAATGCGCCGCCGCCCCTGATGATTTTAATTTTATTCCCGGCTTCGTCTACATGGACGTTCTTGCTGCCAAGGAAGCTCCCCGTCACAATTAATGCTTCATCAGGCCCTGCTGTTTTGTACTTTGTGATAAAAACGGCAATCAATGCGAGAATCAGGAAAAGGACAAAAGCTCCTACAATCCAGACTAGTTCCATTCAACATTCCCCCTAAATTAAACTTTCCATTTCTTCGTACTGGCCAACTTCGAGCACTCCATTGGCGACATTGATGACCAGTACTTTTTGTCCATAGGCTATCGGTTTTTTATTGAAGCTTGCTGCAGGCTTGGAAATCCGGCCGCTGATGCTTTCAATCAGCACCTCGCCAAACCCGTCTTCCGGTACAGCCGTTATGACAATGCCAGTTCGGCCTCTTAAGTCGCTTTCCTTATATACAAGCGATTCTTCAGCCTTTGAAAGCGGGATGAGGACAAAAATGTTCAATAACGCGACTAAAATAAACGAAATGACTGCTGAAACAGCGGCTATCAGGATGCTGTGGAAAGAGGTGAGCTTCTCAGCCAGATAGCCTATGGCCGAGAACAAAGTAACGAAAGAAAAAATCAGTGTAGGGTTGATGAACCCTTCAAACATGGCGCCGAGCAAATCGCCGAATAATAAATATAGGATCGTAAGGGCTCCTGCAACCACCAGTGCATAAAAATAAATGGTTTCCAAAGGCATTCCAAATAGATGCATCCTTCATCTTCCTTTGCTCTTTCTTTTAAGCCTCAAAGCCTCCCCGTCTTCCTGCCCTCCTTCTTATCTGATAATCTTAATACGGGGAAAAATAAGGAAAAGATTCAATATATATAAATATTTTACTATTTTAGGTGCTTTTGGAAAAGGGTGGAGAGAAGAATTATAGGCGGGTCCAGCAAATTCGTTTAATTTGGAGATTATATCCGCTAGAATAGGGAGGAAGTGAACAGAATGATACAGAAGAGGTGTTTCTATGAGGCAAAGGGATATTTTCATGGCTTTTCTCCGGGTGGGCCTGCTTGGCTATGGAGGCGGTCCTTCTTCCATTCCGTTGGTACATAAAGAAGTCGTGGACAGATATAAATGGATGAATTCGGATGAGTTCAGTGATGTTCTCGCTCTTGGAAATGCGCTTCCCGGCCCGATTGCCACTAAGATGGCGGGGTATATCGGCTATCGTGTCGGAGGACTGCCTGGGATGCTCAATGCCCTGGCTGCATCCATCGTGCCGACCATCATCTTGATGGTCTTGCTGCTAACCAGCCTGAATGCCTATAAGGATGAGCCCTGGGTGCATGGAATGACGGAAGCAGTGGTTCCCGTGGTTGCCGTGATGCTTGCCGTGCTTACATGGGATTTTGTAAAAAAAGCAGGCCAGTCAAAACTTGGCTGGAAATGGACTGCCTTGTTCCTTATCGGCAGTTTTGTGCTCCTTGAGCCTATCGGGCTTCATCCGGCCATCCTTATTTTTGTTTTGCTTGCGGGAGCTCTTCTTATTAGAGGAAATGCAGCCGGGAAGGGGAAGAGTTAACCATGATTTATTTAAAAATTTTCTGGGCGTTTTTTATTCCGGGAATCCTTGGCTATGGAGGTGGGCCGGCCTCGATTCCACTGATTGAAAATGAAGTAGTCGGCCGTTACGGCTGGCTCACCGTAAAGGAATTCAGTGAAGTGCTGGCTCTTGGGAATGCGCTTCCCGGCCCGATTGCCACAAAAATGGCTGGTTATATTGGCTATGAACAGGCGGGAATCCTTGGCGCGGCAACAGGGGKTTTTGCTACTGTAGCTCCATCGCTGATTCTTATGATCGGTTTGCTGGGATTGCTGATGAAATATAAGGAATCGCCGAAAGTGAAGCGGCTGACAATCGTGATCCGGCCGGTCATTGCGGTCCTGCTCGGAGTGATGACCTATGATTTCTTTTTTTCTTCCTATAATGGCACAGGAATATGGCAGACGATTTTCATTGGAGGACTCAGCTATATACTGATGGAAAAACTAAAAGTCCATCCAGCGTATGTCATTGGCGGTGCTATGATATATGGAGCCATATTCCTAGCTTAGGGCGACGAGTGCCTTCCTTATATGCTATAGTTGCATGGTTGTGAAAGTTTAAATGATTACTGGCATTTGAAATGCTAAATCTTAATAGAAAGCAGGCAGATGCATGTGGCTTTTAAAAAGAAACAGTTTATTGCTTTGGGACTGACCATTTTCTTTTTATTTGTATTGCTTTTTGTCATATTGGGGCTGACGAGTACCATCAAATCCAGTATGCTCGAAATTGTCCAGGACCGCTATGACAAGGTCAACCGGGCAATGGAAATCAGGCAGGATGTTTTTCAATCGGACAGGAGGATCCTTCAGGCGCTGATGCTGGGTGAGGAAGGAAGCACTGCAGCTGCGGGTACGGATGTAATTGGGCTGTCAGCAGCAATCCGTGAAAATATTTCCGAGCTTGAAGGCATGCTGACCAGAACCCAATCAAAGACTTTATTAAGGGAAGTAAAGGCAGGATATGAAAGCTTTGCCGCAATGGAGACCAGAATTCTTGCCGGATTGTCCGCAGGGGCTTCACAGGATGAAATGATGGCCATCTATAATGCTGAAAATGCTGCACGCAGCCAGCTGTTCGAAAGTCTCAACAGCTTCAGGGATTATCAGGAAGGCTTAATAGGCGAGGCATTGGAAGCTTCCAATGAAGCCTACAGCCAGCTTATCGCCTCGCTTGTGACAGCGGTGGCGGCGGCCGTCATCCTGATTTCTGCTGCCACTCTGTGGGTGATCAGGAGTACCAACCGCAGCCTTATCAGCATTACAGAGGGAATTCAGGCGATTGATTATGATAATCTTTCCGAAATCCCGCGCCTGAAGCAGGAAACCAATGATGAAATCGGGCAAATCGCTTTATCCTTTAACATGATGGCGGCTTCGCTCGAAAACTACCATGCACAGGAAAAGAAATACACAGCTGAAATAGCCGAGCAGAACTGGATTCAGACCCAGTCCGCCGAGATCATCAATCTCTACCATAAAAGCACGGAGGTTGAGGCATTGGCTGAAGGCTTCCTGGCCAAGCTCGCTCCTTCATCCGGTGCAAGTCTCGGTGCTTTTTACCTGATGGATGGCGATAGGAGCGGTACGGTCCTTAAAAAAATTGCTTCCTATGCAGACAGCGGTGAAACACCGGCGAGGGGAACCATCCATGAGAGGGAAGGGCTTGTGGGGCAATGTGCCCGTGATGGCAGAAGCATCTATCTTGAGGAGGTGCCCGAAAACTTCACGCCCGTCAAAACAGCTTTCGGAGAAGCGGTACCTGCCTGCATCCTGATTTCACCGGTCATCGTGAAGGATGAAGTGGTGGCTGTCGTGGAATTGGCCGCCTTGAGGCACTTCACCAAGCCTGAAAAGGCCTTGATTGAAAAGGTGCTGGAAACGCTGGGAATTGCGGTGACCAATATCCTTGGAAGAATGGAAGTCGAAAGGCTGCTTCTTGAGTCACAGGCACAGACTGAAGAACTCCAGTCCCAGTCGGAAGAGCTTCAGGCCCAGTCCGAAGAACTGCAGACGCAGGCTGAAGAGCTGCGCATGATCAATGAGCAGCTTGAAGAGCGATCAAGGGACGCCGAAGAAAAATCGGCAGAGCTTCAGAAAGCAAAGACAGAACTTGAAGAACAAGCGCGCCAGCTTCAATTGAGCTCCAATTATAAATCCGAGTTCCTAGCGAACATGTCCCATGAGCTGAGGACGCCATTAAACAGCATCCTCTTGCTGTCGGAAATGCTGACAGAAGACGAAGAGGAGGCTCTTACCGAAGAACAGAAGGAATTTACCCGGGTTATCCATTCTTCCGGCCAGGACCTTCTTGACCTGATCAACGATATCCTCGATCTTTCAAAGGTAGAGGTCGGAAAGCTGGAGGTTTCATTTGATGAGGTGAATATCAGGGATTTCAGCAATCGGATCAGTCAGCTGTTTGCCCACCTGGCTTCTCACAAAAACCTTGAATTTACTGTAAGCACTGGCGAGGATCTGCCAGACGTTTTCCATACGGATGAACAGCGGCTCCAGCAAATCGTCAAGAACCTGCTTTCCAATGCCTTTAAGTTCACCGAGGAAGGGTCGGTGAAGGTGAATGTTGAGACCCCTGGCCTTTCGGAGCTTCAAAGGCTGCCAAACTGGACGGAGAGAAATGACTGGCTGAAAGTGTCTGTTGCAGATACCGGAATCGGCATCAGTCCGTCCAAGCAAAGGATGATTTTCGATCCATTCCACCAGGGCGACGGCACCACCATGAGAAAATACGGCGGTACAGGGCTAGGTTTATCCATCTCAAGGGAATTCGCCCGGCTGCTGGGGGGAATTGTCCAAGTGGAAAGCCAGGAAGGAAAAGGAAGCACCTTTACCCTTTATATCCCCAGCTTGCCTGATGGCCTTCCGGAAGAAACGGAATTCCCTTACGTCCCAGTGAACGAGGAAGTGGCCCCGGCTATGGAGGTGGCCCCTGGATCTTTGGCAGATGAACAGAACATCCACGATGCCGGTGAAGCTGGACATGAAGATGAGGCAATCAGCCGTCTGGCCGGAAAAACGGTGGTAGTAGTCGATGATGACCGCCGGAATATCTACGCGCTGACCAATGCCCTTAAAAAAGAAGGCATGAACATACTGACTGCAGAGAACGGGGAGGAGTGCCTCGATCTATTAAGTCAGACAGACCGGGTTGATATCATCCTCATGGATATCATGATGCCGGTTATGGATGGATATACGGCCATGAAGAAGATACGCAGGCTGGAAAAAGGGGAAGACATCCCAATTATCGCCTTGACAGCAAAGGCGATGAAAGGCGACAGGGAAAAATGCCTTGAAGCGGGCGCCTCCGACTATGTCAGCAAGCCGCTTAAACTGGACCAGCTTTTATCTGTCATGAGAGTCTGGATCACCAAGGAGTAAAAGAGGAAATCTTATGGATAAGGAAGAATTGGAGTTAGAGTTGCTGCTTACTGCAGTCTATCGCTTGTCAGGATTCGATTTCAGGCAGTATATGAAATCATCCATTTTAAGGCGTGTCCAAAACAGGATCCGTCTGGAACAGCTTCCCGGGATTTGCCGCCTGACTGAAAAAGTGATAGAAGATGAAACAACGTTGAAGAAGCTGCTGCAGGACTTTTCCATTAATGTTACGGAGATGTTCAGGGATCCTTCCTTCTTTAAGGCTTTCCGCGAGACAGTGGTCCCGCAGCTTCACAGCCTTCCTGAAATCCGGATATGGCATGCTGGCTGCTCTACTGGGGAAGAGGCTTACTCGATGGCCGTTTTACTGGCAGAAGAAGGGCTTGGCCCGCGTGCGAAAATTTATGCCACCGACATGAATGAAATGGTTCTGCAAAGGGCAGAGAAAGGGATCATTCCCCTGACAAAAATGCAATTATATACGAAAAACTACATCCAGGCAGGCGGTAAAAGCTCTTTTTCGGAATATTACCAGACGGACAGCCAGTTCGCCTACTTTGATTCGGAACTGTTGAAAGGCATTATGTTCGCGCAGCATAATCTTGTCACAGACGGCTCCTTTAATGAGTTTCATGTGATCATTTGCCGGAATGTACTGATTTATTTCAACCCTGGTCTTCAGGCAAAAGTGATGGATCTTTTCGATGAAAGCCTCGCTTCCGGCGGTTTCCTGGGCCTCGGAAGCAAGGAAGCGATCCGGCCGGAGATGTCAGGATCCTTTGCGGATTTTTTACCTGCAGAAAAAATTTATCATAAAAAGTGAACAGCATTTGCAGAAAAGAGCGTGAAACAATTTGTTTCACGCTCTTTTCTTTTGAGGGCAAAATAATTAAATGAATGGAACCAACATAAAAATAATTCCTCACCCCGTTGTAGCCGAAGCTTTTTAATGATTGACGCAATGTTAGCCAATGGTTAAAATGTTTCCTGTAGGAAACTTTCTTAGTTTCGTGCATAAAATGAACCAGAATCAAAAAATCTGATATTAAATATAGGGGTGAAAATCCAGTGACAGAGAACATCTTGTTTGCCTTCGGACTGACTTTAATGGCTGGTTTGGCTACAGGGATTGGCAGCCTTCTAGCTTTCTTTACATCAAGGACAAATACCAAATTTTTATCGCTAGCCCTGGGGTTTTCTGCGGGTGTCATGATTTACGTTTCCATGGTGGAAATATTCGTGAAGGCTCGCGAGGCACTCACTGGCGCTTTAGGAGAAGTTCAAGGCAACTGGTGGACGGTGGGAGGGTTTTTCGGCGGGATGCTGTTAATTGCGCTGATTGATAAATTCATTCCCAAACAGAGCAATCCCCATGAATTGAAGAAAGTGGAGGATATGAACAAGGGCCAGGCGGCTAGTGACCCGGCATTGTTGAAGATGGGCATGTTCACAGCTTTGGCTATAGGGATCCATAACTTTCCTGAGGGCATTGCCACGTTTACATCGGCCCTCCAGGATCCGGCGCTTGGCGTCGCCATTGCCATCGCCATTGCCATCCACAATATTCCCGAGGGGATTGCCGTATCCGTCCCGGTGTATTATGCAACGGGAGACAGGAAAAAAGCATTCAAGCTGTCCTTTCTGTCTGGGCTGTCAGAGCCGGTTGGGGCACTGGTTGCCTTCCTTTTCCTGATGCCATTCCTGAATGACGTCATGTTCGGGATTATCTTTGCCGCCGTAGCAGGGATCATGATTTTCATTTCCCTTGACGAATTATTGCCTGCCGCAAAGAAATACGATGAGGCCCATATTTCCATTTACGGCCTCATAGGCGGGATGGCTGTGATGGCATTAAGCCTCCTTCTGTTCATCTAATGGCAAAAACGCTTGGAACGTTCCAAGCGTTTTTTTGTATGTATCTTAGGTTTTCGGTGAGATGGTTTCCTGCCTGGATGAGCACAACGCACATATCATCGGAGGCGTTTGTTTGGTGCTCCCTGGTCAGGATGCAATCGATGGGTTCCCCTTCGGCTGGAAGGAGGGAAGAGGCGGCCGCTTCCAAAAAGCCGCTTTCCTGCCCATGCCTGGCGACTGCCTCCTCAACACCATCCGTAAACAGGAGCAGCTGAAGAGTGTGTTCATAAGAAAGTGTTGTTTTCCGGACCGAAATTTGTTCGAAAAACCCCACGGCACAGGTGCGGTCAGAAAGGGCGACAACTTCCTTGCCATCAATGAGGGCGAAACCGGCTGGATGTCCCGCATTGACGTATTCTACCGTTTTTTTCTGCGTATCAATTACGGTATAGATGGCGGTGAAATAATAAGGAATGTGATGGTTGCGTGAATTGAGGGTATGCATCCAGCGGTTCAGTTCGTCGATCACATATTCAGGGTCGGAACAGCTGTGGATGGAATCACGCAGCACGGAAGAAATGAACATGCAGACAAGTGAGGCCGAGATTCCATGCCCCATCATATCAAGGATGATGGCCGCATACCTGTGCTTGTCAATCCTGTACCAATAGTACATATCCCCTGCAAGTGTATTGGCCGGCAAGTAGGAAGCTTTCATCAGGATATGGTCATGAAGGATGGGCTCGCTTAGCATGCTTGTTTGAACCTGCATCGATAATTCGAGTTCATTGCGGATTTTTTCATCCTGCTTTTTATGCCAGTCTTTCTCTGCTTTTAAGCGCAGCACAACACGCATGCGGGCAAGCAGTTCTGTTTTATTTATGGGCTTCATCACATAATCAAGCCCGCCGACATCCAAGGCTTCGGCAACTTTGTTTGAGTCCTCAAGGGCTGTCACGAAAATGATCGGTATGTCTTTTAAATGAGGTGTTTCCTGTATTCTCCGGCATGCTTCAATGCCGTCGATTTCGGGCATCATGATATCCATTAAAATTAAATCAACCGGTTTTTCAACCGGGCTTGGATGGTCTATTTGCAGGTAATCGAACATCTCCATTGCGGATTTGAACGATTTATAGTCACTATACCCTGCCCGGCTTAAGATTTTTTCAATGACAAACAGATTAACCTGGTTATCATCGACGATTAAAATCCCCATTCCTTTACCCCTTTTACATTAAGTCTGCTTCTATATGTATATCCTGTTTCTTATACCCTAACATACTCAAAGGAAAACCTCCCATGGATTGACTTATCTTTTCAACGTGTAAAGAGGCCTGGATTTATGAGCAGGTGTTCTGTAAATTGTAAAAATAAAGGAGGAAATAAGGTTCGCTGTTTGAAAAAGAAGGAAATCTGTACAATAATATAATTACTGGAAATGATTTTGACCTGAGGGAGAGTTATAGTGAAAAAAGAAAAAAAATCTAGATATTTAGCTGGTATTTCACTTGCAGTGATGGCGGCCGGCTTTTTGCTGACCATTCCTTTTCAGGAACATTTATGGGGAAGGCTTTTACAGGGTGGATTCGAAGCGGGGCTTGTCGGCGGACTGGCCGACTGGTTTGCTGTCACCGCCCTTTTTCGCCATCCGCTGGGATTGCCTATTCCGCACACTGCCTTGCTTCCGAGAAATCGGGAAAAGCTGACAAAATCTTTGATTCGGATGCTTGAAGAGGAGTGGCTGACCATGGCCAGCATCCTCGATAAAATCAAGCAAATTCGCATTACGGACAAATTGTTTGGAATCATCAGGCGTGAACTTCAGACTGAGCAAGTCAAAAAAGCGATCCACCGGCTGCTGCTTGAGACAGTTGAGAGGGTCGACCTGCAGAAATTGGCTCCTTTTATCGAAAAGGAGCTCAAAGGCTACCTCTCTTCCGTAAGGGCGGACCGGATCCTGAAGGCAGCAGCAGCGGGAATACTGTCCCGCCGGTACGAAGAAGCTGCTTTCGACTATGTGCTGCAAGAGACAGGGAAGTGGGCTGCAACAAGGGAAGCAAAGCAGACCATGGGCCGGCTCGGAAAACAGCTGATTGAAACCACCGAAGCGGACGGACTCCTGAGGTTCGCCATTCAATCCTTCAGCTCTTTGGTGAATGAGGATAAAATGGGCCAGATCATGCAAACGTTCATTTTGAACAGGATCCGGAATGTCAGCCAGCCTGACAATCGCTATCGGGCCTTAATCCTGGACTGGATCAGAAAAGAACTCTCCGGCCTTGAAAACAGGGAGCAGCTTATGGAAGAAATCAACGGGTGGAAGAATAAGCTGGTAGAAGAATTGGAATTGAATGAACAAATCAGCGGCCTGCTCGAACAAGCGAAAGAACGCATTTTGCAGATGTTCCGGGAGGAAGGGTTCGTGGAATCCCAAATCGTACCAGTTATCATCCGGTTTTTGGATGAGATTGAATCAGATGCTGAAAAGACAGCGAAAATAGAGGCCTGGATCCATAAACAGACAGCGGGAGCAATTGAAAAGAACCACTCCAAAATCGGCATGCTGGTGAAGGAAAACCTCGATAAGCTGGATACAAAAACCTTGATAGCGATGCTGGAAAACAATGTTGGCAAAGATTTGCAGTGGATTCGGGTAAACGGAGCATTATGCGGTTTTATAATCGGCGTGTTCCTGACTGTATTCAAGCTGGCTGTTTACTGATTTCGTTGCAGGGGAAAGCCATAACTTAAGAGAGAAGGTTTGCGATGGGTGAACAGTTGGTGAAACAGAAAAAGCAAGCGGACCAAAAGGAAAGAATTTGGAGCAAGGACTTCATCCTGATATGCCTGGCCAATTTTTTCATTTTCCTTGGCTTTCAAATGACCTTGCCGACCATTCCGCTTTTTGTTGAATTTCTTGGCGGAAATGACCAGCTGATCGGACTTGTTGTCGGGATATTCACTTTTTCCGCCCTGTTAATCCGTCCATATGCCGGGCATGCACTTGAAGCAAGGGGCAGAGGAAGTGTCTATTTGGCAGGGCTCGTTATTTTCGTGCTGTCTGTCGGATCATTCGGATTCGCAGCAGGCATGTTCCTCCTGTTTGCATTAAGGATTGTGCAGGGGATTGGCTGGGGTTTCTCCACGACCGCCTCGGGTACCATTGCGACCGATTTGATTCCCGCAAAACGGCGCGGAGAAGGGATGGGCTATTATGGGCTCTCGGGAAATGTTGCCCTGGCAATCGGTCCTTCGCTAGGGCTTGGGCTTGTGGGCGTTCTCACATTTCGGGAGCTGTTTTTCATTTGTTCGGGGCTGGGACTTGCCGCTCTGCTTATGGCTTCGAAAATCACATACAAGAAAGTGGAAGGGAAGGCGGAGAAGGCTGCGAACGTTAAATGGGATTTTTACGAAAAGAGCGCTCTGAAGCCTTCCATGCTCCTGTTTTTTATCACGGTCACATTTGGCGGGATTGCCGCCTTTCTCCCCCTTTATGCGGAGCAGAAAGAGGTGGCCGGAATTCAATGGTATTTTCTGATGTTTGCCATCTTCCTGATGCTTTCCCGGACTTTTGCCGGCCAGCTGTATGACCGCAAAGGGCATCAGGCGGTGTTCATCCCCGGTGCAGGATTGATATTGGCCGCGATGCTGCTCCTTGCATGGCTGCCAAACAGCGGTGTCCTTTATCTTGCCGCTGCCTTGTATGGACTGGGTTTTGGTTCGCTCCAGCCCGCCCTTCAGGCTTGGGCTGTGGAGGAGGCGCCGCGCAACCGAAAGGGGATGGCAAATGCGACGTTCTTTTCCTCCTTTGACCTTGGTGTGGGAATCGGCGCCATTACATTTGGCCAGATCGGCCATATTTGGGGCTATCCAAGCATCTATATCACTTCGGCTGTCTCCGTGCTGGTTTCCATTCTTCTGTATATGTATCTGCTTGTGAAAAACAGGCAAGCAGCCTGATGCCGGCAGCCCCCGGCCATTTTTAAAAACCAAGTAAGTTTGATTGGGTGGGAAGATACCATGAAAATTCTTGTGATTGAAGATAATGAAAGTGTATGTGAAATGATAGAAATGTTCTTTTTAAAGGAAGGAATAACCGGGAAATTTGTGCATGACGGGCTTTCCGGCTATACCGAGTTCAGGAATGGCGGGTGGGATCTGCTCATTGTGGACTGGATGCTGCCGGGGATGGACGGGGTTTCCCTTTGCCGGAAAATCAGGAAGGAAAACAGTGAAGTGCCGATCATCATGCTGACGGCTAAAGACAGTGAGTCCGACCAGGTCCTTGGACTTGAAATGGGCGCCGATGATTATGTAACCAAGCCGTTCAGCCCGCTGGCCCTGATGGCACGAATAAAAGCGGTGGCGAGAAGGTACCAGAAGGCCGGCGGTGACAGCGGGAAGAAAAATATGCTGCAGACCCGGCACTTCACGATAGACAAGGACACGAGGGAAGTGATGTTCGATGGCGTCCCGGTGCCTAATCTGACACCAAAAGAATTTGATCTGCTCGCTTTTTTCGCCCAGCATCCGCGCCAGGTGTTTACAAGGGAGCAGCTGCTTGAGCGGGTGTGGGGCTACCAGTTTTACGGTGATGAACGGACGGTGGATGTCCATGTCAAGCGGTTGAGGAATAAAATTGGCACGGCCGAGAATCCCTATCTCCATACGGTATGGGGAGTAGGATATAAGTTTGATGAGTCGGTGGCCATCCATGAAGGTTAAATATCTCTACCAGCAGCTTTTCAGCCATATCAGCGTCCTGCTGGTGGCTTTTGTTGTTTTAAGCCTGCTGTTTGCGCAGTATGTGGAAACCCTTGTTTATAAGGATAAAACGGACGAGCTGATCAGCTATGGCGAAAATATACTCGCGGACCTGGAGCGGGGCAGTGAGAGGCCGGAGCAGGTAATCAACCAATATGCGAGAGTATTATTCGGCAGGGATATCCAGTTCAGCGTATTTGATGAGCATATGAATCTCCTGAATCCCATCCGCTGGAGGGGCCCTGCCATTGAACTGACCCAGAAGGAGCTTCAATCCCTTCAGGAGGGGCGTCCCATCGTCATCAAATATGACCTGAAACGTTACGACCAGGACGTTTCACTCGTGGCGCTGCCCTATATTGTGGGGGGAAGGTTTATAGGGGGTATCCTTCTTACTTCCCCGATTCAGGGAAACCAGGAGATGATCAGCGACATTAATGACTATTTGCTGTATGCAGCCCTGATTGCCCTCGCTGTGGCGCTGTTGTTAAGCTGGGTGCTGTCAAGGATCCATGTAAACCGGATCAAGAGATTGCAGGAAGCGACCTCCCTGGTTTCGGCAGGCGATTATACAGTGCGGACACCTGCTTCTGAATTTGACGAGATTGGTGAACTGGCCAACGATTTCAATCAAATGGTCGAAAAGCTTAATCTTTCAATGGAAGAGATTGAAAGTCTTGAAAACCGGAGAAGGCAGTTCATGGCCGATGTTTCCCATGAAATGCGGACACCTCTTACGACCATCAATGGAATGATTGAAGGATTAAGAAATGATTTGATTCCCGAAGCGGAAAAAGAAAAAGGCCTGGAACTTGTCGGCAAAGAGACAAAGCGATTGATCAGGCTGGTAAACGAAAACCTGGATTATGAAAAAATCAGGTCCAATCAGGTTACCCTTTATATAGAAAAAATCGAACTGGGCGAGCTGTTTGAAATATTGAAAGACCAGTTGGATTTACAGGCGGAAGAGCGGGGCAATCAAATTACGCTTGAAACAGAAGCGGGGGCAGTTGTCTACGCCGATTATGACCGCATCCTGCAAATTCTGATCAATATTGCCAAGAACTCGATCCAGTTTACCGAGAATGGCACGATAGCGATTAGAGGCAGGATGGAAGCCGGCGAGACAGTCATTGAGATTGAAGACAACGGAATTGGAATGGATCCTATGGAAATTGAAAAGATTTGGCGCCGTTTCTATAAAGCCGATCTTTCAAGGACGGGAAACCCATACGGGGCATTCGGCCTCGGGCTGTCAATCGTCAAACAGCTGGTCCAGCTGCATCATGGTGAAGTTAAGGTAGAAAGTGAAAAAGACAAAGGCACCAAATTCACCATCAGAATCCCCACTCCACAAAAATAAGACAAAAGCTGCAGGAATTGGGCCCTGCAGCTTTTCTCCTTTAAAGCAACAAACGGTGCCTGACCCCCGGCGGAGCAAAGCGGTGATGCGTTGTCGCGCCGGGGGTCAGGCACCGTTTAACTTCTTTTTAATAGCTTGGTTGCATTTTGGTAATAATTTGTTCATATTTCCGGTCTACTATAAGGCTATGGTGATAGTCGAAGGAGGAAATGATGATGAACGATATTGAAAACCAATCCAATAGATATAATGAAGAACCAATGAGGCAGCCAAGGAAGTCTGGGGGATGGAAAAACTTCCTTTCAATGGTCACAGCCGGTGTAGTTGGTTCAGTTCTTACCCTCGGAGCTGTAACACTCTCTGATACCCAAGGGTGGGGAGTGAAGGCTGATGAAACGGCAGGGGGTACAAACCGGGTGGAAAATGCTGCATCCCTCGACACGGTACCTGTTTCAGCCGATGGCACACCAGCCTTAGCAGATATTGTCGAAAATGCTTCCAAAGCAATCGTCGGGATTGTCAATATCCAAAACCAGAACCAGAACCATCCATTTTCAAGAACTCAAGGAAATGTGGAAAGTGGATCAGGGTCGGGTGTCATTTTTAAAAAGCAGGACGGAAATGCTTTTATTGTGACGAATAACCATGTAATTGAAGGAGCATCCAAGCTTGAAGTATCCCTATATAATGGAAAGAAAGCGGATGCAGAGGTGGTCGGAGCGGATCCCTTGACCGATCTGGCTGTCATTAAAATAGATGGGAAGTTTGTTGAAGATACCATTGAATTTGGCGATTCATCGCAGCTAAGGCCTGGCGACCAGGTGTTGGCCATTGGAAATCCGCTTGGCCTCGACCTGTCAAGGACCGTTACACAAGGAATAGTCAGTGCCATCGATCGTGGAATTGAAGTATCCACGTCTGCAGGGGTATGGGAGCTGAATGTCATTCAGACGGATGCGGCGATTAATCCTGGCAATAGCGGCGGTGCTTTAATCAACACTGCTGGACAGGTTATCGGGATTAACTCACTGAAAATTTCCGAGAGCGGAGTGGAAGGATTAGGTTTTGCCATTCCGAGCAATGACGTTTTACCGATTATTAATGAACTGATTAAAACCGGGCAGGTAGCGCGCCCCTATTTAGGGGTCAGCCTTGCGGATTTAGCCCAAATTCCGGAAATGTATAAGCAAAACCTGCCTGAAGATGTCGACGCAGGAACCATGATCACCTATGTTGACCCGCAATCTCCTGCAGCGGAGGCAGGATTGAGGAAGCAGGATGTCATTGTGTCGATAAATGGAGAAGAGGTAAGCAGTTCGGCAGACTTAAGAAAGCATCTGTATTCCAAGGGGAAAAATGGAAACGAAGTAAAGCTAAAAATATACCGCGATGGAAAAGCTGCCGACATAAACGTCAGTTTGTCCTCGAAAAACGCCGAAGCGTAGTAGTTCCTATAAAAGAGGGGTGTCGAAGTTCATTCGCAAACTACGACACCCTTTTCTTTTTTTCGTCATCTTTCTTCTGCTTTAATAATGGAGGAACTTCACGCAAACCGGATCATGAACGGAAATATCAGTCTGCAGCAAGGTGAGTTTGCCAGTTTCCTCATCCCTCGAGTATACAACAAGGTTGCTTGAGTTCTGGTTGGAAGCAACCACGAACTTTTCTGACGGGTCAAGTACGAAATCACGCGGCCAATTTCCTTCTGTTGAGACACGCTCGACCAGGCTGAGTTTGCATGTATTAGGATCAACATGGAAAACGGCAATGCTGTCATGGCCGCGATTCCCGGCATAGATGAACTTTCCGTCTGATGAGACATGAATGGCGCTTCCCTGGTTATTTTCCGTAAACGTATCAGGCAGGGTTGAAATTTTCTGGACTTGCATAAAGCTGCCGTCCTCGGAGCTGTATTCCAGGACAAGGACTTCCGAACTGAATTCTGTCATCACATAAGCGAAAGGCTGTGAAGGATGAAATACCAGATGTCTTGGGCCACTGCCGGGCTTTGTGTTTAATGCAGCCGCCTTGCTTAATTGGCCATTTTCCAGTTTGTAGGTAATTACCTGGTCGGTGCCCAGTTCAACGGCAATAACATATTTACCATCAGGAGTATTCCCGGCAAAATGGGAATGGGCCTTTTCCTGTCTTGGGTCCGGGCCTGAGCCTTCATGTTTGGCAATGGCAGAAGGAGGATGGATGCTGCCATCTTCATTCAATGGATAATGCTCGATGGTTCCCTTATGATAATTTGCGGCCAATACTCCATTCCTGCTGGCAACACTCACATGGCAGGGAGGCGCACCTTCTGAAACAGCCGAATTGATGGGCTCAAGGCTGCCATCCTCCAGGATTCGATAAGCTGCGACACCGCCTGACTCGCCTTCCTTGGCAACTGCATATAAGAATTGATTATCCTCTGAGACAGTCAGGTAGGTAGGGTTATCCAATTTGGCGGCAAGCTTCAGGCCGGAAACTGTGCCTGTCCCGCTGTCGAGGGCAAAAGAATAAATTCCTTCGCTGCCGCCCTTTGTGTATGTACCAATAAAGCCTTGGAATTGTTTGCTGGATGTCATTGTAGTCCTCCTTAAATTATTTTATGAATATTATTACACCAAAACAAAGGCCTGTACAGCAATTGCACAGACCTAGGCTCTCTTGCATCTATTGGCGGTTTGTCCACTCTGTGAATGTCCCGGTGCCATTGCACCCTTGGCAATCCATAGGGGTTACATTATAAACAAATTCATTGACAGGAAAAACGAAGTAGCCTTTGCCAAAACAGTCTGGGCAATTGTTCCGGTCTTCCATGAGGGAAATATGACGCAGGTACCTGGAGTTTTTCCATTCGTTATACGCGTCTAGAAGCCCCACCCTTCATCACCTCAACTTTCTTCCATACTATATTTTTATGTAAAAATATTCAGGGGGGTTCGGGTACAGCTGGTTATTTTTTTGAAAAATAAGACATATTTATAGGAATCCCTGACGAATCAGTACAAGCCGGGGCAGGCACAATGATTTCACATCCAGCTAAGTCCAATGCCTCTTTACAATTTTACAAAACAGGAGTATATTGTATCTTTGTAGCAAGATATCATCTGAGGCTTACTAACAAAGATTCCTTCATCAGCAAGGAAACTCTGATAAAACTAATAAAAAAAGCAGGTGAAAAAATGAAAAGCATCATAGCCAAGCTGAACATGAAAAACTTTATGAGCTTTTTCTTTTTAGCCGTACTCATTCTTTGGTTAAAAACGTATGCCGTCCAGCTCACACAATTTAAGCTGGGTGTTGAAAGTTCATTCCAAGCATTCTTGCTGTTCCTTAACCCGCTGGCTTCGGCCGTTCTTTTCCTCGGACTGGCCATGTTCAGAAAAGGGAAAAAACAGTATACAGGACTCCTGTTCATCTATCTTGTCCTGAGCTTCCTTTTATATGCAAATGTGCTATATTACCGATTCTTCAATGACTTCATTACCCTGCCGACGCTTTTCCAGACACAGAACTTTGGAGATGTCAGCAGCAGCATCCCGTCATTGTTCAAACCGTATGATTTCCTTTTCTTTATCGACTGGATCGTCCTGGCCGTCGTTACGAAGAAAAGCTGGGCTAAGATTGCCCCGGCTTCATACAGCCGCAGAAAAGCCTTTGCAGTCATGCTCCTGGGCCTTGGCATTTTCAGTGCCAACCTTGGCATGGCGGAAGCGGACCGTCCTCAGCTTCTGACAAGGACTTTTGACAGAAACTATATTGTCAAGTATCTCGGAATGTACAACTATACGATTTATGATGCGGTTCAGAGCACAAAGGCCTCCGCCCAGCGTGTTATGGCCGACAGCAATGATATCACGGAAGTCATCAACTACACGCAATCGCAATTCGCCGAGCCCAACCCTGATTACTTCGGGATTGCCGAGGGCCGGAATGTCATTTACATCCATCTTGAGTCCATCCAGAATTTCCTGATTGATTATGAATTGCATGGCGAAGAAGTGACTCCATTCCTGAATTCATTAACTCGAGACAAGAACACCCTGTATTTCGATAACTTCTATCACCAGACAGCACAGGGAAAAACGGCTGATGCCGAGTTCATGCTTGAAAACTCGCTGTTCGGACTGCCGCAAGGTTCAGCCTTTTCGATGAAGGGCCTGAATACCTATCAGGCTGCACCGGCGATCCTTGCCCAGGAAAAAGGATATACTTCCGCTGTCTTCCATGGGAATACCAGGTCTTTCTGGAACCGTGATGAAATCTATAAGTCTTTTGGTTATGACAAGTTTTTTGATTCCAGCTACTACCAAATGAAGCCGGAAGATGTAACGAACTATGGTTTGATGGATAAACCATTCTTCAAGGAATCCATCCCGTTGCTGCAGTCATTGCCGCAGCCGTTTTATTCCAAATTCATTATGTTGACCCACCACTATCCATTCACCATGCCACAGGAGCATGCAACACTGGCTCCACATGTGACAGGTGACAGGTCGGTCGATAATTTCTTCCAGACTGCCCGTTATTCCGACGAGGCACTGGCCCAGCTGTTTGCTGACCTGAAGGAATCGGGATTATACGATAACTCGATTATTGTCATGTATGGCGACCATTATGGAATCTCCAAGAATCATAATAAAGCAATGGAGACCGTCCTTGGTAAAGAAGTGACTCCTGCCAAGTCGGCAGAATTGCAGGAAGTACCTCTCTTGATCCACACTCCAGGGCTTGAAGGCGGAGTGAACCATACGTTTGGCGGGCAGATTGATCTGCTGCCAACTCTGCTTCACCTTCTGGGCATCGATTCCGGGGATTATGTGCACCTTGGAACCGACCTTCTTTCTGAAGGGCACCGGGAGCTTGTTGCTTTCCGCAATGGGGATTTTATGAGTCCGTCTGTAACCTATGTGGAAGAAAAGTACTATGACCCTGATACAGGTGAATTGCTTGAAGAGACGGAAGAATTTGCCCAATTGAAGCAAATTGTCCGGCAGCAGCTGGAGCTATCCGACCGGGTTGTCAACGGGGACTTGCTGCGTTTCTATACACCTGAGAACTTTACGCCTGTTGACCGGTCCGACTATAAGTATACAAACGGTGTGCCTTTGCCTGTGGATGAAGAGGAAGCCGAACCGACAGAACCAGCTGAAGATGATGAAGCTGAAGCGGGGGCGCCATCTGAATCAGCAGGAGGTAAAAAGGTTCAATAAACGAAAAAGGAGCTGCATTTGCGGCTCCTTTTTAATTTATTTCTTTTTGTTATTTTTAAAAAGTTTTCCACTGTCACAAAATTGACATTGACATTTGACACTGAAAATCATTATCATTTGATTATAGGCAATTTCGTATGCCTAAATGTTTATATGGATTATAGTGAAAGAGTAAGGGTATTGCTATGAAACTCATTTATTTGATTATTGGCTTTATGATCTTGTCGGTAACCTCCCTGTTTCTGGGGGTGCAGGATATATCGCCGCTGGATCTATTCAGCTTAACGGAAGCCCAGGCACATGTCCTGCTGGTTAGCCGGATTCCGCGCTTGATTTCCATCATCCTCGCTGGGGTGGGAATGAGCATATGCGGCTTGATCATGCAGCAGCTGACAAGAAATAAGTTCGTATCGCCTACAACCGCTGGTACAGAAGATTCCGCAAGATTCGGGATTCTGGTATCACTGATGCTGTTCTCAGCTGCAAGTCCGCTTGTGAAGGTGCTTGTTGCTTTCTTCTTTGCTTTGTTAGGCACATTCATTTTTATGAAGCTCCTGGAAAAGGTGAAGTATAAGGATGCCATCTTCATTCCCCTTGTCGGTATGATGTTTGGAAGCATTGTCGGTTCGATTACGACCTTCTTTGCCTATAAAAATGATTTGATCCAAAACATGTCCTCCTGGCTCCAGGGCAATTTTTCAACGATGATACAGGGCCGCTATGAGCTTTTATACATAAGCATACCGCTCGTGGCAGTAGCCTACCTCTATGCCAACAAATTTACAATCGCAGGCATGGGGGAAGAATTTTCCGTCAACCTTGGGCTGAATCACAAGCAGGTTGTGAACATTGGCTTGGTCATTGTTGCGCTGATCACAGCCACCGTTGTTCTGACCGTCGGCATGATCCCGTTCCTTGGCTTGATTATCCCGAATATTGTTACGATGTACCGCGGAGACAATCTGCAGAACAGCCTTTCTCATACCGCCTTGCTTGGAGCCGTATTTGTACTGGCCTGTGATATTTTTGGCCGGGTAGTCATTCATCCATATGAAATACCTATCGGCCTTACAGTCGGGGTAATCGGAAGCGGTATTTTTCTTTATATGATCATGAGGAGAAAGGCATATGAGTAATAAAAGTAAGCTGGCAATACTGGCTGTCATCTCCATTGCGCTGGCAGCGGCATTTATTTTTATCGATTTGGGCAGCAATTGGGATTATGCATTGCCAAGGCGGATCAAAAAGGTATATGCCATAGTTTTGACGGGTGCCGTCATTGCTTTTTCCACGCTGGTGTTCCAGACCATTACAAATAACCGGATATTGACTCCAAGCATCATCGGGCTTGATTCCTTATACTTGCTGATTCAGACCTTTCTGATTTTCGCATTCGGGTCGATGAATTTTTTTGTCACGAACGAAAATATTAATTTTATCATCTCGGTTGGCTTCATGGTCCTGTTTGCGGGTTTCTTATATAAACTCCTGTTCCATGGCGGCGGCCAGAATATTTATTTCCTTTTGCTGGTGGGAATCATCTTTGGCACTTTCTTCCGGAGCATCACCGAATTTATGCAGGTGCTGATCGATCCCAACGAATTCCTGGTTGTCCAGGACAGGATGTTTGCCAGCTTCAACAATGTAAAAACTGATTTGCTGCTGATTGCCACAGTGGCAGTCATTTTAATCACCCTGTACTCAATCAGGTATCTCAAATACCTTGATGTCCTCTCCCTAGGAAAGGACCAGGCAGTTAACCTCGGAATTGATTATGACCATGTTGTTAAGAGACTGCTGATCATCATCGCCGTGCTGGTCTCCATCTCGACGGCACTTGTTGGACCGATTACCTTCCTCGGGCTGCTGGTGGCCAATGTCGCGCACCAGTTCCTGAATACGTATAAGCACACTCAATTGATTATCGGAGCCGTGTTCATTTCCATTATTGCGCTGGTTGGCGGCCAACTGATTGTTGAACGGGTGTTTACTTTCACTACTACATTAAGTGTGATCGTCAATTTCATTGGCGGAGTGTATTTTATCTATCTGCTGTTAAAGGAGAGTAAATCATGGTAGACGTTAAACATGTTTCTAAAGTGTATGGCAATAAGAATGTGATTAGTGACGTATCCGTAAAGATTGCAAAAGGAAAGATTACCTCTTTTATCGGGCCGAACGGGGCAGGTAAAAGTACGCTGCTTTCCATGATCAGCCGCTTGATCGCCAAGGATGAAGGGGAGATTTACATCGATGGGATGGATGTCACCCGCTGTAAGAGCAATGAGCTGGCGAAAAAGATTTCGATTCTGAAACAATCAAACAATATTAACATCAGGCTGACGGTGAAGGAGCTCGTTTCTTTTGGAAGGTTCCCGTATTCACAGGGAAGGCTGACGAAGGAAGACCGCAAGTTTGTAGCGGAAGCCATCCGCTATATGGAGCTTGAAGATATTCAGCATAAATATCTTGACCAATTGAGCGGCGGACAGAGGCAGAGGGCCTATATCGCAATGGTAATTGCCCAGGATACGGAGTATGTCCTGCTCGATGAGCCGTTGAACAACCTTGACATGAAACATTCGGTCCAAATCATGAAGGTGTTGCGCAAGCTGGCCGATGAGCTGGGCAAGACGGTTGTGATTGTCATCCATGACATCAACTTCGCTTCATGCTACTCCGACTATATCGTGGCCATGAAGGATGGCAGAGTCATAAAAGAGGGTACAACAGACGAGATTATCACACCATCGGTATTGAACGAAGTATACGACATGGATTTTAAGATTGAAGAAATCGACGCCGAGAAAATTTGCGTTTTTTATTCATAATAAAATCGGGCTGTCTGGAAGGGAATCTTCAAGACAGCTTTTTTTATTGTTTGGGAAATTATAAAATTCTATATTTGTGGATGATTGTTGGTAAAATGTTGCGATACCCTGCCATGAATTTGCGAATATCGCTTCTAATTGTGGATGTTGGGAAGCGTGAGGTTCAATCTTTCGATAAGTGCTTGGTTAAAAAGAGGAATTGGGCGAGTTTATATTCGAAAATGAGACTTGCTAATTCGATTTGAGTCAATGATACATCGAATTTGTTAAAGGTATATGCATATGCGTATCAAATAATATGAGTACTCGCATTAAACACTCATTTAATACGAGCAAGGGTTAATATAATGCTGGTTAAGAGGGATTTAATGCTGGTAAGTCGGGATTTAATGCTGGTAAGCGAAGAGATAATGCGAGTACTAGGTTTATAGCTGCGAATTTAATGCTAGTAGCAGCATTAAATTGACCTAGTGTCGGCGTTTAAACCGAGTACTAGCAATTACGCTGTCTCTGTAAAATTGGTGCCTGACCCTCACTCCAGTAAAGTATTAACGAACTAAATGGTACCTGACCMTCACTCCAGTAAAGTATTAACGCATTAAACGGTGCCTGACCCTCACTCCAGTAAAGTATTAACGCATTAAATGGTGCCTGACCCTCATTCCAGTAAAGTATTAACGAACTAAATGGTGCCTGACCCCTCACTGTGTTAACGAAGTGGGGGATCAGGCACTTTTGTTTTTGGCAGTTGATTGACTTGCAGGTACTAAGCCTGTGTTACAGGGACGGAAAGGCCAACGCCTTCTGCCACACGTGTGCCGTACTCGGGGTCTGCCTTATAGAAGTGGGCGATTTGCCGCAGTTTGATGTCATCGTGCTCCACTGGCTTCATGGCAGCTACAATGTTGGCGACAAGGCGGGTACGCTCGTCTTCCGTCATCAGGCGGTAAAGGTCACCAGCCTGGGTGTAGTGGTCATCATGGTCATAGCCAGTGCTGCCCGCAGCACCGCTGACAGGAAATGCCGTTGTGTTGTCCCCAGGGGACTCCTGTGGCCCGCTGAAGCTGTTTGGCTCATAGTAAACGCTGCCGCCGCCGTTGTTGTCAGGGCGCATGAACCCGTCGCGCTGATAATTGTTCACTTCGGCAACTGGCCGGTTGATAGGAAGGGCATTATGGTTGGCGCCAACACGATAGCGATGGGCGTCAGAATAAGCAAACAGGCGTCCCTGAAGCATCTTGTCCGGCGATGCTTCGATTCCAGGTACAAAATTGCCTGGTGAAAGAGTCACTTGTTCCACTTCGGCAAAGTAATTTTCCGGATTTCTGTTCAGAACCATTTTGCCCACTTCAATCAGCGGATAATCCTTTTGCGACCAGACCTTTGTCACATCAAACGGATCCCAGCGGTATGTATCCGCATCTTCAATTGGCATGATCTGCACATACAATGTCCAGGAAGGGAAGTCTCCCTTGTCGATGGCATTGAACAGGTCTTCGGTATGGTAATCAGGGTTTTCCCCGGCAATCTTTGCTGCTACATCCGGTGCAAGGTTCTTCACACCCTGGTTGGTTTTGAAATGGTATTTCACCCAAACACCTTCGCCTTCCTTGTTGACCCACTTGAAAGTATGGCTTCCGAACCCATGCATATGGCGGAAGGTTGCCGGAATGCCGCGGTCAGACATGAGAATGGTCACCTGGTGCAAGGATTCCGGAGACAGGGACCAGAAATCCCACACGGCATTTGGATTTTTTAGATGTGTTTGCGGATGTCTCTTTTGTGTATGAATGAAGTCAGGGAACTTAATGGCATCGCGAATAAAGAATACAGGTGTATTGTTTCCGACGAGGTCATAGTTGCCTTCCTCCGTATAAAATTTAACGGCAAATCCCCTTGGATCCCTTACCGTATCAGCCGAACCAAGTTCGCCGGCGACAGTTGAAAAACGGATGAACATAGGTGTGCGCTTGCCAACTTCAGAAAGGAAGGCCGCTTTGGTGTATTTGCTAACATCATTCGTTACCTCGAAATAGCCATGTGCACCTGCACCTTTAGCGTGGACAACACGCTCGGGAACACGCTCACGGTTAAAATGGGCCAATTTCTCCAATAAGTGGACATCCTGGATCAATGTTGGTCCTCTTGACCCCGCCGTCATGGAATTTTGGTTGTCGCCTACAGGGGCGCCCCAACTGGTAGTAAGTTTTTTGCTCATTTTATATCCTCCTTAAATACATTTGCACTGTAAAAATACTAATCACCTTAGTTAAGATTTAAAGTGAAAATGAATCTTAATTTATAATTAATATAATATAGGCATCTAGCATTCGTCAACACATTATATCTACCAACCCATTTTTTTATGACAAGCTAATTATCATTTGGGGAATGAGGGTTGATGTAACGGGGTTTTTGAAACTGAAGGATGGAAATCAGTGAAGATATTTTAATAAAACAAAAGGTATTATGGAGATAAAACATGGAAAAAAAGAACCCTGTCGGAAGTTGACGAACCATTAAAAATCTCAATTTGTTATTTTAATTGAGAATATTAGAGGCTTGTTCATTTATTCCCTATCTAAAATCCGAATTTTAGTATGAAAATATGACATTCCTGTGAATACTGTGTCGATTTTGCTGTTTGCCCAGTTAAATAGACTATAATAATTATGAAAATATAGGTAATGGAGGAAGAATAATGAAAAGTGAATTGGCAGAGTGTGTTAACCAGCAGATTGCAAATTGGAGCGTCCTTTATATCAAACTGCATAATTATCATTGGTATGTAACAGGTCCTGAGTTTTTTACCCTGCACGCAAAATTTGAGGAACTTTATAATGAAGCTGCCCTGCATATTGATGAACTGGCAGAGCGCCTGCTGGCTTTGGGAGACAAACCGGTTGCGACCATGACCGGCTGCATGGAAATCGCCTCGGTGAAAGAAGCAGAGGGAGGCGAAACGGCCTCAGAAATGGTCGCCAGCATTGTCAGTGATTTTGCCGGTATGATTTCGGAATTGAAAAAAGCTATGGGAATCGCAGATGAAGCCAGGGACGAAACGACAGGAGACTTGCTGCTTTCAATTCATGCAAGCCTAGAAAAGCATGTCTGGATGCTGAATTCGTTTCTTGGTAAGTAGATAAATTTATAAACAAAAAGGACAGCCAGTAGGCTGTCCTTTTATTATGCTGGCCGGGGCTGACCAAGGCGCTTCCGCTTTTCTAAGGAGATGATGAGATTCGAACTCACGCAACGGTTGCCCGTCCTAGCGCATTTCGAGTGCGCCCCCTTGAACCACTTGGGTACATCTCCACAATCAGGCAGGAGTCTTCCTGCAGTGATAAAATTATAGCATATTATCCGCCATGCCGTAAAAGAGAAATTTATCCTTTTATAATAAGGAATAAAAAAAGCGCAAGTGCTCCTGCGCTTTTTTTGTATCTTATTTCAACACGTCATGGTCGACGTACCGTTCGCCATTTATTTCGCTAATTAGGTTGATGGCTGTTTTTGCCCCGTCTCCAGCAGTGATGATGGTGTGGACGCTGACTCCCGCGCAAGTTCCTGCAGCCCAGACTCCATCGACATTCGTCTTGCCGGAAGCATCCACATCGAGAACTGTTTTAATTCTCGGTTCACTTCCTTCTTTTGTTTTAACTCCAATTTTTTCGGCCAGTCCCACGGAAACCCCTGTTGCGAGAATGATATGTTTCGCTTCATAAGAACCGCCGTCTGTCTCAACCAGGAAGCCACCTTCTTTTTTGACAAGATTGGTTACTTCCCCTTGAACAAGCTCTGCACCTTGCTTAACTGCCTGACCCTTTCCTCTTTCGACTAGATCGGGACCCGTAATGTCACCAGCACCATAATGGTTTTCAATCCAGGCCCTTTTTGTCATGCTTTTATCATTGTCGATCAGCAATGTTTTTTTGCCTGCCTTGGCGGTGAAGATGGCAGCGCTTGCACCGGCCGCGCCAGCACCAATAATAGCGATATCAAACATTTCCATTCCTCCCATTCTTTTAATGACACCATTATTCTACCAAAGTACCTTTTCTTTTACCTTTTTTATGCTTGAATAGTTTTATTTTTCAATCAAAGGTTCGGTTATTTTTAGACTCTTTTATAAATTCAAATAAATGGTTGAATTTCTCCTATATCGGTGGTTTAATGAAGTTAGTATAACACTTATCAGATATGTGATATCTGAAAAGGCAGGTGAAAATCATTTGGATGTGGAGAAAATCTCCAATAAAAAGGTCTCCGATTCAGTTGTCGAACAGATAGAGAAGATGATTGAATCTGGAACATTCGCGATTGGCGATAAGCTTCCTTCCGTAAGGGAACTATGTGACTTATTTGGAGTAGGCAGATCCGCTGTCCGTGATGCCCTCACCACCCTGAAAGGCAAGGGAACGGTGGATGTCAGGCGGGGAGAGGGGACGTTCATCTGCGGATTCGATTCCGCGAGCCTGTTCAAAAGCCAGGTGATGCTGCCCAGTTTAAAGGATATCAATGAGCTGTTCCAGGTGAGGAAGATGCTTGAGACAGGCATTGCCGAGGTGGCTGCATTGAACCGCAGTGATGAAGTGGTTTCGGAACTGGAAGAAATTTTATCGCTTCAAACTGAAGCGGGCTGGGGATCGGATTACAATTTTCATATGGCCATTGCCAAGGCCGCCGGAAATGATATTCTGATCCAGTTAATAGAGTTTATCTCTGCTGCAATGAAAAAGGTCATGAGCGAGTTTTATAAAAAGATAGAAGAGGATCCTGAAACGGTTGCGGAAATTGAACACCAGCATCAAAGGATCCTTCAGGCCATAAAAGCCCGGGAGCCGCTAGCGGCCAGGAGGGAAATGATGGGCCACTTGTCATTTGTTGAAGAACTGCTGCGCAGCAGCATTTTAGAAAGCGCTTAAATCTATAGGGGGTGTCGACTTGGTAACAGCAGAGCTGCTGGCAGATTTGAAGGCCATTTTTCCTGAGCTGAAGATGGCAGGAGAGGAAAGTGTCACCATTTTCCCGAAGGAAGAGGAAGAAATAGCAAAAGTGTTGGCCTATTGCAACGATTCGAGAACAGCCGTCTCGGTATTGGGAGGAGGCACTAAACGGGGATGGGGAACCCCTGAGAAAACCCAAATACAGCTGTCGCTGTCGGAGTATACAGGAGTCGTGGAACATACACCCGGAGATATGACAGTGACCGTCAAGGCTGGGACTACTTTTAAGGAACTGCAGGGTTTTTTGGCGCAGTACAGCCAGAAACTTGCCCTTGATCCGTCATGGCCGGCATTTGCGACTGTCGGTGGGGTCATTGCCTCAAATGACAGCGGTCCCAAACGGCTTGGATATGGCATAGCCAGGGACTCGGTAATCGGACTTCGAACCGTTTATCCTGATGGCCGGATTATCAGGTCGGGGGGACGAGTGGTGAAAAATGTTGCCGGCTATGATATGAATAAACTTTTTATTGGCTCAATGGGAACCTTGGGGGTTATTTCCGAAGTGACATTTAAGCTCCGGCCGCTTCCAAAATGCGAGAGCCTGGCGCTTCTTTCTTTTCCGGAAGGGGACCTGGAAGAGGTACGGCGTTTTGCCATCAACCTTCTCGATTCGATGATGGAGCCCGTCGCACTGGAGCTGCTGAATCCGTTCATGGCTGGCAATCTAGCGGACAGGAACGGCTATACACTGGCCATCAGCTTTGAGGATGTTGAAACTTCGGTACGCTACCAGGAACAATACATCAAGGCGAACCAGCCTTCCCGGACCAGCCTTGACATCCTGAAAGATGAAGAGGCCAAGGCTTTCTGGAATAAGCTTTATACAGCAGCTCCATGCGGCCTTGACTCATTGGAGGAAGACTTAAGCAATAGGGAAACAGCCGCTGCAATGAAAATTGGCGTCGTGAACCTGAAGGTGCTTGATGTGATAAGGGAATGCCAGCTTCTTTCTGATGGAGGCCAGGTTGCGGCCGAGGCCCATGGCGGTCTTGGGACGGGAATTTGCCAGGTTGTTCTGAGAGGTTCCGCTGACCAGGTTGCCGCAGGCATCCTGCAACTCCGCAAGTTTGCCGTCCAGGAGGGCGGGTATGCAGTTGTCAAACATTTGCCGGAAGTCCTGGGCGGCAAAGTGGATGCCTGGGGCGACAAGCCGTCTTACTTCCCCCTGATGGAAGGAATAAAGGCAAAGATGGACCCGAACAGAATCTTGAATCCTAATGCATTTATTGGGGGGATATAAATTGAGTTTAAGAGAGTTGGATTTAAAGCAGGAACCATCCTGTTCATCGGGGAGCCTGAGCAATTATCTGGCAAAAGACCATCCGGACGAAACCAAATGGGCCGACTGCGTCCATTGCGGCATGTGTCTTGAATCGTGCCCGACCTATGAGATCACCGGCCAGGAACAGCATTCCCCGCGCGGCCGTGTCCATCTGATCAAATCAGTGGCGGAAGGCAGGCTTAATGTAAACGAATTTTTTGCCGACCCGGTCTTTGCCTGCCTTGATTGCCGTGCATGCACCACGGCCTGTCCGGCAGATGTGGATGTGGGCGGCCTGATTGAGGAAGCACGCGGACAGGTGCGTCAAGCGATGCCATTGACCGGCTGGCAGGGGGCCGTCAGCAGCATGTTCCTGAAGGGGGTTTTCCCGAAACAAAATCGCCTCAATACCTTGGGAAGCATGCTGAAGTTCTACCAGAAGAGCGGCGTACAGAGTGTGGTCCGGAAAACAAAGCTAATTAACATCATGCCCAAACATCTAGTCGAAATGGAAGCCATCATGCCGGAAATTAAAGAACCGGTCAGGAAAAAATACAAAAATGAAAAGGTCATTAAGGCAAAAGGGGAGAGCAAGCGCGAGGTAGCATTGCTGACAGGCTGCATCATGGATGTCATGTTCAGCGATATAAATGAGGCGACGATCAATGTATTGACCCGAAATGGAAATGATGTTGTCATCCCGAAAAACCAGACTTGCTGCGGCGCCCTCCATGTTCATGCAGGAGACCGGGATACAGGCAGAATGCTCGCAAAACAGAATATGGAAGCATTCAGGGATGCAGAGAAAGTAGTTGTCAATGCAGCAGGCTGCGGCTGCATGATGAAGGAATATGCCGAGCTGTTCCATGACGATCCGGAAATGAGGAAAGAGGCGGAGAAGTTTGCCGAAAAAGTGGAGGACATATCGAAGCATCTCCATGATACAGGATACGAAAAACCAAAGGCTGAGCTGAAAACAAGAATTACGTATCACGATGCCTGCCACTTGGCCCATGGGCAGAATATCCGCCAGGAGCCGCGCAATATCCTGCTTGATATACCTGGGGTCGAGATGGTCCATATGCCGAATTCCGACCGCTGCTGCGGAAGTGCGGGCATTTATAACATTACCAACCCCGAGATGGCCGGTGCCGTATTGGAGAGCAAGATGGAAAACGTTCCTGATGATGTGGAAATGATTTCAATGGGAAATCCGGGCTGCATGCTGCAAATGGCAATGGGCGTCGAAAAATATGGGCGGAGCCAAAAAATTGTCCATACCGTCCAGCTGCTTGACTGGGCTTATCAGAAAGAGGACGGGAAGGGGGAAAACTAGATGGCATTTTTAAAGGAAATCAAGACCAATGACCAGCATATCCACAAACTTGCCAGCATCGTCGGGAGCGCCCGTTCCATTCTCTATAAAAAAGAAGATTTGCTGGCTTATGATTGCGATGGGTTCACCATCCACAAACATTTGCCGAGAGCCGTCGTCTTTCCGAAAAACACGGAAGAAGTGGCGGCGGTAGTGAAGTACTGCCATGAAAATGATCTGCCTTTCCTGGCGCGCGGCGCAGGAACAGGATTGAGCGGCGGAGCGATTCCACTAAACAATGAAATCATTATTTCCATGGTGAAAATGAAAAGGCTCCTTAGCGTCGACCTTGAAAACAGAAGGGCGGTCGTAGAACCCGGCTTTGTCAATCTCAAGCTGACAAATTCGATTTCAGATCGGGGCTATTACTATGCACCAGACCCTTCAAGCCAATATTGCTGCACCATCGGCGGGAATGTGGCCGAGAATGCGGGAGGCGCGCACTGTTTGAAATATGGAGTCACAACCAACCATATCCTCGGTCTTGAGGTGGTTTTGCCAAATGGAGAAATCATCGAGATAGGCAAGGATGGAGTGGCCGATGAACCAGGCTACGACTTGCTCGGCCTTTTGACCGGATCCGAAGGGACACTTGGAATCGTGACCAAAATAACGGTCCGCATCCTGAAAAACCCTGAAGGCAAACAGACGGTTCTGGCCTATTTTGATAGTGTTGCCGATGGAAGCCAGGCTGTTTCCGATATTATTTCTTCGGGCATTGTCCCGGCCGCTCTGGAGATGATGGATAAAACGGCTATTGAGGGCGTGGAAGCGGCAGCTTTTCCTGTTGGGCACCCGAAGGACATTGAAGCGGTTCTGCTGATTGAGGTAGATGGGATTACGGCGGGGATCGACGAGCAGATTGAGCAGATTTTAACGGTTTGCAGGAACAGGAACGTCCGTGAGGTAAAGGTAGCCAGGGATGAAGCTGAGCGAGGCCGCTGGTGGGCCAACCGTAAAACCGGTTTTGGAGCGATGGGAGCAATTTCCCCCGACTATCTTGTGCAGGATGGGGTCATTCCGCGCAGCAAACTTCCCGAGGTATTGGCACGGATCAATCAAATCAGTGAGGAATCGGGACTGAGGATTGCGAACATCTTCCATGCAGGTGATGGGAATCTTCATCCGCTGGTGTTGTTCGATGCCCGAGTGCCTGGTGAAACCGAAAAAGCTCTCGAAGCAGGAAGCCTTTGCCTCAAGGTGTGTGCCGACGTAGGAGGAACCATTACTGGAGAACATGGTGTCGGCATCGAAAAGCGTGAAGAAATGCGGTTCGTATTTACCGAAGAGGAAATCGCCGCCCAGACGGATGTCAGGGAAGTTTTTAATTCAAAGAACCTCCTGAATGCAGGGAAGCTTTTCCCTTCTCCTGGACGCTGTGTCGAAATAAAAAAGGAAATGAAGGCCAGCGCCGCCTTATAAACTATTTTAAATATTTAGAAACTTGGTTGGAGAATTATTTGAAAGCGCATTAATGTTAGTGATATTATGACCCTATGATGGTTTAGGAATGGAGGAAACTAGCAAATGGCAGAATATGTGAAATCAGGCAGTCTTCAAGTGGCAAAGGAACTTTATGAATTTATCAATTCCGAGGTGCTCCCCGGTTCTAATGTGAATCAACAGGATTTTTGGAACGGATTTGATCAGCTTGTCCATGACCTTGCTCCTAAAAATAAGGAGCTTTTAGCGGCACGTGATCATATTCAGGAAAAGATCGACAGCTGGTACCGTGAAAATGGAAATGATTTTGATTTTGAAAGCTATAAAGCTTTCTTGTCTGAAATTGGCTATTTGGAACCGGAAGTGGAAGATTACAAGATTCAGACAGAGAACGTGGACGATGAGATCGCTTTCCAGGCTGGACCGCAGCTTGTAGTGCCAGTAGACAATGCACGCTATGCCATCAATGCCGCCAATGCGCGCTGGGGCAGCCTGTATGATGCTCTGTATGGAACAGATGCGATTCCGGAAGAAAATGGCGCAGACCGCGGCCTTGGCTACAATCCGGTCCGGGGCGGAAAGGTCATTGAGTTTGGGCGGGATTTCCTTGACCAGGCAGCACCTTTGAAAGGAGCTTCCCACAAGGATGCTGTACAGTATGCCATCGAAAACGGAACTTTGGCTGTCACTCTGGAAAGCGGAGAAAAGACAGGTCTCAATGACGGTGAAAAGTTAATAGGATACCAGGGAAGTCCCGAGCAGCCATCGGCGGTCCTGCTGAAAAACAATGGGCTACATTTTGAAATTCAAATCGATGACCAGCACCCAATCGGCAAAACAGACAAGGCAAGGGTAAAGGATATTCTCATCGAGTCTGCTGTTACGACCATCATCGACTGCGAGGATTCTGTCGCTGCTGTCGATGCGGAAGACAAGACGCTTGTTTACCGCAACTGGCTGGGATTGATGAAGGGGGACATTGAAGCTTCATTCCGCAAAGGCGGCAAGGAAATGACACGCCGCTTAAACCCCGACCGCAAGTATACATCGGTTTCCGGTGAGGAAGTTTCCTTAAGAGGACGGTCCATGCTTTTCATCAGAAATGTGGGCCACTTGATGACAAGCAATATCGTTCTTGACGAACAAGGGCATGAAGTACCGGAAGGTATCCTTGACGGCGTATTTACGGGATTGATTGCAAAGCATACGATTCTTGGAAATGGGACTTACCAAAACTCCCTGAAGAATTCGATTTACATTGTAAAGCCAAAAATGCATGGTTCAGCGGAGGTAGCGTTTGCCAATGAACTGTTCAACCGTATTGAAGACTTGATTGGCGTCGAACGGCACACGCTGAAAATTGGCGTCATGGATGAAGAACGGCGCACATCCCTTAACCTGAAGGCTTGCATCAGGGAAGTAAAAGACCGGGTAGTCTTTATCAACACTGGATTCCTGGACCGGACAGGGGATGAAATCCATACATCCATGGAAGCTGGTCCGATGATCCGCAAAAGTGATATGAAGGCCACTAAGTGGCTTCAAGGCTATGAGAAATCAAATGTATTCGTCGGGCTGAATGCCGGATTCCAGGGACGCGCCCAAATTGGCAAAGGCATGTGGGCAATGCCTGACCTTATGGCGGACATGATCCAGCAAAAAATCGGCCATCTTAATGCTGGCGCCAACACTGCCTGGGTTCCTTCTCCTACAGCTGCGACCCTGCATGCCCTGCATTATCACCAGGTAGATGTAAGCCAGGTGCAGGATCAGCTGAAGAGCGAAGCAAAAGATCTTCGCGATGATATCCTTCAAATCCCGGTTGCTGCAAATGCAAACTGGAGCCCGGAGGAAGTCCAGGCGGAGCTTGACAACAATGCACAGGGGATCCTTGGCTACGTAGTCCGCTGGGTTGAGCAGGGCGTGGGCTGTTCAAAGGTTCCTGACATCAACAACGTTGGGCTGATGGAAGACCGTGCCACTCTCAGAATCTCAAGCCAGCATATGGCAAACTGGCTGCGCCATGGAATCTGCACGGAAGAACAGGTACTGGAAACAATGAAAAGAATGGCAAAGGTCGTTGATGAACAGAACGCTGGAGATCCCGCGTACCGTCCAATGGCAGCCAACTTTGAGGGATCCGTTGCCTTCCAGGCCGCCTGTGACCTGGTCTTTAAAGGAGCAGAACAGCCAAATGGCTACACAGAACCTATTTTGCACCGCCGCCGCCAGGAAGCCAAAGCAAAATACGCTGTGAAGCAGTAAAGGGAAACTTCATTCATTGGGAGCCTTACTGCCAGTTGATGCGGGTTAAAAGGCAGGACAGGGGCATTCTGAGTTCCAGAATGCCCCAGGCTTTTTGGCAGTACATAAAAGCAAGGAAACCAAAGCTATTTTAGGAGGAAATGTTATGAAATTCACAAGGTTTACAGCGGGTGCCAAAACCCATTCAGGGATTATTGAAGGCGAGACGGTCAGGGAGATAACAGGCGACATCTTTACAAGCTGGTCCTACACGGGAAATGTATTTTCCCTCGGTGAGATCAGCCTGCTGGCGCCGCTGGTGCCAAACCAGGTCATTGGGATTGGGGCTAATTACGTCGCCCGAAAGGAAGAGGTTCCAGATGAGCTGCCGAAGATCCCTGTATTCTTCTTCAAGCCGGTCTCTTCTGTTATTGGCCCGGAAGAGGATATCCTCATTCCCGAGGGAATCGATGAAGTCAAATTTGAGTCCGAGCTGGCCATTGTCATAGGCAAGGAAGCCAAGAATATAGCCGAAGAGGATGTGCTCGACTATGTGTTCGGGTATACAGTCGGAAACGATGTCACCGCCCCGCAGTTTTTTCACGAAGCGGGACACTGGACAATCGGCAAATCCTTTGACACCTTCACTCCGCTTGGCCCGGTAATTGAGACCGAACTTGATCCTTTTGAAGTCCGTGTCGAGGCTTTGCTGAATGGCGAAGAAAAACAAAACAGCCCAACCGGACTTATGATTGTTCCAATCAGAAAGATGATTTCCTATTTATCCAATGTCATGACACTAAAGCCAGGAGATGTCATTTTGACAGGCAGCCCGCTGGGGGCCGAGATGGTTCACGAGGGAGATGTGATTGAATGCAGCATCAAAGAGATCGGGACACTCCGCAACACTTTTAAATTGGCAAACAGGAAGGCAAGCATTTCTTAGGAAATCCGCTTCATAAAAGAATCCCCTTAACACCGGAACAAGGGGATTCTTTTTATTATCAATATTCTAAAAATTATTGAAATTAAGCGAATTCCTAGTATAATAGTTTTGAGGCGAATGTTCTATAACAAAATAATAACCGTTATACGACAGCGCTTCGCCATTTTGTTATGTACTAATTTAAATCTTTTAAAACATGAAAAAGGGGGTAGAAAATTTGAGCACAGGCATACTGGCATTTTTATCGCTCCTGCCAATCCTTGCTGTGGCTATATTCCTAGTTGGAATGAGGATGCCCGCCAGCAAGGCGATGCCAATCTCCTATGTGGTGGCAGTGGGGCTCGCCTTGTTTATCTGGCAGGTTCCAGGGGCCAATGTGGCCGCTGCATCCATTAACGGCCTGGTTGTCGCAGGAACACTTTTGTACATTATTTTTGGGGCCATCCTGTTATTGAACACCCTGCAGGAAAGCGGCGGCCTGAGGACGATCCGCCAGGGATTCACCGACATTTCGGAAGACCGCAGGATCCAGGTAATCATTGTGGCGTGGCTGTTCGGATCATTCATTGAAGGATCGGCCGGATTCGGGACGCCGGCAGCAGTGGCCGTCCCGCTGATGGTAGGCCTGGGATTCCCGGCGATGGCAGCGGTTGTGGCCGGCATGGTCATTCAGAGCACCCCGGTATCCTTTGGTGCCGTGGGGACACCGATGATTGTAGGGGTGGGAACTGGCTTATCCGCTGACCCGGGCATCACGAACGATTTTGTTGAACTGGTCAGCTTTATTGCAACGAAGGTAGCCTTCCTCCATATGGTGGCCGGAACTCTTATTCCACTGTTCGTCGTGGCCTTGATGACAAGGTACTTTGGTAAAAACAAATCATTTACCGAAGGGTTGAAAATTTGGAAGTTTGCCTTGTTCGCCGCGTTCGCCATGACCATTCCGTATGTTCTGGTGGCGAATCTCCTTGGACCGGAATTCCCGTCGATGATTGGCGGATTGACTGGGCTGGCGATTGTCATTTTTGCTGCTAAAAAAGGGTTCCTTATGCCGCCTAAAGAAGAGGCCTGGGATTTTGAAGAAAAATCCAAATGGGATCCTGAATGGAGCGGCAAGATTGAAATTAGGGATGTTGCCCACAAGAGCGGCAGCATGGGCATGGTCCGTGCATGGGCACCATATATATTGGTCGGTCTGTTTCTGGTACTCTCCAGATTGAAAACGCTCCCATTTGTGGGATGGCTGCAAAAGTGGACTCTGGCAGCAGAGGATATTTTCGGATCGGGCATTACAGCCAGTTTCCAGCCGCTGTATTCTCCGGGAACCATCTTTATTCTCGTTTCTCTCATTACGTTCTTTATCCACGGCATGAGTGGAAGCGCATACAAACTGGCTTTTACACAATCAGCAAAAACGACGGTAGCGGCTTCAACGGCGCTGGTATTCACTGTTCCAATGGTCCAGGTCTTCCTGAATTCAGGAGGCGGAGCCGCTGGATACGATCGGATGCCAATTGAGCTGGCTAACGGGGTCGCGGCACTTGCAGGCGATTTCTGGCCAATATTTGCAACCTTCATTGGCGGCCTTGGCGCCTTCATCGCAGGCAGCAATACTGTCAGCAATATGATGTTCGCATTGTTCCAATATGACGTAGGCTCACAAATCGGTGTTGACCCTACATGGATCGTCGCACTGCAGGCTGTCGGCGGGGCGGCAGGAAACATGATCTGCGTCCACAACGTTGTTGCCGCCTCTGCGGTTGTGGGTCTTGTGGGCAAAGAAGGAATCGTGATCCGAAAGACGCTTCTGCCTTTCACCTATTATGCGCTGCTTCTTGGCGGTTTGGGCTATTCAATCGTCTGGTATTCCGAAAAAGGACTGTTCAATCTTGGCAGCTTTATCGTAGCATTGATCGCCATGGCGGCCATTTACATTATAGCTACCAACAAGAAAAGAGCCAGCCAGATTACAGTGAATACGCCGGGTGGAAAAACCCTCTAATCCGGTAAAAAGAATAAATCCGCTGCGTCGATATGAGCAGCGGATTTTTGTTCTATAAATAATGTTGTGGCTTTCTTGCTACTCTTTCTCAAACAGCTGAATCTTTTCACGGACAAATGCAGGTACAGGCTGTGGTTCATGTGTGGCAGGATTAATGCTGACGTAAATGATTTCGGCTTGAAGCAAGGGTTTTTCGCCCTCTCTGGTAATTAGGAACTCCATGGCGATGCTGCTGTTGCCTATTCTTGATGTCCTGCACCAAATCTCAAGCCAGTCATTTAATTTCGCAGGACTTTTGTATTCCATTGTTGTTTTCGCCACCACGAAATCGAACTCGCCCTTTTCTGCCAGTGAGTCAACGTCCATCCCCAGCCCTTCCGAAAAATATTCCGTCACGGCAACGTCCAGATAGGTTAAATAATGGGCATTGAAAACAATCTTTTGTCCATCAATTTCGGAATAGCGTACTTTAAGCCGGTGTGAAAAACGGAAACCTTCAGCCACTTTTGCTTCCCCCTTATGTATAGTTACTTCCATTATAAAATAGATTGAATTTTTCGCCATTTATTTTTAAAAGGTTCTGCAGTAGGGAACTCATTCTCCGGGCAAACTGTTAAGGCCAGTTAACTTTTGGTTTCATGTTAAAATAGGGTATACAGAATTAAGGGGGGATTATCTTGACATTTCACCAGCATCCAAATACGTATGTAAGCCAGGTGCACTTGCTGGTTCAGGATGTTAAAAGAAGCATCAAATTTTACCAGGAAATCATCGGCTTTAGAATCCTGAGCCAAAATGAGCGCCAGGCTGTACTGACTGCAGATGGAAAGACGCCGCTTTTGGTTGTGGAACAGCCTGAAGGAGCGGAACCGAAACAGCCAAGAACGACCGGTCTTTACCATTTTGCCCTTCTGCTGCCTTCCAGGGCTGACCTTGGCAGTGCATTGCTTCATCTTCTCCAAACGCAGTATCCCCTGCAGGGAGCATCTGATCATCTGGTGAGTGAAGCGATTTACCTGGCAGATCCGGATGGCAACGGAATTGAAATTTATGCGGATACCCCGGCGGAGAGCTGGACCTGGAATTCCGGGCAGGTGGAAATGGCAACAAAACCGCTGAATGCCGAAGAATTGCTGGCAATAGGCAATGGAACGCCATGGAATGGATTGCCGGAAGAAACAATCATGGGCCACATCCATCTGCATGTGGCGGAATTGCAGGAAATTGAGAAATTCTATTGCGACGGTCTGGGCTTTGATGTGGTCCTTAAGTACGGTCCGCAGGCTTTGTTTATTTCAACTGGCGGATATCACCATCATATTGGCCTGAACACCTGGAACGGTCCTGGTGCACCGTCTCCGAAGGAAAATGCTCCAGGGCTGAAAACTTTCACACTGGCTTTTCCAAAGGAAGAAAAGGAAAATATTATGGGCAGGCTGCGGAAACTTGCTGCACAAGTGAACGAAATGGAAGGAGCGTTCCTAACACAGGATCCTTCCGGGAATAAAATCAAACTCGTATTTTCATGAAAGTACTAAACCCTTCATCCAACCTGGATGAAGGTTTTTTTGTGTGCCAGGCATGTTCATTAACTTGGCGGTGAGAGTCCGCTATGGGCGTTGGGATATGCGAACCATTAGCCAAAGGCAAGGGTGTCCGTGGTGACGCGGAATCTGAAGGAAGCCCTAGGCAAATCCTCGGTCTGAGGTACACGAATCACATTTGAGGTTTTCATTTCAGGACGAGTTTGCAAAACAAAACAAAGTCCAAAATATCCCCGGATGAAATGGGAATAAATGTGGCAGATATACGAGGAGAAAGTGAATGAACTTAC
>NZ_LIGG01000001.1:75039-83607 GCF_001273925.1 Bacillus sp. FJAT-27251 | reverse complement strand
AAATATCGAAACTTGATAAGGTTAGGAATTAAGAAATACAAAGCATGGCAATATGCGAACTCCCGAAAGGGATACTGGAGAAACTCCAAAAGCCCTGCCTTAKACCAAGCCTTAAATAATGAATACTGGTTTAAAGCTGGATTAAAGCAATTATCAAACATTGTTTCATAAACTTTCGAACCGCCGTATACCGGACGGTACGTACGGTGGTGTGAGAGGACGGGGGTTAATCACCCCCTCCTACTCGATTGTAATAAAAGGAAGCGTAAATTTTGGCACTTAGATAATTGTCTAGCTCCAGCGCCTAGCCAGTTTTCATCCTTGAATTAACTTCTTCGAATATCTTGCGAGAAGCGTAGTTTGAGCAGCTCGAGTCATAAGCCACTCCAAAATTGAAGGCAAAGAACGCCTTCTATTCTGGAGCGTCTTATGCTGGTCGGGGCTAAGCAAGGCGCTTCCGCTTTTCGTAATTTTTTAAGATTTAAGAGTTTGTCTTCCACCAGTTTTGTTAAGGATGTCCCCATTATGATGGTAAGTGCAAAAAAAGATGATATTGTAACAGTCCATATCAGGAAAATCCGCGAAAAAATAGAAAACGATCCTTCCAATCCGCTGTATATTGAGACCTTATGGGGAGCGGGTTACCGCTTTAGAGGGGAATAGCAGGCTATCCAAAGCTGCCATCAGGTTTTTATATTTTCCAACACTGCTTTATAATAAAAACCAGGATTGAACAATTTGTTGGAGAGCCTGGTTCTTTTTCTGCCTGGGCCATCGTAAAAATTTGATTAAGTGGTTATTGCAGGCCGAAATGACTTCAAAAGAGCTGGAGGAAGATATGAAAGACTGGATTTTTACGTTCATGGAAGAGCATGGTTACATCGGAATTATGCTGGTTATCGCTTTGGAAAATTTATTTCCGCCCATTCCGTCCGAGATTGTCCTGCCCTTTGGGGGATTTATGACGACCAGGACCGGATTGACCGTTCCTGGGGTTGTGCTCGCCTCCACCCTTGGTTCAGTCATTGGAGCCATTATTTTGTACAGTATTGGAAGAATCGTCAATGTGGACCAGCTTGAAAGATTCATAGGCCGCTGGGGACATATCCTAAGAGTCAGCAGGAAGGATGTTCGGACGGCTGAGGGCTGGTTTATAAGATATGGAAACTGGACAGTGTTTTTTTGCCGCCTCATTCCGGTAGTCCGCAGCCTGATTTCGATACCAGCGGGGATGGCCAGGATGGGCCTTGCCTCTTTTATCCTCTATTCGACAATGGGTACCCTTGTGTGGAATACAATATTGGTCAGTCTGGGTGCTTTTCTAGGCGCCTCCTGGGAAGAAGTGCTGCAGTATGTAGAAGTTTATAAAAACATTTTCTACCTTTTATTTGGAGTTTCTTTTTTGGCTGCCGCGGTCTGGTATATAAAGAGGAGACGAAACTTCAGGTAAAAACAGGAGATTGACAATTACTTCAATCTGATTTATTTTAAGTAAGGAACGAATTTAATAGAAGCCCGTTAAAGGGGAGTAGCAGTACAATAAAAGTCGTCATGACGAGAACTTGTTCTCCGGCTTTGTTGGCAACAATTCTGTTGTTTGCAAGACCTTTACTTACACTGTAAAGGTCTTTTTCTGTTCTTTTCAAGGCCTTTGCCCGTCCGCGAGCAAGGGTCTTTTGCTTTTCCGGGCTCAAAATCGGCTATTTTAATAGTTTACAGGGGAGGATTTATTCATGGAAATCGCATTATTGCTCGAATACGGCTGGGTACTCCTTGTCCTGGTCCTGATGGAAGGCCTCTTGGCTGCGGATAATGCACTTGTTCTTGCGATCATGGTACGGCACCTGCCGGAAGAACAACGCAAAAAAGCATTGTTTTACGGACTGGCGGGAGCTTTTGTTTTCCGCTTCGCTTCCCTCTTTGCCATTTCCTATCTTGTTGATATTTGGCAAGTCCAGGCAATTGGTGCACTTTATTTATTGTTTATGGCGATCAATCATATTGTCAGGAAACTGGTTAAAGGAAAGGCAGAGGAAGAACACGAGGAAGAGAAGCCTAAAAAGAAAAGCGGTTTTTGGGTGACCGTATTTAAAGTTGAGCTCGCCGATATCGCTTTCGCAGTTGATTCAATTCTGGCGGCTGTAGCTCTGGCCATGACGCTTCCTAATACACCTCTTCCCCAAATTGGCGGAATGGATGGCGGAAAATTCCTTGTCATTTTTGCTGGAGGAATGATTGGGGTAATCATTATGCGTTTTGCGGCAGGGTTGTTTGTCAAGCTTCTGGAAAGAAGGCCTGGACTTGAAGTTGCCGCTTTTGTCATCGTCGGCTGGGTTGGGGTAAAACTGGCTGTCCTGACGCTGTCCCATCCTGCATTGGGCATTATCAGCGAACATTTTGCCCATTCAACCGCCTGGAAGGCAACATTCTATATTGTCCTGATTGGCATTGCAGCAGGCGGATGGTTCCTGTCAAAGGACCAGGAAGAAGAACAGAAAAAATCACATGTTTCCTAGTTCAAACATGGATGAAGATAAGCTGCAAAAGGGCAGGCCATTATCTGGCCTGCCCTTCGTTGTGGATACAAGTCTTGAAGTGCTGCTTCACATTTTGGAATAGAAATTCTGGGTGTAATAAGGCTGTGACTGGGCATTGAAGTCCACACCCACGCCGAGCAGCCTAAAATCCGATTTTAGGATGTTTTCGCGGTGACCCAGCGAATTCATCAGTCCTTCGTGTGCAAAAATGCTGCTCGACTGGCCGTATGCCAGGTTTTCCCCAGCCACCGAAAAGCGGATGCCATCCTCTGACATTCGGTCAAAGGGTGACTGCCCTTCAAGGTTCGTATGATTAAAGTAATTGTTTTCAGCCATATCGCTACTATGCCGGCGGGCAGTCGAGCGCACCCTCTCATCCCATTCAAGCGGCTGAAGGCCATGCTGCACTCTTGCCGCATTTGTCAGGTCAAAAAGCTGTAATTCATAGCCTTCTTTTAAATCCCCGTTTGGCTGTGTATAGAAATCCTTTCTTTGGTCTTCCATTCCTTCACTGATCACCTGGATGGCCGTAACCGTGTTTCCCTTATGCTTGTCATAGAAAATCGATACATAACTGCCGTCAAGCTGGTACAAGTCAAACTCGCGGTCCTCATTCAGCTGATAGACAGTAAACCCTTTTTTTATTTTATCCATCGATTGTCCCAACTCGCTGCGGACATACTCCTGGGGGCTTCCGTGGCGGATTCCGCTGGTGGACGAAATAAGCTCCTGGTTTGTAAAGGCACCGGCCACCTGATTTTTATCATCATAGGCGAGCATCAGAAAGTTCCGGTAATCCTGGTGGTAGGCATGCCATTCTGTTCCATATTCATTAGTAGTCGACCGGACAGGGCTGCCAAGCCTGCTTTCCACCGATTCTTTCGTATCGCCCAATTCGATGTTAGCAAAAGAAAATGACCGTTCCGAAGGGAGAGAGAGTTCAGAAGCTTCAGGTGGCTTTTTTTGGACAGGGTCATCCTGCTCCTGTAGGCGTTCCAAGGTAGTTTTCAGCATGAGGGAGAGCCTCGAAACTCCATCAGTCAGCTGATTAATAGAATCGTCAATTCCTTCTGGATCAGAACTGGCGGTATACTCCGATTTTAGCGATTCCTGATCTGCCGGCTCCTGGAGGATTTTTCCCTGAAGGGAGGGCCAAGATGTATATAAAAACAACCCTGCAATTATGATTAGAATTAGCCGCAATTTTCTTCCTCACTTTCTTGAAAGGAGAGTCTATTCCTTCACCATCATACCCAAATTGCAGCAAGGGGCAAACCTGCCTGGAGCATGGGGAAGGTTCTCCTCCTCTTATTGCGGGAGCAGAACCTATCCACTATTATCAACTTTTGTATGGGACAATGTAAAATCCATCTTCTTCCGACCATTCGGCACAGAAGATATTTTTGATATTGCTTTGGCCCTCTTCCCTAAGGGACTCCTTCAGCCATGAAGAATCTTTCCCGATTTCCTCCAGGCCATCCTCCACGACTTCTCCTTCATCCACCAATAAAATTGAAGGATTATTTTCTGAGGCCTTGATGCCCATCGCTTCAGGGGTAACAGGTTCGTACTTGCCAAACCTTTGCACACTTAAGCCTCCGCTGGTTTCTAGATAGGCATTCTTTACTTCACTAACGCTGAATACTCCATTCTGCCTTAATAATGTACGCAGCTGTTCCATCTCGAGATGGTTTTTCTGCATGGCTTCTACATTGAGCTCGCCTTCCACGATAATATGGGATTCCTTTCCTTTAAAAATAGAGCGGAAGAAATTTTTCTTTTTAGCGAGTATTTCTATAGTATAAATAAGGACTCCCCATAAAGCTGCAGAATAGGCAAGGTGGAGCGGAGAGACTTTCTCATCGTAAATGGATTCCTCTACAATGCCTCCCAATATAATCGCATAGATAAAATCAAAGGGAGTAACCTGTGCCAGCTCCTTCTTACCCATCAGGCGGGTGACAACCAGCAAAGTTACTAATCCCACGACCAATTTTACTGTAATGGACAAATACACTTAAGGTTCCTCCTTTCGCTTTTAGCCTCTATTCCCCTTTTTCCCCGTTCCATGCATATTCCATAATTTTTAAAGAAGAGAGAAGGCACTGTGGGCCAGTTCCAACTCTTGATCAAAAAATTGCATGAACCCGAATAAATGCCTGGCAATCCGGGAATGATGAAGATATGGAAGGACTCCGGGCTGCAGGCATAAGTTTGCTCAGCTTATGGTGAAAACCAATCCTTGCCAAGGACTTGATAATTCTTTTAAGGTCTGTTATTATGAAATAGAATTATTTTTGTTCGGTATGTATAGGAAGAAAAAGTTTTCGCCTGGATATCACTTAGAGCAAGAATAGTAATAAAATGTGTGGTATTGCACACTAGGAGGCAACAAGCATGGAAAATGGTAAAGTAAAATGGTTTAACGCAGAAAAAGGCTTTGGTTTCATCGAGCGCGAAGGTGGAGATGACGTATTCGTTCATTTCTCAGCTATCCAAGGCGAAGGCTTCAAGACTCTTGAAGAAGGCCAAGAAGTAACTTTTGACGTTGAGCAGGGAGCTCGTGGACCACAAGCTGCTAACGTTCGCAAGAACTAATTAAACCAACCAAAAACAGACTCATTTCGGGTCTGTTTTTTTATTTTGCCGAAAAGCTAATCGCCAGCATAATAATTACTTGACGGTATTTTTAATGAGGACTACACTAAAATACATATGACAAGCTGTCAAATAAATTAAAATAAGGAGCTGCACATGAAGCTGAAATCATTTATTCCGTTCCTGATTGCCGTCCTGCTTTTGTCTGCCTGCGGGCAAGGAGGAATGGGCGAGCCAGTCACCTTGTTAAACCAGGACAAGGAAGAAGTCACTTTCCCAACAGGAAAGCCTGTTGTTTTCTTTTTCATCACTTCGTACACCTGAGGAGTCTGCCAACAGCAGCTAGTTGAGCTGCATTCAAACCTCGAGGAACTGAAAGAATTGGATACCGAAATGTATATTATCAGCAAGGACAAACCGGAAAATCAGCTTGAACTCTATAGCCAGCTGGAGGATTATTTTGGCGAAAGCCTGCCGTTTGTATCAGATGAAAAGCTTACAATGATTGACCATATGGACATGAAGAATGGGGATACGGCCTATAGAGGATATGCCTTGATCGATGGTAAGGGCGAACTAGTCTTTAAAACCGTCAATGACTTCTGGGGAGAGCAATTCGACAAAACCCTGGCTGAGATTAAGGACGAGCTTAACAAGCTGGAGAAATAGGGACTCTTCCCAAAAAGTCTAGACTGTGCTATTCGCCTGTTATCAGATCAAAAGAATGCTTGGAGAAGACTCCAAGCATTTTTTTGTGCATATTTGCCCCCCGATAGAACAAGGAAACAAGTATAGAGAAATTTTTTGGCATTTGTAAAAGAAAATAAACGGAAAAATTCCTTTTAAATTGGGAAATACCAACATTTCCCGGAATATAAGGGGAGTTTTTCCGTCTATATTCAATTAAACCTTAGTTTTAGGCCAATATTAGAGGAGTTAAGCGGAATTTTTCCGCTTATTTTTGCTTCTTAAGCCCCTGTTATGTAACTTAACCGGAATTCCTCCGCCTATGAATTCCTTGCGTGGACGAATAAAACACATAGTCTGCTGGAAAATAAAAAAAGGACTTTGCGAATGCAAAGTCCTTTTTTTAGATGGAGAATAGGGGGCTCGAACCCCTGACCTCTTGCATGCCATGCAAGCGCTCTCCCAGCTGAGCTAATCCCCCGTACTGTTGTGTGCCAGGTACAAGAATGATTATATCTGCTAATTCGGGATGATGCAAGAGGAATTTAGATAAAAAAATATTTAGACTTTTTGTTGAAATACAAAGAGGGAGGGCATCCTGTTACAGGCTTTCGATCTTGACCCGCTTTATTCCATCAACAACCGAAACAGCTTCATATACATCTGTTGTTTGCCTGCGGTAATTAACGGTCACAAGAAGCTGTACAGACTGGCCGCCTTCCTCCAGGTCTTTAATCCGAACCTTTTTAATCGAGATTTTTTTCTCTTTTACCTGGGCGAGAACAACAGAAAGCCCTGTTTCCTGCTGGACATTGAACTCCAGCAGTAGTTCCTTCTCCCTTAGCTGCCTTGGCCCAATCAAGCCCATAAGAAAAGGCATGAATTCAACACTGAAGATGAGAAGTGCCACACCTGCGATAGCTTCCATATAAAAGCCGGCCCCAACGGCGATCCCAATCCCGGCTGCTCCCCAGATCATTGCGGCCGTGGTTAAGCCTGAAATGGTATCGTTGCCTCTTCTTAAGATAACCCCGGCTCCAAGAAAACCGATTCCGGATACAATCTGTGCGGCCAAACGGAGGGGATCCATGGTAATATTAATGTCGTCGTCCCCTGGAAACATATAGGCAGACTCAATGGATACAATGGTAAGCAGGCAGCTGACGATGCAAATCACAAGGCTTGTTTTTAAGCCGACGGGTTTTCGCTTCAACTCGCGTTCGAGTCCGATAACCAATCCCAGAAAAGCGGAAAGCCCCAGCCTGATCATAATTTCGGAGTTAATCGCATGGATAATCATATAAATCCCACCTAACGGAAAGTATGGAACAAAGAAGAAAATATGTCTGAATTCACTATTTATTGTACTCTATAAAATATTATACACTTTCAATAACTTGAAAGGTGGAAGGAGAAGAAGGTTGATTTGGCAAAATTAAAGGTTAATCCTTATGTTGTGCTTGCGATAGGGATAGCAGCTGTTTCCACATCTGCGATACTTGTCAAAGTATCGTCTGCGCCATCAGGTGTCATTGCGTTTTACCGGCTTTTATTTTCAGTGCTTTTTATGCTTCCGGTCTTTATATTAAAATATGTCCGCGAACTTGGTTTTATAACGAGGCGGGATTGGGGKTTTTCAGTGCTTTCCGGGATCTTCCTGGCCTTTCATTTTATCCTTTGGTTTGAATCTTTAAACTTTACTTCAGTTGCCAGTTCGACCGTCCTTGTAACACTGCAGCCATTATTCGCCTTCGCAGGAACTTATATCTTTTTTAAAGAAGTACTTTCCGCGAAGGCGATATTTTCCGGGCTTCTGGCTGTGTTAGGGAGTATAATCATTGCTTTTGGAGATTTCCGGATAAGCGGCAGTGCATTTTGGGGAGATATGCTGGCCCTGGCTGCCTGCGCCCTGATCACCTTCTATCTAATGTTTGGGCAGTCAGTGCGAAAAAGAGTGTCCCTGGTCACCTATACTTTCATTGTGTACTCCATCAGCACCATCACTCTTTTTTTCTATGTGCTGCTTAAGGGCGAACCACTATTGCCTTACCCTTCCCAGGATTGGCTTTACTTCATCCTGCTGGCGCTAGTACCCACTCTTTTGGGCCATACCCTGTTAAATTGGTGTGTAAAATGGTTAAGCACCTCCACTATATCTGTTGCCATTCTTTTTGAGCCGGTGGGTGCCGCTTTGCTGGCGTACTATATTCTGCAGGAAACAGTGATGTGGACCCAAATTGCCGGAGGTTTGATTATAATAGCAGGGATTAGCCTCTTCCTAATGGACGAGCGGAAAATCCGGCTGAAACGTTTGGAAACAAAATCAGGCCCCGTCTAAAAAAACAATCCCTTGCATGGGATTGTTTTTTTGTATAAAAATTATATTGAAAAAGTGAAATCCGCGTGGTATATTTTAAATCTGCTCCAGGTCAGGAGACATTCCGATAACGGTCTTTTGATGAACGTTGAAAGAAATTATCGAATGATGTTGACAGTGGTCAGCCAGCATGTTATATTATTAAAGTCGCAGTGAGCGGCGCAATGATTAATTGCTCTTTGAAAACTAAACAAACAAGCGTCAACAAACAATAATATTCATGGCTTCTATTATAGAAGTACATGAGCCAACGTTTTAAATTATGAGCTTACTCATACTCTTTATTGGAGAGTTTGATCCTGGCTCAGGACGAACGCTGGCGGCGTGCCTAATACATGCAAGTCGAGCGGACTTGAGGGAGCTTGCTCC
>NZ_LIGG01000001.1:33769-61899 GCF_001273925.1 Bacillus sp. FJAT-27251 | reverse complement strand
CAATTGGTAGAGCAACTGACTTGTAATCAGTAGGTTGGGGGTTCAAGTCCTCTCGCCGGCACCAGATTTCTTGCATCGCGGATTTAACATCTGCGGAAATCTGCGAGAAGAACCGTTAGGTTATTTGAGCATGTAGCTGCTTCAGTGGAAACATGCGAGAAAGCCCGTGAGGGACTTCGAGCAGAAGAACTTGGTAAAAAAGTATATCATTATTTCCGAGCCATTAGCTCAGTCGGTAGAGCATCTGACTTTTAATCAGAGGGTCGAAGGTTCGAGTCCTTCATGGCTCACCATTTTTATATTGCGGGTGTGGCGGAATTGGCAGACGCACCAGACTTAGGATCTGGCGCCGCGAGGCGTGGGGGTTCGACTCCCTTCACCCGCACCATATTTGCGGAAGTAGTTCAGTGGTAGAATACAACCTTGCCAAGGTTGGGGTCGCGGGTTCGAATCCCGTCTTCCGCTCCAAAATATGCCGGGGTGGCGGAACTGGCAGACGCACAGGACTTAAAATCCTGCGGTAGGTGACTACCGTACCGGTTCGATTCCGGTCCTCGGCACCATATAGCTAAACAATATGCGCCCGTAGCTCAATTGGATAGAGCGTCTGACTACGGATCAGAAGGTTATGGGTTCGACTCCTTTCGGGCGCGCCATATTTATCGGGAAGTAGCTCAGCTTGGTAGAGCACTTGGTTTGGGACCAAGGGGTCGCAGGTTCGAATCCTGTCTTCCCGACCATCATTTTGGGGCCTTAGCTCAGCTGGGAGAGCGCCTGCTTTGCACGCAGGAGGTCAGCGGTTCGATCCCGCTAGGCTCCACCATATTTTTTTCATGGCAGAACCATTTGGCGGTGTAGCTCAGCTGGCTAGAGCGTACGGTTCATACCCGTAAGGTCGGGGGTTCGATCCCCTCCGCCGCTACCATTTACATTATATCGTTGGGACCTTTAGCTCAGCTGGTTAGAGCAACGAGCAATGCTTCCCCGAAACGACTTCGAGTTGTACCCATCGAGCTGCTTCCTGAATAAGCTTTCTGAGATGGGGACAGACATGTGCAGAAAAGAATAGTTTTTCTAAAATCATGACTATGGACCTTTAGCTCAGCTGGTTAGAGCAGACGGCTCATAACCGTCCGGTCGTAGGTTCGAGTCCTACAAGGTCCACCATACCATTTAATCTGGAGGAATACCCAAGTCCGGCTGAAGGGATCGGTCTTGAAAACCGACAGGCGGGTCAAACCGCGCAGGGGTTCGAATCCCCTTTCCTCCTCCATTTCTATTTTCATCTAATTATTATTATCGCGGGGTGGAGCAACGAGCGTTACTTCACTGAATAAACTGCGAGTTGTACCGGTTGAACAGCTGCTTGAATAAGCTTTCTGAAACCGGGACAGTCAGTGCACACGTAGTGCATGGACAACACTTTTTCACTAATATTATTGTCGCGGGGTGGAGCAGTCCGGTAGCTCGTCGGGCTCATAACCCGAAGGTCGCAGGTTCAAATCCTGCCCCCGCAATCTGGTCCCGTGGTGTAGCGGTTAACATGCCTGCCTGTCACGCAGGAGATCGCGGGTTCGATTCCCGTCGGGACCGCCATTTAGTTTTGGCTCAGTAGCTCAGTCGGCAGAGCAGGTTGCTAACCTCTCCGAGACAGCTTCTGCGGCAACCTGCGAGGAAGACCGGAGGTCTTTCGAGCAAAGGAATTAGGCATTATCAAGTTATAGTATAAAAGTTTTATTTGGCTCAGTAGCTCAGTCGGTAGAGCAAAGGACTGAAAATCCTTGTGTCGGCGGTTCGATTCCGTCCTGAGCCACCATTTTCTCAAGCCTGGGCGCTAATGAAAAAGGAAATATGGCGGCTGTGGCGAAGTGGTTAACGCATCGGATTGTGGCTCCGACACTCGTGGGTTCGATTCCCATCAGTCGCCCCATTAATTCTTAAGCTGTGCGGGTGTAGTTTAGTGGTAAAACCTCAGCCTTCCAAGCTGATGATGAGGGTTCGATTCCCTTCACCCGCTCCAATTTCGATAAGCTGGATGATAGACAATATGGGCCTATAGCTCAGCTGGTTAGAGCGCACGCCTGATAAGCGTGAGGTCGATGGTTCGAGTCCATTTAGGCCCACCATTCCGCAGTAGCTCAGTGGTAGAGCATTCGGCTGTTAACCGAACGGTCGTAGGTTCGAATCCTACCTGCGGAGCCATATATGGGGAAGTACTCAAGTGGCTGAAGAGGCGCCCCTGCTAAGGGTGTAGGTCGGGCAACCGGCGCGAGGGTTCAAATCCCTCCTTCTCCGCCATTGGGCCCCTTGGTCAAGCGGTTAAGACACCGCCCTTTCACGGCGGTAACACGGGTTCGAATCCCGTAGGGGTCATAAAGAAAAGTTGCAGACATCATGTCTGCAGCTTTTTTTTTGCGTTCGGAATCCAATGTTTGTTTATGTTTACATCTTGTCCAATCAGGGTAATATTCCGTAATTGCTTTCTGCAAATAAACTAGGGGCCGGTTTCAAGGCGCTCTCCAAAAAGAAAAGATTAGGACTTCAAATGTTTCAGGTTTTAAGGAAAATTCCTTCTTGTGAATAAATTGTTGGAAATTTTTTTCGCTTTGTCGAATTTTATAAATGCCATTGATAAGCCAATGAAAGCGCTGCAAGGAGAAAAATGTCTGATGATGTCGAAAGATTTAAAATTATTTTGCAAGGGTTTTATGATACAAAAGAGAATAGTAGTTCAGAAAGCTGACTGTGAAGGAAGGTGAAGTTGGATGGTATCACATCCTACAGATTATCAGCTGCACTTATTCCATGAAGGCTCATTGTACAGGAGCTATGAGCTGTTTGGTGCACAAGTCATAAAAAGTGGAGAAGAATCATATACTCGATTTTGTGTCTGGGCACCGGCTGCGAAAGAGGTAAGGCTTGCTGGTGATTTTAATGGCTGGAATGGAGAAGGCTATGAGTTTCAGCGGATAAACTCAGAAGGTGTATGGATGCTTCTGATAGAAAACGACTTGACGGGCTCCTTGTATAAGTATGAAATTATTGGCTCCGATGGCGTTGTGAAATTAAAGGCTGATCCTTATGCATTTTATTCAGAGGTAAGGCCGAATACTGCATCTATTGTTTATTCCCTTGATGGTTACCAATGGAACGACCAGAATTGGCTCCGAAAAAGGGAAAAAACACAGGCTCTTGACGAACCAATGGCGATTTATGAAGTTCATTTGGGTTCATGGAAATTGGCCTCCGATGGATCTCTGCTCAACTACCGGGAACTAGCTGACGAATTGATCCCCTATATTCTATCCCACGGTTATACCCATATCGAAGTGCTGCCTCTAACTGAGCATCCGCTCGACATTTCTTGGGGATATCAGGCAACTGGTTACTATTCGGCAACAAGCCGTTTTGGGAACCCTCATGACTTTATGTATTTTGTGGACCAATGTCACCAAAATGGAATTGGGGTCATACTCGATTGGGTGCCCGGACATTTTTGCAAAGATGAGCATGGTCTGTATTGCTTTGATGGAAGCTATGCCTTTGATTACATAAATCCCAAGGACCGGGAAAATCTTGTTTGGGGAACAGCCAATTTTGATCTTGGCAAGACGGAAGTCCAAAGCTTCCTTATTTCATGTGCGTTATTCTGGCTAGATAAATACCATATAGATGGTTTTCGGGTCGATGCAGTGGCGAACATTATTTATTGGCCCAATTCCGACCGGGAGCTTAATCCGTATGGAATTGAATTCCTGAAGAAGCTGAATGGAGCTGTCACGAGCCACTATCCAGGAACATTGATGATAGCCGAGGATTCCACCGATTTGCCAAACGTAACCAGGCCGCCTGAGGATGGAGGTCTTGGATTTACGTATAAATGGAATATGGGCTGGATGAACGACATGCTGAAATACATGGAAACCAGTCCCGAAGACAGGAAGTATCATCACAATAAAGTGACTTTTTCATTGCTATATGCTTTCTCCGAAGCGTTTGTCCTTCCATTTTCCCATGATGAAGTGGTACATGGAAAGAAGTCACTATTGGATAAAATGCCTGGGGATTACTGGCGGAAGTTTGCCCAGCTAAGGTTATTGCTGGGGTATATGACCGCCCATCCTGGAAAAAAACTTACTTTCATGGGTACGGAACTGGGCCAGTTTTCCGAATGGAAAGATAAAGAGCAACTCGATTGGCACCTGCTGGATTATGAAATGCATGACAAAATCAATGTGTTTGTCAAAGAATTGCTTAAAATTTATAAGCGTTCAAAGCCGCTGTATGAAGTGGATTTAAACTATGACGGATTTGAATGGATTGATGCCGACAATGCTGAACAGTCAATATTTTCGTTTATCCGTAAGGGACGGAAAGACGGGGACTTCCTTATAATCGTTTGCAATTTTACACCGGAAACCTATTCCGGGTACCGGATTGGGGTACCTCACGATGCAACATACAGGGAAATTTTAAACAGTGACGCACAAGTATTCGGCGGATCAGGAGTTACCAATAAAAAAATGATCAAGGCACAGGAAACAAATTTTCATGGCAGGCCTTATTCCATCGAAATGAATATATCTCCATTTGGAATTTCCATTTTGCGCCCAGTCAAAAAAAGAAAGGGGAAAGTAATCGATGCAAAAGAAAAAGCTCGTAGCGATGCTTCTGGCCGGAGGGCAGGGAAGCCGCTTAAGCACACTGACAAAAAACCTCGCTAAACCAGCTGTTCCTTTTGGAGGAAAATACAGAATCATCGATTTTCCGCTAAGCAACTGCACGAATTCAGGGATTTATACGGTCGGTGTGCTGACACAATACCAGCCGCTTATCCTGAATTCATATATCGGGATTGGCAGTGCCTGGGATCTTGACCGCAAGGGGGATGGCGTAACGGTGCTTCCGCCCTATGCGGAATCCAAAGAAGTAAAATGGTATACGGGAACAGCCAGTGCGATTTACCAAAATCTGAACTACCTTCACCAGTATAATCCGGAGCATGTCCTGATTTTGTCAGGTGACCATATTTATAAAATGAACTATGAATGGATGCTTGAACACCATATTGAAAAAGGGGCAGATATGACTATTTCTGTCATTGAAGTCCCGTGGCATGAAGCCAACCGCTTTGGAATACTGAACACGGATGAAGATTTGAGGGTTATCGAATTCGACGAAAAGCCTGCGGAGCCAAAGAGCAATCTTGCTTCGATGGGAATCTACATTTTCAAATGGAAAGTGCTTGAGGAATATTTGCTTAAGGACAATGATAATTMTGCGTCCAGCCATGATTTTGGTAAAGACATCCTGCCGCTGATGCTAAAGGAAGACAAGAATTTGTTCGCTTATCCATTTAAAGGCTATTGGAAGGACGTTGGAACTGTGCAGAGCCTGTGGGAGGCCAATATGGATCTGCTTGATGAGCATTGTGAACTGGACTTATTTGACCAAAGCTGGAGGATCTATTCGGTCAACCCCAACCAGCCGCCTCAATACATTTGCAAGGATGCCGTCCTGACTGAATCGCTAGTCAATGAGGGATGCACAATTGAGGGGTCCGTAACAAGAACAGTCGTGTTCCAGGGAGGAATGGTGAAAAAGGGAGCCGTCGTAAAAGAGGCGGTCATCATGCCGGATGCTGTAATCGGGCAAAACTGCTTCATTGAGAAAGCCATTATCTCACCAGGTATTCATATTCCGGACGGGTCGGTCATCCGTCCTAAGGAAGACGGCGAAATTCTGCTTGTTTCCGAGGAAACACTCGATGAAATGATCGCCAACTAACCTACTCATCAGGAGGGATAGAGTTGAATAAACATTTGCTGGGTGTAATAGATGCAACCACATATAGTGAAGATTTAATAGAATTAACAAGCCACCGCTCAGTCGCTGCCATTCCTTTTGGAGGCAGATATCGTCTCATTGACTTCGTTTTGTCCAATATGGTCAATTCAGGAATCCAAAGCGTGGCGATTTTTCCGAAATACCAATACCGTTCCTTAATGGACCATCTTGGTTCGGGGAAGAACTGGGATCTCAACAGGAAACGGGATGGATTATTTTTCTTCCCGTCGCCAATCCTTGACAAACCGGTCTCTGGCATTGGCTCCCTTGAACATTTTGCCGCGAATATCGACTTCTTCACCAGAAGTACGCAGGAATATGCTGTCATTGCCAATTCATACACGGTTTTCAATATGGATTTCTCGCCGCTTCTCGATTGGCATATCCAGTCAGAGTGTGATATTACCGAAGTCCGCAAGAATGGAGCATCACTGGGAATTTACCTTTTAAAGACTTCTTTGCTCATGGAGCTGATAGAAAGCCGCCAGGATACAGGCTATTTGAGCATGAAGGATGTTGCAACAGACATAAATAGTCCATATAGGCTTTGCTATTATAATTACGAGGACTATGCTGTGATGGTGAATTCTGTACAGAATTATTATTCGGCCAGCATGGACTTGCTGAATCCGGATATTTGGAGTAAGTTGTTTCTGAAAGAGCGTCCTATCCTGACTAAAGTAAAGGATGAGCCTCCAACGAGGTATTCAAGGGATTCCGTTGTTAAAAACGCCATGATTGCCAATGGAGCTGATATCCAGGGGACAGTCGAAAACAGCATTATTGCCCGCGGAGTAAAAATAGCGAAAGGGGCAATTGTGAGGAACAGTATTGTCATGCAAAAATCCCAAATCGGGGAAAACTGTGTCCTTGACCATGTAATCCTTGATAAGGATGTCAAAGTCAGCAATGGGTGCACCATTACAGGAACGGATAAGGCGCCTAACATCCTTCGCAAAGGATCCAAGCAGGGAGCGTGGATGAAATCTTGAAAGTATTATTTGCCGTTTCAGAGTGTGTCCCATTCATCAAATCAGGCGGACTTGCAGATGTAGCAGGTTCGCTTCCAAAGGAATTAAAGAAGCTTGGGACAGATGTCAGGGTGATCATGCCGAAATACCAATCCATCCCTGATGAATTTAAAAATCAAATGTTTAAGATTACCGATTTTACCGTACAGGTTGGCTGGCGCAGTCAATATTGCGGGATTGAAAAGCTTGTATACGAGGGTGTTACATACTATTTCGTGGACAATGAATATTATTTCAAACGCAGTCAGATGTACGGTGATTTTGATGAGGGTGAGAAATTCTCCTATTTTAACCGTGCTGTCCTTGACGCCATCAAAGAACTTGAATTTTATCCAGATGTGATTCATTGCCACGACTGGCATACCGGAATGATTCCTTTTCTGCTGAAAGAGCAGTATCAAAGCCAGGAAAACTATGAATCCATCCGGACCGTTTTTACCATTCATAATCTCCAGTTCCAGGGGATTTTCCCGAGGGAAATCCTTGGGGACCTTCTTGGCCTGGATCAGGAATACTTTAACCCGGACCAGCTCGAATTTCATGGAAATGTTTCGTTCATGAAGGCTGCCCTTATATCGGCGGATAAAATCACAACCGTCTCTCCGACCTATATGGAAGAAATCAAGACGGCCTATTTTGGGGAGAACCTTGATGGTGTCCTTCGTGCACGCAGCCATGATCTGTCGGGTGTATTGAACGGGATTGACAATGAACTTTATAATCCTGAAAATGACGCTGCGCTGGCTGCTTCTTATGGACCTCATGACCATAATGCCCGCATGATCAACAAGCTTGAAATCCAAAGGCAGTTCGGTCTGCCTCAGGATAAGGACGTTCCGCTGATTGCGATGGTAACAAGGCTTACAAAGCAAAAAGGGCTGGAATTGGTCAGGGGAGTTTTCCCGGAGATCATGGCTACTGGTGCACAGCTGATTGTCCTGGGGACAGGGGAACGCGAGTTTGAGTACTACTTCAGCCATATGGCAGCGACGTATTATGAACAATGCAGGGTTTTTATCGGCTTCAATGAAGACTTGGCCCACAGGATTTACGCAGGAGCAGACCTGTTCCTGATGCCTTCGAAATTCGAGCCGTGCGGGCTGAGCCAGCTGATTGCCCTGCGGTATGGAGCGGTTCCGATTGTGCGGGAAACGGGAGGGCTCAATGATACCGTGAAATCCTACAATGGCCTGGACAGTGATGGAAATGGTTTTACATTCACCAATTTCAACGCCCATGACATGCTTCACACCATAGAAAGATCGCTGGGCTTTTACAAGGACAAACAGGAGTGGAACAGCCTTGTAGCAAGGGTCATGCAGATGGATTTCAGCTGGGCCCGGTCTGCACAGATCTATTACGACCTGTATGACAATCTTTGTCCGAGGAGTGAAGTCCATGTTTTCGAATGCAACGGAGTTTAAGACGGCGTTTTTAAAAAAATTGGAGATGAGTTACGGGACAAGTTTTGCGGAAAGCACCAAACGGGAGCAGTATCAAACACTTGGCCAGATGATCCGGGAATATGGGAGCAGCGACTGGATTAAGACAAATGAAACCTACAGGACTTCGGGCAAAAAGCAAGTTTATTATTTATCGATTGAGTTTTTGCTTGGGCGGCTGCTTCGCCATAATCTGATGAACCTGGGAGTCGAAAAGGTAGTCAGCGAAGGATTACAGGAACTGGGAATCAGCCTTGATGACCTCGAAGAAATTGAAGCAGATGCAGCCCTCGGAAACGGGGGGCTTGGCAGGCTGGCTGCTTGTTTCCTTGATTCGCTGGCCTCCCTCAGCCTTCCCGGGCATGGATACGGCATCCGTTACAAGCATGGCTTATTTGAGCAAAAGATTGTTGACGGCTATCAGGTGGAATTGCCGGAACAATGGCTTCGTCATGGCCATGTTTGGGAAATCAGGAAAGGCGATGATGCGGTCGAAATCCCTTTTTGGGGGCATATTGAAAGCTACAATGACAATGGAAGACTTGTTTTTCGCCACTTGAATGCAGAAACAGTAGCTGCTGTTCCCTACGACCTTCCAGTCTTCGGCTATCAAACAGGGACGGTCAATACGCTCCGGCTCTGGAGTGCGGAACCGTCGCGCTACACGGGCAGTGTGGATATCCTCAAATACAAGAAGGAAACAGAAGCCATTTCGGAACTGCTGTATCCGGATGATACCCATGATGAAGGGAAAATATTGCGCCTGAAGCAGCAGTATATGCTTGTGGCTGCGAGCCTCCAGTCGATCGTCCGCTCCTATAAAAAGCAAAACCGGAGCCTGCTCGATTTTCATCAGCATGTCAGCATTCATATCAATGATACGCATCCTGCCATTGCAGTGCCCGAATTAATGAGGATTTTGATGGATGAAGAAGGCCTCGGCTGGGAGGAGGCCTGGAATATCTCCGTCCATACATTGTCCTATACGAACCATACAACCCTTTCAGAAGCCCTTGAAAGGTGGCCAGTACGAATCTTCCAACCGTTGCTGCCGCGCATATTCATGATCATTGAAGAAATCAATGAACGTTTTTGCCAGCAGCTGTGGGAGCGGTATCCGGGTGATTGGGGACGGATTGAAGGAATGGCGATTATCGCCCAGGATGAAGTGCGCATGGCGCCCCTGGCGATTGTCGGCAGCCACAGCATCAACGGAGTAGCCAAGCTTCATACCGACATCCTGAAGGAAAGGGAGATGAACAACTACTACCAGGTGTTTCCCGAGCGCTTCAATAATAAGACAAACGGGATCACCCACCGGCGCTGGCTCCTGAAGTCCAATCCGGCTCTTGCCAATTTGATCACGGAGTCCATTGGTCCCGACTGGGTGAACGATACCCTTAAGCTGGAGGAATTGCTGAAGCATCAAAGTGATCCTTCTTTTCTTGAAAAACTGGCAGGCATCAAAAAAGCCAATAAAGAGAAGCTGGCACAAATCATCGAGGCAAAGACAGGGATAACGGTTGACACATCATCGATTTTCGATGTCCAGGTCAAGCGGCTGCACGCCTATAAACGCCAGTTATTGAATGTCCTCCATATCATGTACCTGTACAATCGCCTAAAGGAAGATCCTGCGTATGACCTATATCCGCGGACCTTCATTTTCGGGGCAAAGGCCTCTCCGGGCTATTACTTTGCCAAAAAAGTAATCAAGCTTATTACTACGGTAGCAGACAAGGTGAATAACGATCCTGCAGTCAATGACAAATTGAAGGTCGTATTCCTTGAAAATTACCGGGTCTCGCTGGCAGAAGATATTTTCCCGGCAGCCGATATCTCTGAACAAATTTCAACTGCCAGCAAGGAAGCTTCCGGGACAGGAAATATGAAATTCATGATGAACGGCGCCCTTACCCTGGGTACGCTCGATGGAGCCAATGTGGAAATTACAGAGCTGGTCGGTCAGGAGAATATTTTCCTGTTTGGTCTTAAGGCCGAAGAGGTGCTGGATTTCCAGAGGAACGGCGGTTATCACTCACAGGAATACTACCATTATGACGAGCGGATCCGCCAGGTGACCGATCAGCTTGTCAATGGGTTTTTCCCGGATACAGAAGGTGAATTTACAGCTATCCGCGAGTCTCTTCTCGATCACAATGACCAATACTTTGTGCTCCGTGACTTTGCTGCCTACATCGATATCCAGGAAAAGGTTGGCGAGGAATACCGGAACAGGCAGGCTTGGCTGCAAAAAAGCCTTGTGAATATCGCCAAATCGGGATTCTTTTCAAGCGACCGCACAATCAGGGAATACGCATCAGACATTTGGAATATTCATCCCGTAGAGATCAAGTAAGCGGGATGGCGTTCCCTCTATATGAATGAAAGTTTAAAAGACGGTCCAGGCACAAATGCCCGGACCGTTTTCTATTGCCGGATAGCTTTGTCGTTTTTTCTTGCCAGAAATGGGTATCATACTAATATTTAAGGATGAATTCGGTGCAACATCAAAAGGGGGAACTAAGAGATGAAATTGACGCATCAGCAGCGGATCGAACTGCACGGTTTTAATAATCTGACAAAGTCTTTGAGTTTCAATATGTATGATATCTGCTACACGAAAACAAAGGAAGAAAGGGAAGCCTATATAGAATACATTGATGAACAGTATAATGCCGACCGGCTGACAAAAATCCTCACCAATGTGTCTGATATTATTGGARCTCATGTACTGAATGTAGCTAAACAGGATTACGTGCCCCAGGGAGCAAGTGTGACCGTGCTAGTTTCCGAAGGGCCTGTTGTCGAGGTCCCAAATGAATCATTTGCGGAATCACCTGGACCGCTGCCGGATAATGTGGTCCTGCAGCTGGATAAAAGCCATATCACGGTCCATACTTATCCTGAATATCACCCGGACGAAGGCATCAGTACCTTCCGGGCTGATATCGATGTCTCCACTTGCGGGGAAATCTCCCCGCTCAAGGCGCTTAATTACCTTATTCATTCGTTCGATACCGATATCATGACGATTGATTATCGTGTCCGCGGTTTTACGCGGGATAAAAATGGCCACAAGCTGTTCATCGACCATGACATCACATCCATTCAGAATTACATTCCCGATGAAGTGAAAGAACAGTATGATATGATCGATGTAAACGTCTATCAGGAAAACATTTTCCATACGAAGTGCAAATTAAGGCAATTTGATTTAAACGATTACTTGTTTGGCTATTCAAAGGATAAGCTTAGCGGCGATGAGCGGGAAGAAATTACGGAGAGGCTTAAACTTGAAATGGATGAGCTTTTTTATGGAAAGAACATTGTAAATTAAGAAGCGCTTTGGGATATTCTTCCCAAGCGCTTTCTTTTATTCCAGCAGCGAAAGGCAAGCCCTGCGTATTTTGAACGCAGGGCTTGCCTTAGATCTTTATTTTTTATTCTGTTTATACGGTTTATCCTGAAGATAGCTGTCCCTTTTTCGATAGGGAATGTCGCCCAGCTGGGAGTCCATCCCGACAGAATCCAGCATCTCTTCATATTCTTCCTTTTGTTTGTTTGGCACTACTCTCCTGTCGTCGCCGTCGATATCGGTCGCAGCAAAGGATTCATATTCCTCGGTAAAACCTTCATTTGTCGTCTCGTCACTGTACAGGTCATTATAGTTGTCCTGATCGCCAAGCACGTCTGCAGGAGTTTCCGAGGTTCCAAATTGAGCCACTTCCTGAAGGCTGTCTTCATGGTCGGCCATTTCAGTATCTTCCCGGCGCTGGAACTCGGTCGTATGGGTTTGTTCAAGAACATCCTCTTCGGCCGGCCGGGCATTTGATAAGTCCTGCTCAGGGGTATGCTCCGTGCAATATAGCGTGTAAGGGATGGCTTCAAGCCTTTCTTCGGGAATATTCTCCCCGCACTCCTTGCATTTGCCATAATTCCCTTCCTCTATTGCCTGGAGCGCGAAATTGATCTTTTCGAGCTGGCTGCGATGATGCTCTTCCATTGCAAGCCCTTTGCTTCGCTCGAATAATTCCGTGCCGCTGTCGGCCATATGGTTATCGTATAGAGACAGCTCTCCAGTGGCATCTGTAATACTGCCGTCAAGGAAATCCTGGCCTTCTCCAGTACCCGCATCAAGCTGCCTTTCCAGCTGTTCTTTCTCTTCCTGAAGTGCCTGTTTTTGCTTTGTCAGTAATTCTTTCGGCAACAAGTTCCTCACATCCTTTATCAAATACGAAAACTTATCTACCTGATACCCCTTCAGGCTGAATGGAAACATGAGAAAAGCTGGGAGCACCCCTGTGGATGACCGTTTGCAGCGCCAAAAAAACCTCTGCCGGGCTGGCAGAGGTCTTGTCCATTATAGATAGCTGATAAATAAGCCAATGGATAAAAGCAGGGCGAAAATGGTATTCGTCTGGGCAGTGGCTTTCATGGCCGGCATCATTTCGAGCGGATTGCTTCCAAGCCTGAATCCCTTAATAGCGGCTTTTGCCTTTGGAAGACTGAGGGCTGCAAGAGCAAGCCATGGGGTAAGGCTTCCAGCCAGGATGAGAACCAGGATCCAAAGATAGGAAACAATGAACATGCCAGCCAGCAGCTTGACGGCATTTTTCTTCCCGACAAGGATGGCAAGTGTTTTTCTCCCAAACTCTTTGTCTCCGTCAAAATCACGGATATTGTTCGCCAGCAGGATGGCACCTACGAGTATGAAACTTGGCAGGGCAACGATTACGCTGGTCGCCGTCACTGTACCAGTCTGGATGTAAAAGGCGATCAGAATGATCAGCATTCCCATGAAAAAGCCGGCAAAAAGCTCACCGAACGGAGTATAGGCAATTGGCCAGGGCCCTCCGGTGTAAAGGTAGCCAATCAGCATGCTTACAAGCCCTACAGCCGCAAGCCACCAGCTTGTGTTCATGCAGATATAAATCCCAATCAGGATGGAGATGCCATATAGGCCTAGGGCGAGACCCAGAACCGTTCCAGGCTTTATGCCATTGCGGACAATGGCCCCGCCGATCCCAATCGATTCTTCCGTATCAAGGCCGCGCTTGTAATCATAATATTCATTAAACATATTGGTCGCTGCCTGAATTAACAGGCTTGCAATCAGCATTGCGAGAAAAAGCAGCATGTTGATATCTGTCACTTCGATTGCCAGTGCCGTACCAAGCAGGACGGGAGCAAACGCGGCCGTCAATGTATGCGGCCTTGTCAGCTGCCACCATTTTTGAAGGCCTTGGTCTCTGGCGATCGGCGCAGTGCCAGGTTGAAGAGGTGTTTGCATAATTCCAATTCTCTCCCTTATATATTGTTATAAACAAACCTATATATAGTACCAAAAAGACTCCAATCTGTCAAAAACGGAGAGGAACCTTAAGAGATTTTTCACTACAATATAAAGTGTAGGTTTTACAGCAGACTCTGTCAATGAATTGTTCCCGGTTAACATGGATGTTTTTCCCTGCTCTCTTTCTGCTTATGATTAGGGAATAAGTGAAATATATAATAAGGATAAAAGTAGGCTTTAGCCTGCAGGGCCTTTAATTGACAATGGCAATGAGGAAGTGTATCTTAAAATAAGTTTGACATCGTATAATAACAGATGAGAGGCTGTTATTGGGGGGATTATGTTGGTTACCATTCAAGATACTGAGTTGAGGCAAGGAATTGTTGCAGCAATTGGACGGGCTAAAGAGCTATCTCAAACTGTATTGGTAAGCGAAGTTCAGAAAATCGATAGGCTGGATTCTTTCCATTTCTTTGCCGCAGGGCGCGGCCGCTTTTTAGGCGAGAGGTTTTTTTGGCAGGATCCGCATGGAACATATAAGCTTGCCGGAGTCGGAGTAGTCAGGCAGATACAATGCGACAAGGCTTCCGGCCGTTTTGAACATATGGAAAAAGAGTGGAAGCAGTTTGTTGAAACCGCCGTGCTGGCAGGAAAACAGGACGTGCCTGGGTCCGGACCTGCCATGTTTGGAGGTTTTTCTTTTGACCCTTTAAAGGATAAAACAGGCTTATGGTCAAAGTTCTCACAGTCTCATTTCCATATCCCAGCCTTTATGCTTACCGTTCTGGGGGACGAGGCCTATTTTACAACAAATGTAGTATGTACCCAGCACGATGATGCCAGCCTGTTTGACAAAATAAGTGAAGAGCGGCAGGCTATATTGGCTGCGGCGGTCAGGGAAGACGAGTATTCCCTGCCTAACCTGGCAGCCCTTAAGGAAATACAGCCTGAAGAATGGAAGCAGTCCGTCAAGGATTTGGTGGAGTCGCTCGAAAACAGCGACCTGAAAAAGGTTGTGCTGGCAAGGGAATTAAGGCTGAAGTTTGACCAGGATGTAGCGGTTGAAGGAGTCCTGCAGCGACTTACAGAACAGCAGAAAGAGAGCTTCATCTTTGCTTTCGAAGCCAACGGAGACTGCTTCATTGGGGCGTCCCCGGAAAGGCTTGTAAAAAAAGAGGGCGAAAAGGTCTTTTCCGCCTGCGTTGCCGGTTCCATACCCAGGGGGAAAACCCCTGAAGAAGACAGGCAGCTTGGCAGGGTCTTGCTGGAAGACCAGAAAAACCTGATTGAACATCAGTATGTAGTTGAGATGATCAAGGAAGCCATGCAGGAAACCTGTGACAGAGTAGTGCTGCCGGACGGCCCCAAGCTGATGAAAATGAAGTATATCCAGCATCTGTATACCCCGGTAACCGGGGAAAACAGGGCAGGAACGTCCATTCTTGACCTGGTGGACAGGCTGCACCCGACTCCGGCTTTGGGAGGCCTTCCGAAGGAGAAGGCTGTGGAGAAAATACGTGAAGTTGAAATTCTTGACCGCGGGCTGTATGCTGCGCCAATTGGCTGGCTTGACCATCGAGGAAACGGTGAGTTTGCCGTTGCCATCCGGTCCGCCCTCATTCAGGCCAGCGAAGCTTCCTTGTTTGCCGGATGCGGCATTGTGGCTGATTCGGATGCGGAAAGTGAATATACAGAAACCAGTATCAAGTTCCGGCCGATGCTGGCAGCGCTTGGGGGAATGAAACAGTGAATCATCAGCAATCATTGACGAAATATCTAGCTTCATTTGTAGGAGAGATGGTGAATTCGGGAATTACCGATGTGGTTGTCAGTCCTGGATCAAGATCGACGCCAATTGCCATGGTTATGGCGGAGCACCCTGGGCTGAATCTGCATGTCCATGTAGATGAGCGTTCGGCTGCTTTTTTTGCACTTGGAATAGCCAAGGCAGCCAGGAAGCCGGTGGCGATTCTATGTACTTCCGGTACGGCAGCGGCCAACTACTATCCTGCGATCATCGAAGCCGGTATTTCAAGGATTCCATTAATGGTGCTTACGGCCGACCGACCGCATGAGCTAAGGGATGTCGGCGCTCCGCAGGCAATAGACCAGATCCACCTATACGGCCATAACGTCAAGTGGTTTGTCGAAATGTCCCCGCCCGATGGCGGAGACGAGATGGCCAGGTATGCACGTACGGTCTGTGCCAGGGCAGCAGCCACAGCCATGAGGCAGCCGGCGGGACCTGTTCATTTGAACTTCCCGGTCCGCGAGCCTTTGATTCCGGCTCTGGACGATTCCCTGTTCGAGTTTTCCGAACGGAAGGAACGATATGTAAATATCCAGCAGGGGGCACTCTCACTGGATGAAAGCTCCCTGGAAGCGCTCGCATCAGCTGCTGCCGGAATTGAACGTGGGGTGATTGTGTGCGGTCCAATGGAGGATGAGCGGTTCACCGAAGCAGTTATTCACCTGGCAGAGAAGCTTCAATATCCTATCCTTGCCGACCCTCTTTCACAGTTAAGGAGCGGAAGCCATGACAAGAATATGATTATTGATGCTTATGACACCATTTTGCGAATTCCTGAGGCCAGGGAATTCCTTGAGCCGAAATTGATTCTCCGTTTTGGGGCAATGCCGGTTTCCAAGGCATTGTCACTTTTCATAAAAGAAAACCGCCAGGCGAGGCAAATAGTCGTCGATGGAGGCAGCGGCTGGCGTGACCCGCTGATTTCGGCCACCGAAATGGTCTATTGCGATGAATCGCTGTTTTGCCAGCAGCTTGCATCCCGTCTTGATAAAAGCAGCGCTTATGATTATGTCGGGAAATGGCAGACTATCAATCAGCGCGCAAAAGAACGATTGGCAGAAATTCGTGATGTCCCTGAATTGAGTGAAGGGAAGCTGTTCCATTTGCTTGCAGACCTCATCCCTGAACAAGCGGCCTTGTTTGTAGGAAACAGCATGCCCATTCGTGACTTGGACACTTTCTTCTTTCACACCGGAAAACAGATCAGGGTCATGGCAAACAGGGGAGCCAACGGCATTGACGGCATTGTGTCGACCGCACTCGGATCAGCTGCTGTTCTGAAAGAACCTCTTTACCTTGTCCTTGGAGACCTTACGTTTTTCCATGATTTGAATGGGTTGATTGCGGCAAAGCTATATAAGCTGAACATAACGATTTTTCTGGTCAATAATAATGGCGGCGGAATCTTTTCCTTCCTGCCGCAGGCGGAGCACCCAAAGCATTTTGAGAGGTTATTTGGAACCCCGCTTGACCTCGATTTCAGCCATGCCATTCAAATGTACGGCGGTTCATATGTGCCGGTAACTGACTGGAATCATTTCCACCAGGCGTTTGCGGAAATGAAGGACCAGCCGGGGTTAAAGGTGATCGAAATTTCGACAGAACGGGACAGAAACCAGGCCGAGCATCGGAATTTGTGGAAATCTGTTTCCCGGGAAATAGTCCTTACAATCGAGGGAATGGATCATGAAGCTTGAACTTAATGGAATCGTCTATCATGTTGCAAGGAGCGGCGCAGGTTTTCCGCTGCTTCTTTTGCATGGTTTTACAGGGTCAGGGGACAATTGGAGGCCATTTCACTGTTATTTTGGGGACCATTCGGAATTGGTCATGCCGGATTTGATTGGACATGGCAGGACAGATTCGCCACCGGACAGCGGGCGTTACTCCATCTTCAAGGCGGCAGCAGACCTAAAGGAACTGCTTGAGAAGCTCGATATTGCCCGAACCGATCTCCTTGGCTATTCGATGGGTGGAAGGCTGGCCATCACATTTGCCATCCTTTATCCGGAAAAAGTGAGGAAGCTCGTTCTTGTAAGCACGTCACCGGGATTAAGGACGGAGGAGGAAAGGCAGGGGCGCAGAAATCAGGATAAACAGCTTGCCTCTGAAATTCTGGAAGCTGGTCTGGAAGCGTTCGTTGAGTATTGGCAGGGGATTCCCCTTTTTCGGTCCCAGCTGAATCTGCCTGCAGAAGCAAGGGGAAATATAAAAAGGCAGCGGCTGCAAAATAACCCAGAAGGCCTTGCCAACAGCCTTATAGGAATGGGGACGGGGTCGCAGCCAAGCTGGTGGGACAAACTTGGGCAGCTATCTTGTGATACCCTGGTCCTGACAGGGCAGCTTGATTCAAAGTTCTGTCTGATTGGGCAGGAGATGGCGGCGAGCATTGCGCATGCTGAATATAGGTGTATTGAAGAGGCAGGACATGCAATTCATGTGGAAGAACCTGAAAAATTTGGTACAATAGTAAGTAGGTTTTTGTCGAAAAAATATGGCTGAACCAGCCATACGATAGCAGAACCACCGATTGATACATAAAAGGAGGATTTTAAATGGCGGTAGAATGGGTTTCTGAACGTTCATACGAAGAGATTATTTATGAAACGTATAATGGGATCGCAAAAATTACAATTAATCGTCCGGAAAAGCGAAATGCTTTCACTCCCAAAACAGTGATGGAGCTGATTGATGCTTTTGCCTACGCAAGGGATGATTCCAGCATTGGTGTGATTGTACTGACCGGTGCCGGGGACATGGCATTTTGTTCCGGCGGTGACCAAAGCGTACGCGGTCATGGGGGATATGTTGGGGAAGACCAAATCCCGCGTCTCAATGTCCTTGACCTGCAGCGCCTGATCCGTGTCATTCCCAAGCCTGTCATTGCGATGGTAAGAGGCTATGCGATCGGAGGCGGCCATGTTCTCCATGTTGTCTGCGATTTAACGATTGCAGCGGACAATGCGATCTTTGGCCAAACTGGCCCGAAAGTCGGAAGCTTTGATGCAGGATATGGCTCCGGTTATCTGGCAAGAATCGTCGGACATAAGAAGGCCCGTGAAATCTGGTATCTGTGCCGCCAGTACAATGCCCAGGAAGCTCTGGACATGGGACTGGTCAATACGGTTGTACCTCTTGAACAAGTTGAAGAGGAAACGATTAAATGGTGTGAGGAAATCCTTGAGAAGAGCCCTACCGCACTCCGCTTCCTGAAAGCCGCCATGAATGCCGATACAGACGGCCTTGCTGGAATCCAGCAATTTGCCGGAGATGCAACGCTGCTCTACTATACAACAGATGAAGCAAAAGAAGGGCGCAATGCCTTCAAGGAAAAGCGTAAGCCTGATTTTGGCCAGTTCCCGCGTTTCCCTTGAGTTTCTTTTTATAATCATGCAGCTTGATGGATCTCCATCAAGCTCTTTTCATATTGGAGGGAAGACAAAATGGAGCAATCAATTCCAAACTGGCTGAAGAAGAGGGCAAGTTTGACTCCGGATCGCACTGCCATCATATTCGAAGGCCAGCATTATACATTTAAACAAATTTATGATTCCTCCTTGAAGACGGCTGCACAGCTTGCGGATGTTGGGGTTGGAAAAGGCTCCATGGCAGCGGTGCTGCTCTCAAACCATAAGGATTCGGCCATCATTCTCTATGCCTTGCAAATGATTGGGGCAAGAACGGTCATTTTGAACAATCGGCTTACGGCAAAGGAACTGGACTGGCAGCTCGAAGACTCACGGGCAGCCCTGCTGGTAACGGAGCAATGCTTTTCCAGACAGAGCGAAGAAATCGGACAGAACTTTAAAAAGCCAATCTTTACGAAGGAAGAGCTGTTCTCCAAGCCTGGGACAGAGCCGGCAATCCAGGAGGAATATTCCCTTGAGGACGTTACCACTATCATGTACACGTCAGGAACAACGGGACGGCCAAAAGGAGTGATGCAAACCTATGGCAACCATTGGTGGAGTGCGACCGCTTCGGCTTTGAATCTCGGGTTGCAGGAGGAGGACCGCTGGCTTTGCGCCGTCCCCCTTTTCCATATTAGCGGCTATTCCATTTTGATGCGAAGCCTGATCTATGGAATGGGCATTGTGCTGCATAGCAGTTTTGATGAGAAAAAGGTGCTGGAGGATATCGGAAAATACAAGACAACGATTATGTCTGTGGTCTCTACCATGCTTCAGAAAACCGTGGAAGAACTGGGCCAGGACGAACTGCCAGCCTTTTTCCGTTGTTTTCTGCTTGGCGGCGGGCCCGCTCCACTTGCATTGCTTGAAAAATGCAGGCAAAAAGGGATTCCGGTCTATCAATCCTTTGGCATGACAGAAACCTCTTCCCAATTTGCCACCCTTTCTCCCGAGTACAGCCTTTCCAAGCTGGGCTCTGCGGGAAAAGCGTTATTTCCGAACCAGATTATGATAGCTGATGAACAAGGAAATGAACTGCCATGCATGGCAGAGGGGGAAATCCTTGTAAAAGGTCCTAATGTCACCAAGGGGTATTTACACCGTGAGCAGGAAACACAAGCGAATATCCGTGAGGGATGGCTCCATACTGGAGATATAGGCTATATCGACAGCCAGGGTTTTCTCTATGTGCTGGACCGGCGTTCCGATTTGATCATCTCCGGCGGGGAGAATATCTATCCTGCTGAAATAGAAGGTGTCCTGATGTCGCATCCCGGCATAATTGATGCAGGAGTCGTAGGAGTGGAGGATCCCGCATGGGGACAGGTCCCGGCGGCCTTCATTGTCAGAAGGGAGGAGTCGTCCGTTACAGAGAGGGATCTTATCACTTTTTGTTTGGAGCGGCTGGCGAAATACAAAGTCCCGAAGAGCATTGCCTTCATGGATGAGCTTCCCAGAAACGGGGCCAAGAAACTGCTGCGGAGAAAACTTCGTGAGAGTGCAAAGGCAGATGAAAAATGAACATTTCGAGCATCGTCCTAAAAATAATTAAAATGCCTCTTAAAAGTCCGTTTTCGACACACCTTGAAAAAGTATCAGAAAGGGAAGCCATAATTGTTGAACTCCGGGACCGTGACGGCATCAGGGGATATGGGGAAGGAGTCGCTTTTTCCTCCCCCTGGTACACGGAGGAAACGGTAAAAACATCATGGCATATGCTCAAGGATTTTTTCATACCGGAGCTGAAACGCCATGGAATCAGCACTCCTGCAGAGGCAGCTGAAACGTTTAAAAAGTACCGGGGGAATCATATGGCGAAAGCAGCCGTGGAGACAGCCTTGTGGGACTTGCAGGCCAAGCGTGGCAATCTTCCTCTCGCAAAGCTGCTTGGAAGTGTGCGGGAGAGCATTCCTTCGGGGGTTGTGGTGGCTGCGCCCACGACGGAGGAGGCTGTAAGGCAGACTGAAGCATATGTAAGAGATGGATATAAAAGGGTGAAAATAAAGATTTCTCCCGTAAATGACTTAAAGCTTGTTTCAGAGCTTCGAAGCAGATTTCCCAATCTCGATTTGATGGCTGATGCCAATTCGGCTTACTCCCTTGAGGATATCGGGAGGCTGAAGGCACTTGAAGAATTTGGTCTGCTGATGATCGAACAGCCGCTTGCGCACGATGATATCATTGATCATGCCAAGCTCCAGCGGCAGCTTTCCACACCAATCTGCCTGGATGAGAGCATTTGTGGCCTTGAAGACGCCAGAAGGGCTGTGGAATTAGGCAGCTGCCGGGTGATCAACATAAAAATTGGCCGCGTAGGAGGCCTTCTCGAAGCGGTGAAAATCCACGATTACTGCTACGAGAGGAACATCCCTGTATGGTGCGGGGGGATGATAGAATTTGGAATCTCGCGTGCCCATAATATTGCGCTGGCTTCCCTGCCAGGCTTTACAATCCCTGGCGATATTTCCGGGTCTGGCCGGTATTGGACCCAGGATATCATCACACCGGAAATAAAGGTGAACAACGGAGAGATTGAAATTTCCCAAGACGCGGGAATTGGATACGCTATAAATGAAAAAAGACTTCGGGAAGTGACAGTGAAGGAAGAGACTTTTGCCTTTTAGCTGTGTACTTTAATGTAATGGCGGCCTGCTCATACGCAGTCCGTCTTTTCTTTTTTGTTTTTCCCGACTGTGATTTAAATCACTACAATACTTCTTTCAATCCATTATAATCACCATGAGAATATTGGAAACAGACAACCAAAGGGAGTGTTTTGAATGTTGGATATGAAAACCATTGAAGTCATTAAATCTACCGTGCCAGTACTTGAAGAGCATGGAGAAAAAATCACGACTGTATTTTATCAGCAGATGTTTGCCGCCCATCCGGAACTGCTGAACATTTTTAATCATGCCAACCAAAAGCAGGGAAGGCAGCAAAGAGCTCTTGCCTCTGCGGTTTATGCCGCTGCGAAATACATAGATAATCTCGAGGCCATTCTTCCGGCTGTAAGGCAAATCGCCCATAAGCACCGGAGTTTGGGAATCATGCCTGAACACTATCCGATTGTGGGAGCCCATCTGTTAGCTGCGATTAAGGATGTGCTGGGTGATGCTGCTACGGACGAGATACTGGGAGCCTGGGGAGAGGCTTATCAGGTAATCGCTGATGTGTTTATCAGTGTTGAAGCAGAAATGTATGATGAAGCAGAAAACCAGCAGGGAGGCTGGGAAGGTTTCAAAAACTTTAAGGTGATAAGAAAAGTGAAAGAAAGTGATGTGATTACATCCTTCTATTTAACAGCGGAAGACGGCAACGACCTGCCTGAATTCACACCAGGCCAGTATATCAGCGTAAAGCTTGAAATACCCGGCCAGAAAAATMCCCATATCCGCCAATATAGCCTTTCGGATGCTCCACGGAAGGAGTATTACCGAATAAGTGTCAAGCGTGAGTCCAATCCCGATCATCCGGATGGCATTGTATCAAATTATCTCCATAATTCAGTGGAGGAAGGAGACAAGCTGCCTGTCAGCGCCCCGGCGGGAGACTTTGTGGTAAACACTGACGTTAAGACGCCGCTGGTACTGCTTAGCGGAGGAGTCGGCCTGACACCGATGGTCAGCATGTTAAAAACAGTTGCAGCCCTCCAGCCCGAACGCCAAGTGACCTTCATTCATGCAACTTCCAATAGCCGGATGCATGCTCTTCGGGAAGACGCAGCCACAGCTGCAGCACAAGGGAATGTAAAAACCGTGATTTTTTATGACAATCCGACACCGGAAGACCAGGAAAAGGCTAATTATGATGTCAAGGGCTATGTAACGAAGGAATGGTTGAAGGACAATATCGAACTTGCCGAAGCAGATTTCTTTTTCTGCGGACCCGTTCCTTTTATGAAGCATGTAAATACTGCATTAAAAGAACTTGGTGTTCCCGGTGAAAGAATCCATTATGAATTCTTCGGACCTAAAGGGGACTTGGAAGCGTAACACAACAATACAGCTTAAGCTTAAGAGAGGGCACTTTACCCACGTGCCCTCTCTTTTTAGCTTTCGCTTCTCTATTAACTCAATGTCTCAGCTGGTTCAAATGTTTTACAGTCGGTTCCCCGGCTGTTTTCAGCATTCTCGCCGGTATGGCTTACCACGTAGATGCGATCGGCGCTGCATAGGTTTCCAGCAGCCCAAAATGCGCAATTGCTCACTTCACAAAGTACGTCTTTAGCCATGCGTATCACTCCTTTTAGGTTGGTTGATACCTTTTTATTGTTTACCTAGTCCCTGGGGCTACGCATAGCAATTTCAGGAACTGAAAAAATCCCCCCGCGAAGCGGAAGGGACGATATTACTTATTTAAGGCAGTATCAAGGGTTTCAAGGTTTTTCTGCATCAAAGTAAAGTAGGTTTCCTCATTTGCAATATCATCATTCGTAAGGACAGACAGGTTGTGGAGGTAAAGCGCGTCTGCTCCCAGCTCTTTTTGAACGGTTTCCGCAAGTCTTGATTCGAAATTCTGTTCAAACAGGACATATTTCAAACCTTCTTCTTTCCCATGGCTAATCAAGGTTTGCAATTCTTTTTGGGATGGTTCATTCGTTGTGGACAACCCCGAAATGCTCAGCTGCTTTATTCCATACCTTTCTTCCCAGTAACCATATGCCGAATGTGCAACAATCACTTCATGGTGTCTGGCATTCTTGATGGTTTGGTCAAAATCGGCATGCAGTTCATCCAGCTGTTTCGCAACCTCCTGGAAATTTTGTTCAAAACGGTTTCTTTGTGATGGGACCATCTCGATCAACTGGTCCTTTATCGCTTCTGCCAATTGCTTTGAGTATAGAGGGTCAAGCCAGACATGCGGATCGATATCGCCATGGTGATGGCCGTGCTCATCCTCGCCGTGTTCATCCTCGCCGTGTTCATCCTCACCGTGAGCATGCTCATCCTCGCTGCGATCATCCCCGGCTGCTTCTTCTGTTTGGTTGAACTGAATATATTCTCCTGCCGCCAGCATGGCGACATGCTCATTTTCCAGCGTATTCTTTGCTTTTTCAACAAATCCCTCAAGTCCCAGTCCGATATAAACAAACAAATCGGAATCTGCCATTTTAATCATATCCTTTTGGGATGGTTCAAAGGTATGCTCATCCGCTCCGGGAGGATAAATGCTCTCCACTTGGACATAATCTTCTCCAATGGCTTCGGTAAAATATTGAAGAGGATATACCGTTGTGTAGACCTGGATCAGTTCCGGGTTGGTGTTCTCGTTTTCTACTGTTTCATTGCCTTCCGAGCAGCCGGCAAGTGCTGTTCCAAGGACTAGGATTAAAAGGATTAACAGTTTTTTCTTCATCTTGACCTCCAGTTATAATTAAATCGGATTGATTACGATTTTTCCAATATAACAACAAACAATCCGTAATGATTACGATTTACTTTATGTATCTTACAAAAAAATTTCCTGAATGGCAAGTAAAATAATTGTTGCCGAAAGATGTTTGCTGTATCCTTATTCTAAAATACTATGTCAAAGGTGGTTATTATGAAGTTACTTGACAATATTCTGGATTATAATGAAAAGTTCGTTGCAGACAAGAAGTATGAAGCATTTGAAACAACAAAGTTTCCCAATAAAAAGGCGGTCATCCTGACTTGCATGGATACAAGACTGCTTGAGCTGCTGCCAAAGGCACTAAATGTTGCCAATGGTGATGTTAAGATTGTAAAAAATGCTGGCGCGCTTGTGACCCATCCTTTTGGAAGCATCATGAGAAGCCTGCTTGTGGCGGTCTACCAGCTGCAGGCTAAAGAAGTGATGGTGATCGGGCATCATGACTGCGGCATGAGCGGGATGAAAGCGGATGTTATGCTTGATGAAATGCGCAAGCGGGGAATAGAAGACACCATTTTTGATACCCTCAACTATTCGGGAATCAATGTAGATGAATGGCTCCACGGCTTCGATAATGTCAGTGATAGTGTGTCCCACAGCGTGGATGTCATTAAAAATCACCCATTAATGCCGAGCGATGTACCAGTGCATGGCCTGGTTATCGATCCTGCTACAGGAAAGCTGGACCTCGTCATCAATGGGTATGATGCTTGATTTTTTTCTTTGACGGCCATTCCTGGGGTACATAATCGAACCCGCCAGGATGGAATGGGTGGCATTTGAGGATTCTCTTGAATGTAAGCAGGCCGCCTTTTAAGGCGCCGAATCTTGTTACTGCTTCCATGCCGTAATGGGAACAGGTTGGATAAAAGCGGCAAGTCGGCGGTTTTAACGGTGAGATTGCCACCTGATAAAACCGGATGATGCCAAGCATCGCTCTTTTCAGCAATCATATCGTCTCCTTTTTTTAGAGTGTATCATTTGGGGACATTGCATGGAAAGTCTCTTTCAGCTGAAATATTCTGGCAACTCGTGTATGATGAAAGAAGAAATAAAAGGGAGTGATTTATCCATGCCTTCAGTGGAAAGTTTTGATCTTGACCATAATGCCGTTAAAGCTCCTTATGTGAGACATTGCGGTGTCCACAAAGTTGGAAGCGACGGTGTAGTCAATAAATATGATATCCGTTTCTGCCAGCCCAATAAACAGGCAATGAAGCCTGACACCATCCATACGCTGGAGCATTTGCTTGCCTTCAATATCCGCGAGCATGCTGAAAAATACAGCCATTTCGATATTATCGATATTTCACCAATGGGCTGCCAGACAGGCTATTACCTTGTTGTCAGCGGCACACCAACGGTCGAGGAAATCATCGATTTGATGGAAGATACGATGAAAGCTGGTGTCGAAGTAACCGAAATTCCGGCTGCAAATGAGAAGCAGTGCGGACAGGCCAAGCTGCACGATTTGGAGGGAGCCAAAAAGCTGATGCGTTTCTGGCTTGCCCAAAGCAAGGATGACCTTAAGCAGGTTTTTGCTTAAGCCTATAAAACGAAGCCGCAAGGACGGCTTCGTTTTATTTTTTTTCCTTTTCCTGCCCTTCTGTCTGGTTAATGTGGGGGTTTTCCTCGAGAGAGTCGACAGTGTGCTTGTACCCATAGGCCTTTGATGTGGTCCCAACGGCAAGAATCAGCACAATCAAAACAATAATGACCGAGAGAATCAAAACGATATACATAATAAATCCTCCTTTGCCTCAAAATGATTGTACCATGTTCTTTTTATGGTTTACCATCATCGAAAACGGATTAGCATGTTTTGGGCTGTCTGCCATTGGGGAATATAACATTGGAGGAGGATGATCAAATGTCAAATGAACTTATTCAAAGTGTCAACCAGCAAGTTGCCAACTGGACGGTTCTCTACACAAAATTGCATAATTACCATTGGTATGTAAAAGGTCCGCATTTTTTCACTCTGCATACCAAATTCGAGGAGCTGTACAATGAGGCAGCCATCATCATTGATGAATTTGCGGAACGGATTCTTGCGCTAGATGGCAAACCTGTCGGCACCCTGAAAGAGTGCCTTGAGATTTCCTCCATTGAGGAAGCAACCGGAAGTGAAAACGAGGAAGATATGGTCAGGTCTCTCAGCAGCGACTTCTCAAAAATTGCGGATGAGCTCCAGGCAGGGATTGAACTGGCACAAAAAGTCGAGGATGAAGGCACAGCAGACATGCTTCTTGGCGTTAAAAAGAGCGTGAGAAAGCATCTATGGATGTTCAAAGCGTATCTTGGGTAAATAAAGCCTGCAAATGGAACCATTTGCAGGCTTTTATTTATGCCATCCCCAGCAGCCKGGGGATGACCAAGGGATTTGGTCTCTTCCCAGCAAAAAAACCCGCCTGAAAGGTAGGCCGGGTCTATGTATTGGCAATCAATGGATATTTCGTGATTGAAAGAGAGGTGCCCTGTGCTGGCCATATTCCTCCTGGGCGAACTTGCCTTTCAGGCTCTCGATCAGGTACAGCCCCATCAAATCATATAGCTCCTGTTTATCCATATCCTTGATGATATGCAGCAGGTCTTCGCGGCTCATTTCCTCCAGGAATGCGAAGGCGAGCATATCAATATCCTCTTCGTCTCCAGTCAGTTTATGACGGTACATTTCATAAAGCTCATCGATTAGCTTCATCACTTTCACCCCTTTCCTTCATACGGTTTATCCATTGACTTTTGGTTGATTTATATTAGTAGATACCCTTCGCACGACAATTTATTCCTATGCCGGGACAGCCAGTTTTGTTCTTTATTTTATTTTACCATGAATAGAGCACGGTCAATCATATATCTTTCGTTTTATTGAGAGTATTTAACAGCAAGGCGGGGGAAACTCTTAAAAAAGGAGTGAATGTTCATGGCGGAAAGCAGGAAAACGTACTATATCGATGTTGCGGGCGGTGAGATTTCCCAAAGTCGGACTGCCTCTACATGGAACTTTCAAATACAGGCCAATGATGAGGAAATTACCAGGCTAAGGGAGGAATTTGACTGCAGCCACAGCGCAGGTGTCGAAAATTTTCTCCGCGCCCATGTTCCTTTTCTGGAATACCATCATGACCGGCAAAACGATGAGCAGGATGCGAGCCTTAAGCGCATTTATGCGATGATTCACCAGCTGGGCGACCAGGAAGCAAAAAAGCATATTGAAAGCATGGGGATTTTGCCTTCCAAATGAAGGCGAAAAGATGGATACCTGCTTTTAGTCTCCATTCATTGTATAATCATGAAAAGGAGAATATTCATTTAGCGGGGGATTCCATGTTTCATTTTCGAGATTATCATGGCGCTGATGTTTCGCTGGCCTTTGAAGAAAATGCCTTTGGCCGCGAACCTGACCACCTATTTGTCATTTGCAGGCTGGAAGGAAAGTGGCTGCTGACTCACCACAAAAAAAGGGGCTGGGAGTTTCCGGGCGGAAAAAGAGAGAAGGGAGAAACACCACAGCAGGCTGCAATCCGTGAAGTAATGGAAGAAACGGGAGGGAAAGTATCTTCTCTGGATTTGATCGGCGAATATAGGGTGATCGGGGCAGGGTCAAGTTTTATTAAGCGGATTTATTTTGCCCAAATTGCCTTTTGTGAACAGAAAGAGGATTATTTTGAAACATATGGACCAGTAGTGGAGGAAGGGGACCTTCTTGCACAGCGTTTTAAAGAACATTACAGCTTTATTATGAAGGACGATGTCGTGAAACTGAGCCTTCGCCACATGGAAACGGCCGGGTTTTGCTGACCGGCCGTTGTTTTTGTTTCTGAACCGGGCGAGATCACAGATGGCACTCTCCATGGCCGCCAATCGCCCTTATTGGTGCCCGTGACATGGCGGATG
>NZ_LIGG01000001.1:11286-33173 GCF_001273925.1 Bacillus sp. FJAT-27251 | reverse complement strand
ACTCACCATGGTTGCCAATCGCCAGGATCACCTGGAACCATTTTTAACCAGGTTTTTCTCGAGCAATTCGACCAGCTGGTACATAAGGGTGGCAAAAACAGCAATGACAAGCAGGGAGAGCAGGACGAGGGTGAAATCGAACACCTGAAAGCCGTAGATGATCATATATCCGAGGCCCTTGGCAGACACCAAAAACTCCCCTACAATAACACCGACCCAGGATAGGCCAACATTCACCTTTAACGTTGAAATGATCGTCGGAAAAGACGCCGGAAGTATAGCCTCCTTGAAACATTGCCGCCTTGTTGCCCCGAAGGTTTGCAGCACTTTTATAAAATTTGGATCTACTTCCTTAAAGGAAGTGTAAACAACAATGGTGGTGATAATAACCGATACCAGGGTGCCCATGGCGACAATGGAAGCCATATTGGGGCCAAGCGCCACAATCAGGATCGGCCCTAATGCGACCTTGGGCATGGCATTGAGAATGACGAGGTAGGGATCAAGTACTTTTGACAGAATTGGCGACCACCACAGGAGAGCGGCCAGGCATGTGCCAAGCAGCGTCCCAATAATGAAGCCGAGCACGGTTTCCGAAAGGGTGATGGAAAGATTAGCTGCAAGCGACCCGTCAAGGGATTTGCTGATAAAGAGTTTCCAAATGCTTGATGGAGAACTGAAAAGCAGCGGGTCGATCCATTGGTTTTTGCTAGCCATTTCCCAGCAGGCGAAAAACAGGATAAAGATGAGAAGCTGGGAATACCGGACCAGTCTTTTTTCGCGTTTCAGCTCTTTTAAATAGTGTTCATGCAGCAGTTTGACTTCATTATTCTGGTTCAAGTGACTCCAGCTCCTTCCATATCGTATTGAAAAGTTCATTGAACAATGGATGGTTCCTCGCTGCGAATGGCGGCCGTTTTTTCAGTTCGGAAGGAACAGGAAAGGATTTGTGGATGGTTCCCGGGCTTGCTGAGAACAGGATGATCCGGTCGCTCATTGCGATGGCCTCCCCGATATCGTGCGTGACAAGGATGGCTGTTTTGTTAAAGCGTTTAAGGGTATTGGAAACAAGGTCCTCCAGCTTCAGTTTCGTCTGGAAGTCGAGGGCGGAAAATGGCTCGTCAAGCATGAGCAGCTTAGGTTCAGCGGCGAGCGTCCTAACAAGCGCAACCCGCTGCCGCATGCCGCCGGAAAGCTGTTTTGGGTAGTCTGCTTCGACATTTTGAAGCCCCATTTGGTGCAGCAGTGACAGGGTCTGTTTTCTTTTATGGCCATCCAGGCTGCGATTTATCTTAAGGCCAAGCAGAATATTTTCCTCAATCGTCTTCCACGGGAACAGGTAATCCTGCTGCAGCATATAGCCAATCTCATTCTCAGCCCTGTTTACCGGTTTATTTTCCAGCAGGACTTTGCCGCGCGTTGGCTGGATCAGACCGGCGATGATGGAAAGGAGAGTGGTTTTACCGCAGCCGCTTGGGCCAAGGAAAGAAACGAATTCGCCTTCCTTGACCTCAAGTGAGATGTCCTTAAGGGCAGTCGTGGCAGAAGATACGGTAAAATACGTATGCTGGATCCCTTTGAGAGTTAAAAAGTCCATTGGCTGCACCCTTCCTTACTTTAAAATGCTTTCGGCAACGCTTGTATTGACAAGGTCCTCATGCTCAACATACTCAGGGAGTTCGCCTGCTTCATCCATAATGTCCTGAAGGTTGTTCCACTCATCTTCGTCAAGGATGGGATCTTTCGCAAATGATCCCTGGCTTTTATAGCGTTCAATGACCGTCTCGATAATGTCCAGTCCAGTGTCCTCAAAATAAGGCTGGATCACCTCGGCCACTTCAGCCGGGGGTGACGTCTCCACCCATTGCTGGGCTTTATAAATCGCCCGGGTAAACTTCTCGACTGTCTCGGCATTGTTTTTCATGAAGCTTTGTTTTGCCATGAAGGTGGTATATGGAACAAAACCGGACTCAGTTCCAAATGAGGCGACAATATGGCCTCTGCCTTCTTTTTCAAAAATGCTGGCAGTTGGTTCAAATAACTGGACATAATCTCCTGTACCCGAGGCAAAGGCACTTGGGATATTTGCAAAGTCAATATTTTGGATCAGTTTTAATTCGTCATGAGGGTCAATTCCATGCTGCTTTAACACAAACTCGCCAACCATCTGGGGCATTCCGCCTTTCCGCTGGCCAAGGAAGGTTGACCCTTTTAGTTGTTCCCAGGAGAAATTGTCCACGGGATTACGGGAAACAAGGAAGGTGCCGTCTGTTTGTGTCAGCTGGGCAAAATTGATCACAGGGTCATTTGAGCCCCTGGCGTAAACATAAATGGAAGTCTCCGAGCCAACCAGGCCTATATCCGCGCCATTGGAGAGAAGGGCAGTCATGACCTTGTCTCCTCCCCAAGCCGTTGTCAGCTCCACTTTCAGCCCTTCTTCTTCAAAGAATCCCTTGGCAAGGGCAACATATTGAGGGGCGTAGAAGATTGAACGCGTCACCTCGGACAGCCTGATGGTTTGAACCTTTTCCGTGCTGCAGGCAGCAAGGCCCAGCGTCAAAGCAAAGGCGAGAAGCAGTAAGCATGCTCGTTTGAACCACTTTTTCATTGTAAATCCTCCTCAGGTGCTGGTTTGGGGTAGTGTTACAAATATCGTATGGAAAAGAGCAAAAATGTGTGAATGCCCATTTAATCTGAAAAATAAAAGGGGGTGCCAGGCATTGACAGCAAACGGCGAAATCATTTCAAGACATAGGTTTCCATCCCCGAATCCTCGGGTCAAGATGGAAGTGGTCACCTATTATTCAGGAAGCCTTAAAGTAAAAGGGCTTCTGGCACAGCCGAAGGAAAAGGGCTGTCATGATGGATTCTTATATTTGCGGGGAGGAATCAAGAGCGTCGGCGAGGTTAGGCCAGCTCGGATTGCCCAGTTTGCTTCGGAAGGGTTTATTGTCTTTGCTCCGCATTACCGCGGTAATCGGGGAGGTGAGGGGAATGAGGACTTTGCCGGCAAGGACAGGCAGGATGCCTTTGCGGCTTTTGAACTGCTGCGGTCATTGCCTGACGTGGGCCGTATTCATGTGTTCGGGTTTTCCCGCGGCGGCGTCATGGCCCTTTATACAGCCATTCGTTACAAAGAGGCAGCTTCTGTTGTGACCTGGGGAGGCGTCAGCGATATGGCCCTGACCTATCTGGAGAGGAAGGATTTAAGGAGGATGATGAAGCGGGTCATTGGAGGAACCCCAGCCAAATTTCCCGGCCGTTACCGCTACAGGACACCGCTCTACGACCTAGAAAAAATCGAAGCTCCCGTTTTGATCATTCATGGAGAAAAGGACCGGAATGTCTCTGTAGAACATGCCCATCGTCTGGAAAAGCGGCTAAAGGATTTGGGGAAACCTGTGACAAGCTGGTATTTCAATGAATATACGCATTACTTCCCGCCGGCTGTGAACAGGCAGGTTGTAAAAGATTTAACTAATTGGATGAAAACCCAGTCTCTACAATGATAAAATACAGGTAAGAAATCTAGGAAGGAGTGCGCCGTATGGGGATGCCCCTGGAACTGAATACGATGATCGTCACTAAAGGAAGGGAAGAGCGGCTGGAAGAGAACCTGTTCTTGCTGGTAAAGGAAGGGTACCGGCTCTATCCGATTGATATCCCTCTTGAGGTAAGGAAAACGATTGAAGGCGACACTAGCGGAACAGCAATCATCAAGAAGCTTGAATGGTCCGGAAAAGAGACATTTGTGACCTATCAGCTTGTTTCACTTCATTCGACCAATTAAAAAAGCGCCGCGGCGCTTTTTTTTGTTTTAGGGAAGATTGTCCTGGGGTTGGGTGGAGATTGGCGCAAAAAGGGCTTCCCAAGTCCTGAAAAATTGCGCCAATGCAGGGTCTTGGCGCAAAAAATTCTACCCGTGGTTGGAGAAATTGCGCCAATGCAGGGTCTTGACGTAAAAAAGCTTCCCGAGTCCCAGAGAAATTGCGCCAATACAGGGTCTTAGCGCAAAAAAGTTTCCCGAGACCGGAGAAATTGCGTTAATGCGGGGTCTTGGCGCAAAAAAGTCTATCCAAAGCAAGTGAAATTGCGCCAATGCATCGGCTTTCTTCGCACAAAAATAAAAGGCAAGGGAAGCCCCTCGCCTTTAATACACTTCCTATGCAACAGGACCGCCTTTTTCCGCTATTCCAGCTGAAAGGCCTGTGAATTTTGTGAAGTTTTCGCGGAATTGGGCCGCGAGTTCCTGGGCTTTTTTACGGTAAGCTTCTGCATCCGGCCATGTTTTAACAGGCTGGAGCACTTCATCAGGCACACCAGGCACATGGAGAGGAATATCAAGGCCGAAAATTTCGTCCTTCACCGTTTCGACTCCGTTTAATTCACCTTCGAGTGCGGCCTGGACCATTGCCCTGGTATAGGCCAGCTTCATGCGGCTGCCGACACCATACTCTCCGCCAGTCCAGCCGGTATTGACCAGATAGACGCGTGCGCCGTATTCATCGATCTTTTCACCCAGCATTTCGGCATACCTTATGGCCGGAAGCGGCAGGAATGGAGAGCCGAAGCAAGTGGAGAAAGTCGCCTGCGGGGAAGTGATCCCTCTTTCCGTTCCGGCCAGCTTGGATGTATAGCCGCTCAGGAAATGGTACATGGCTTGTTCCTTTGTCAGTTTCGCAATCGGGGGCAGTACCCCGAAAGCATCCGCGGTTAAAAAGACAATCGCATTCGGGTGGCCGGCAACACTTGGCTCAACAATATTTTCAATTGCCTGGATCGGATAGGCTGCCCTCGTATTCTCGGTCAGGCTGCTGTCATCATAATCCGGTTCCCGGGTGTCCTGGTCAAGGACAACATTCTCAAGCACAGATCCGAAGCGGATGGCATCGAAGATTTGCGGTTCCTTTTCTTTTGAAAGGTTGATGCATTTTGCATAGCAGCCGCCCTCAATATTAAAGACCCCATTCGCCGACCATCCATGCTCATCATCCCCAATCAGGCGCCTGTTGTTGTCTGCCGACAGGGTCGTCTTTCCTGTTCCGGATAAACCAAAGAACAGGGCGACGTCCCCTTCACGGCCGACGTTCGCAGAGCAGTGCATCGACAGGATACCGCTTTCAGGAAGCAGGTAATTCATCACCGAGAAAATGGATTTTTTCATTTCTCCGGCATACTCAGTGCCGCCAATAAGGACGACCCGTTTCTCGAAGGATACGATGATGAAAGTCTCGGACGCGGTTCCGTCGACTTCGGGATCTGCCTTGAATCCCGGAGCGGAAATCACCGTGAATCCAGCTTCGTGACCCGCAAGTTCCTGCTCGTCCGGCCGGATGAACAGCTGATGGGCAAAGAGATTATGCCAGGCATACTCATTGATTACCTGGATGGGCAGACGGTGCTTTTTATCGGCTCCTGCAAATCCCTTAAAAACAAAGACTTCGGACCTTTCCTTCAGATACTGGAGGACCTTTGAATACAGGCTGGCAAAGACCTCTTCGGAAATAGGCTTATTTACCCTGCCCCAATCAATCTTGCCGGCAACGGAAGGTTCGTTGACGATAAACTTATCCTCGGGAGAACGTCCCGTGTACTTTCCTGTCAAGGCACAGACGGCTCCAGTGGCGGAGAGTGTGCCTTCCTTGCGGGCCAGAACCTTTTCAACTAACTGCGGGACAGACAGCTGGATCTTGATATTGTCCCCTTGGAGCAATTGAGTGACTTCGTTTTCGATGCTTACATAGGTCATCTGATGAATACCTTCCTTTTTATATGGTTTAAATGAAGTTGAAAGCATTTCCATCTCACAAATAGTATAACACATTAATATGATTAATCTATACTAATTGCGATAAAAAAACTGCATTTTTAGAATAGTTTTTTGCCAAAAGGACCTTTACCTAATTTGGGGTGTTTTTAACAGGGTAATAGCCTTTAGGATTTGAAAAATATTGTTGACATCTTTTTGGTGGTTGCGTATTATTGGGATTTGAACGGATACTCTCTTATCCCGAGCTGGTGGAGGGACAGGCCCAATGAAACCCAGCAACCTGCTGTAGAAGAAATACCTGTGAAAGGTGAATTCTCCTTAAGCGAAGGTGCTAACCTGAAGCAAGGAAACAGTCCTTGAACGATAAGAGCGAAAGGCGCTTGTGTGCATAAACCTTTCCTCGGCAAGCTGGGAAGGTTTTTTATTTTGCGTTATTTTTCTCATAAAATCTCAGTGTTTATTTCATACTACATAGGGAATGAGTACCGTATCAATCCGGAGTTCAAATTGAACTCGCGTTATAGTTTATATAGCCAAGAGGAGGAAATCAGATGTCAACAAGACGCCGTTTGTTTACTTCTGAATCAGTCACTGAGGGTCATCCTGACAAGATTTGCGACCAGATCTCAGACGCGATTCTGGATGCGATCCTGTCCAAGGATGCCAATGCCCGTGTTGCAGCAGAAACTTCTGTTACAACAGGATTGGTGCTGGTAGCAGGAGAAATCACCACTTCTACTTATGTGGACATTCCAAAAATAGTACGTGAAACCGTGAAAGAAATTGGCTATACACGTGCCAAATACGGATTTGACTCGGAAACATGCGCGGTACTTACTTCCATTGACGAGCAATCTGCCGATATCGCCATGGGTGTCGACCAGGCTCTTGAAGCCCGAGAAGGCCAAATGACGGATGAAGAAATTGAAGCAATCGGAGCAGGAGACCAAGGCTTGATGTTCGGCTTCGCCTGCAACGAAACAAAAGAGCTTATGCCTTTGCCAATTTCATTGGCGCACAAGCTTTCCCGCCGCCTGACGGAAGTCCGTAAAGAGGAAATCCTTCCTTACCTTCGCCCGGACGGCAAAACACAGGTTACTGTGGAATATGACGAAAATGACAAGCCGGTAAGAATTGATACGATTGTCATTTCCACTCAGCACCATCCTGAAGTAACCCTTGAGCAGATTCAGCGCACTCTTAAGGAGCATGTAATCAATCCGGTCGTTCCTCAAGAATTGATCGATGAAAATACAAAATACTTTATCAACCCGACAGGCCGTTTCGTTATTGGCGGACCTCAGGGAGATGCCGGTCTGACAGGCCGCAAGATCATTGTTGATACATACGGCGGCTATGCACGCCATGGCGGCGGCGCATTCTCCGGAAAGGATCCTACAAAAGTTGACCGTTCCGCGGCCTATGCTGCCCGCTATGTAGCCAAGAATATCGTAGCTGCAGGATTGGCGGAAAAAGTGGAAGTCCAGCTGGCTTATGCCATCGGTGTGGCCAAGCCTGTATCTATCTCTGTTGATACGTTTGGAACAGGAAAAGTGAGCGAAGACGTTTTAATTGACCTCGTATCCAGCAATTTTGACCTTCGCCCTGCCGGCATCATCAACATGCTTAACCTGCGCAAGCCGATTTATAAGCAGACAGCTGCATATGGCCACTTCGGCCGCTCTGATGTCGACCTCCCTTGGGAGCGCACAGACAAGGCAGACGCACTACGTGAGCAGGCTGGGGTATAAAGCGTAAGCGCCTTGCTCAGCTCCGACCAGCATAAGACGCTCCAGAATAGAAGGCGTTCTTTGCCTTCAATTCTGGAGTGGCTTATGACTCGAGCTGCTCAAAGCTACGCTTCTCGCAAGATACTCGAGGAAGCTAATCCAGGATGAAAACTGGCTAGGCGCTGAAGCTGGCAGTTATCTAAGTGCCTAAAATTCTTAAAAAAGCAGGGAGTTGCATTTAAAAAATGTAACTCCCGTTTTTGTTTTTCGTCCTATCATTGTGGGGAATTGGTTTGACCCGCCGCCAAAGCGTGTAAACTTTAATAGCTTCCTTTATTTTCATGGTGAAAAATTTCTCCTTCGTTCATGTCATTTAAAAGCAATTAGTGGTAGTATAGAGAGTATGCTTTTTAGCATTCACAATTTTTAAATGGAGTAGGTGACGTACATAATGTGTGGTTTTATCGGTTGTGTACATGATAATGCACAAGAATACAGCAGCACGCAAAAAGAGCTGTTTAAGAATATGAATGATATCATTACCCACAGGGGCCCGGATGATGACGGGTATTTCTATGACGAGCATATCCAATTCGGCTTCAGGCGCCTGAGCATCATTGACATTGAATGCGGCGCACAGCCTTTGACCTATGAAAACGAACGTTATTGGATTATTTTTAACGGTGAAATTTACAATTATGTTGAACTTCGCGAGGAATTGCTGAAAGAGGGACTTGAATTTGCGACCCATTCCGACACCGAGGTCATCATTGCCTTATACAGCCATCTTAAGGAAAAAGCAGTTGAAAAGCTTCGCGGCATGTTTGCGTTTGTGATTTGGGACAAAGAGGAACAAACCCTCTATGGCGCAAGAGACATGTTTGGCATCAAGCCGTTCTTTTATTTTGCCGATGGAGACCGGACATTCTTTGGGTCAGAAAAGAAAAGCATCCTGCTTGCGCTCGAGAACGATGTCCTGGACTATGAGTCGCTTCAATATTACCTGACCTATCAATATGTTCCTGAGCCGAACACAATGTCAAAGGGAATCCACAAGCTTGAACCAGGCCATTATTTTACCAAGAAAATTGGCGGCCCGATGGAAATCAAGCGATACTGGAAAGCCCACTTCCAGCCAGTCCAGAAATCGGAAGAGCATTATATTAAAGAAATCAGGGATGTATTGTTTGACTCCGTGAAAATCCATATGCGCAGTGATGTGCCGGTTGGTTCTTTTCTTTCCGGCGGGATTGATTCATCCATTATCGCCTCGATTGCAAAGGAGTTCCACCCGGCGATCAAGACGTTCTCGGTCGGGTTTGAACGCAATGGTTTCAGCGAAATTGATGTTGCGAAAGAAACGGCTGAAAAACTTGGAGTTGAAAACATCAGCTACGTCATCACCCCTGAGGAATATATGGCAGAACTGCCCAAAATCATGTGGCATATGGACGATCCGCTTGCCGACCCGGCAGCCATACCTCTTTATTTCGTGGCCCGTGAAGCCCGCAAGCATGTAACCGTCGTCCTTTCCGGCGAAGGTGCTGACGAATTGTTCGGCGGCTACAACATCTATCGCGAGCCTCAGGATCTGGAAATCTTCAATAAGATTCCTGCTCCTGGAAAGTCGCTTCTCAAGGGCATTGCCAAAATCATGCCGGATGGTATGAAAGGCAAGAGCTTCATTGAGCGCGGAGTCACTCCGATGGAAGAACGCTATATCGGCAATGCCAAAATGTTCACTGAAGAGGAAAAACGCGGGTTGCTGAATGTGTATCAGGAGGGACTGGACTATACCGATATCACCAAGCCGCTTTACCAGGAAAGCAGGGGCTATGACCCGGTAGACCGGATGCAGTATATCGACATCCATACATGGATGCGCGGAGATATCCTGCTGAAGGCGGACAAGATGACGATGGCCCACTCGCTTGAACTGCGCGTGCCTTTCCTTGACAAAGCGGTCTTTGAGACGGCTTCCAAAATTCCAACAAGCCTGAAGACGGCCAACGGGACAACGAAGTACATCCTGCGGAAGGCTGCGGAAGGCGTAGTGCCTGCCCATGTTCTTGACCGCAAAAAGCTGGGCTTCCCTGTGCCAATCCGCCACTGGCTGAAGGACGAGATGAATGAGTGGGCAAAGAAACTGATAAAGGAAAGCGACACAGGCCACCTTATTAATAAAGCCTACCTGTTGAAACTCCTTGATGACCATTGCCAGAATAAGGCCGACAACAGCCGTAAAATCTGGACTGTATTGATGTTCATGCTTTGGCACGATGTGTATGTAGAGAAAAAGTATTCGTTCCAGAAAGAATACGAAAAGCAGAAATCCCTGCAAGCATGATCAACAAAAACGCCCATGTCTCCAGCGAAGCATGGGCGTTTTTTCTGTTTCTTCAAAGGGTATGTAAATAATTAAGTATCCGCACCCTTTTGCAGGGATTTATAATATTGCGCCTTTTCGGCATACTCCCTGGTAATTCTCTGCATATCCTTAATATCTTCTTCATTCAGCTCACGGATCACCTTTGCCGGCCGGCCAAAGGCAAGCGTATTAGGAGGGATCTTCTTCCCCTGTGGAACAAGGCTGCCCGCTCCGATAAACGCTCCTTCGCCAATTTCGGCCTGGTCAAGAACGACGGATCCCATGCCAATCAGCGCATTTTTACGGACGATGCAGCTGTGGAGGATCACCTGGTGGCCAACGGTCACCTCGTCTTCGAGGATAAGCGGATTGCCGGGACTTTGATGGAGGACGGAATTGTCCTGGATATTCACCTTGTTTCCGATAATCGTCGGTGCCACGTCTCCCCGTATTGAGCTGTTGAACCAGACGCTGGACTCCTCGCCAATTTCAACTTCACCGGTTATGGTTACATAATCTGCAATAAAAGCGGAAGCTGCTATCTTTGGCGTTTTTCCGTGATAAGGGTAAATCATCGGATACTCACTCTCCTTGGGATGCAAATTTATAAAAATGGGGAAGATTGAACATAAGCACTTAAAAGTTGTTAATCTTCCCATTTCTGTCCATTATATATTATAGTTCTTTTAAATAGAGGAAGAAATAGAGGGGGAATGCACATGTGGAAATGGGAAGCGGATGGTGAAGCCAAAGCAGTAATTGTCATGGTGCACGGAGCGCTCGAGCATCACCGTCGTTACGGCTGGCTGATCCAAATGTGGAGACTGTCGGGTTTTCATGTGATTATGGGTGACTTGCCTGGACAAGGCATGACAACGAGATCCAACAGGGGCCATATTGATTCCTTCGATGAATATTTATTGGAAGTGAAAGACTGGATCCAGGCAGCCTACAGCTTTGAACTGCCCGTTTTTCTTCTTGGCCACAGCATGGGAGGCCTGGTGGCCATCAGGCTGCTTCAGGAAGAGAGGCTTAACCTGGCCGGAGTGATTCTCTCTTCTCCTTGTTTGGGGCTTGTCCAGCAGCCTTCGAGATTTTTGAAGTTTGTTTCCCACGGTGTGAACGCCGTTATGCCAGGATTCAAGGTGTCACCTGGACTCTCCGTTGAACTGGCAACCCGGAATATGGAAGTAAGGGACGCGGACTTGAACGATTCCCTATATGTCACCAAGGTTTCTGTAAGATGGTACAGGGAGCTTGATGATGCCATGAAGCTGGCCTTTGACAATTTGCAGGAAACACAGAACATCCCCATGCTGGTCATGCAGGGAGGGGACGACCGGATTGTAGACAAGCAGCTGGTAAAGGAATGGTTCAACTATGTGCCATTATCGGAAAAACGCTATAAGGAATGGCCGGCCTTTTATCACGAAATATTCAATGAACCAGAACGCGAAGAAGTATTTGAATACGCCAAGGACTTTGTTATCAGCCAATTAAAAGCGATTGGCTATGTTTATTAGGAAGGGGGGAGCTTATGGGGATACCGCAAATGCCCCTCAGTTTAATGTTCCGAGTCTATCGTAAAGTCTTTCCCCAGGTCCACCGGGAGCTTGAATCCTGGAAACGGAAGGCGGAATGCATCCCTGACCCGGAACTGCGCAGGCAAGCTCTTGCCAGCATTGAGGGAAAGACGTTTCATTGTGAAGGCGGAGCAATCATGAGCCTGATTGCCCTCGGGAATTATCAAAGAGCCATCTCGTTCATTGTCGCCTATCAGACAATCAGCGATTATCTCGACAATCTCTGCGACCGGAGCACTTCCCTTGACCCCCGCGATTTTGCTGCTTTGCATGAATCGATGGAGGATGCCCTTACCCTTGACGGTGAGCTTCGGGATTATTACCGGATGCGGAAGGAACAGGATGATGGCGGGKATCTGGCACAGCTTGTGCTGGCCTGCAGGAAGGAATTGCGTGGAGTGGAACATTATCATGGCATCTCAAAGCATATGCTTGAATTGTGCAGATATTATTGCGACCTGCAAATCCATAAACATGTGCAGCAGAGTGAAAGGGTAGCAAGACTGAAAGAGTGGCATGACCGCAACCGGAGTAAATGTCCCGACATGCAATGGTATGAATTTTCAGCCTGCACAGGTTCTACGCTGGGCGTTTTTTGCCTCGTTTCCTATGCGCTTCGGAACGACTTCAGGCCCGAATATGCAGAAAGCATTAAAAGCGGCTATTTTCCATACATACAAGGACTCCATATTTTACTGGATTACTTTATCGACCAGGAAGAAGACAGGCGGGAAGGCGATTTGAATTTCTGCTTTTATTATGAAAATGAAGAAGCGCTTTTCAGCAGGCTTACCCATTTTATCGAGAACGCCGACCACTATACGGCCGAACTGCCGCACCGCCGCTTTCACCAGCTGATCAACCGCGGCTTGCTGGGAGTCTATTTATCAGATGAAAAAGTCCAGCGCCAGCAAAAGGTCAAAAAACTAGCAAAAGGCATCATTAAAAACGGCGGCCCGATCAGCTACTTTTTTTATTTGAACGGGCGCGCTTACCGTTCCTTTCAAAAATTGATGCCGGCCGGAATGACAAGGGTATTTGGCAAGTGATCGGAAGATATCGGCATAAAAAAGGAACCCCGGGGGGAGCCATTCTCCTGCGGGGTTCCTTTTTCTTTTTATGAACGCTTTTCAATCGCAATGATAAACGGAGGATTATTTTTCTGGTTCAGGAATTGGTATTGCAAGACATGGGCCCTGTTCTGGTCAAGGGATGAGGCATAGTCAAGCAGGGTGTCGCGTTCAACCTGGCCTTCAGGATGGCCGTGATATACAACGATCACAATGATGCCCTCCGGAGCAAGCATGTCGAGAATCTGGTCCACCGCCGATATGGTGGTTTGGGGCACGGTAACGATGCTCTTGTCTCCCCCTGGAAGGTAGCCAAGATTAAAGATGGCACCTGCGACTTTTCCGTGGGCAGAGACAGGCAGCGTTGTTCTTACATGTTCATGACCTTTCTGATATAAGGACACTCTCTCCAGAAGCTCCCGGTCCTTGAGTTTTGCTTTGCAGGAAGCAAGCGCCTGTTCCTGGATGTCAAAGCCGTAGACCTGACCGCCGGGACCAACCAGTCCCGAGAGGAAGACAGTGTCATGGCCGTTTCCGACTGTGGCATCGACAGCGATATCCCCTGTTTTAACTGACCTTTCCAGAAGGGTTCTTGCAAAAGGCAGGATTCGTTCAAGCTTCATGCCGATGTTCCTGCCTTTGCCTGGGAATAATGTTTCCCCTGCCAGCTTCCGCGGCGTTTTAGCTCTGCATCAATGGCATTGAGAACCTCCCATTTGCTGACGCTCCACATGGGACCGATCATCAGGTCGATAGGGCCATCTCCGGTAATCCGGTGGACAATCATCTCAGGCGGCAGGATTTCCAGCTGGTCGCAAACCAAATTCACATATTCGTCGAATGTTAAGAATTCCAGAAGCCCCTTTTCATACTGCTTGACCATCGGTGTTCCTTTGAGAAGGTGGAGAAGGTGGATTTTGATTCCCTGTACATCCAGATTGGCAACAGCCTTGGCACTTTCCATCATCATCGCTGGTGTTTCAAGGGGAAGGCCATTGATGATGTGCGAACAGATCCGGATCCCGTGTTTCCTGAGTTTATGGACACCCTCGACATAGGCAGGAAAGTCATGGGCCCGGTTGATCAGTCTGCCGGTCTGTTCATGGACGGTCTGCAGTCCGAGCTCGACCCATAAATACGTCCTTTCATTCAATTCAGCCAGATATTCGACCACGTCATCCGGCAGGCAATCCGGTCTGGTTGCGACCGACAGCCCTACGACCCCCTCTTGCTTAAGGACGGTTTCGTATTTTTCCCTGAGCACATCCACTGGGGCATGCGTGTTGGTGAAAGCCTGGAAATAAGCCATGTATTTGCCATCTTTCCATTTATCATGCATTTTGTCTTTTATTGTTGAGAACTGAACTTCCAGGGGTTCAGCCCTGTTTCCGGCAAAATCTCCGGAACCGGCAGCACTGCAGAATGTACATCCTCCGTAGGCCACGGTGCCGTCCCGGTTTGGACAGTCGAAGCCGCCGTCGAGCGCGACTTTAAAAACCTTATGGCCAAAGTGCTGGCGCAAGTGGTAATTCCATGTATGATAGCGTTTATTGTCAAGGCTGTATGGGAAAGAGTGGACTTGATTCATTGAAGCCTCCTGTGTGAAAATTTGTGCAGTCGGCAACTTTTTAGTTCCAGTGCCTGCGCATTCTAAAAAGAATTGTACCATGACAAATGTCCTGCTCCAATCCCGAAACCCAAATGGAAGCATTTGTACACCAGGGATTCGTGATAGGAAGGCTTGATGTGAACAAACTAAAAAGGAAGCATTTTGGCTTCATTATGACAAAAAGGGGGGCGTTTTCATTGGCGACAAGGCAATCGGTCGAGGAACATCTCCAACAATGTGAAGATGCCATCAGGATTGCTCAGGAGCAATATAAACAGGCCAGCATGCAGGAGCACTTGCATGAAGGCCAGTATACAGCCAGCTTGCAAATGCTTGAAGGTGCCTATAATGATATTGCCAAGCTGGCCTTGAGCTGCAACGGCCAGCAGCGTGAACAGCTGCACAGGATGAGGCTCCAGCTCCAGCAGCTGCAAAACGAAATGATCTTGCATGACCATTAGGAGGAGGAACACACATGAAAAAACGCTCCAAGCAAAATAACCCGGAACAAAAGACGCGGAATGGCATCAATAACCAGGACATGGAGCTAGGTTCAGACTATGATCCGGTCAAGAAAGCAAAATTGAAGTATGAAGAGTCAGGCGGACAGCCAGTAAAATCAAAGTTCCATCCTGAACCCGAGCAATCACGATAACACTTTTTCGCCCCATTTCAACCATGAAATGGGGCTTTTTTTTGAACAATGTAAGGAGAAATTGAGGCAGAAGTTTTCAATATAGCCCTGTTCACAAAACGGATAAATTCCAGAAAAATTTCGTGATTTTCGTCACAGATGGAGCTCCTTTATAAATGGTTTAAATAGAGTAGGGGAAACATCCGGGATATTGAACATACCAAAACAAATGAAGATATGTGATGCAAATGCGCTCCTATTTGCAGGCAGGCAGAAAAAACCGGCGGCGAAGCAATCACTCTTGTGAAAATGTTCACGAATTCGTCACCAATTAATCAATAATAAGACAAGAACAATGGTTTGGAAAGGATGTTTAACAATGATAAAAAGAGCTCTGTTAGGGCCGCTGCTTTTCATTTTTCTCTTCACGGCACCATGGATGGCTTCGGCAGAAAATGCTTCGCCGCTGCAAATGGAGGAATTGACCATACAGGTAATGCCTGAATTTGCCTATCACCCAAAGGATAAAAAACAGGCTCATCCTCCTTTGCTCGTAGGCTATCATGGATCATTAAAAAATAATACCGGAGAACCCCAAAAAGGACAGGTGGAAATCCCTCTTCCTATGGGGGACGAAAATTTCAAAATTGGATTTGTAGCCGACTATTCCCGTGACCTCACAGAAATGAACGAAATTCAGTATGAGCTGAATAAAGAAGCCGGAACTATATCCTGGACAACCAGCGATGAAATACAGCCGCAGGAATTATACAAATTTGTAATCGAGTATTATACAGACAGCATCAAGGATGAAGGCGGAAAAAATACATTGCAGTACCAATTCCAGAGCTTTTCAGACATTGGGCTTATGAACCTTATATTCGTCGAACCATTGAAAACGGACCGCTTCAAGCTGATGCCAGAAGCAGAATCACACCAGAAAAACAGCTATAACATGAACATGTTCATCTATCAATTCCAGGGGATGAAGCCTGGAGATACGAAAGCGGTCAGCCTTGAATATGTCCGGGGCGAGGAAAAAACAACAGGGGAAATTATGGAAGAAATGGCCGGACCTTCTGCTGCCGCTGGCGCTGCTGCCAAGAATGAAGAAACCGTGCCAATCTGGATGATGGGTGCGATTGCGGGAGGCGTAAGTGCTGCCGCCGCCTTGCTCATTCTTTTCCTGAAAAACCGCTCGAAGGCATCGATTAAAAATGAGGAAATCACAGAATCAGCCCAGGAAGCAAAAAAAGCCAAACTCCGCTCCATGCTGATGGAAGGCAGAATCACTGAAGAGGAATATGCCAAATTGGCTAAAAAGCTGGGAGGGAAATAAAATGTCGAAAAATAAAAAGATAATTTCCGCTTTGGCGCTTATGGGCATGGCTATTTTCATCATGGCCTTCGCATCCATGCCTGCTGCCGGGAGCAAGGAAATCACGATCACAAACTTAGCGGAGGAAAGCGGAAAATTCGATGGTGACTATGTGATGACACAAGGGCTCCTGATTAAAGACTCCATCAAGTGGAATGCAGATAAGCTTGAGCTTCGGTTTGAAATTTATGATGAGAATGAAACGGTGCTTTCGGTGTTCCACAAAGGAGTACAGCCGGATAATTTTACAGACGATGTGATTGTCATAGTGGAAGGTTTCCTTCAGGACGATGGTGTCTTTGAGGCTGAAAAGGTCATGACTAAATGCCCTTCAAAATATGAAGGGGAGGACATGGAAAATTATGATGGTGAAATGCATAAAGAGCTCTTCAATGACTCACAGGAATAAAACAGATGGGTGGTCATCACTATGTACTTGATTGGCAGCATCACATTATATCTCGGCATTGCCATAGCTGCATATTCCATCATCGCCAATTTGATTGGGATTAAAAAGCAAAGCAGCAGGTGGCTGGAAAGTGCGAGGGGCGGAGTTCTCTCCCTTGTCTTCGTTTCACTGATTGCCAGCTTCCTGCTGCTGTATCTGCTGGCAACAAGCCAGTTCCAGTTTGAATATGTAGCGGCCTATACAAGCAGGAACCTGCCGCTTGTCTACAAACTCACCGCCTTCTGGGCAGGCAATGCAGGCTCGCTTTTGCTTTGGACAGTCCTTATTTGCGGATACACAGGTATCCTGGTTTTCTCGAGGGAAAAGAACAACCCGATGATGCCATATGTATCGGTCATCCTCCTCCTCAATATCCTGTTCTTTTTCACCGTGATGGTGCTGGGCGGGAACCCGTTCGCAATGACGGAAATGATTCCGGCCGACGGAAAAGGGCTAAATCCGATGCTGCAGCACCCGGGCATGATCCTTCATCCGGTCACATTATATCTGGGATATGTGGGGCTTGCCGTACCATTTGCGTTCGCAATTGCGGCGCTCATTTTAAAGCGGATGGATGCCGAGTGGATCAAATTGACCCGGCGCTGGACGATTACCGCCTGGCTTTTCCTTACACTCGGAAATATGATTGGCGGCTGGTGGGCTTATCTGGAACTTGGCTGGGGCGGCTACTGGGCATGGGATCCGGTCGAGAATGCCAGCTTCCTTCCGTGGCTTACAGTCTCGGCTTTCCTCCATTCGGTTATGATCCAGGAACGCAAAGGGATGCTTAAAACCTGGAATATCAGCCTTATCATCATTTCTTACATCCTGACCCTGTTCGGGACATTCCTTGTCCGAAGCGGTGTTTTAACAAGCGTACATGCTTTTGGCAGCGGGCCGCTTGGAACGTATTTCCTGATTTTCATGTCATTTATGATGCTGCTGTCCATCTATATTGTGATGACCAGGTACCAGTTGATTAAAAAAGATACCCTGCCTATAGAATCCTATTTTTCAAAGGAAAGCTCGTTTTTGCTCAATAACCTGATCCTTGTTGCGGGTGCGTTTGCGGTCTTTTGGGGCACCATGTATCCGCTCATCTCCGAGACGGTATCAGGAACCAAGATTAATGTGGGAGCTCCCTATTTCAACTCTGTCATGAGCCCAATCCTGCTCCTGCTGATCCTTCTGATGGCAGTCTGCCCGCTGATTGCCTGGCAGAAGGCGACAGTTGAAAGGTTTTTGAAAAACGCCCTCTGGCCTTTTGCCGCAGGAATGGCTGTGGCAATCATCCTGGTTGCTTTTGGTGTAAGAGGAACTTTCGCCATCATCGGACTGGCTTCAACGGTGTTCATGTTTGCAACCCACATCCAGGAGTTTGTCCAGGGGACCATGGCGCGGATCAAAGCAACAAAGGAAAACGCGCTAACTGCTGCATACAGGCTGACCAGGAAAAACCAGAGAAGGTATGGAGGTTATATCGTCCATATGGGGATCGCCGTGATTGCGATTGGCGTCATCTCCTCCCACGCCTATTCAGAAGAAGTACTCAAAACGATGGAAACGGGCGAGAGCCTTGCCATCGGAGACTATGAGCTGACCTTCAAAGGATTGAGTGAGCATACCAAAAACGGCAATGGCATTGTTGCTGCCGAACTTGAAACGGTTTATAAAGGCAAAAAGGCCGGAACCATCAAGCCTGAAAAAATCTTTTACGAAACTTGGCCCGAGCCATCGACAGAAGTGGCCATTAAAACCAACTTTACGGAAGATCTCTATGTTGTTTTAAGCTCCTGGGAGAACAGGGATAAAGTAACGCTCCAGGTAAAAGTGAACCCGTTTGTAAGCTGGATATGGACAGGAGGAATCATCATGGTCCTTGGCACAGCAGTCGCGCTTATTGGCGGGAAAACGACTTCATCCCGGGTCTCAAGGGCTTTAAGGTCAGGAAGGTGATAGAAATGCGTACAAAAGTGCTGCTGGCGATTTTCATACTCTCAATGGTGCTTCCAGGGCCGGCTTTTGCAGGATTCGATGAGAACTCGAAGGAATTCCAGAATGTGATCAAGCAGCTGGATATGCAGGGACATGCAGATGATGAACTGTCTTCCTGCAAGGTTAAGCAAATCTATTATGAAGAGGTTGTTGAAATGCTTAACTCCGGAATGTCGGAAGCGGAGATTCTTCAATCCTATGTTGATGAATACGGGCAGGCTGCCTTAAGGACGCCTGCCACAGATAAGAGCGGCCTTGTTGCCTGGGGAATGCCGTTTGCAGGCCTGGCAGCTGGTGTTGCCATCGTTGCACTATGGCTGAGAAGGGGAAAAGCCAGGGGCGGGAAAGAGGAAGGKATGCTTAGCGCGAAATGGGAATCCCAAACCGAAAAAGAAATCGCCGAGAAAATGTTCGAGGAAGAGCGGCGGAAGCATTTTTAAAAGGAGCTGGTTCCATGGAAATTGTGTTTATGATGACAGGCTCTGCGATTATCCTGACTTGTTTCTATTTTATCGTCACTCCATTCTTTTCCGTCCAGGCTAAGCTTGCAGAAGGAGTAGATGAGGGAGATGGGCGGCTGACACTTGACCAGGTTTATGGCGCCGTAAATGAGCTTGAAATGGATTACCTGATGAAAAAGATAAAAGAAAAAGACTTCCTGCAATTAAAAGAGCAATATCAGCTGCTGGCTGCCGAGCTTATGAAAAAGGAAAGCATCCCGAGGAAGCAAATGGCTGCTTCCAAATCAGAGGAAGCGGAGCTCGAGATTCTGCGCGAATTGCAAAAATTGAGGAAGCAGAAAGGAAGATAATCATGGGCAGCCTACCAGCATTCCATCCTGAATGGCTGATCAGGTTCTGGTTCGGAACCCCTGGGCTTAACAGGCTGGACCCCCATCTTACCCTGGCCTTATTGACCCTTGCGCTTCTATTCCTCTATATGAAAAAAAGGCGCACACCGGAAATCACACCGGATCCCGATGAAGAACGGTTTAAGCACCTGCTGGCAAAACAGAGGATCATTGAGAGACAGTTGGATGAACTTAGAGACAGCCATGAGCAGAAACAGATTGGCGACGAGCTTTATTGGGCGAAAAGGAACGAATTTCAAAAGCACCTTGAAAGAACAAGGCAGGAATTACGCCAATTTACTTTATGAAAGAGTTGGAGAGCATGCTTGAACTAAAAAATATGACCAAGGTAATTGGTGAGAAAATCATACTCCGCAATATCACGCTAACGCTGCGGGAAGGGGAGACCCTGGCAGTTATCGGCCCAAATGGCGCCGGGAAAAGCACTTTTTTCAAATGTACGGTCGGACTGCTGCAGCCAAGCAGCGGCGAAATCATCCTTGACGGCGAAGCGGTGAAGAAAAAGTCTGCCGCAGTCAAAAAGAAAATAGGTTTTCTCGGCCATGAATCCTTCCTGTACAGCAACATGACGCCGCTGGAAAATCTGAAATTTTACGGCAAGCTGTACAAAGTCAGGGATCTGGACAAGAAAACAAAGGAACTGCTTAAGGAAGTTGGGTTGTATTTATTCCGGGACACGCCGATCCACTCTTTCTCAAGGGGAATGCTTCAAAGGCTGGCAATTGCCAAAGTGCTGCTTCCGGAACCGAAAATCCTAATGCTGGATGAGCCTCATACCGGCCTGGATCAGGAAGCAGTCGCATTGCTTAATAGAATCATAAAAGAAAAGCAGCAGGGAGGCACCTCCATCCTGATTATCTCCCACGATTTTGAACAGGTTCACGCGTTGGCTGACCGAGTGGCCATCCTGAAAAAAGGAAAAGTGGTCGATACCATTGAACTGGCTAAACACTTGGAACTTCAGGAAATGAAAGCCTGGTATGAAAAGGTGGTGAAGGAGGCATGACATCCATCTTAAGCGATGCGCTTACGATTGCAGGCAAGGATTTGCGGAATGAGTTCAAATCGAAGCAGACCATCGGCATGATGGTCATCTTTTCAGCACTTGTCATCCTTGTTTTCAGCTTTGCGTTTGACCCGACAAACAATATGGTAAGGGCGGTCATTCCCGGATTGGTCTGGGTCATCACTGTATTTGCAGGCATTCTGGGGCTTAACCGCTCGTTCATTTCCGAATTGGATAATGATTCGCTCACAGGGCTGAGGTCTGCGCCAATCGATCCTGCCAGCATCTATTTGGGAAAGGTGCTGGCCAACTTCACCCTGGTTGCGGTCGTTCAGCTGATCAGCATCCCTGTATTGTTCATTCTGTTCGGGTACCGGTTCACAGGCTCGTATTTCTGGTTCATTCTTATCATCTTCGCCGGTACACTCGGCTTTATCATCGTTGGAACCTTCCTGTCCGCGCTGTCGGCCAATGCCAAGAACAGCGAGATGCTGCTGCCTGTATTGCTGCTGCCATTGCTGAGTCCGCTGATGATTGCCGCCGTGCAGGCAACAAGAGTCGTACTCGAAAGTGAGGAAATCCAGAACGCCGTTTCCTGGCTTCAGTTAATGGCAGCCTACGACTTATTGTTTTTTGGGGCTTGTTTTATATTATTTGAATTTTTAATGGAGGGTTCATGATGATCAAAAGTTCTGGCATGATTGATAAATTATTGTTCTATATTCTTGTTCCATCAATGTTTATCGCCATGTATTTAGTGTTTATCTGGTCACCGCAGGAAAAGGTGATGGGGGAAGTCCAAAAAATCTTTTATTTTCATGTCGGCACAGCCTGGGTGGCGTTCCTTGCATTTTTCGTTGTCGGCTTCTACAGTGTGATGACGCTCATTAAGCCAAAAGTAAACCGGTTCATTTATGCAGGTGTTTCCGCTGAAATCGGTGTACTGTTCACAACGCTGGCACTCCTCACAGGCATGATCTGGGGAAGGGCTAGCTGGAATGCATGGTGGAGCTGGGAGCCAAGGCTCATTACGACTCTAATTCTATGGTTTATCTATGTAGCCTATCTGTTTATCCGCAAAATGGATGGGTCCTGGGAAAAGATTGCTAAACTCTCGTCTGTTTTTGGAATCATCGGAGCCCTGAACGTGCCAATTGTATTCATGGCCATCCGCTGGTGGAACTCCAAGCTTCATCCCGTTGTTTTCGGTGAAGGCAAAAACCAGTCAGGCGGAGGAATCGAGCCTGAAATGCTCATCACCCTGCTGTTCAGCATCTTCACCATCACCATCCTGTACATCTTCCTCATGCGCAAGGGAGCCCAAATTGAAAAAATGCGCGACATCGTCAGAAAAGCAAAAACAAAAGCAATGAATCGGATTGCAAGTTAACAAGAAAAGCGGAGCCGACTGCCCAGGCCCGACAG
>NZ_LIGG01000001.1:0-10826 GCF_001273925.1 Bacillus sp. FJAT-27251 | reverse complement strand
TCTTTGACTTCTGGCGGAGAATGGCTTATGACCCGAGGGGCTAGGAGGCGGAGCTGGACAACAAGAACATTTTAAAAATGGCTCTGTTAAAGGACACTGATTTTAAAGCTGTTGATTGGAGCGGAAGGCACGCCCGCGGAAAGCGAGTGCCTGGAGCGCAAATCAACAAACAAATTTTACAAAGCCCTTAATTTAAAAGGAGGCACTAATAATGGATTACTTATTCATGGGATACTCAGCTATATGGGCACTAGTCGCAGGTTACGTGGTCGTGCTTGGCAGAAGGCAAAAGCAGCTCGAAAAAGAAATTCAGCAGCTTGAAGAATGGAACTCGGAACAATAACAGCGCAGATTCCTGGCACCAAAGCTGGAGAGTTTGCATAAGGCGGAAGCGGGCAGCCACTTCCGCTACAATATGAAAAAAAGCGGGTGAAGTGGATGGGCAAGAAGCTCGTACCGATTTTCGTCATCATCGCCGCAATTGGTGTGATTGGCTTCCTTATGGATGGCCTGGGAGAGAAAGTTTCCGCCAATCCTGGCGACGAGGCAATCGAATTTGAACTGAAGGATATCAACGGGGACATATATAAATTATCCGATTTTAAAGGCGAGACCGTGGTGCTGAACTTTTTTGCCACCTGGTGCCAGCCATGCATTGATGAAGCTCCGGAGCTTGAAGCATTTGGAAAGGAATACAAAGATGCCAAGCTAATCATCATCGCCAAGGGCGAGTCGAAGAAGCGAATGGAAAAGTATATTGCTGAAAGCAATTCGGAACTTCTTTATCTCCTGGATACAAAAGAAGAAACCTCGAATGAATACAGCGTCATCGGCCAGCCTGACACCCTTATCATCAACAAGGATGGAATGGTGGTCGAGAGGTTCACTGGGCCAACAACGAAAAAGCGCCTGGTGGAACTAATTGAAGAAAAAGCTTCCTGAACAAGATTAAGGCACATTTGTGTTTTAATAGATAGATTTGCATCCAGGGGAGGTGAAAAGAATGATAAAAAGAGCGTTAAAAAAGTTCTTATCGCTCGATAAAAGAATGCTTTTATTTGTTGGGGTATTGACGGGAATCATCGTTTCGGTTGTCACGGTGAAAGGCCTTGCCTACACGGATTCACCGGAATTTTGCAGCAGCTGCCATATAATGAATAATGTCCATGACTCGTTTGCCAGCTCGACACATGCAGAGCTTTCCTGCAGTGACTGCCATTTGCCGCATGATACCCTGGTTAATAAGTATACCAATAAGGCGAAAGCGGGTATTGGCCACGTGTACTTCAATACACTGGGTGAATCCAAGATTCCAAAAGTTCTCCATGCGACAGACAACTCGACGGAGGTCATCAACCAGAACTGCATCGATTGCCACAAGAGTACATTGGACAATGTTGCGCATGATGCCAAGGATAGCTGCTCAAGCTGTCACCAGGCAGTACCGCATGGCAGCGACTTTAAAACCGAGGATTATTTTAAGCCTGCGAAACCAGGTGAGCTTTTAGAAAATAAGGGAGGTACTTTGAACAATGGCTAGGAATTTTAAATGGGCATCTATGCTCCTAGTCGCTGTCATGCTGATGATTACCGGCTGCTCGAGCTCAGAAGAAAAAGAGACGGCTGCTACAGCTTCCACCGGACTCAGCGCAGATGAAATCAGCAACGAAGCATTTAAGGATCTGTTCCCGCTTCAATATGACAGCTACATGAAAAATGAAAAAATGGAAGATACGACGTACAGCGGCTCGGTAAAGCGCAGCAAATTTGATCCTGACAAGGAGCCATACTTGCCGATCCTGTTCAATGGATATGGATTTGCGACCGAGTACAATGAAGACCGCGGCCATATTTATGCGCTTGAGGATATAAGGGATGTTGCCAGGATTACAGACAAGTCAATCGGATCCTGCCTAACCTGCAAATCTACAGCTGTTCCCCATATGATTGAGGAAATGGGCGACGATTACTGGGGCGGCAATTTCAATGCCGATATCTGGCCGAAAGCCGAGTCAATGGGACATTCTCCAATCGGATGCTCCGACTGCCACGACCCGCAGACAATGGATCTCCGCATCACCCGCCCAAGCTTTACAAAAGCAATGGAAGCAAAGGGTGTTGACATGTCCAGCCCAACAAAAAATGATATGAGAAATTATGTTTGCGGACAATGCCACGTAGAATACTACTTTGATGCAGGAAACGGCGAAGTAACCTTCCCGTGGGATAATGGATTCAAACCGGAGGATATGTTTGCATACTACGAAACGACAGCAAAGGAAGAGGGTTTCAACCAGGACTGGATCCACAACGTATCCGGAACGCCAATTCTCAAATCGCAGCATCCGGATTTTGAAACCCATATGGAAGGCCCGCACGGAAAAGCAGGCGTTACATGCTCCGACTGCCATATGCCTTACGACCGGGCGGACGGCAAAAAGAAAATCAGTTCGCACTGGTGGACTTCACCGCTTAAAACAATGGAACAATCGTGTGCCACTTGCCACAGCAACAGGGAACTTGATGAGCTGGAAAGCCGTGTAGGTGAAATCCAGGAAACACATATGGAGGCTCTTCATAAGGCCGAAGACATCTCGATTACCTCTCATTACTATATAAATAAAATGATCACATCGGGAGTAAGTGAGGAAAAAATTAAAGAAGCGCAGCAGCATGTACGCAAAGCCCAATGGTTCTGGGATATCGTAGCAGCTGAAAGCTCAGCCGGCTTCCATAATCCGCAGGGCGCCATGGATACTTTGAAGATTTCGTCCGAGGAATCTTTCGCCGCAATCAAGCTTGCGACAGAAGAGCTGGTCAAAAAAGGCGTGGATATCAAGGAGTTGGATGAGGAAATTGAAAAAGTAAAGAAGGCTGTGTCCGAAGAAACAGACAACTTCAAGAAGAAGGAAAAAGCGATCAACGACTATTTCCCGGCACAACAGCCAAAATAAAAAGAAAAAAGTTTAATCAGAAAACACTGTGCAAATAGGGGTTTGCGCAGTGTTTTCTTTAGTTTGCCAGGATTTTTTTCGGGTGTCAAGGCAATTAGTTTCTGTTCTGCTTAAGGAAAAAAACGCTTAAAGAAGGGGAGAGAAGCGAGCGGTCAATTTGCAGTATTTTTTTATTATTGGGACTGTAGGTTTCCATCTTGCAACATGATGCAAAAACGCCTAAAATTACGGAGGTTGATCAAATTCTTTTTAAGCAGGGAGAGACTTTTATGCCTAGAGCCTTATGGCTGCTGATTATTGGTATGGCCGTAAATGTAACAGGCTCATCGTTTTTATGGCCTTTAAATACAATATATATTCATGAACATCTTGGAAAGTCCCTATCCGTTGCCGGAATCGTGCTAATGCTCAATTCAGCCGCAAGTGTGGCCGGAAATCTGGTAGGCGGATCTTTGTTTGACAAAATTGGCGGGTACAAATCCATCTTGCTCGGTATTGTCATTACTGTCCTTGCTTTGTTTGGACTGACAATTTGGAGCAGCTGGCCGCAGTATATCGTCTTTTTAATCATTATCGGTTTCGGCTCGGGAATTGTGTTTCCCTCCATGTATGCCATGGCCGGATCTGTCTGGAAGGAAGGCGGGCGAAAGGCGTTCAATGCCATCTATGTTGCCCAGAACCTTGGGGTCGCGGTTGGTGCGGCGCTGGGCGGCCTTGTTGCTTCGTATTCCTTCCAGATGATCTTTATGGCCAACGCCCTTTTGTACCTTGTATTCCTGGCAATTGCCGTGTTCGGCTACCGGGGCATCCAGGTCCAGTCCGCCCACAGCAATATCCTTCAGGAAAATGGGCCGGTCAAAAACCATGATAAGCTGTACGCATTGCTGATTCTTTGTGCCGGCTACCTGCTCTGCTGGGTTGGATATGTCCAATGGCAGTCGACCATTTCAGCCTACACAAGGGATTTGGGTATTACGATAAGCCAGTATAGCATTCTCTGGACAGTCAATGGGGCGATGATCGTACTGGCACAGCCGCTCATCAACAGGCTGGTCAAGCCATTTGAAAGGAATCTCAAGGTGCAGATCCTTGTCGGCATGTTCATTTTCGTCGGTTCTTTCATTGTGGCTTCCGGCGCAAGGGAGTTTTCAGGATTCCTTGCGGCAATGGCGATTCTGACAATCGGCGAAATGCTGATATGGCCTGCCGTGCCGACTATAGCGGATTCTCTTGCCCCGAAGGGACGGGAAGGATTTTATCAGGGAATCGTCAACAGTACGGCGACAGGCGGCAGAATGATTGGTCCGCTGCTTGGGGGCATGCTTGTTGACTTCCATGGGATGCCGGCGCTATTTACCGTCCTGATCCTTTTGCTGTTTGGCGCCATGTTCACGACCATCGTGTATGACAGGAAACTGAAGGAACAAGTATTACAGGCTCAGGCACACTAAAAGGCTGGCTTCCCGTGCGGAGCCAGCCTTTTAAGCTTTATAGATCCTCAATGACAATATAAGCTGCTCTTACAGGACCATGGACACCGACCACCAGGTTCAGCTCGATGTCGGCCGAGTTGCTTGGCCCGGTAATAAAATTGATGCAGGAGGATACAGGTTTACCTTCAAGATGCATTTCCCTCATTTTAATTGCGGCCTGGGTCATGCGCGGTACGATGCTGCTTTTCGGGATCAGGGCAATGTAGGTTCTTGGAAGAAAGCTGACGCTCCGGCCTTTGTCCTTGCCGCTGAAGGTGACCACTGTCGCAGACTCGGCCAGGGTGATTTCACTGATGGTGATGCCCACATTGGCTTTTTCAGCCACAGTGACATTTTCACTGCCTTTCTGATAATCCCATTCGTGGAACTCAATGCCCTGCTCAGGCCACTCCTCTGCAAAAAGGGGATTCAGGCCCCATTCGGAAAACCTTTCATCCCTCCAGGTGACAACTGGCCCGCCGCCAAAGCTGTCTACCGTTTCTTTCAAGGCAGAACTTAATCCGGCAAGGTCGGTCATGATCAGGCTGGTGTGGATCTTCAGGCAGTGTGTCTTTAGAACTTCCACCAATTGGTCAGGGGTGGCATCCCTTAGGACCTCATGCTGGGGCTGATGCTTCCAGACCGGTCTTTGGACAGGTTCTTTCCTGCGCGGTCTTCCAAGCGTGCTTGCGATATGCTCCAAAAAGGAATCGCGGTTCTGGATGGTTCCAGTCATTCCTTGTCCCCTCCTTTTTCCCGGTTTTTATACCAGTCCCTGAATCTTTCCTTGGCTGGAGCCGGGAATTCGCGGATTTCAGTCCAGGCCTTCAGAGGGCCAGGCCCATTCGAAATCTTATCTCCTGTCATAAAAGGGTTCATCGCTGCGGGCGCCAGTTTTGAACCAAGCTTGTACAGCGAAGGGGAAGCAGCTCCAAGGCCAAAAGCCTTCATCGCGAGTTTCTCGGAAATCGGCGCTTTTCCTTCCTTTTCGACGACAACTTGCCGATGCTTATGCAAAAGATCATGCAGCGGGATTTTTACAGGGCAGACCTCGGTGCAGGCCCCGCACAGCGTTGAAGCATATGGCAGTTCCTTATACTCTTCATAGCCGCCCAGCAGCGGGGAGAGCACCGCGCCGATAGGCCCGGAGTAGATGGAGCCATACGAATGGCCGCCTACATGCCGGTACACGGGACATACATTGACACATGCGGCACAGCGGATGCATTGCAGGATGGACTGGAACTCTGTTCCCAGGATGCTGGATCGTCCATTATCGACAATCACCAGATGGAATTCCTCGGGGCCGTCCGCATCAAGCTCTTCCCTCGGGCCTGTCAAAACGGTGATATAGCTTGTCAGCTTCTGCCCAACGGCGCTTCTGGTCAGGAGGCTGACCAGGACCTCCATTTCCTCAAAGGTCGGAACCAGCCGTTCCATCCCCATCACGGTGATCTGCGTTTTGGGCAGGGCGGTAACCAGGTCGGCGTTCCCTTCATTCGTTACAAGGGAAAACGAGCCCGTTTCGGCGACGGCAAAATTGCAGCCGGTAATCCCGATGTCGGCCGTTAAATATTCCTGCCGCAGCATCTCGCGTGCGTGCCAGGCGAGCTCCTCCGGCTTTGATGTTTTTTGGTAACCAAGTTTGTCAGTGAACACATCGCGAATCTGCTCCTTGTTTTTATGAAGGGCCGGAGCAACGATATGCGAGGGCGGATCATGATCATCCACCTGAAGGATGTATTCGCCAAGGTCGGTCTCGACCACTTTGCAGCCAGCCTTTTCAAGGCAGGCATTCAAATTGATCTCTTCGGTGACCATGGATTTCGACTTGACCACTTTTTTTGCGTTCTTGCTAGTCACCACACCCCGTATGTATTCATTTGCTTCTTCCGCAGTCTTCGCGAAAAATACATTCCCTCCGCGCCTGGCGACATTGTCGCTAAGCTGCTCGAGGTAATAGTCGAGGTTTTCCAGGACATGCTGGCGGATTTCTTCCCCAAGGGAACGCCACTCCTCCCAGTTTCCCAGTTCATCGACCACCAGCTGCCTGCGTCCGCCCATCCGCTCCTGGGCCTTGGCTACGGCCCCTCTCATAAAGGTGTCGTTGATGCCTTTATCCACCCGGCTTTTAAAACCTTCACTGCCTATTTTCATCGCCATAAGAATATCGCCTCCATTCGGTTGCTTTTTACACTTTGCCGAAGCTTAACGGCTGTTGAGCACTTGCGCTATATGCAGGGTTTTAATCGGCTTACCCTGGCGGTCTATCCGCCCTCCGATATTCATCAGGCAGCCAGCATCGGCACCGATTAAATAATCAGCGCCCGTTTCTTCGGCATGCTGGACTTTTTCATCGACCATCTGCTCGGAAATCTGCGCCATTTTCACGGAAAATGTGCCGCCAAAACCACAGCACTGTTCTTTTCCCGGCAATTCGGTGAATTCAAGCCCTTTTACATGGCTGAGCAGGATCATCGGCGCCTTTTTGACTCCCAGCAGCCTTGTCATATGGCAGGAGGTGTGATAGGTTGCCTTTCCGTCCAGCTTGGCTCCAACATCTTCTATTTTAAGGACGTCCACGATGAATTGGGTAAGCTCGTACGTTTTTGCCGCCAGTTTCTTCGCTTTTGGCTCCCAGACGGGATCGCCTTTAAACACATGCTGGTATTCGTGGAACATGTACGCACACGAACCAGATGGACAAACGATATACTCCGCATCCGCAAAAGTATCAATCATTCTTTTCATTGCTTCCTTTGACTCCTTCACATAGCCGCTATTATAAGCCGGCTGGCCGCAGCAGACCTGCGACTCGGGAAAATCAATTTTGCATCCAAGCCGCTCAAGCAGTTCGACGGTTGCTTTGCCTACATCACTTTGAAACATATCGACGAGGCAGGTGGCAAAAAGGGTAACCTTCATCTGCATTCACTCCCTTAATCGGTATTTCGCAAAATTCCAAGAATTTAATCATATTATACAATCAAAGCTGAATAATTTGGTTCTTTTCCGGAAATAAATGAAAAGTATTCACACATCGGAATATTCCGCATAGAATAACCAGTAAATTTTCAAGCAATGGAAAGCGTTGCCGACCCGCTTCGGGAAAGCCACTTGCAAGTTGTGCCGAAATTGTTTAAAATAAGTATACTTTCATAGTGATAGACGTTGATAAAGGAGTAGTAATGGTGCAAAGCCTGTCCGAAGAGAGCTGACGGTCGGTGCAAGTCAGCCAGGTCCATCATGAACTCGCCTTTTAGTCGCCGGCATGAACTGACAGTAGTGCCAGCCGTATTCCGCGTTAAGGATGAACGAAGCGAGTGACTTGTCACTAATGTGGGTGGTACCGCGGGAGAACATACATATCCTCTCGTCCCTTTTTAGGGACGGGAGTTTTTTGTTTTTTGGGGCATTATGTATTGGCCAGTCCCATACAGCGATCATTAAAATCAGGAGGTAAACAAGATGAGCTTCAGCCATCATGAAATTGAAAAGAAATGGCAGCAATACTGGGAAGAGAACAAAACCTTTAAAACAACGGAAGATGAAGGCAAAAGGAAGTTTTACGCATTGGATATGTTTCCGTATCCATCCGGAGCAGGACTGCATGTCGGCCACCCGGAAGGCTACACGGCAACAGATATTCTTTCGCGCATGAAGAGGATGCAGGGCTATAACGTCCTTCACCCAATGGGCTGGGATGCCTTTGGCCTTCCTGCTGAACAATATGCGCTTGATACAGGGAACGACCCTGCAGAATTCACGAAGCACAACATCGACAATTTCCGCCGCCAGATTAAGGCGCTGGGCTTCTCCTATGACTGGGACCGGGAAATCAATACGACGGACCCGTCCTATTACAAATGGACACAGTGGATCTTCCTGAAGCTTTATGAAAAAGGGCTTGCCTATATCGATGAAGTGGCGGTCAACTGGTGTCCGGCACTTGGAACAGTACTGGCGAATGAAGAGGTTATTGATGGAAAGAGTGAGCGCGGGGGACATCCGGTTGAGCGCCGCCCGATGCGCCAATGGATGCTGAAAATTACGGCCTACGCCGATCGCTTATTGGAAGACCTTGAAGAGGTTGACTGGCCGGAAAGCATTAAAGATATGCAGCGCCACTGGATTGGCCGCTCTGAAGGGGCAGAAGTCACGTTTGACATTGAAGGACATAATGGTACCTTTACTGTTTTTACCACCCGTCCGGATACACTGTTTGGAGCGACTTATGCGGTATTGGCACCGGAACATCCGCTTGTGGATGAAATTACTTCCGCAGAGCAGCGCGGGGCGGTTGATGCCTATATCGAAAAAATCAAGAGCAAGAGCGACCTGGAGCGTACCGATCTTGCCAAAGATAAAACAGGAGTTTTCACAGGAGCATATGCAGTAAACCCTGTTAATGGTGAAAAAATGCCAATCTGGATTGCCGATTATGTTTTGATGAGCTACGGTACAGGCGCGATCATGGCCGTTCCTGCACATGATGAGCGCGACTATGAGTTTGCACGCAAGTTTGGCTTGGAAATCAAGGAAGTCGTTGCCGGCGGCAATGTAGAAGAGGAAGCGTATACTGGCGATGGTGCCCATGTGAACTCCGGATTCCTTGATGGCATGAACAAGGAAGAAGCCATTACTTCGATGATTGCCTGGCTTGAGGAAAAAGGCGTTGGCACGAAGAAAGTGACTTATCGTCTGCGCGACTGGCTGTTCAGCCGCCAGCGCTACTGGGGAGAGCCAATTCCGATCATCCACTGGGAAGACGGTACAATGTCAACTGTACCCGAAGACCAGCTGCCGCTTGTCCTGCCTAAAACAACCGAAATCAAGCCATCTGGTACAGGCGAATCCCCGCTTGCGAATATCGCAGACTGGGTGAGCGTGGTGGACCCTGAAACCGGCAAAAAAGGCCGCCGCGAAACGAATACAATGCCTCAGTGGGCGGGAAGCTGCTGGTACTACTTGCGCTATATTGATCCTAAGAACGAAGAAGCTTTGGCTGCAGCCGAAAAGCTGGATGAGTGGCTGCCTGTCGATATTTACATCGGCGGCGCGGAGCACGCGGTATTGCACTTGCTATACGCACGTTTCTGGCACAAAGTGCTGTACGACTTGGGTGTTGTGCCGACGAAAGAGCCATTCCAGAAGCTGTTCAACCAGGGAATGATCCTTGGCGAAAACAATGAGAAGATGAGTAAATCCAAAGGAAATGTCGTGAATCCGGATTCTGTCGTTGACAGCCATGGTGCCGATACGTTAAGGCTGTATGAAATGTTCATGGGGCCGCTGGATGCATCGATTGCCTGGTCCACCAACGGGCTGGATGGTTCCCGCCGTTTCCTTGACCGGATATGGCGCCTGTTTGTCGAGGAGGATGGCAGCCTGACCGGCAAAATCCGGGAAGGTGCCGAGGCAGGCAGCCTGGAGAAGGTTTACCACCAGACCGTGAAAAAAGTGACTGAGGATTATGAAGGCCTGCGCTTTAATACAGCGATCTCCCAGCTGATGGTATTCATCAATGAGGCGTACAAAGCGACCGAGCTTCCAAAGGATTATATCGAAGGATTTGTAAAGCTGCTTGCGCCGATTTGCCCTCATATCGCAGAGGAATTATGGCAGAAGCTTGGCCATGGTGAAACCATCAGCTATGCAGCATGGCCTGCATATGATGAAGCCAAGCTGGTTGATGATGAAATTGAAATCGTCATCCAGATCAACGGCAAAATCAAAGCGAAAATGAAGGTGCCTGCCGATGCCAACCGTGAAACACTTGAACAAATCGCGATGGGCGACATTGCGGTTAAAGAGCAAATTGACGGCAAAACGGTCAGAAAAGTCATTGCTGTACCTGGAAAGCTTGTCAACATTGTAGCGAACTAAAGATTGAATGCAGGTAAGCCCCTCCCTCTAGCCGGAGGGGCTTTTACAGTCAGGAGTTTTGTATTTAAGATCGTCCGTTTTGTATAATTGACAAGAAAAACTTCTATGCTGAATAGTAGACGGTTTAAATAAGGAGCTGAAAAATATGAGTCAGATTGAAACAATCACAACAGACGAACTTCAGAAAAAACTTGAGGCTGGAGAAAAGCTGGCCCTCGTCGATGTCCGTGAAGATGAAGAAGTAGCAGGAGGCATGATTCCCGGCGCCAAGCACATCAGAATGGGCGACATCCCTGAAAACCTTGATTCCTTCGATAAGGATACAGAGTACATCTTCATCTGCCGCTCAGGAGGCCGCAGCCACAACGTCTGCCACTACATGCAGGAGCAAGGCTACAAAGTGCGCAATATGGTTGGCGGAATGATGAGTTGGGAAGGGGAAGTGGAATAAGGTTACTGTTGAAACGCCCTCTGCCTTTGGTGGAGGGCATTTTAAATAGTATTATCTCGGTAA